>CAZKWF010000001.1:0-176327 GCA_964556565.1 uncultured Candidatus Bathyarchaeia archaeon
TTATGGGCTCTCATGAACCCTGACACGGGTACGCAGCATCAAGGAACCTACACACAGGCTTTTGGAGATAATGTCAAATTCACGTATGCAAATAGCTCATCAACAACTTTAGGAACGGGTACCAGAGTAGGCAACATAACAGCTTTGGACGCGACTACGATTGAGATGTGGCTTCCTGAATTGCTCCCTGGTAAGCCTTACGGATACTTTGACCCATATCTCTTAGGCTTCGCCAACAACATAATTCCTAAACACATCTTTGAGAACATGGCCCCCGCAGACTGGACTGATAGCCCATTCAACACTGGCGAAGGATCAATAGACATAGGCGGAACTACATACACTGGACCAGTAGGAACTGGCCCTTACAAATGGGTAGACTTCGACCCAGTTGCACAGCTTGTTCACCTCGAAAAATTCACTGGCTACTGGAATGCATCAGCTTTGGAAGCCGACGGATTGTTCGGTGTGACGGACTACTACATCAGATTCATCGCCGACAAGACTCCGGCTCTAGCAGCGTTGAAGAACGATGAAGTCGACATTCTGGATCCTCAATACCAGATTCAAGTGGACATTCCAACCATAGACCCAGCATGGGGCAAGGTGTTGCTTAATGAAGGCACAGGTAGGCAAGAAGTTGGTTACAACCATCAACACCCAATCCTTGGCACAGGTGTAGACACTCCATTGGGCCAGTCTGATCCAACAAGAGCCGCCGAAGCAGCTAGTTATGTGAGAATGGCTATTGAATACGCCATCCCAAGACAACTTATCATTGACAACTTGATGGCAGGCTATGGACAACCTGCAACAACATACTGGTTACCAACATATCCTTTCTACAACGCCTCGATAACTGCAAGACCTTATGACCTATCGGAGGCAAGAGAATACTTGGAGAAGGCAGGTTACACGGTTCCGGGTCCACCTCCTAAGCCGACATTTCCTTCATTCTTGCTCGGAATGTCAGCTCCCATAAGGGGCATCTACACAGATGCTGATGGAAATCCGTTGGCTAACAGGGAACTTGAGTTGAGGGAAGTTACTAACAATGCAACGTACGAAGTAGCCTATGCTAAAATAGGTCTAACAACTACAGATCTGAGCGGCTGGTACGGTTTCACCGTAACGCCACCAAGTACAGGAGTATTCTATTATTATCTCTTTGATCGGTTAGCCGCAGTTGGGACTGAATGGACATACGTTGGAATGCTGAATGCTTCCTCGCTTGACGATGCGTTGACACCCCTCTACGACCTAATAGCGGACAACTCTGAAACATTGGATACGATGGGCAGTCAAATAGACGCACTGCAGAGTTCAGTAAACACGATGACATACGTAGCTGTTGCGGCGCTAGTTATTGCAGTTGCATTGGTAGTCGCTATATACATGGCAAGAAAAAGGCTCTGATTGGGCCTTCCAACCCTTTTTTTATATCTAGACAATCACAGAATCAAAAAAGCTGAGACAAGGGATTCTAGAAATAGGATGATTCCTGCCAAGATATACAGATTAGCCTTTCTCTCACTCTTCTTCTGTTTTTCTTCAGACCACTTCTCATCAGAATGAAAGATATACTCCCTGATTTTACTTGGAAAAATTGAGGACGACATTGCTACTAACCCACCTGCCAAAAAAATAATGCCACAATTAAGAAGCAGCATCATAGGAAAAAACCCTGCTTTCACTAAACTGAGCACGTCAACCCCAAGAAATACCGACAAAAATAGTAGTAACAAAAGGTCAACTACCAAAAAGATGAGATTAACTTTCAAAACCAAAGTTACCGGCTGTCGCCAATTCCAAGGCATATCGATCATTAATAATGTCAGTAATAATCTATTATTTCTTTACTGTATCACGAAAGATTTCCATTATAATAAGAGTGGGCTCTCGCACTCAAGATCACAATCATAAATCAGTGGGGCCAGAGTCGTCATCGCCCACCAAGCAAAATTAAATGTAAACCCTACATAAAAACGTATAGTTGATAGAAACGGTGTGTTGAACGTGGATGCTTAAAAAAATCAGGGTTGTTCCGTTGGCTGCGGAGAGTCTCGGCGTTAGGTCGATGTGCACATACGTGAAGACCTCTGACGTGAAAGTGCTTTTGGATGCTGGGGCTTCTTTGGGTCCAAGCCGCTTCGGTTTCCCTCCGCATCCTAGAGAGTATGAAGCCATGGCTGAATGTCGCGAGAGAATTTCAAAGGCTGCAGAAGAGACAGATTTGGTCACGGTGAGTCATTATCATTTTGATCACCACACTCCTTCGTTTACGGACTGGTTCTGTAACTGGTCTTCTGCTGAGATGGCTAGACGAATCTACTTGGGAAAGCTGGTTCTCGTCAAGGATTATCGAGTTATGATTAACTCCAGTCAGAGGCGTCGAGGCTGGATGTTCAAGAAAACGGGTGGCAAGCATGCTGTGAGACTGGAGGTTGCGGACGGCAGAACGTTTAAGTTTGGAGAAACGAGGGTGAAGTTTTCTGAACCCGTTTTCCACGGAGCCGAGAACACGCCGCTAGGCTGGGTTTTGATGACCACCATTCAACGTGGTGATGAAAGAATATTGTTTGCACCTGATGTTCAAGGTCCCATGTACGGTCATACGTTGAAGCTAATTCTTGGCGAAAGACCACAGTTGGTCATTATAGGTGGGCCCCCACTTTATTTGACAGGATTCAGAGTGTCAGAAGACCACATTCAATGTGGAATGCGAAATCTTGAAATCGTAGTCAAGAATGTTCCGTTAACGATTTTGGAGCATCATATCCTACGGGATGAACGATGGAGAGAACTTTCGCAACCAATCTTTGACGCAGCATCAAAAATGGGCCACGTGGTTGTTACGGCTGCTGAATTTGCTGAGAAAGAGAACAATTTGTTAGAATTTCGTAGGAAGCCACTATTTGAAACTGAGCCCCCGAGCCTCGAGTTTGAAAAGTGGATGAAACTACCACTTTCTGAAAGGAAAGCAGTTAGACCACCAACCTAATTGTATGCATGTACTGTTGTTGGCAGCCCCATAGGATTGTTATTTTGAAGTATAAGCCTTGGGAAGATGTGGTTGGAGGTTTCTGAAAAAGGGAGCGTCCAACTGTGTGATTAAGAGACAGGCCTCGGTTAAACTTATATTCTTTTGAAAACTACAGAGCCGTATTATTGATCAAAAGCAGGTGCTATTAAATCATGGAAAAATTGACTTTGAAAGTAAGAATTTCAGTGTTGTGGATCTTGATGGCAGTGGCGATGTCAGCCCACAGTGTGTTGTATTTCATGGAGGAGGGTATAATACAGGACATAATGTCTGGAGATATCTGGGTGGGGATGGACCCAACACAAATGTCGTTAATGATGTCACTCTTCTGGCTGATCCCACTGTGGATGGCGTTTCTATCTGTGACTTTAAAAGGTTCAGCAAATCGCTGGACAAATATAGTTCTAGGCATAGTCTTTACGATTCTTAACATCTGGCACATAACTGAGCCATGTTGCACTATGATTCACCAGAAACTAGTTGTTGTCTCAACGATTATCGCCACAACACTGATTACATGGTATGCATACAAGTGGCCCAAAAAAGAAGCCTGAGACATAACGCACATCGATATGAGCGGTTCCATGCTCATAAACCGCCGAACTCAACTATTTCGCTAAAGGCAGACTTGCGTGGACTATTTGCTCACTTTGTGTGCTTCAACTTTCACACTTGTTATTTTTCCCTTTAACTCTTCAGATATATCGATATCATAACTTGACTCAGATACAATTTTGACCTTTTTGAACCCTGCTTTCCTCATTGTTTCCAAGTATTCACCTTTTTCCAAAGCTCCCGCAATGCACCCTGCCCATGCGTCAAAGCTTTTCTTTACTTCTTCAGGCATTTCCCCTTCTGTGACAAGATCAGAAATCATGATTTTCCCGCTAGGTTTCAATACTCTATAGGCTTCGCGAAACACTTTTTCTTTGTCGATGGATAGGTTGATCACGCAGTTGCTGATGATGATGTCAACCGAATTATCCTCAACTGGGAGATTCTCTATTTCACCCAACCTGAACTCTACGTTTGTGTAGCCATATTTCTCTGCGGTAGATTTCGCACGGTCAATCATTTCTTCTGTCATGTCAACCCCAATGACTTTCCCCTTGGGTCCAACTCTTTTAGCTGCAAGAAAAACATCGATTCCACCACCCGAACCCAAGTCAAGAACGATGTCACCTTCCTTCAAGGCGGCTAACGCAACAGGATTTCCACATCCCAAACCCATGTTAGAAGCCTCTGGAACATTCTGTAAATCTTCATCAGAATAGCCTATTCTCTTCCCAAGCCCTATGAGAGAAGACTCGCATTCGCATGATCGACAACAAGAGGCTCCCGCCTTCGCCATCTCCTCATATCTTTTCTTAACGAACTTCTTGATTTCTTCCTCGGTCGCTTGACCGACATTCTTGCTTTTAGATTTAGGTTTGTCGGGTACGCTCATCGGATCACTTCATATTGGATGTACAATATTAATGGCTCCAAATATTTATATCTATTGGTCACCCAATATGTAGTGGTTGAAACTACCTATGGACTCTTGTCCGCCTGAATGTTGCGACATGCGTGGAATGCTATCGTTTCAGATATTGTGGCTGCTGAAAAAGAAGCCTATGCACGGACAGGAATTAGCTAAAGAGATAGCGAAGAGAAGAGGAGCGAAACCAACGCCGGGAACAATCTACCCCGCTCTGAAGGACCTGAAAAACAGAGGGTTGATAGGAGGCGAAAAGAGCGGCAAATCAATTATCTATAGTTTGACAGATAAAGGCGAAAGAGGAATAGAGAATGCCTGTCGATATTTTTGTAAGGCGTTTGGAGAAATCTTTGAAGAGTACAAATCAAGATAATTCAAAGCCGATGCTCTTCTGACCAGCGCAGAACAGTGGTGCGGTCGCCGGGATTTGAACCCGGGTCGTCGGCGTGGGAGGCCGAGGTCCTAACCATGCTCTCCAACCATGGGTGCAGTTCTTCACCCAAGGTTTCTAGACTACGACCGCATGCACAACAACGTTATAGAATTAGGTAAAACTGTATTTCAACCTTTATCAACAACACAATTAGAACACCTTGTCCAGACGAGGTCACACCCGTCTCTATCTCTCCCACCATAGATCAGACCACACCGTATACCTCAAGCCACAAAATTCTCACATAATCCATGTCAACACAAAACCCTGACACAAAACACCAAAGGACCCCCCTATGTAGGGGGTCTATGAGAGAGATATACGCACATAACGTGACAAAAGACTGGCTCTTCAAAAAAGTTGCGAAAAGATTTAAATATTTTGAATCAATAATTCGTGGCATGCCAAAAGAAAAAATGATAAAACTCTTATACGAACTAGCAAAAAACTCAAAAAGAAGCGACAGAGACCTCGCAAAAATTCTAAAAGTATCACAACCAACCATCACTAGAACAAGAAAGAAACTAGAAAAAACAGGATACATACGAGGGTACACAGTCTTACCTGATCTAGCAAAGCTTGGATACGAAATCGCAGCCTTCACATTCATAAACATCGCTCAATCTGATGTAAAAGTCAAAACAAAAGAAATCAAAGAAAACCCAAAAATTCTATTCGCATCTACAGGTAGCGGACTACACGGATTCAATTGCACCATAGTGTCTTTACACAAGGATTTCACCGACTTCGATCAATTCATGTCAGACATTAGGTCAAGATGGGCTGCAAACATAACCGACATCGACAACTTCCTAGTCCCGCTAAGAGGCATGACACTGAAAGACTTCTCTTTCAAACAAATAGGAGAAACAAAATAGTTTCCAAGAAGCTTAATCCACGAGCAGACTAGTGAATCATAAAACGAATGTTTGTTACGTCTCCTCCGATTCTTTATAGATTTCAAAAGCCCTCCTCAATTCCCTAACAGGATCCCGATGCTCATCAACCCTCAAGTCTAGTAAGGGACGAGTTCCCACATGCTCCTTTTGCGCTACAAGTAATGCAGCAGACGTTTTCCCTCGCTTATCACCTCCAGCCTTCTGTCCAGCCTCTAAAGCTTTCATTAATCTCTCCGATAATACTCCTTCTGAACTTTCAAACACCTGAGCCATCGCATCAATAACGCTGTTACCAACAAGCATGTTACCAGCGACCGCATAATCTTTCCCAATCAAATGTCCCTTCCAGTCAACGGTTTCCCTGCCAGTGAACGCGGCGCTTCTTCCTTCTTTATCTATGATAATCACCTGTCTTGATTCCCGATCAGAGTCCTCTCTCAGCATAGTTTCCAGAGCTGTTTGCGGAGAGAAACCCACCTTTAACAGTCTTAACCCGTTTATACCGTAAATAACATTGGTTGTAGCTTGAGTCGCTATGGCACCGACTCTTGCCCCAACATGGGGAACTCGACTTCCAACCGCAGGAGCAGCAGTTGAGACACAAACGCCCAACGCTAGTGTTTCTGGACATCTAGCCACTATAGAAAATGTCCCAAAAATCTCAATCCCTTCCTCAGATCACGTCTTGATTGCCAAAAACTTTCACCTTTGCTTGAAACGTTTTTCTTCTTTATCCTCCCAGTAGGGCCGTGTTTTCAAGTATTGAATTCTGGCTTTCAGAAGATCCATGTAAAAGTCGTCTTCGTTAGGGTGCATTTTCCCCAGTATTCTGAAAGCGGTCTCGGGTCCGATTCCTCTGACTTGTAAGGCAATCAACGCTCTTTTACCATGGCTGAGGACGAGGTCTGCTGTGCGTCTGGCATAAGTTAATTGTTCCAGCTTCTCCTCGACCAGCTCTTTTCCCTCTAGTCTTCGGTTGAGAATGTTACGAAGTTCGTTTGGATCTTGACCAAAGCGGAGGGATGCCAACAAACCAGCTTCACACTTTTCGCATGTCGGTTTCTCAGGCAGTTCACGGATGCGTTTTTCCACCGAGTAAACACCACAAGAAAGGCATAGAAGCAATGTTTTTCTCGCCAAAATTGCTCTCTTCATTCGTTCAATGTTGCTCAGTACAACGCGTTCAGGCGCCATAAGCTCGGGTATTTCGGAATATTTTGCGAGAATGTGATAACCTAGAGGCGTGGGTTTTTCTAAACAAAACAGAGTGCTTATTCCAACTTTTCCATTGCTAATATTCTTCATAATTTGCTTTACCGAAGGAATATCCACCTTTTCCAGCATGGCCTCACGGAGTGTCTCTTCATAGATCGGCGTCTTTTTGAACCGTTTTGGTAGTTCCGCAAGCCTCTTAGGTCCCATGGCCCTTCCACGAGGTAGAGCGCCGAATCGTTCGGCAACAAACTTCATCTTGGAGGCAAAGGGGAAGCGGGCTTTGAGATAGTCGTCAAACGCTTGTGCTACCTCTTCTCCTGTTAACTCAAAAAGGAGAGACTGAATCTTTTCAAGATCATGAAATTCTGTTTTTCGAGGCATCTCAATCAGAATTCGGTAACCATCGTTCCACCAACCAGTGATAAGCTCATGATCTGAAAGAATAGAGTCAAAAATACAACCTAAAGTTCGATTCACAACCTCTCCAAAACATGCGTGAATGACTATGTATTTGTCAAAAGCTTCAATGAGAATGTGATTGTTAGTTGGAAGAGGGGCACCTCGCTTTAGATGCTCATGAATCTCTTCAACGGGATTTAGCAATGTTGATCCATTAGTGGAAAGTTTTTTTGCAAGCTTTTCAGCTACAACCTTGACGTTTTTCTTTCGGTTCAACTCTTTGGCAATGTCTCTTCGAAGTCTGCCTACTTGCTGAGCGAGGGTAAGTGGCACTGGAAGCATTTCGCCGTCCCAGCCGGGGATGGCTGCCATAGGGTCCTCGGAGGGGACTACGTAAACGTTACCTGTTTCATCTTCTATCTGGACGATTCGCCACACTTTGCCCCGGCATATGAAATTGAGTCCTACTCGTGCTCTAAGGGCCATGAACTCGTCACCTAGGGTACCAATGCGGTGGTCTGAGAGTATGTCAATGATGGGATATCGTCTTTCGTCAGGGATCATGGAGAGGTTCTCGTAATAGTACAGCCTAGTTCTTCGAGTCTTCTTCAACGTGTTTCCTTCAATTCGTAATTCTCTCAACCTATGTAGATAATTTACAACATCTAAAAGTTTAGCTTTAGAGAGATTTCGATACGGGTATGCTCGACGCAAAATTTCAAAAACCTGACTAACAGTCATTTCCCGTTGATCTAGCAATATTCCGGCAGTCTGATGTGCCAACACGTCCAATGCGTTTTCATGTATAGAAATCGGTTCTAAGTAACCTTTGTAGGCCTGTTGTGTGGCGGCTACTGCTTCCAGGGTATCGTCAGACGACGCTGTGATGATTATACCCTTTGAGGTGAGATCTAGTTTATGTCCGCTTCTTCCCACGCGTTGGATCAAGCTGGTTACTTGGCGCGGGGATAAGTATTGAATGACCAAGTCGATGTGTCCAATGTCAATTCCCAGTTGCAGAGTGCTGGTGCACACGATTGCCTGGAGAGCTTTCGCTTTGAACTCGTCTTCGATGAGGCTTCTTTCTTCTCTGGATAAGGATCCATGGTGAACTGCTATACCGGATGTGAGTTGGTTGAATTTATGTCCGAGCATTTCAGCGTTGGTTCGAGCGTTGACGAAGATTAGGGTGGAAGCGTGGTTTTTCACTAGGTTCAGTATTCTTCTTATCCTCGCTGCGGCCTCTGGGGCTGTTCTCAGTTTTTGAGCCATATCGTAATCTGAGTCTGCAGGAAGAGAGTTTTCCACGATATATTGGTAACCCTTTGGCAAAGGCACTGTAATCACTTTGATGGACCGATTCGTCCCAGCAACGAATTTTGCCACTTTTTTGGGGTTGCCGACGGTGGCAGACAAGCCGACTCTTTGAAACTCTTTTCCAGTGATTTCATTTAGTCTTTCTAATGCAACTGTAAGCTGGACTCCGCGCTTGTCCTCCGCGGTCTCGTGAACCTCGTCGATAATGACATACCGAACATGGCTGAGATGCCTTTGCATACGCGAGCCTGGCAGAATAGCCTGCAGAGTTTCTGGAGTTGTTACAAGCATATTAGGTGGACGGAGTGCTTGTCTTCGACGGATTTTGATTTCAGTGTCACCATGTCGCACTTCTGCTGAAATGTCGAGGTGCAATGCCCAATCGGATAAGCGTAGTATCATGTCACGGTTGAGGGCGCGAAGTGGTGTAATGTAGATTATGGATATTCCTTTCTTGTTTGGTTGCTGAATGAAGTTGGAGAGAATAGGGAGAAGAACCGCCTCGGTTTTTCCGCTTCCCGTTGGCGCGATTAGTAAAACGTTTTCTTCTTTTAAAATGGGTGGGATGGCCTTAACCTGTGGTGCGGTGGGCTCGGAGAACCCTAACTGGGTTAAAGCATTACGCACTGGCTTTGCGAGCAGATCAAAAACGTTAGAGTACATCGGCATTTTTTCTTCTGTCAAATTGTTGATCGCCCCCGCACTCTGTAGCTGTTCTCATAGAGCTCAAGTATGGGCGGATAAAAACTGTTTGGGAGCTATTCAACCACTATGAAGCATAATGAAAGTTGACACTACTACAAAGAGAGAAAAAGCGTTGGAAATTCGAAAGGTGGCTTGTTCTATTCCTGAGACCCGCTTAAGTAGACCCAAAGCACTAGCATAATAAGGGTTAGCAAGGCGCCGGCAAGCCCTGATACCATCCACTCTGCATGGAGTATGTTTGGAAAAACCTGTAGTAGCCAAGGCCAAACCATGTGATAGAGAAAGTTAGCAGCGATTCCAGCAATGAAACCCAACAAGGCAAAGGTCCCAAGCACTTTTATTCTTTCACTCATTTTAGTCACTTGGCTTAACATTCCAAATTCCGTGCTTTTTAGCCTAACTTACACAATTCTGTCTATTACCGCAAATTCGCCTAGCCTCCATTCTCATATCGGAATTAAAGCTCAAAACGGAAAGGAAACCCAGATATACGCTTAGAGATATACTCATATGTTCTCTACATATTAATAACGTAATAATACGCTTAAAGAGCCATTCATTTGAGAGGAAATTAAAATGCCAGACAAATTTGTTAAACGATGGGGAGAAGGATACAATGAAACGCCGCTTACCACAAAAATCAAAGAAGCCGTCCGCCCTCAAGGTCCATTGAAACCACGTCTAGATTTTGCGATCAGACGCATCGAAATGCAGGTTCAAAAATTAGACAAAGCATCCGATCGATTCACAGACCGTGACAAATCAATTTTCACACGAATCGTTGATGCATACACGAAACATGACATGCCACGTGCCAACGTCTTCGCCAGCGAACTAGCCGAAATACGCAAGATGGAAAAAATGATAATGCACGCAAGGCTCGCCTTAGAGCAGATTGTCCTCAGGCTAAGAACAGTTTCGGAGCTTGGCGACATAGTCACCACGCTTGCTCCAGCAGTAGGCGTGCTACGTAGCATTCAAACAGGGATGGCCAACATCTTTCCAGAAGCAGAAAAGGAATTTGGACACATTGGAAACATGCTCAGCGGGATAATCGTAGACGCTGGTCAGACTACAGGGTTAAACCTAGACTTTGAAGCATCAAATGCAGATGCACAGAAGATTTTATCTGAAGCAGCCACAGTTGCGGAGCAGAAGATCAAAGAGAAGTTCCCTGAATTGCCTGCGGGTATACCATCAATAGGCGAGAAGGCCCCAACTGAAATTGGATGATCTCGTCGATCGATGAACAACTATGGAAGGTGAAATTATGTCAAAGCCTTCTTCCAACCCCTTTCTATTTGTCGGCAAGACTGTTAGTGACGAATATGGACGTCAAATTGGGCGAATCGCATCATTTATCGTCAGTCCAGATGGGCGAGTTAATACAGTTTTTGTCGAGCATGGAGACGGAGAATTTCTTCGCTACCCAAACACTCAGTTCAAAGTGAATGGTAGCAACATCATAATCTTACCCTCTGTTAAATTGAAAGTGAAGACACTCTGCGATGAGATACCGCTAATCTGGCGAAAAGATCAAGCGTTGAAAGAACTCTCGGAAAAGAAACGTGTTTCAACGGAGATGTTTGATGATATCCATAAAAGCTTTGAAGGTGCGTTGAGCCAACTGAAAGCGGATGCGCAAACCACTATAGATGATATAGATAAACAGATCGAGAAGTGTGCTCAGCAGACTAACGATCTTCACTCAGCTTTAGTAAACCTGGAAATTGAACGTGAAATTGGCAGAATTGATGACGAATCATATCAAACAGCTATGGGTATGATACAGCAAGGTTTGAAACAGATCAATGCTGAAAAGACTGATTTCGACGCAATGAAAAACAAACTATCTAACATAGTTCTTGGAGATACATCTATAACTTCGGTAGAGAAGGAGACTGAAAAAGAAGCCCCAGATCCTCAGACTACAACTCTTCCCGAACCACCAGTTGTAGTTCACGTGAAACCGAGTTCTTAAAATCCGACGCAGACAGGATGGGCGGGGACGGTGTTCAAGAAGGTTTTTCGCTCCCCTCCACTTGAAGATCGTATTCTTCAAGCAATACGAAAACTGAAGATTCAACATGTCAGACTGGAAAAAGTAAGTTTTAGATTGCGTCAAAGGGACAGAATGTTATTTGCAAAATGCACTATGGCGATTAAAAATCAAAATCAAGAGCGGGCAATGATTTTTGCTAACGAATCCGCTGAAGTTAGAAAACTGATTACTATCGTTGTGCAAACCGATCTAGTCATAGAACGAGTAATTCTGAGACTTGAAACCATCAAAGAATTGAACATCATAATGGTGGATCTAAAACCTGCGCTTAAAGTCCTTGAAAATGTCACAAAATGTATTGATGGAATAATGCCTGATGTTTCATCTGAACTAGGAAAGGTGAACGATGCTATCAGTGAGACTCTAGTCACGACCAACATCAGTTCCCCGCATCTGACCATGCCGCTTGAAGTAAAGACCCCTGGTGGTGAAAAAATACTTGAAGAAGTCTCCACGCTTCTTGAGCAAAGATTAAGGGATAAGCTTCCTGAACCGCCTGTCGCGGTCACTGTCACAGAGAGAATTGAACCTGTAGGAAGTCCAAAACAAATGGTTGCTCTTGCCACTGGCTGTTCAGAAGTTTATAGAGAAAAAGACCCTCAAACCTGTGTGGAAATGAAACGTGTTTCATTCACCATTCAACATTCATCATCGTTGGAGGACGCACTACTGGATTATATTAAGAGCCATGAAAATCAAATTGATGTTAATCAATGCGCGCTAGAATTGAATGTCTCATCTGAAGATGTGGAGAAGACCTTAGGAAATCTGGGCGCGCAGAGAAAGATAAGAGTTGAACAGTGATCAGTTATGAGTGCATCTCAAGAACTTGAAAAAGCAGCCAAGAACTATGCAATTGAAGCCATCCGCCTTGATAAACAGGGCGCCAAAGGAATGGCTATCACTATGTATCAGAAAGCCATTGAAACCCTCCTAAAGCTTGCTCAGCTATACCCTGACTACAACTTGAACAAAGTTTACATTCAGCGGGCAATGGCGTATCAAGAAAGAGTAAAGGCTCTGCAAGGCGTTGGGCCTATGGAGCCACGGGGAGAACAAACACCAGGCGTAATGGCGACGCCTTCACAAGGAGAGAAAGTAAGCTACGATGAGCTTGTGCTCAAAGAAAAACTCGATGTAAGATGGGGGCAAGTTGTGGGTTTAGAGACGGCAAAGAAGGCAATTAAAGAAGCAATCGTTTATCCAGTTCAGAGGCCAGACTTGTTCCCGTTAGGCTGGCCAAGAGGAATCCTTCTGTTCGGCCCACCTGGATGCGGAAAAACATTGCTAGCTGCGGCTGTGGCCACAGAGATTGAGGCAGCGTTCATCTCAGTCGACGCCGCGTCTATAATGTCAAAGTGGCTAGGAGAAGCGGAACAAAACGTTGCTAGACTCTTTGGCTCGGCAAGAAAATCAGCTAACGAGGGACATCCAGCCATAGTCTTCATCGATGAACTTGATTCACTAATTGGAATGCACTCAAACGAGGTTGGAGGCGAAACTAGGGTGCGTAATCAATTCCTTAAAGAGATGGATGGCATAGTAGACAAGGGTAAAAATCTCCATATGTATGTAATCGGAGCCACAAACAAACCATGGGCTCTGGACTGGCCGTTCATAAGAAGATTTCAGAAACGAATTTTGGTTCCCTTACCGGACCATTCTGCGCGTTTGGGAATGTTCAAGCTCTACTCCACTCAGCTAAAACTGGCATCAGACATAGACACGCATGGACTAGCTAGATTTTCTGAGGGATTTTCTGGAAGTGACCTACGTGACGTGTGTCAGTCAGCGCACCTTAAGGTTATTGGAGAGCTTTTTGAATCTGGTCAAGCAGATGATAAACAGGCTCAGCCAAGATCAATATCTATGGACGACTTTAAGCATATTCTGGAAGAAAGAAAGCCAAGCGTTTCGGTGGATATGGTGGCTAAATACAACCGTTGGTTTGAAGCATTTAAGGCACTTTAGTATTAGGAGGCGTTGGATAGGTTTAGAGCAGCTCCGTTTTCTCCCCTGATATGCTGGAAAACTCTCCTTTCTCTTCAGCATACCCTGCTCTAAACCCCAAAAAGGCCTCATGCATGCATTGAGTGGAGAAAATATGAGATGCCCTAAATGTGGTAATATTTTGCATAAAGATAATGTTGAAGACATCCACACATTCGTGGGAAAATTGAGAAACATTTTGTTTGTGTGCAAGAAATGCGAAAACATCATTAGCTTCAGTGCAGTTGCCCATCGACCTAGTTGATGAACCGGAAAAGTGTAAGAATACAGTAAGGAAACTTGAATACCTTTTAACTACCAGCAGTCATAGTTACAGAAGAATATGAATATCAAGCATGGTGAAGCAAATAATCATTTAATCAAATCGTTATCGGTTTCTGATAATGAGGATGAGAGCATGGGAATAAGGGCTAATTACAGTGATTTGGTGAATAGAATAATCCTTGAGTTAGAAGGGACTTCTAGCAAGTTGAAGAAAATGGGATACAAAAGCCATCACATCTTACCCAGAGAGTTTTACGATTATATGACTGGGGAAACTCCGACTGGTGATACCATTACCATCCTTGATGTTCTTGATAACGAATTTCTCATGATTCATGAAGTTGTGGAAATCAGCGAACTGAAGAAACTGGGAATCCCAGTGGACAAACAGACAGTCATGATGTCTCATCCAAAGGTGTATGAGAACCATTACAAAGCTACGGAGTATGAACTGGATTATGCATTAAGCAAAGAAAACTATGATTGGCTAAAAATTAGAATAAATCATGCAAAATCTTGGCTTGAAGACCCCAATATGCCACAGCATTTGATTCAAAGATGTAAAGCTATAATAAAGAAGTATTCAGCCGCTCTGAAGAGTTCTTCATAAACTGCATGCATGCAAATATAATATTCCCTCCTCAAAGTCCATTCCGGTACAATGTTAGAATCTCGAATATGACAATGTGTAAAGAACCCATAGAGAGATAATTCTAACCTCTAAACCACTCTAACCCCTAGAAATTACATCAAAGTGATACAAGAAGTGTGGCTATTTTGACCAAGTTTTAGTAAGAGTGTGTTTTATTTCCAAGAGATCCAAAACTTTTCCAACTACAAAGTCTACAAGATCGTCTATGCTCTTAGGTTCGTGATAGTATGCGGGCATTGCTGGAACAATTGTGATGTTTTCCTCCGCGAGTTCTAGCATGTTGCGTAAATGAATAGCGCTCAAAGGGGTTTCACGAGGGACGGTAATCAGTTTTCGTTTTTCTTTTAACGTAACATCTGCGGCTCTTAAAATGATGTTGTCTGAGTATCCATGAGCTATTCCTGCCAGCGTTTTCATGCTACAAGGAATGATAACCATTCCATCCGTTTTGAATGATCCGCTCACGATTGGAGCACTCCAATCATCCATGTCATAAACGTAGTTAGCTAGTTTTTTGAGGTTACTCTTTGAGGTGTCAAGTTCGTGTTCAATTACTTTCTCCCCGGCTTTGCTAATGATAAGGTGGGTTTCAACGTTTTTGCTCCGTAACACTTCCAACAAGCGTTTGCCATAAATGACCCCACTGGCTCCGGTTATGGCCACTACTAATCGCAAGTTGTGCACCTGCTATGCTAGTTGTAATACTTCTTTAAGATAAGCTCGGAACGGACCGAGCTTTCCTCCATAGTTACCAGCCGAGATTTTAACGACTCCTGGAACCTTCACTGCTGCTTTTATCCCTTTGGCCATTGCTTTCTTAACAAAATTGGAATTCAAACCGTTTATGACGATTTCGTAAACGCTGTTCACGTTGTCTGGAACCTGCGAGTCAGGCACAATTTTCTTCAGTCCCGGACAGAGCGGGTGATTCGTCGATGCTCTAAGTTTGTATTTCATTGAGCCTGACTTAGATCCAGATCCGCATATGCCTCCAGGGAATGGTAATATGACTCCTTCAGCTCTCTGGTTGATAGCCTTCACCCCTTCCTCCGCCGCTTCAAGACAGGAATCACGGCTTTCCGCTAGAATCAAAAAGTTCCCTCCAGCAACGGCCTTCATAACGCCGAAGCGATCTTCCACTACGAATTCTCCCTCCATGACTGGGATGCGCCAAACATCACGCCCTTCGACAACATCTTTTTTTTGAAATCCGTCACCGAAAAGGCGAAGGCTTCGTCCCACTTTCAATCTTCTCTTAGCTTTGGGCAGTGCGTCGAAGGCTGCGGTCGTAGGACAGGTCATGACACATTGACTTATCCTTAAGCTCATCTGGGTCTTCAATTCCCTCCGTGTCCTGTGGTAAATTTGGATCACCGCTCCAACTCGTCCATCCGGAGTTTTATTGAATGGAACGATATCTTCTATTCCGGCTTCTGCTGGAGACATGATTATGGAAGCAGCGAATCCTGTTGCCATGCCCGCTGCTGTTAACGCCCATTTCTTGTTGTGAGCTGTTATCAGAATTCTTCCAGCCCACATCGGAAACATCTCGGCGAAGGTGTCATCAATTTGTACGAATGTGTCTGTGTTTTGATAGTAACGCATGCCTTTCCAATATCCCATACCTGCACATTCCCTTTTTTTGGTTTCAAGAGGTTTTGAATATCAATAGTTCTAATCTTTTTAACTGTTATGTCAAAGTTGAAACTTATGTAGGAACAGTAGAAGGTTTTTGAAACATTACGACAAAAGCTTTCATGATAGAAAAGTTAACAGACCCGAGAAAAGAAAGAAAATCAACTTAAATCCTCTATTCCGTTATGTCTTTAGGTGCTAGATTATGAATTCAAATCGAACAAGCAAAACTCCTAAAGCTAAGGTAAAAAAGATTGAAAAACCACCCTACGTTATCGATCGATCTAAACTTCGCCGCTTCGACCGCAAAAACACAGTTTTTGATAGAGTAACGTGGGATTCATCATGGAAAGGCTACAAGCAAATGTATGATGAAAAAGTGCTTGATATCGTAGCAAATGAAAAACCTGGTTATTCAAGAGTTGACTTTGCGTTAGCCTACGCCTCTTGGATAGTCCATGACGCCTTTGAAGGTGGTTTTTCCTGGAAGAAAATCAAATTGCATAGAACCCCAGTAGCTACTATTGGAATTGATTGGACAAAAACGAAATATGAAGTTGATAACCCATTTAAGATGAGCACTTTTACCAAGCGAGTAGCAAAGCTTTTCGGTGCATCGCTGGTTGGAATCTGCAAGCTAAATAGAGATTGGCTATATACTGATGTTGCCATTCCAGAAAAATTCGAAAATGTTATTGTTATGGCGGTTGAAATGGACGCGGATGGAATTGCTACTTCTCCAGCTGCTCCTGCTGCGGCTGTTACTGGAGTAGGGTATTCAAAAATGGCCTTTGTTCTTGCATGCATGGGCGAGTTTATCCGAAATCTAGGATATGAAGCAACTCAATGCGGAAATGACACAGCCTTGAGCGTTCCACTTGCAATTGATGCGGGACTTGGAGAACTAGGTCGCAATGGCCTATTGATAACACCTGAATATGGCTCAAGAGTGAGACTCTGCAAGATTTTCACAGACCTTCCGTTGGAACCTGACAAACCCATAGAGTTTGGCGTAAAAGAATTCTGTGGAAAATGCAAGTTGTGCGCTCAATATTGTGACGCAGACGCAATTTCTATTGATGATGAACCAAGCTTTGAAGTAGCATGCAGATCCAACAATCCAGGAGCGTTGAAATGGTATGTTGATGTTGAACGATGCTACCTTTACTGGTGCCAGAATGGTGCAGATTGTTCGATGTGTATAAAGGTTTGCCCATATAACATAGCCTCAGCAAGAAAGGCTGAAGTGACTCCTGAAGAATTCTGGAATGTCATGTAGCTTGAAAAGCATATTCGTCCTTTTTGTGCTTCTCATCGCACTATGTCTAGTAGCAGGTACTTAATTCCTGAATAAACCGCCTTGATTCTCTTGCAAAATTAATAACGATTTACATTAATATTAATATACGCACAGTTTAATGCTAGTAACGAGATTATGTTACGCTTGGAGAGTTTTTGATAGCATGGTGCGCCTAGAAAAAATCGAGTACAAGCCCATGCCAGTTCGAGACTTACTCGTCGAGATGAAAGACATATCCGAGTTAATGATCGATTTGGCGTACTCCGCAGCCCTTTTTCATAGTCGTGAACTCGCTGAAGATGTTTTAGAACTAGAGGAACATATTGACACACTCGCCTACATTCTAGATATGAACGCTATGTTGGCTGCTAGAGACGCAGAAGACGCCGAGGCTCTTGTCGGAGTTTCCGTGGTGGCTGCCGCCGCAAATAAGATTTCTGACGCTGCTGCTGATATAGCTGCAATAGTGTTGCAGGAAATCGGTATTCACCCCATTGTTCGTGAGGCTTTCCAAAAGGTTGAGGAACGATTAGCCCGCACCGAGGTTAAGCCTAGTTCAATCCTAGTTGGGCAAAAAATAGGAGAATTAGAGTTGGCCGCAAAGATCGGGGTTGACATCATTGCAATCCGTCGAGGAAAGAAGTGGATCATAAATCCAAAAGAGGATGATACAGTTGACAAGGAAGATGTCCTTGTTGCCCGAGGAGCTCCATTGGGCATTGAGGAATTTAAAGGACTTGCTGATGGAACGGTTCAAAAATTGGAGGGTTAAACTATGGCATCACCTAAAAGACCATTCAAGAGAATTGTGGATAAGCTCGTGGAACTGAAAGACACCTCTGAACTCATGATGGATCTTGCATACTCCTCACTTCTTCTTAACAGTCACAGGCTCGCGGAAGAAGTGCAAGAACTCGAAGAACACATTGATGAGTTGCACACAGAGTTTGAACTTTTGGTTTTGTCAAGTGGGTTCAAGCGAAAAGAATCCAAGGATTTCCTCGGTTTGATAAGGTTGGGAGTTGTAACCGAAAAGATAGCGGACGCCGCTGCAGAGATAGCTGGAGTCGTTTTGAGAGGGCTGGAACCTCATCCTGTCTTGAAGCTTGTAATTGAAGAAGCTGAGGAAACCGTGACCCGCGTGCAAGTAAAAAGAAAATCTTCGTTGATAAACAAAACTCTGCGAGATGCTCAGATTCCCGAGGAGACAGGAATGTGGGTGTTGAGCATCAGAAGGGGGAAGAAATGGATACGCCCTAAGCCGGATATTGTGATAAAAGCTGGAGACATCTTAATAGCTTCGGGTTATGCAGAGGGCGAAGAAGACTTGATGAAACTGGCTTCAGGAGAGACAGATCTACTGGTGTAAATCCGCACGTGTGGCAGTTTCTATCCCTGTTCAACATGTGACACAAACAAGAGGATTGGCAGGCTATATGAAAGTGAGTTAAGTTCATTGAGTTAGTCCAGTTTGAATGCGATGCATGCAACTGCTTGCGTCCAGATGAGAAGGGTATGTGCCAATGTTCAAAAACATCAGAATGTATAATGGAATCGAAGAGAAGGAAGTTGGCGAAAGACAAGTAACATCAATAATATTAATAGGCCAAATCATGCTTAGTAAACGTTTCAAGTCGATTAACGAGTCAAAGCTTATCCTTTCGGTTGGGACAACCTGATGCTTAAACTAAAAGTTACCCTGTTAACCGGTCGAACAGTCGATCAAGGTGTGGGAAAGGAACACGGCAAGCTCTCTGAGGAATACCAAGAGAACGTGGCGATTTGTCATATGGACCCAGAAGACATAAGATCACTTGGAATAAGAGAAAACGAAAATGTGAGAATAATCACCAATTTCGGTTCTGTAGTCGTAAAACTGGTTAAGTCGCCGACAGCACCACATCCCAAGGTTATTTTCATTCCCTATGGTCCTTGGGCAAGTCTCATCATGGACCCAGAAACGCATGGAACTGGGATGCCGTCATTAAAGGGGATACCTGCCGAAATTGAGCCAGCTCTTAAAGAAAGAGTGTTAAGTATGCTTGATTTACTTGAAGAAAACTACAAGGGGGAATAAGAGTGCCCGTTGTTTCCCAAGTGACTTGTCCAGTCTGCGGTTCTTTTTGCGATGACATCGAAGTTATTGTAAAAAACAATGTTATAACAGAAGTTAGAAACGCATGCGCTGTTGGTGCAGCCAAGTTTTTAGACTATGCTAATCACAGAAAGGTGAAACCGCTTGTAAGAAAGAACGGCGAGTTGGTTGAAGCTTCTTGGGACGAAGCGGTTAGAAAGAGTGCTGAGATCCTCATAGATGCAACTTACCCCATATTGTATGGCTGGAGTTCCACAAGTTGCGAAGCAATTCGCGTCGGACTGGAACTCGCCGAGGAGGTTGGCGGAGTTATCGACAACACATCTACCATTTGCCATGGCCCGTCTATTCTGAGCATCCAAGATGTCGGCATTGCCTCTTGCACTCTGGGACAACTGCGGCATCGAGCGGACCTCATCTTCTACTGGGGATGCGACCCTTGGAGCGCTCATCCCCGCCACGTAGAAAGATACACTACATTTTCGAATGGTAGATTTCAAAAGAGCACATGGAGAGCACACGTCTCACGATTAGGCGGCATTCTATCCAAAAAGAGACTGCGAAGGGCTATCAATCTAGTCCTTGGACGCGACGTATTCGCTACACCTGAGATCAGTCGCGAACTCCCCTACACAATGTTCCAGAAGAAAAGAAAGATGGTTGTCGTAGATGTTCGTAAGACCCATTCAGCTGAAGCGGCTGACTATTTCCTTCAGGTTGAACCCAACAAAGACTACGAGCTTCTGCAAGCCTTCCGCATGCTCATTGCAAACGAAGAACTTGACGTTGACAATGTTGCTGGGGTGCCTGTTGAAACGCTTGACGAAATCGCTGATGTCATGATAGGATGCAAATTGGGAGTCATCTTTTTCGGATTAGGGCTAACCATGACTGAAGGTAAGATCCGAAACATTGATGCTGCAATTTCTCTAGTTCGCGATCTGAATCAGCGCACAAAATTCCTGATTATGCCTATGCGAGGACATTTCAATGTGGCTGGAGCAAACGTCGTGTTCACTTGGCAAACTGGATATCCCTTTGCCGTTGACTTCTCTCAGGGCTATCCACAGTACAACCCTGGTGAAACATCGGTGATTGATATATTGTGTCGAGAGGAAGCGGATGCTGGGCTTGTCATTGCTTCAGATCCGGTCGCGCATTTCCCAAAAAAAGCAGCTCAAAACTTGGTGAAAAATCCTCTTATTGTGATTGATCCACAAACAACTCCTACTTCGTTAATGGCGGATGTGGTTTTTCCATCCACTTTCGTAGGGATCGAGACAGAGGGGACTGCCTACCGCATGGACCACGTTCCTTTACCACTAAAGAAAATTGTAGAACCACCAAGCAACTGTCTTTCTGATGTCGAGATACTGCAAAGAATCCTCCATGAAGTCCGCAGAATAAGGAGCAAACAAAAATGACACAACTTATTGTTAAGAACGGTTTTGTTTACGATCCTCTAAATCACATAAATGGAGAAAAAATGGACATTGCAATCAGCAATGGAAAAATCGTTGAAAAAGTAGATGAGGAAAAAGCAAAGGTGGTTGATGCTTCTGGAATGATTGTTATGCCTGGCGGAGTTGACATTCACTGTCACATCGCCGGTGCGGAAGTTAATACTGGTCGTCTTCTCCGACCTGAAGATCACTTTAGAGACGTAGAAGCAAAAACAGCCATTACTAGGTCGGGGGTGGGCTATTCCATTCCATCAACATTCACAACTGGCTACCGTTACGCAAGAATGGGGTATACAACGATCATGAACCCTTCGATGCCTCCACTTGAAGCTCGGCACACTCATGAGGAGCTCGATGATACACCAATGGTTGACAAGGCCAGCTATCCGCTACTGGGGGACTGGTGGTTCGTCTTAGAATACCTTCGAGACGAAATGATCAAGGAATGTGCAGCTCACGTAGCTTGGATAATGGTCGCCACGAAAGGTTATGCCATAAAGATCGTAAACCCGGGTGGGCTTGAAGCTTGGGGTTTTGGACAGAACGTCAGAAACATTAACGATCCTGTTCCACGCTTTAACATCACTCCGAAAGAGATTATTCGTGGCTTATGCAAGGTAAACAAACTCCTTCATATGCCTCACACGATTCACGTACACACCAACAATCTTGGAAAAGCTGGCAACTACGCCACAGCCTTGGACACGATGAAATGCGTCGAAAATCTAGCCTCAGATGATAAACCAGTAATACATATTACTCACTGTCAATTTAGCGCCTACAAAGGATCCGATTGGCGGACGCTAAGGTCAGGAGCTGAAGAAATCGCCAAATACGTTAATCACCATCATCATGTAACGCTTGATCTTGGGCAGGTGGTCTTCACTGATACAACTACGATGACGGCTGACGGTCCATTCCAATATGGCCTCTACCAGTTGACCAGTAACAAGTGGGTTAACCACGATGTGGAAACCGAGACAAGCTCTGGAATCGTGCCTTTCAGGTACAGACGCAAAAGCTATGTCCACGCCACCCAATGGTCAATCGGACTTGAACTCGGTCTCTTGGTCAAAGACCCATGGAGAATCTACTTAACAACCGATCACCCAAACGCTGCCCCATTCACCACTTATCCTCGAATAATCTCGTGGTTAATGAGCCGAAATGCAAGGGATATAACAATTAAAAGAATCAATAAACGGGCAAGACACAAGAGTCTGCTTCCAAGCATTAAACGAGAATATAGCTTCTATGAGATAGCCATAGTCACACGTGCGGGTCAAGCGAAGTCCTTAAGCTTAGCACAGAAGGGTCATCTTGGAATCGGGGCAGACGCTGACGTAGCTATATATAACATAAATCCTGAGCTAGTTGATCCTTCTAGAGAATACAAAACAGTTCGCAAAGCTTTCGAAAACACTGCGTACACGATCAAAAACGGCGAAATCGTGGCAAAAGATGGAAAAATCGCAAAACAGGTTCGTGGAAAAACATTCTGGGTCAACCCACAACTTTCATCGCCGATAGAAGTTGCAGATGATATGAAACGAAGATTTCGAGAATACTGGACAGTAGAATATGAAAACTATTCCATCCCAGAAAGCTTCTTAACAGCCTCTGCTCCTATCTCGGTTAAGGCTGAGGTTTAGAACTCATGATTACGCTCTATCCGAAACGTTTACTCAAAGTTCCCCTAGATGCCCAATGCATCACACCTGACATTTTCGCTGAAAAAACAGTCAGTAAAATAGCTAAGCTGCAAATTTGGGAAGGAAATCAGAAAAGAACTCTCGACCAACTTTTCAAAATAGAACATAACGCAAAGAACCAATCAGAAGAAATGATTATACGGATTTTGGGAGATGTCAAAAAGGTCCGAAGAATCGGTGCTAAAATGTCTACAGGTAAAATAATTATCGACGGCGACACAGGCATGCACCTCGGTGAAGAAATGCAAGGAGGCACCATAGTAGTGACGGGTAGCGCAGGTTCATGGACCGGATGCATGATGAAAAAAGGCCTCATTCAAATCAAAGGAGATGCAGGCGATTATATTGGAGCAGCCTATCGCGGAAGCACCCACGGAATGAATGGAGGAGAAATTATTATACACGGAAATGCTGGAAATGAAATTGGGTGTTTCATGAGAAGCGGACTAATCAGAATAGATGGAAACGTTGGACAGTTTGTGGGCATCCACATGAGAAACGGAACAATAACTGTACAAGGAAACTCGGAAGGACGAACTGGGGCTCAGATGAGTGGAGGAAAAATCGTTGTTTGCGGCCACACACCGTCAATTCTTCCTACGTTTACAGTTGACAGCATTAAGTCCAAAGTTAAGATAAACGGAGAAATTGTTGAAGGGCCGTTCTACAAGTTTGTTGGCGACTTAGCTGAAAACGGTAATGGAAAGTTATTCGTTTCGCAAATTCAAAACCCACACCTGAAATTTTACGAAAAATATCTAGAGTGAAAAAAAAATGTCTACACCTCAACTAAGTGTAAATCACACTGCATGGCCACTCGTAAAGAAACTTTGCGACGACGCTGAAAAGTATGGAGTTGCAGTTAAAGAATCAAAATCAGGTGCAACTTTAATCGACGCTGGAATCAAAGCAAGAGGAGGGTTCCTCGCTGGCCAAATTATAACGGAGATATGTCTCGGCGGCTACGGTCACACAGAGATTTTCTATAAACAGTATAAGAATCTTGAAATTCCTTCCATATTCGTATACACAGATCATCCGGCGGTAGCGACTTTGGGATCTCAATTTGGCGGATGGCACATCAATATGGACAATTTCAGCGCCATAGGTTCTGGCCCCGCTCGTGCCTTAGCTTTGAAGCCAAGAGAAATTTATGAAAAGATAAACTACAGAGACAAAGCTGATGTGACAGTGCTTGTGCTTGAAACAAATATAGAGCCACCTGAAAGTGTAATAACCTATATCTCTAACCAATGCGGCGTCACTCCTGACCGTTTATTCTTGATTTTGGTTCCGACAACGACCATAAGTGGGTCTACACAAATCTCTGGAAGAATCGTAGAAACAGGGATACACAAGTTAACCAAACTGGGACTTGACCCGAAATTGATAACACACGCGTGGGGATACGCACCCGTTGCACCCGTACACCCTAAATTTGCTGAAGCTATGGGAAGAACGAATGATGCAATCTTGTATGCAGGTGTGACTTGTTATACCATACGCTATGACGATGATGAAAAACTGAGAGAATTGGTGAATAAAGCGTCATCTTCAGCCTCCAAAAGCTATGGGAAACCATTCTTTGAAATCTTCAAGGAAGTTGACTACGACTTTCGTCGAATTGATCCCAACCTATTCGCTCCAGCAGTCTTGATAATTAACAATGCTACAACGGGCAACGCCTTCAAAGCCGGAAGCGTCAACTTAGAAGTGTTTAGACAGTCAATAGGGCAGTAAAACAAAAAATCTGAGCTCTTTTTAGACAATGCTAAAATCTTGTTCAACGCCTGCAATCTCCACAATCATACAGAATACGGTCGAGTCAACGTGTGCTTTGATATATCGAATTTCGATATATATCGGATAGCGAAGTAATCGATATATTAAGTCATACGATATGATATGTATACGGGTGGAACACATGAACAGTTCAACAAAACTACAAAAAGAGGCAAAGTTGATGAAGCGCGAATTCACAACCAACTGGTACATATACAGAACGTGTTTGCATTCAATACCCAGCAAGCCTGAGCTACAACGCAATACTAACATCAGAGCCCGTGTCAAAGAAGTATCGCCACTGTGTAACCATGAGTTTAACAAACTTGTGCTAGAAGCAGTAGATGAGGGGCTGTCTTCATTAGGAGATTCGCCGAAGCAGGCAATCTACTTCTATCTGGAAAAAACTTTCAAGATCAAGAGATCGGAGATTCCTAACAGGATTGAGGAATTTTCCAACGCTCTCGAACAAATCTTCGGCCATGGGGCCAAACTTGTTGAGATTCAGATAATGAAACTACTCTACGAGAAAGTTGGACAAGCCTTTGTCTATTTCCCAGAAAAGGATGATCTACTGTTCACTGAATACATGGAAGCAGCTAGGTTATCAAATAATTCCAACTAGTCCATCACTTTCAGCTTCACATGCACACTGATTGTTATTTGTTCATTATCTCAGGAAACCTTCGCAAAATGATAACTCCGATTATCAAAGAAACATAGATGTCCATTATTCCCTGTATAGTATTCCAGAAAGCAATCTCTATAACATAAGCTCCAAGACCCACTAGACCTAGTGAATGCCCAACAAAACTCAGGAACTCAGGATTCGAGAATAGTCCCACCGCGTCTATGTTAAAGAAAACAGGCAAGGCAAAATAAAAGTTGAAGAGTACACAAACAACATCTCTCACAGCGATTGCAAGAATGCCACTGAAGACGTAAGCCCATTTGTTTTCTAAAAGCCATTTTATGGCGTCTTTTCTCCATGCGAAAAATGCTGGAACTGTGAACATCCAGACGCTCGAAACCGATTTCATGATAGCTCCAACCCAGCCTCCAGCAAACGGACCAAGAACCCCAACAAGTGGTATGCTGATCAGCAAACAAAGAAGGCCAGCTTTAAACCCAAACAGAATCCAGCATAAGACCCAAGAAATAGCGACGAGATCTATCCGCATAAACCATGGTGTAACAAACAGAGGTGGTAGAATCTGCATAATTACTGATAGCGCTGCTAACACAGCAGCACCAGCGATCTTTATTGTTGGTCTATCTAAGCGCGTGACTGCCTCCCCCGTAGAGGGTCGATTCTCTGAGATTAGCTATTTAAGAGTAGCTACTCAATAACGCGTAGATTTTTTACCTATAACATTCAGATAAACAACAGGTTAGACTAACACTGGAGATATCTCCCGCATTTCCCCCCTTTTTTGTTTTAGAAAGTCTTGCCTGACTAGTTTCTGTGCGTCGCTTTCTGTGATTGGAGATGCTGTATATCGAAATATTGGGTTACGTTTTTCCCTCAGTAGTAGTGGCGGACTTTTCTAAACCGGTCCGTCCGTAGTAGTATCCCAAGACGGCACCAATCAACCCGGAAAGGGATGATGAAATTGTCTGTATTAGTTTGATAGCTTCGTCAACTGTGCCTGAGAAGAGCAAGGAAGACATAAGTAAAGCGAGAAAACCGAATACCAAGATAAATGCAAGCATTTCTCTAGCTCTCTCTTTAATCGCCAGATGTTTTCGGTCTTCTGTAAGGTCTTTTTCTTTTGCGAGAGATTTATCCACTGCCTTTATCGATGATATTATTGTTTTTTTTGTTCCTGGGGCAGACATATGAACACAAACCTCTGTTATTCAGATTTCCATCCGGATACTTCAAAGTCCCCTCTATATTTTGGACTTTGAACGGTAAAAAGATGCCCATAATCCTTCAGTTTGTGGGCAAGTTTCAGAGATAGTAGTATTGCATCTTTTGGAACTTCATCAATCCCAAGAAGCATATCTAAACCTTCGCCCGTAAACTCCAGTGTTTCCACATCAGGGGGCTGTGAATCTTTGTGGTATTTTATTATTACTTCAACTTTCTTGACCATTCTTTCTCACCATTCAACTACCAATCCATAAACTGTATCAGTAGTCTAATAAATGTTTTACAATGTTTATCCCACTCGTTGTCATGTCTCGCCCTTCCTCTCCATGCATTCTTTTCCAATCGCTATTATACCCACTACAATTACGAGCACCAAACCCAAGTATGTTTTCGAGGTAAGGAAATACCCAGAAAGCCCCGAAACAGCAATCGCCACGGCTCCAAGTTCCGTTATTCTGATTCCAGTAAATAGCTTCTTCATTTTGATTCCAATCGGTATCTTCTTCGAATCTTCCTCAGTTCTTGCATTAGATTGCTTTTCGGACTCATCAGATTCTTGAGTGTTTTTCGTTTGCGTTCCCGCTCTTTTGATATCCTCGCTGTATTTCCAACATGAAAAAAGTCCAAAGCCTGAAAGAATTGAACCGAAGAATCCGAGGTAAACCATTTGCCAAATTTCTGTTTGCACTAGTGAAGTGACAAAATGTCCGACTAGCAAACCTAGGAATAAGCAGAGAATTATCATCGAAATCCCGGAACGTCCCCCAATCAGCTTTGTGAAAGAGATTTGAGGTTTGAACTCACTAAAATAGGAAGAAAGTAGGATATAGAGTGATATAATCGCGAAGCCTAAGAGAGATGTTCTAGGACTAGTAGAAATACCAATTTCTCTTGAGTTAAGCTCCTCTGACAATGTTACATTGTTGTCAACTAAGTTTTTCACCGACACTCTCACGCTGAAATAGATGGTTCCCACTTGAGTGGCGCAATACGTCCATTTTAGCGTCGCCACTTCGCTTGCATTTGCAACTACAAAGGCCAACTTAGTAGAAGTCAAATTAGCATCTCCAACCCCCATAACTGTGGGGTTAGAGACGGAAACGTTCGATTTTTCGTCCACTAGGACTTTCACAACAAGAGTCATTTCTCCGCCCAAGTAAGTGTGGCTTGGCGAAACTTCAACACTTGGAGCCAAAGGTGAAAGAGAACCGTAAGCAATATTTCTGATTCCACCTATTATTCCAGCTATTAAGAAAAGAAACGATAATACAAAAAGACCCCTCAGTCCTTTAGTTTTTAATCGCATTGAAGTTGCCTCTATTATAATATTCTAAGTTTCCCTTTTAAGATTGATTAATAGATTTCGCAGTCGAGTGGAGATATCCCCCGCATTTCCCCCTTTTTTGCGACGTGCATGCCCTGATTGTGCTTCGCAACGGGTGTGGAAGAGAGGTGTGAGAAAGACAAAGCATGGCGACATGCAACGGTGGATATGTAGAAACTGCGGGAGAAGTTTCAGCAGAACGACGAAACCCCAAGTTCACGCCCTACCCGAGTCCATCAAAACGCCCCGTTCGGACGGTCAGTTTCACTTAAATGTCAGTTCGTGCTCCACTCCTAAACACCAAATAGGCGTCACCCAAACGAAGGGGGCGAAAAATTCGGTCGCAGTGGAAACCCGAATTGAAAAGCGGGCTGCGGGAGCCACAAAACACAGCAACACCACCATTGACGGTAACATCTTCAACTACACGTGGCATTTGAAAAAGCAAGGCTATCCAGAAACCACCATAGAGACTTATGCATCTTCAATGAAGAGACTGCACCGTCTTGGAGTAGACCTCACGAACCCAGACAGCGTCAAACTGCTCCTTGCTAATCACACAAATTGGAAAAACACCTACAAACGTGTGTATGTAAACGCTTTCGCTCAATGGGCTGCAATGTTTCATATAGACTGGGACCCACCAAACTACAAAGCTGAAGAAAAACTTCCTTGGATTCCCACCGAGCTTGAAATAGACCAGCTCATAGCGGGATGTGGAAAGAAGACGGCAACATTTCTTCAACTTCTCAAAGAAACAGCGATGAGATACATTGAAGCTTGGAAACTCGAATGGGCCGACGTAGACCTTGTCAAAAAAACAGTCAATGTCAAATCCGCAAAACATGGCAAACCAAGAATACTTCCTATATCAGACAAGTTAATAATGATGCTTAAAAGCCAGTCCAAACCCAACTCGAAAAGAGTGTTTGGAGACATAGGATACGCTTCAATCAGCGTTACGTTCTACCACCAGAGGAAAAGGGTTGCCCAGAAGCTTCAGAACTCAAGGATTCAGCGTATAACCTTTCACACGCTTAGGCATTGGAAAGCCAGCATGGACTACCACCGAGGAATAAGGCTTGTAGAACTCAAAGAAATGCTGGGACACAGGAGCATAAATTCAACCATGATATACACGCACCTCATTGAAGGACCAGAAAACAACGAGTGGATATCCAAGGTAACCCGATCCGTGAAAGGTGCACGAGCGTTGGTAGAGGCAGGCTTCGAGTATGTTAAGGACTTTGATGATGGGCTTATGCTGTTCCGTAAACGCAAGTGAAAACATCCAAAAAAAGTTAATGTAAACTGCAAAAAGTTTACGTAAACAACAGATTAATAGGTTATTTCAGTCATTAATATTGAAATCAGGTAATCCCAAATAAACTAGTGGGAGCAGCTACAATGGCTGAGACTGAAATACCATTAAGCGATATTAAAGAATGGCTGGAGCAAGAAACAGCCTCTATAGTTGAGCCGCTTAAGACGGAAGGAACGCTTTTACTCAACAATGTTAGGGATAGACTAGACGATGTTCGAGAGATTTGTGAAAAACTGATGCGAAACAGCGAAATAGAGATGGCGAAAAACAGTCGTAAAACATATCGACGAGCTAAAATATTGAATAAACTTGCTAAATATGCCATAGAAACGATTGACAATGTTGAATTCCCCGACTTGATTTCATCAGAAAGCCTTCAGATAACATGTGATGATTTAGAAAAAGCGCTTGCAGTGGTTGAAAGGGAAAGAGCAAAGTGGTTCCCCCGAATTTCACCGTTCTTCATTGTAGACCGACGAAGATTTGACGCCGCGTTCGGAAAGACTGTAAAATCGCTTGAGAAACTACGTGCTTTTTCATCACACGGATACACGAAGGCTAAGATTGTGGAAGACTCGATTTTGATGGTTGATAAACTTTCTCAGTTCTTAAAAAAGCTAGATACAGTTGAAGAACGAAAGAAAAAAATGGAATTGCGAAGAAACATTCTTGAGAAAAACATAGATGAAAGTCAACAGAAAATCATGCTGATTCAAAGTAGAGGCGAGGTAAGCAAGCTTGCTCAGACAAACGAAAAAATTGAAGAAATTAGAGAAAAACTAAGGCATAATTTTCGTCGGCTCCAAAAACCATTTCTTAAGTTCCAAACCTTGGCTCGAGGTCCAGGTTATCCTCTACCGCCCGATGAAATGAAAAAACTTGACGAATACTTGATCAGACCATTTGAGGCTTTCGCAACCGAGGATGAGGGATATCCATTGCTTAAAAAGCTACTTCGAAAGATGGATGATGCGATGACCAAAGGAAAACTGAAATTGAAGAGCACTCGCCAAAAAAAAGCTCAGATGCAAATAAACAGCATACTCCACAAGGATGCCTTGATCTCCCTGCATCGAAGCTGTAAAGAGGCGTTCCATGACAAACAACAACTCTCAACCTCCAAAGCGATGACAACACTTCGAAAAGAGTCTGCTCAACTTCAAAAAAAGCTAGAAGAATTACAGAAGCAGAAGGAACTTGTTGATTCAAGGGTTGCTATCGTGGATAATGAACACAAAGGAGCACTGGAAAAAATTGAAACCCAAAAGAAAGACCTGGAAAACACCATTTTTGAATCAACTGGCAAAGAAGTTCACGTTACATAGTGAAAAAATGGATTGGTGCCTAGGCTTCACTGAAGAGTTCTTTTGTACCTTCATAAAGTGGAGATCGAATGTACACCCTGTGGTATTCGGATGAAGTCAAAACGTAGGTCAAGTACATAGACTACTCAACCACATCGGAAACGACAGCTGAACTTTAAAGATTGCCCCGTCTGACACATCCTAGACTTCCTTCCTTTTTTCTCCAAAATTTCTCCAGTTCAGCATCTTAACCTCTTCTTGCCCTTCAGATATTACTTGATTTTGCGCATCCAAATAGAAGCCAAAGCAAGCCCTAAACCAAACCCACCAAAGGACCCCCCTAGGTAGGGGGTCTAGAAAGAGAGAGAATGAGTGATTGTAAAAAATTATAGGGGGGTCTAAAGAGAGAGACATGCAAATAACCTAACAAAAATTTTAACAGAACGTTCAATAACTTAAAGCAAGGTAGTTATCATTCCAACAGGTGAACCAAAATGCCAATTGCCGAATTCAGATACAGCCTAGGAAAAGTCGAAAAAGGATACAACAACCGAACCCTCCACATAAACCTCACAAACTACAAAATCACAAGCAAACCAGTCACCAAAAAAATGAAACAAACATTCATCGGAGGCCGAGGCTTCAACCTATGGCTACTATGGAACGCCCTGCCGAAAAACCGCATCACCAAATGGAACGACCCAGAAAACGAAATCTGCATAGCATGTGGCCCTCTCGGCGGCACCACCCTCTTCCCAGGAAGCGGAAAAAGCATCGCCGTCTCAATATCACCCCTCACAAATTCTGTAATGGACTCCAACGCAGGTGGATATTTTGGACCATACCTCAAATTTTCCGGATGGGATGCACTGGAGATACAAGGAAAAGCAAAGTCTGAAGTAACCATCTTCATTGACGGTGACGAAGGAAAGGTCCAGATCGTAGACGCCGAAGAACTACCATCCGAAACCCACTTGCTCGGCGAGATTCTAACAAAAAAGTACGGTGGTGCAAACAAACGCAGTATTTCAGTAGTTTCCTCAGGTCCAGGTGCAGAACATACACGATTTGGAGTCCTCAACTTCTCATGGTATGACTCACAACGCAAAACAGTAAGGTACAAACAAGCTGCAAGAGGCGGCATAGGCACAGTCTTTCGTAACAAGAAAATAAAGGCGATTGTAGCCAAATTCTCTGGTCTAAGAGCCGATAGTAACCACCCCGCAAATTTCGACATTCTTAAACAAGTCGGTCCAGCATACAACAGGGAAATCAGAACCCTTGACCCAAAACAGAACGAAATGGCAGTTGTAGGAACAACACATCTAGTCGATATCATGAACAAATTTGATCTCCTTCCCACACACAACTTCAAATTCGGAAGCCATCCTAGAGGCTCCAACCTCAGCGCAGAAGTATACAGGAAAAAATTCCATCCCGGCTTTGACGGATGCTGGGCAGGATGCACAGTAGCATGTTCTCACCTCGTCAAAGACTTCAAACTCAAAACAGGCCCATTCAAAGGCGAACATGTCCCTGTGGACGGCCCAGAATACGAAACCATAGCTGGCCTTGGCAGTAACTGCGGAATCTTTGATGCGAACCACTTGATCGAGATTAACTTCTATTGTGACACCTACGGCTTGGATACTATCTCAGTTGGGACAGCGACAGCCTTCGCCATGGAATGTTATGAGATGGAATTGATTGACAATGAGGTCACTGGTGGTCTTGAGTTGAATTTTGGGAATAAAGAAGCCGCAATGGAACTTGTTCATCAAATGGCGAGAGGAGAGGGATTTGGAGTGATTATTGGCCAAGGGGTTCGCAGAATGAAGAAGCTATTCGCAGAAAAATACGGCGCTAACCCAAAAATATTACAGGACATTGGAATGGAAGCAAAGGGCTTAGAATTTTCCGAGTACGTTACTAAAGAATCCTTAGCACAACAGGGTGGATACGGGCTTGCACTAAAGGGTCCACAACATGATGAAGCGTGGCTAATATTCTTAGATATGGTGCGAAATCTAATTCCAACCTTCAAGCAGAAGGCTGAAGCCCTACATTGGTTCCCGATGTTTCGAACATGGTTCGGTCTAAATGGTTTGTGCAAACTTCCTTGGAATGACATCACACCTGAAAACAACAAAAACACTCCAGAACCCGCCAAAGTCATTGCACACGTGGAGAATTACGCGAACTTCTTTTATGCGGTGACTGATCGAAAAGCTTCAACGGACGATCTTATTCTGATGAGTGAAAGGGTGTACAATTTCCAGCGCATTTTCAATTTAAGGATGGGCTTTGGTACACGCGAACACGATGACATACCGTATCGCGCTGTTGGACCAGTGACAAAGGAAGAATATGAAAGTCGTGCGGAGCGCTATGACAAACAACTCAAGGAAAAACTTGGTTACGACCCAACTCACAAATCGACGGAGGAAAAGCTGGTCGTGTTGAAGAAACATCGTCAAGGCGAATATGAGAAGCTTAAGGATGCGGTCTACAAGAGAAGAGGATGGAATTTAAACGGCGTTCCAACTCTGCATAAAGTGCAGGAACTTGGGATAGATTTCCCTGATGTGGTTGAGCTTGTTAAGAAGGTCCAATGATGCTTGTCGCATTTCTGGCAACGCATCATCTAATAATGTATTGATTCAATGCTAGATTCAAGACCTATGCACACGTCCACGATAAATCGGTCCCGCAAACACACAGAAATTCTAATACGGAGTGACAATATAGAATCGAAATGTTTATTAAATCTTACGACATAATATTACTTGGCAGAAACCAAAACCCAAAACACAGTATGCCACAGGTGGAAGCATGAGAAAAACCCAACGCCAAAAATGGCTGATAAGCGCGTACGTAACTCAAATCTTCCACTACTGGGACACTTTCAGAATTGTAATGAGCATTCGCTGAAAACGTACGCGCTATCCTATTTTTTAAAATTTCCACCACAAATACACACACGCAAGAAAGCCTTCTAGACAAAAAACTGAAATCACAACAATAATTATCAATCATATCCAAGGAAAGCCTAAGATAAAATATAGTGAATACCTAGACTATTAGGTTTTATAATCAGAAGAGACATATAACTCGTCTTACAGGAGATTTTTAACCATGCTTAGTCGTTACGTGTCTAAGACACCCAAATCTCAGCAACTGTATCAAAAAGCTGAGAGAGTTCTTCCCGCTGGAGTCTCATATTTCCTCCGACACATAGAGCCTTATCCCTTCTACACAGCGAAAGCAAAGGGAAGCAAACTGACCGATGTAGATGGAAACGAATACATCGATTTCTGGCTCGGCCACACCGCCCTCATCTTGGGACACAGCCCACCAGAAGTCATGAAAGAAGTTAGAAGACAAATTGATAATGGAACCCATTACGGAACAGCGCACGAACTCGAAATCGCCTTAGCCGAACAGATAGTGAAGATGGTTCCAAGCGCTGAAATGGTTCGCTTCACGAACTCCGGAACCGAAGCAAACATGTACGCCACACGACTAGCCCGCACATACACTAACAGAGACAAAATCGCAAAGTTTGAAGGCGGATGGCACGGAGGCTACGACGCTCTCGATATAGCTATCAAACCTCCGCTGGATGTTCCCGAATCCGGTGGATTAACACCTGGAACCTTGAAGGATACAATTGCACTTCCATTCAACAACATTGAAGAAGCAAGAAGAGTGATAAAAAATGAGAGACTTGCTGCGATTACCATGGAACCTGTGCAGGGAGCTGGAGGCTGCATCCCAGCCGAAAGAGAATTTCTACAAGAGCTGAGAGAATTGTGCACCGAAAATGGGACACTTCTAATTTTCGATGAAGTCATAACCGGATTCAGACTAGCACCTGGAGGAGCACAACAACACTACGGAGTCCTACCAGACATCACGGTGATGGGAAAAATCCTGGGAGGAGGATTCCCAGTCGGCGCCTTCGCAAGCCGCAAAGAAATCATGGACCGCATGAACCCTATTCTCCATGAACGACCAAAATTCTCCTTTCATGGAGGAACATTCTGCGCAAACCCCATCACTATGACCGCGGGCTTAGCAACACTAAAACTGCTCCAAGATGGACAACTGTTGAATAAACTGAACAAGCGTGGAAACAACCTTCGACAAAAACTTTCCAACATCTTTGAGAAAAACCGCGTTGATGTTCAAGTTACGGGTGAGGGATCGCTTTTACACACACACTTCACACGCGAAAATGTGAAAGACGTTCGTGACGTTTTTCGAGCAGACCGAGGAAAACTGTTAGACTATCATATGCACTTGATTATGAACGGAGTCTTTTTCCTTCCAACGCGCACAGGTGCATTGAGCACTGCACACTCAGAAAGCGACATAGAAAAGCTTTTGACAGAGGCAGAAATCTTCGCAAAGAAAGACTAGTCACCAAGCCCTTATGTCAGAAATATCGCGTACACATTCAGTTACTCTTGCTTGTCAATTCCCTGTGTCGCTCAAATACTATGCAGTAGAGACGATTTCGCAAAGATTTCACAACATGTGGTCGAAAACTACGCTAAGACATTTTGGTATCCACTTTAAACCCGTATTCTGCTTTTCTCAAGTCTTCCAAAGTGTTAATGTTGAAAAAGGTTAGTAGTTTTGGGTCAAATTGTCGAAGAACTAGAGTAGAAACGTATCGTATGTCCTTCATGTGGGCTATCATAGATCGCAAGTCAAGTTTTTTCTCTTTCAAGGCAGCTTTTGTTACAATCAGAGCTGATTTTGTATGGTAAACAGCTTGAAGCGGTTCGATATATCCGTTAGGCCATCTAGGAATAACTGCACTTTTGTTGATACACAAGTCCAAGAGTAGCGACGCTATCTGGCTTGAGACAAACGGCGTGTCGCACGGAAGAAGAAGTGAATATTTGCCTTTAGCATTCCCAAAGCCAGTTGATGCGCCAATAAGAGGGCTTTGCGTTCTACTTTCATCGACTACTATTTTTGCTTTGCCTTGCAACAAGCATTCAATTGGGTTTATTTGGCCTTCTGAGCTGACAACAACTACGGTTTCATCAACCACTCCAGAAATCGTATCAAGTACGTGGAGAACGAGGGGTTTACCCGCTAATTTAACCAGCCCTTTGTCCTGGCCAAATCGCTTGGAGAAACCACCCGCAAGAATTACTGCCGATCTTTTCAGAAGCATCAGCCTCATTTCATTTGTAACCATTCGTTCTCTTTCGCCAAGTCTCCCTTCTGCTCAATTTTTTTTGGTAAAAACACCTATCGCAAAACTTGATCTTTTGCATAACCGATTTCCTCTATACTTTCAATTCGGAGAGAACGTACTGGATTATCTCGTCTGCAATGTTAATTGTAGTAACCGATTGTAATCCTCTCCATCCTGGTTGACTGTTCAGTTCAACTATCAGGGGTCCTTCGGGTCCTTCTAAGATGTCGACGCCAGCCACTCTACAACCGATCACTTTCGCTGATTTCACCGCAAGATTCTCCATCTCTTTATCCAACTTCAACGCCACCGGCTTCGCGCCCAAGCTTACATTTGTTTTCCAGTTGTCAGCTATCCGTCTCATAGAGGCTACGACATGAACACCTAAAACCAACGCTCGAATATCGGAATTTCCATGAGGGATAAACTCTTGTATGTACAGAACACCGTGAAGGAAAGAAACTGCCCTGAACACTCTTGCAGCAACCTCTGGATCCGAAACTCTTGTGGAGCCAACTCCCCTTGATCCAAACAAAGGCTTTACCACAACATCTTCTCCCAACTCGTAGAAGACCTTCAAAGCCTCATCAGGATTTTCTGTCACTGCTGTGCGCGGGACAGGCAATCCGTGCTCCTCCAAAAGAGCCAGTGCACAGTATTTGTCTACTGAACGTTCAATGGACAACGGGGGATTAATGATCAGCATTCCTAGGCGTTCAAGGCGATGCAGAAGGTCCATCCTGAAGATGATTTCCTCAAGAGAACCGCGTCCGATAGGGCGTATGATTAACGCGCGTAAATCTCTAAGGATGTCTGTCTTCTCTACCGATGCTTTAGCCTTATGTTTGATGCGAGCAACGATTTTGGGAAAGCTGAAACACATAGGCGTGACGTTTCGCCTTTCCATTGCTCTTCGCAGTTGAGTGATGTCCCATCCATTCTCGTTTATCGTGACGATTCCCATCTCCAAAGCAGCATCCCTCATCATTAGCCTTTACTTGGATTAAGGAATAAAGGTTAGCGCCGCCAAACGCTTTTTTACCTGTGAGAACCTAAAACCTATGAATATATTGTGCGAGTTGTTTGGCGTTTTCTATTTTCTCGGAGAGATTTAGATGCAGGTACGCTCCAAACTCGTTGTAGTATGGTGGACCCCTCCTTGAAAACAACGTTAAAATCTTTCCATCATGATTTATCTTGAAACCTTCTCCAGTTGGTTCGTGCCCCCGAATTAACACTTTGGCATTCAACATTTTTAGAAGCTTCTTTGTGATATCTTCACCAAAAAGCCTTCCAGCTCCTCTAGGCGAGGGATAAATCCCCCTCACACCCTCTCTAGGATCACTCCAAAGTATCTCCTCCAGATGGGTTTCGCGCGGATGCTTCTCATGAGCGAAGGCTAAATCCTCTATTGTAGAAGCTTGGCTTGGCACTCCGCCGTGAAGCAAAACGTACCTTTCATTTACAAGCACTCCACTGTACAAATAGTTGAAAAGTCCACGTATCCTTGTATAGACCTGTGATGCAGCGTCGCCGAACTTCCTCTGCAGGTGAGCTGGCAAATCGTGTGGATGGGCGAGGAGGTCGTCGGGTCCTTCGTGATTGCCTCTCATAAGAACAACATGCTTTGGAAACAGTTCTTTGAGCTTTAAGATAACGTAGTAGACCTCGGGCGAGTGGAGTCCTCGGTCTCCGTAGTCTCCAAGGAAGATCATAGTGACATCTTCATCTTTACGGCTTTTCTTCATGAAATCGCCGCCTTTCAAGGCAATCAGGAGGCTTTCCAAGTCTCCATGGATGTCTCCAACGACGATTGCTTCACCTACTGGCGGTGTTGAAACGAACCTGCCTGTAACTTGCCTGCTTCCTATTTGCCCGTTCTCTTTGGCCAATAGCTGCGTGACTTTTTCAACTAGCTGAAGAAATTCGTTGCTATCTACTTTCTTAGCCATGTCGATCAAGTCAGAAGGTTCTTTAATGTTGACGACCACATTCATCACCATTCGTCCAAATAAGTACTATAGATGATTAAGCTTCTTCAAATATTGTTTCCAAGTCTCGGTTCTTGCCTGACCATTTTTTTGATGTTTTCACTTGGCGATTCATCTGTGGGTGTTAAAAAAGGGGCACCACTAGATGTTACTTCTAGTATGGAATGAAGCAGAGGAACTTTAGAGTTTTGTCTCCTATGTTTCTGAAGGAATGTGGGATGTTTGGTGGGATGAAGATTGCGTAGCCTGGGACGACGCATTTTTATTGGTCTCCGCATTCAACTAAGCATTGTCCATCTAGAATGAAGACTTCGTGTTCCCAACTGTGTGAGTGATGTGCTGAGTGTCCTTCTGGCTTGACTTCGAAGTAGCGCATAGCGAAGTTTTTTGCGCCGTCATCTTTCGTTATCAACCATCTGACTTGGATGTCTTTGTATGCGGGGTCTTCCACTTTTGCTGCTTCTATTTCGCTGAAGTGAACAGCCTTAAATCCCAAATGTTTCACCTTCTCTTGTTTTGATTGCGATCTAACGATTATATAAAACTAGTCTTGTGTAAGCGTGTTTTTGTCATGTTGTTTGCTTGTTTCTCTCTCTTTCTAAGCCTCCTATAACCCCCTATAATTTATTTTAATGAGCATCTATAGAGGAGGATCTGATTGAGTGTTCTGGTCTGTTTGTGATTTTTGTTTCTGTTTCCGAGTCCTCCTTGATCCGCCAATTTTTCAAGCGCATAAACTGTAACGGTAGAGAGAACATCGTAATAGTAGCAGCAAGGGCCCTGAAATGTTGATTATATCTTCATAAACCTCTTAAAAGGGGTAGTTGACGTAGAATTTGGCGATTGAAATGGGGATATTGTTGGTGGTGCCTCAGCTTGTTTCATCTATCCTCTGTGTCACATATATGGAACAATCATGCAATGAATAATTTGTTTGGTGAAATTAGAATGATAGAGGTTGAAAAGAAGGGAATTGGAAAGGCAAAAGTTGGTTTATTGATACCTGTTATCTTAGTGGTCATACTTGCCGTTTCAAATGTCTGGTCTTATGCAACCCTACAAGACCAAATAAACACTCTTAGCAATGAGAGAGATAATCTGCAGAGTAACGCGAACACATTTCAGTCCCAAATAAATTCACTAAATACAACACATCAAGATTATGTATCAACGCACAATCACTCAAATTCTGAATACGATACGCTCCAATCTCAAGTAAGCACGCTCAAAAATGAGAATCTAATACTGCAAGCGCAGGTTGCTGGGATGAATGAGACGCTGACTTTGTTTGAAAGGCAAACAAGAGAAGTGTTTTACTTTAGAATTTTTTCATTGTACAACTACAAGACTGAAGAGTACTGGTATGCGTGGTACAAGATAAAATCTGCTGATTATTACAACTATAGGTTCGATGTTGAGACTCATGCTCCAGCACTTTTGAACGATAGAGTTACTGAAGAGTTGATATCGAAGACTACTGGCTCTTGGAATGACTCGGAAAGCGATGTTATAGAAGAACTAGCGTACGATCTTTGGCAAGTTAGTCAAGGAGATGAGGAGGTATTCGTGAATCTTGTGATGCAACTCGTCCATCAACTTTGTTATAACGTGACATTATACACAAAATATCCCATAGAGACACTAGTTGAAGTATCAGGGGATTGTGATAACTTAGCGGTCTTAACAGCATCGATACTAAATGCTGGCGGATTCGATGTTGTGCTCTTGCTTGTATATGCCGATGGCGGAGGTCATTGTATGCTTGGAGTTTCCATGGATTCTCCGCCTGACGATCTTTATGGTTACGGAAGAATTGAGAGCTACTATGTAGATGATGATGACGAGCGATACTGGTTGATCGAGGCTACTTGGGGAGACCCTGGAGGAGCCAATTGGATAGACCCTGCAACGCCTGAGGCTTACAATTACGTAGGTGCTTTTGTAGGGGACAATCCTTGGGAAGAGATAGAGATAGTAAGCATAATCCATCCAGACTAACAATTGATTTAGATCAACCTTTGAGAGACTTTTTCGAGGCAAACAGAAGTCTACACATCAATATTCTATAGAGTGAATGTTGATGGACAAGTGTGTAGTTGCCGCTCTTTCCTTCCTCGTCCTGGATGCAGCAAATTTATAAAAGAAGCGATGATGGACAGTATGCGGTATGAGGCCATTTTTGGAATCCATGAAAGAGATGCAGGGTTACGTCTTAATTACTGTAGCGTCGATCTTATGGGGTACGCTGGGGATTCTCGCGAAGTTATCTTTTGAACATGGGGTTCTTCCAGAAACTTTGATTGCCTTGAGACTTGCCATTAGTTTCGCAACATTATCGGTTGTTCTGGCATTATTTAGCAGAAAATCATTTAAAGTCAAGAAAACTGATGCACTTCTCTTTTTGATTTTTGGTGTGTTTGCCACGGCTCTTCAAAGGATTTCCTATTTTTATGCTGTGGATCTTACAACGGCCACAGTGGCAGCAATACTTTTCTACACATATCCTGTTTTTGTAACCATTTCAGCTTCTTTCTTTCTAAAGGAGAAAATTACATCAGAAGAATTGTTAGCTATTATTTTGACATTTTCAGGGGTTGCCCTTGTTGTTAGGATATATGACACATCCTCATTGAAAGGTAACCTTGTCGGAATAATCTTTGGACTGCTTTCAAGCCTTCTCTTCACCCTCTACTTCATGATAACTAAAGAACTTAGAAATAGGTACGCTAGTTGGACGTTAACCATTTATGGCGACGGTGTAGGCTTGTTGACTCTAACACCAGTTATTTTCCTTTCTATTCCACAGATAATGAATTTTTCACTGCAACTTTGGTTACTGATTTTCACGATAGCTTGGATTCCCTCTCTTCTAGCTTACCTACTGTACTCTTACGCGTTAAAACATGTTAAAGCCTCGAAAGGAAGCATACTCTCAGTAATAGAACCATTGTCAGCAGCACTATTCTCTACAATTTTTATAGGAGAAAGCCTCGAAAAGCTGCAAACAGTAGGAATAGCGCTTGCGTTAATAGGAGTTGTCCTACTCTTCAGAATGAAAGAAAAACGCATAACAAGGGGATCAGAGTAGCAAAGGCGCTGATTAACAGTCTTTTAACTTCAGAATACCCACTAAAACCTTTAGCGTCACAGCTTACGTTGACCAAAACAACGCGGTTGTCGATAACAAGTCACCACCACAACCCAAACATTTTCTTCGTATTGCTCTACTGATACCACGCAAGTGTAAGAATTGTGGTGCATTTAAATCTTCAATGATTCATACCTTCCACACCTCGGACAAACGAACAGGCAAAACAAGTTTTCATTCAACATGCATCACAATGACAAGTGCGGGTCTATGCCTTTCTCAACACATTACACACACGATTGGCAGTTAACAAGCTTTCCAGCAACCACCCCCCTAGGTAGGGGGGTCTAGAAAGAGAAAGATTAACGTAAATAACAGAACAGAATAGTTAACTTTTCAGAGAAAGGCTTATAACATAGCAACGTTTTCTTGTGGCAATCTTCCAGAAAGGAGAATTACGCTATGCAGATTGTCAAGGAACCATGTGGACACCAAACGCTCTACCGACTTGTAGACAAGCTAGATTGTATACTAGGTCGAGCAACAACCTCAGAAACCGCTGAAGAAGTCAGACTACACGAGATCTACGTAAAGCCTGAACATCGCGGAAAAGGCTACGGAAGCACTCTCATACAAGCAATCCTCAACGGAGACAAAACAAAACTGATAACATTATGCACAGGATTTACAAACATTCCATTCTTCAAACGACACAACTTTGAAGTAACAGAAACCAGTGACAGCCTAGTTTTTATGAGCAGAAAAACATTGACACCCAAGATACAGTAACAGCATTCTGAAACTGCTCTCCTTTTACAAGCTACAAAAAATTATTGTCTCTCATTATACATAATGAATGTTAGGGCTTCAACTTGGGAGTCAACCTCACACCCATCATAATCAAAAAAACAATACGTTTAGAAGACCTCAGAGACAAAAACCTTGCAGTAGACGCCAACAACACACTATATCAATTCTTATCGCTAATTCGAACACCAGACGGAACACCCCTAAAAGACTCAAACGGACACATCACCTCCCACCTCACAGGACTCATGTTCCGCTCCACACACCTAATACACAATTACGGAATCAACCTAATCTTCGTTTTCGACGGAAAACCCCCACCACTCAAAGAACAAGAAATCGCAAAGAGACGAGAACTCCGAAAAAAAGCCACAAAAGAATGGGAAAAAGCACTCGAAACAAAAGACTACGCCACAGCATTCTCCAAAGCAGTTATGACAAGCCGCTTGACAAAACCATTAATTGATGACGCAAAACAACTCCTCAAACTCCTCGGAATACCTTTTATTCAAGCACCCAGCGAAGCTGAAGCTCAAACATCCTACATGGCTGCAAGAGGCGACGTTTGGGCTTCAAGCAGTCGTGACTACGACGCTCTTCTTTTTGGATCACCCCGCCTCTTAAGATATCTCACAATCTCAGGCAAGGAGTTTCTACCCAGCAAGGGAGTTTCTCGACCATTGAAACCAGAACTCATCGACTTGAAGAAACTCCTTTCCTATCATGAACTCACTCATAAACAACTCATAGACCTAACAATCTTGATTGGAACCGACTTTAATAATAGAGTGAAAGGAATAGGCCCTAAAACAGCCTTGAAGCTGTTGAAAAAATATGGTAACATAGAGAAACTACCCAGCAACGTTAGGTCAAAGGTTCCTGAACACTACAATGAGGTTCGAAAAATCTTCTTAAAACCTAACGTCACATCTGACTACGCTCTTAAATATGGAAAACTCGACGAAAAGAACCTCCATCAATTTCTCTGTAACCAACGAGATTTTTCTGAAAAAAGTGTAGGAACTGTTATTCAAAGAATGAAGAAGTTTTACTCAACCAAAAAACAAACTAGCCTGAAAAAATGGTTTGCCATGCCTAACTAGTATTTTTGAGACGTAACCGTCATTTACTTCTGAATCTCCGAACGGCAAGACAGAACTGACCAAGAAAAAAGACAAGGCCCTTTAGGCTACTCAGTTTCGCCTTCCTTCGCTTCCTCTACGGTTTCTGCTTCCACTTTTTCCTCCGCTTTTCCAACCACTTCTGCTTCAGCGAATCTTCGACTTATCTTAGTTATCTTTATCCGCACATGCTCACCAGGTTTGGCATTTGGAATGAAGCACACGAGTCCCTTGATTCGCGCAATGCCTTCGCCTCGACGGCTAGTCTCTTGAATTTCCACATCGTATTCTTTTCCTAACTCAACGGGTTTTGGGGGAAATCGTGAGGCATATCCTCTGCGCTCTCCTCTTTCATATCTCATGTTTTCACCTCTGCTTATTTTTGAACAAAACTCTTCATTTTAAAGAAACTGATGTTGACCTATGTGATGTTCAGGGTCCCGTATTTCCCTACGTTTAGTTGAATCTCTCCTCTGAACGAAGTGATATATCCGTTTTCAATCTTGACTGTGTCGTCAACGTTAACTTGATCGATTTGTTCGTTCCACAGAGTTAGCTTTATTGTACCAGTGTCGTCGCTAACGAGAGCATCCGCAACGCGGTATGTCTCATTTTTGTACCTTGACTGAACCTCACGAGGATCTGATTTTTCGGTCACCTTTGCTACGACATTTACTCTCCGCATTCCATTCCTCAACTCTTTAATTTTCACAACGTTTCCTCCTGTCTGCTTATTTTCTCCGCGATAGCAAATTTTTTCCCAACACTCACGATTTTCACCTTCAGACGCTCCCCAACCTTGACTTGAGGTACAAATATTAGAAAGTTTTGTATTCTCGCTATTCCGTCGCCTCTTGTGCCTATGTCATTTATGACCACATCGATTTCTTGCCCTTTTCTAACTGGAACTGGTTGAAAAGGTATAGCGTCGAACTTCCGTTCTCTTTTATGTTTACGCCTCGGTCTTACGTGCCTTGGTTTTTCTGAAAGCCTTCTCGGCATCTGTTCTTTCGTCCCTTATCGCGGAACCAGCCATCCAGACAGAACTGCATTGTCGGTAAAGCGACTTCTAGCGTAGCTCCGTTCCGGTATGCCGGTGAAGATGAAGGATTATTGATGTTGAATATAAATTTTGTCATGTGGCGATTTCGTAGATTGGAGGCGGTGGTAAGCAGGCTAGATCAAAAGACGCACGTGAACTAAACAGGCCAGGACCCACATAGAGAGACAAAGACGGGCATTTTCTTTCTGTCTGTCTCCAAGAAAACATTCAAATCTATCATAAAACGATAAGCTGAAAGCTATTCCTAGAGTTGGTAAGAGCTTAGTCGGCGTCATAGCCGAGTTTTTTTGGTACTGAGAATGCGAAAAACTTGAAAGGTTAAAGAATGAATGGTAGACTTTCCGCTTGTCAGGTGGTATAAGGTTTGAATTTCCATTTTTCTCGCTCTGAACAAAGTTTCTTCATGATTTCTACAGCTTTTTCTTCAGGTATGGACATCATAATCTTGCCTACGTGTTTGCAAAGCTGTTTAACGGGGATGCATCTGCTCCAATCCGCACAATCATGAATCACGGTTTGATTAGAAATGTCGATTAACACGCGATATTTACGAATCAACGCATTAACTCGTTCATCCGTAACCTCTTGAATTATGACTTCGCTATCCTTGATACCCTTGGCTCGCTTAATTTTGTAAACGGGCATTAGCACTTGGAGAAGCTCTTGGAAACCCATTTTCTCAATTTTTTCAGGCATGAACGTGGTCAAAGCCAGAGTCCGTTTCTCCATCGGCGGTGCCGTAGCTTTGGTTTTGAAATATGTCTCCACGGTCTTTTTTGCTTCTTTTTGTTTTGGCGTTAGGATGTCAAGCATTTCTAATACTTGTAAGCAATTTCTCACCGCGTAGCCATGGTAGTGGTTGTTGAAGTATCCGTACACGGTTTTGGCTTTTTTTGCAGTTTCCTTGACCTTCGGAATCCAAGGCTCTAGTTCCTCCGTCTTGTAGCTGTAGTTGTACCATGGGCGTTCGCCTTTTCCATGCCACCTTATGTAGGCGATGTCACTTGTCACTTTCACTTCGGGCGGAAGTAATGGTTCATCCACAATCGTGTATGCAACCTCATACTTTTCAAGAAGCCTCCAGGTTTCATCTCTCAACCAAGAAGGGTCTCGAAACTCGATGGCAAACTTAGACTCTGTGGGCAACAATTCGAAGAAAGTCTCCATTAGATCGAGGTCAAATTTTATGCCAGGAGGCAACTGAATGAGCACACATCCGAGTTTTCCGTTCAACTGCAACGGTTGCATCAGTTCACAAAAGCGTTGAATATCCTCCTCCACACCCTGTTTTGGGTCCAACTTCTTTTTATGCGTGATCAATCTCGGAAGCTTGGCCGCGTACACAAAATCTGACTTGGTATATTTGAGCCAGCCCATGACCATGCCCTTTGAAGGATATGCGTAGAAGGTGGAGTTGATTTCGGCTGTCTTGAAAACTTCTGAATATGCTTTGAGCTTACTCGCTTTCTCAACCTTGTAAAAAGGGCCTATCCAATCTTTGTAGGACCATCCAGAGCACCCTAACAATATTTTGTTCACTAAACCCACCACGAGACTTGTATAATAAATGGAAACAGACTTGTATATTACTAATTGTTGAATTTGAAGCTGTTTGATTCAGCCAAGCACTAGCGTTTTTCACCTCTAACGAAAAGGTAAGTTCTGTACGGTTTGAACCCTACTTTCTCGTATGCCCGTACAGCAGATGGATTGTCGCTGAGAACATGAATAAACGCCATTGGGCATCTTGTTAAGATTTTCTTAACCAATGAGGACACGATTGATGTTTACGTATAGATTAACGTGTTGCGAATGTTCTTGTGCCCTAGGGTTCTCATCATATGAGGATTCTTGGTCTGTAAATGAGGGCAAGGATAGACGAGGCGACGTGATGTGGTCAAGTTTGTGCCTTGATTCCGTCGACTTTATGCTCCGCTTCGGTAATGTAAAGCCGAACGTTTTTTTTACACTTAATTTTTTCAATTATTCCTTGTGTGGTCAATTTCTGTACATGGTAGTTTACGGTGTTCTTATGGAGCTTTAGTTGCCTGCAAATCACGACTTGGGTTATACCTGGGTTAGAGGCTATAAAACCTAATATTTTAGCTGCGTTCTTGTTCAGCAACGCAATACGAATTTGGACTTGGAGTCTGCTAGGTCTTCTTCCAGTTGGATAGAAGATGAGGTATCGCCCGCATCGATCGTGGCCGATGAAACGGAAACGTTCAAGCACACTTAGGTGCCACTTAACTGCATGAACGCCTAAGCCAAAGTTTTTCGTTATTTCACGTAAGTGTGCCCCCGGGTGCTTTTTTAGATACTCGTAGATTTTTCTGCGCTTCTCATTCGACAGAATAACAGTCTCTGAAAGTCGCCCCACTTGTACTAAAATTGTTATCGTTAAAGGATAGATATGATCATCTGACAACCTTAAAGTTAGATGAAGTTTAAGAAAAGTAGTAAAAGAATCTTTTTTAATGATGCCAGATCCAACATAATGCATTTGAATAGGAGTCTGTTGAGCTGGCTTTGTACTTAAGTTCATAGCTTCTGCTTTGAAAATCTGGTCAGAAACTACCGTTGTAAAATTAAGTTTCCATGACTGTTCAGGAGATTTTATTGTAATGATAAAGGAATGGTCATTTGTAGTTTTATTACTACATTTTTCGTCAGACAAGTTATTGTCGTGTTGTACTTCAAACACAGATTTTATCTGTAAATGTATAATTGTCGTTTGATTAAACATAAGTAACGTGTCATTGACAATTTCAATTACATTATCCGTATAATTTCTCGCGTAATTATTTACCTCGGTCCCTAATTCAATAAGTTTGGTTTGAGTCAGTACCTTAGCAGAACTACCTTCAAAAGAAAGAACTCTCGGCGTTTGCAACGAGAAACAGACTAAAAGTAGAAGTGCTATAATCACGCTAAAACGAATTTTCAACGTGTTACCCGCAATATTTAGGACCAAACTAATATAATTAAGATTTGGTACAAACTTTGTTCCAAAATCCAATTATGCATGTCTTCCCATCCTATTTATATGGGATGAAGGAATGAAAATAAAACTAATGTGGACTAATGTGGCTCTGATTGCCTCATTAATCCTCGCGGTGAGTTTTCTGCCCCTGTTGATAAGCAATCCCAAACTCAGCCCTATTGTTACGTCGGAAGCTCAGCAAGAAGGGATACGTATGATTATGGAGACTATTATAATCTTCGACAATGGTACTAAAGTAAAAATAGGCCCCATAGAAGTTCCATGTCGTGTCGTCGAAGTGACTGATAGAGGTGACGTGGTCGTACCTGAGTATCTCCCTCCAGAAGCAAACATGGTAACAAAGACTCCAAGTGATTCCGATACCACGATAGCTGGACGAATAACATGGAGTGGACTAGGAAGCGGTTGGCATTATCTTCAGGCACCATTTAATTATACATTTTCAGCAACTCCAGTAGTAGCTATCGGGTGTTTCTACTCTTGGTCAGATTCTGGGCATATTGAGGATAAAAATAATCCCGACAGTGGACTTGGGATATATACAACATATTTCTGGTACCGTGTCCAGTCTAGTGGCGCTGGCAGGGCGGGAGTTAATTTCTACGCGACGGATTAGCACCAGAGCATCAGAGTTTTAGCGTCAACTCCTTTTCCTTTTTTGTCTGAGAGTTTTAGATTATAGTTGGATAAACGATTCTAAGGTGGAAAAAGCATTTGGAAGATATGTGACTAAGACTTCAAGGACTCCTTGCCTTTTTTCCTGCCTATATCACTTCTTTTGTTTGCGTAGCCTTTGCATTTATGTGACTCTTCAGTGGCTACCACTCCGATGTTACTTCCCCACCCAGTGAAACGTGTACCCCCTAGCGAAATAAGCTTTCCATCAACCTTTATTCCCAACCAAAGCCTTCCATCATACCTTCAATGATCCGTTGGGATGCAGTCTCTCTCCACGACTCTGGATTTGCCTGTCTCATCAAACTAGCTATTTCTTTTGCATCAGTGGGAGTTAGCTTAACTACTGGATGTTTAATGTGTAATCTTTCCTCACCTTTTTGCAAGGTCATTAAAATCAATTCGTGCCTTGTCAAGGGCTTGTATTTCTTGAGCACTAGGTTTTCATGTTCCATCAAAACTTGGATCTCAGCTTTTTCCAAATCGAGATATTCTAAAAGAGCGTTAGCAGCTTCAGCGCTTCCCCTCAGTTGAACTATGCTTTGTCTATAAGTCAACATCATTCCCTGTATCCGATTGTCTTTCAAAGCCAGCAGTATCTTTGTCGAGTTTTTCTCGAATTTCCAATCAAGAATGAAAAAATGGTGATGAGGGCATCTTGATATACGTAGTTCCAAAAAATATCCTCAAACCTAGAGTCAAGAGGTAGTATTTCCATTTAAAATCACTCGTCTTTTCCACGTTTTCCTCTTTTTTTGAGATTACTACCGAAAAAGTCAAAAAGCACAGGCTTTGTTATACGTTTCGGTTACTTAACAATGTGTCCTGCGAGGAAGAAAACGACTATTAAAAAGAGCGACTTCATCATCCTCAATTATGTAGGTAGAGTTAAAGAAACAGGAGAAATCTTTGACACCACCTTCGAAGACGTAGCGAAAAAGGAAAAACTGTACAAAGAGGGAGAAATCTATGAACCGAGACTGATCGTTGTCGGAGAAGGCTGGGTATTGAAGGCCTTAGATGAGAGTCTACTAAAGTTCAAACTAAAGAAAGCTTCCTCCGTCGAAATACCTCCGGAAAAGGCGTTCGGACCCCGAGATCCAGAAAAGGTCAAAATGGTCGCCCTTCGGAGACTAATCTCCCGCGGAATTACGCCTAAAATAGGAATGCGTCTCGAAGTTGATGGAAAACTCGCTACTATAAGAACTATGGGGTCTGGAAGAGTTCAACTGGATCATAACCCTCCCTTAGCTGGCAAAACCTTGGTTTATGACGTGACAGTTGAGAAAAAGCTTGAGACAAAAGCGGAAAAAATTGCTGCTCTCATCCACCGAAGAATACCTTCAGTAGACTTGAAGATGTTTCATGTGAAAATAGGAAAAACGGGCGTGGTTATAAACGTGCCCGAGGAAGCGTTTTATGTGGAAGGGCTACAGCTTGCGAAAAGAGGCATCGCTACCGACACACAAAGGTTTTTCCCAGAGACAACAACAGTGAAATTCGTTGAAACGTTTAAGAAGAAGGAAGTCAAGGCAAAAAAACCTTGATGACGACAAGTTTTCACATTGCTTGACAACTACAAAGGTAACCACCGGCTTTCTGAGTCAACACCACTCCTGTTTCAATCTATCACACCCGTGGCTTTTACAATTTTCTCCGCAGAATCATAATCCAATCTTTTTTCTTCCAAAATCGTATATCGCTCAGGACGAATTGCACGAGCTCGTACTAAAGCCTGTATAATATACTTCGGTTCTATTCCAAGCTCCGCAGCAGTGGTAGGAGCACCCACTTTTCGTAGCGTCTCTTTGATGTGTTTCCAATTCATTTCATAAAGGTATGCCATCATTATTGTTCCCACGCCACACTGTTCCCCATGCAAGCCTGGTTTTGACGCGATAAGATCGAGAGCGTGACTGAATAAATGTTCGGAGCCACTACAAGGTCTACTGCTTCCCGCGATGCTCATGGCGACCCCACAACTTATCAACGCCTCCAAGAGAACCCGAACTCCCTCTTCAATTCTATGTTCCATTATGCCCGCATTTTTCGCAACAAGCTTTGCACTCATCAAGGCTAAACTTGCAGCATATTCACCATAATACTCGTTTTTCACGCTATTGGCTAGTTTCCAGTCGCGAACCGCTGTGAATTTAGATATTGCGTCTCCACATCCGCTTGCTGTGAAACGATGAGGTGCTTGGGTGATTATACTGGTATCTGCAATAATGGCCATAGGAGACTGCGCCACATCAGAGTAAGGTTTGTCTAGCCCTTTAACTGACACGAAGGGGCTTGCAATTCCATCATGAGAGGCAGCGGTAGGTATGCTTATGAATGGAATGTTTTGACGTGCAGAACTAAGTTTTGCAACGTCGATTTTGGTGCCGCCACCGACCCCAAGAACCACCTGCGGTTTTAACTCATGTATCCTTTTTTCAACCAACTCAACATCTTTCATGGTGGAAGAGTCTACGATTATTTGATCAACATTCATTCTTGCATCATCGAGTAAATCAATGATTTTTTGACCTGCAATTGAACGTGTGTGAGGACCCGTTACCGCAAAGGCGGATTCCGAAAAGCCAAGTTTTTTGCAAATATCCCAAACAAGTTCTAAGGTTTCGTTTCCCACAATGACTTCTCTCGGAAGTTGCATGCGATGTAGCTTCATAGTCAAGGGCAATCACTGTTTCAAGGTCTCATTTTAATGAGTCTCAAAGCATTTTTAAATTGGTCGGTGAAGTGCCCATATTGTTAAATTCGCATTTACTTCAGTAAAACGAGCTATTCAGCTGGAGTTTCCCCAAGAAAGTCTTTTAGCACTTGTTGCACCGGCATTTCGAAAAGCTCCCGCAGTCGTTCCAGCAATTTCGTTCCTTCTTCTGTTATCGAGTAGTAATTGATACGCCTTCTACCTCTTTGCCTCCACTTGCTGACAGTGAACCCTTTTTCTTCCAGCTCGTAGAGTAGAGGGTACACTATGCCCGGACGGAAACTTTGACCAGTTAATCTTTTCATCTCCTTCACAATTCTGTATCCCGACATAGGCTCCCGGCTGACTAACCAAAGAATGATAGCTCTGTTAAAACCTCTGATGGTAGTTTTAATCAAGTCTTTCTCCATGTCAGCCAATGATGAAGCCTCTAGCTACCTCATTAGACTTCCTCAGGTCTTGATATGATTTACGTGAAGGCCAGTTGAAGCCTTTTCCCACAAGTGTAGGAGACTCGAGGAACTTCAATTTTCAAAAAGTTGATACATAAACTAATCGATCTCGCCTTTGTCAGCCAGCATATCTGTAATGAGCTCTTTGATCGGCATTTTGAAAAAATTGCGAACTCTACCTAGAAGGTTCTCGCCTTTTTTGGTTAGTGAGTAATATTTTATTTTACGTTTGCCCTTTTCAATCCATTTACTTACGGTGAAACCGCCTTTTTCTAAATGGTGGAGAAAAGGATATACTATTCCAGGCTTCAACTTCTGCCCAGTTAGTTTAGTGAACTCCTTCATGAGCTCGTATCCAGATCTTGGTTTAACGTACAGAAGCCATAGTATTATTGGTTTATTGAGCCCTCGTATGAATGCGTAAACGAAGTTTTTGACCATGTGCTCACCAGGTAGTAAGTCTTATATATATCAAAATTTAAATGTTTTGCAATTTGTGATACGAAATCTCTGGGGGTGCTTGGATGTTTCAATATCTCAGGGCTTGCAGAGTCGATAGTTGGATCGGATGGGCTTTCAGTTTTGGTTTGGGAAGCATAATCTTTGACCTTCCCCCTTTTGAACGCGCTGCCATAGTTTTTACAGCTTTCCTGCTCGTCACAGCCAGCGTCTTCGTTTTAAATCAATACGTTGACCGTGAAGCGGATCAAAAAAACAAAGTCAAATCACGTTTACCTGTTGCATCAGGGAAAATAACACCACGTAATGCATTGATTTTTTCCTTATTACTGATCATCTTAGGTTTAGCTCTGGTTTTCGTAGTTGATGTTTATCTCTCTGCGTTGTTTCTTATATATCTCGGACTATGGACTGCCTACTCCACTCCACCTTTCAGGCTTAAAGCTCTGCCAGTTGTAGACCTCGTCGTTTCAGGTTTAGGTGCCGGGTTTTTACCATTCTTCATGGGTTTGGGAGTGACTCACCACCTAAACAGTGATGTTTCATTAATTATGTTAGTTGCCATACCCTTAACATTGATTCACTCAGGAGGTCACATAATTCAAGCCGTCGGAGACTGTGAAGCAGACAGTGAAACGGGGATTAACACCTCTGCCGTAAAGTATGGAAAGAAGAAAACTGTTGTAGTTGCTGGGTTAATGATACTTGTGGCAGTTCTCTCACCATTTGTATATTCAGCTTTTGGTTTACTCTCTTATAGCCACCTACTTTTGTTTTTTATACTCTTTCCGCTTTCCATGCCTGTTGTTAAACGATATGCAGATGTTTTGAAAGACCCTTCAACAAGAAGCGTCGTTAACCTACAGAAAACAGCTGGAAAGTATGGGACCATCGCAATAGCCGTAGTGTGGGCTTATGCAGTGTTTACAAAGATAGCTGGCTTCTAAAGGCTCAACATAGAACCTGCAAGATGTTAATGGCTAATCTCAACGCCAAAAAAGCTGGGGAGGTTTGCGCTATTCGATTCCCCATCGTTTGGTGACTTTGACTATTATGAAGATTACGAAGGCTACGATGAGAAAGGTTATCAATGCACCCAAGAAGTGCCCAACTAGAAACGGGCCAACTGATATTTCATCCCACTTACCCATGCCTGGAACTAGCTGTATTGTTGGCATGATAAGATCGCTTACTAGTGCTTGAACCAATGCACCAAGGTATATACCCATAATGAAAGCTACTGCTAATCCCATGACCTTGTATTTTGAGAGGAACTCTAAGAACTCGGCCCACACTCCTTTGGGTGCTGGGGTAGGTGGAGTAGGTTTAGGTTCAACAGCTTCCCTAATCTTCTTAAGTTCTTCCAACATTTCCTTCTCAATAGAGTTTGACAATTAATCCCCTCAAAACTATCTTTTCGATCCATGTTCAGTTTTAAATGTTTCGAAAAGAAGAAACCTATAAAACGTGAAAAAGTCTGAAATGCCAATTACACAAGTTAGATGACATCTTCCAACTCGAAAGCCATGAACTCATCTGCATCTGGGTAAAGCTCTCTCGTTGCCTTAACAGCCTTAAACACAGTCGAGGCTTCAGGAAATATTCGCTTGTAGTTTACATCTTTAAAGATTCTCGCTAGTGATCCCCTATGAACCCTCGTGATCCTCTTTCTTAGAAGAGCTTTTCCACATTGAATAGTAGCTATGTCTCCTGCCTTGCTGTTTTTCCATTGAGGCTTGACTGCTCTCAAATCCACATCTCTCTTGCCCAATCTGCACGAGTCAAAAGCTTCTTTCTTAACCATGAACAAGGGCATAACATCACAATTTTCATTATAGCGTTCACTCTTTGAAAGTCTTGTGCATCATTCGAATATCTTAGGAAATAGTTCATCAAGAAGTTCAATTGAACTTGTGCAGGAAGTAACTACCTTAGGGGCAGAAATTGAATATGTATAGTTACTCACACGCTTACCATTCATAACAAGCATGAGTTATGGGATCCTAAAATGGGAACAAGCACATCAAGCAGATGGACTTCTATCATTGCTGGACTGGTCATAAATTGCCATCTAATATTTCTCTAGCAAGCTGTGATAGAGCTTGCTCCCTATATTTCTCTCATTCTGGCTTACTGAATGCCAAATCCTCCCATTCAAAACCGTTTAGGTGGTGGCGGGCAATTTGTTCTTGAGTTCGGTGGAGGAACTCGCAGTTAAGGACTACACGCGTTTACAACATCACATGAAAACCGCATCGTCTAATACAGACGCCGTCGATTCCCATCTTTTCGTATCTTTTCCTATCTTTTGCTATCTATTCCTATCGTGATATAAACCGTTTTCAAGCTTAGCTTCAAAAAACCAATCAGAAACAAGCTTTGTGAAAAACTAAAAAAATATAGGGGGGGTCTATAAGAGAGAGACTAGTGCAAACAACCAAGCAAAAAACACACACAGAAAACACATCTATTCTCAACAAGTCAGCTTCTCACAAACCACCACAAAAACAAGAAAAATAACGTAAAGTTTTTATGCAAACACACCATGAATACATCTCTCTCACTTCTCCCGAGAAAATCTCTTGGGGAAATAGATTATCTAGGAGGAACAACAAACGCATCAAAACCCAGATCACCCAACACTAAAAGGAACAACAACAATAGGAGTAATCTGCAAAGACGGAGTCATCCTAGCCTCAGACACCCGCGTAACAATGGGATACTTCGTAGCCCACAAAAAAGGAAAAAAAGTATACAAAATCGACAACCACCTAGCAATGACCATCTCAGGAAGCGTCGCCGATGCACAACGAACAGTAGACATCCTCAAAGCAAACGCACAACTATACAAACTAAACACCAAACGCCCAATACCAGTAAACTCAGCAGCCAGACTCATCGCAAACCTTCTGTTCTCAGCCCGCCTAGCCCCACTGATAGCTCAAGTTCTCGTCGGAGGCATCGATGACACAGGACCACACATATTTTCGTTAGATCCCTTCGGCAGCCTCACCGAAGAAAAATGCGTCGCCACCGGTTCAGGCTCGCCCATAGCCTACGGAGTACTGGAAGACAAATACAAAGAAAATATGATAATCAAGGATCTCCTATCTGTAGTCGTGCGCGCCGTTGACTCAGCTATGAAAAGAGACGCTGCAAGTGGAGATAACTTTGACGTAGCAATCATAGACAAGAAAGGATTTCACGAATTAAACGATGAAGAAAAAGGAAACATTCTAGGAGGCTCTGAGGAGCGATAAAACAGCGTGACAGCACTCGACAAAACAAAAGTAGAAATCAGTCAATCAATACTAGAACGTGTTCCTAAAGAGGCAGAAATCACACGAATAGAATTCGAAGGTCCAGCTCTAGCCGTTTATACAAAAAAGCCAGAAGTTCTCATCGAGCAAAGTTACGTAATCGCAGACATCGTCAACCTGATCAGAAAACGAATCGTTGTACGTTCTGACCCCTCGGTAAGACTGCCTGAGAAGGACACAGAAAAAATCATACAGAAAGTAGTTCCTCCAGAAGCACAAATTTCAGGAATGAGTTTTGATCCCAGCCTAGGCGAGGTTATCATCGAAGCCGAAAAACCCGGCTTGGTCATTGGAAAAAACGGGGTTATCCTACAAGAGATCATAAAACAGTCACGATGGAGGCCCCGCGTTCTAAGGAGCCCTCCAATACCATCTAAAATCATGGCCCACATGCGACATTATCTCCACACTGAAAGCAAGGAACGAGAAAGAATACTCCGTACAGTGGGCGAAAGGATTTTCAGACCAACAGTTTACGGAGTCGGAGACATCCGAATCTCTGCGTTAGGTGGCTTTCAACAGGTGGGAAGGTCTGCCATCCTTGTACAAACAAGAGAAAGTCAAGTCCTACTGGATTGTGGCATAAACCCGGGCTCCTCGAATTCGCTCTTAATTTTCCCAAGACTCGATGCACCTCAGTTTGATTTAGACACGTTAGACGCTGTTGTAATAAGTCATTCACATCTAGATCACTGCGGCTTCCTTCCATTTCTTTTTAAATATGGGTATGATGGTCCGGTTTATTGTTCAGCCCCCACGTCAAATCTGATGACTTTGCTTCAATTAGATTATCTTGACGTAGCGAGTAAACAAGGGGTGATGCCGCCATACGATCAAAGAGATGTGCGGTCAACCGTGTTACACACCATCCCCCTGCGATACGGCGCCGTGACTGACATAGCCCCAGATGTTCGTTTAACCCTTCATAACGCTGGACACATTTTGGGTTCATCGATCGTTCATTTGCATGTTGGAGAAGGTTTGCATAACATCGTCTACACTGGCGATTATAAATACGGGAAAACGATGCTTCTTGAACCTGCGGTCGCAGAGTTTCCCAGAGTAGAGACCATAATAACTGAAAGCACGTATGGAGCTCCGCAAGATGTAATGCCATCTAGAGTTGAAGTTGAAGAAAAACTTACGGCGGTCATAAATGGCACTTTAGATAGGAGAGGCAAAGTTTTAATCCCAGTTCCAGCTGTCGGCAGAGCTCAGGAGATTATGCTGGTCATTGATGGGTATATGCGCCGAGGACTGATGAGGGAAACGCCCGTGTTTATTGAGGGTATGATTTCTGAGGCTACTGCTATTCACACAGCTTATCCAGAGTATTTAGAAAGGGAAGTGCGAAACAGCATTTTGCATGAGGGAGTTAATCCGTTTCAATCGGATTATTTCACGATTGTGGAGCACCCCAGTGCCCGAGAAGAAATTGTGGATGGAGATCAATGTATTATCATAGCAACTTCTGGCATGCTTGAGGGTGGGCCGGTGATAGATTACTTTAAGCGTTTGGCATCAGATGAACGCAATACGATAATTTTTGTGAGTTATCAAATTGAGGGGACACGAGGGAGTAGGGTGCAAAAGGGTTTGGCAGAAACGCCTATAATAAATAGTGAGGGAAAAATTGAAGTTATAAAATCGAATATGAAGGCTGAAACTATTAATGGGTTTTCTGGGCATTCTGATAGGAGGCAGATTATTAATTATATTCGCCGAGTTATGCCGAAACCTGAGAGAATAATTGTGTGTCATGGTGAGAGCGCAAAATGTTTGGGTTTAGCGAACTTTTTGCGGAGAAGGTATAATGTTGAAACGTTAGTGCCAGAGGTTTTGGAGACTGTTAAGCTGCGGTAGGTGTTTCCTCTCCAGAGATAGTAGTTTTTTCTCGCCATATTCGAACGAAGGAGGGCGTGATGACGACGCGTTCTTCGCCTAGTCGGGCTATGTCTCCTCCTACTGATTCGGTGAATTTGCATAGTTCGTTTACTGCGTGTTTGATGTCTTCGATGCTTTTTTTTGCGAGTGGGCTGACTCTTAGGATGAGGATGTTTCCTGATTTGACTTCGCGTTTGATTGTGTCTATGTCGTTGAGGTTGCGCAAAGGTAGAGCTCTTAGGTAAACTTTGGCGGGGAGATTGGTGGAAGGAGTTTGTTCGGTTAGTTTTTCGGTTCTTTTGATTCTGTCGACGAATCTGTCTATTGCTTTTCCAAAACTTGACAAGTCTATCTCCTCATGTAGTTTGGTTGTGGCTTGAAGTTTAAATTTTTCCTTTTTTTGGTGCTTAAATATGTGCGTGTGTTTGTTTCGTTATTTGCATATCTCTCTCTTTCTAGACCCCCCTACCTAGGGGGGTGGTTGCTTTATCAGATTTGCTTTTGTGTCTCGGTCCTCTCTCTAAGCGTTGTGGATGTTCTGTCTAGGTAGTGATTCACGTGAGATTCGCATTATAATGTGGGCTTTTGCGATGTGGAATGCTAGTTCAGTGATAACGTGTAGTCTGCGATCTGAAGAGTTTGTGGAGTTTTAGGCTTGTTGTTCTCCGAAAATGAACTCGCAGTGTTCGTCTCCTTTTCCAGCGCATTTTTCTTCGGTTACGATTATTGTTTTCTTCAAGAGTTCTGAGAGAAAACCTGCTATGAAGCCTCTGAAGAAGTGGCAACTTGGCTGATTTGTTTTACGAGTCATTGCCTCAAACGAGTCGTCTATTATGATTCGTCCGGACCCGTTTTTGAAGTCAACTTTTTGGAAAGACATTTTTCCCCAGTTCTCTTTCTTTTTTAACGAGGAGAGATAGTTGAGTGCCTCTTCTTTTTTGTTAAATTCTTTTTTCTTTTTTTGGTGTAAATGTACGCCGCATTTTATTGCTGCTGTATATAGTATCACTGAAGCTGCAGAAGGAGAGAAAATCAGTTCTAGAGCATTTTCCATTTGGCCGAACGTTTCGAACTGAAATGTGAAGCTTCCTTCTCTTGCTTTCAAATTACATGTTCACCTTTGCGTTTGCCAATCTGAGGTTATGATTAATGCTATATACGTATATAATTTTCGAGAATAAACAAGATTGCTTGATTCTGAATTCGATTTTGTCTTATGCGTTTAGGTATTGACGGAATAACTGTGAAATCCTTATCCTGACCATCAGCTGAACTGCTTTCTAGCTTCTGATGATTTTCATCTATTGAATTCTTCTTGAAAGCAAAAATTTTTTAATTTCAGTTTAGACTAAGCAAGTTGCTGTGATGAAAATGGATCTCTTTGAGAAGATCAAACTGATAATCGAAACACAGGGCTACATCCCATTTGATATTGGGAATGCGAAGAAATTGTTTACTGGGCCTTTTCTGACGCCAAATAATGCTTTTATCTTGCATCTAACATCTTTGGAAAATCCGAATGATCATAGTCCTGTTCTTCCAGAAAATGCCTACACTGCTGACGCCAAATTTTCTCCGGATGACTCTTGGATTGCGATTCCTGTTGACTACACTGGAAAAGAAGAAAGTGCACTGTATCGGTTATCTACGACAAATCCTGAACGTCCAATACCTATGGAACGTCTTAGCAAAATTGCGGGTAGACATTTGGGTTTTGACTGGAGTCCCGATGGGAAGAAAATTGTTTGGGGATTTTCTAAACAGAAGAAAAATCATGTTGCAATTCAAAAGAACGAAGCTGAAACAGATGAACATTCTTTATGGAAAGGGGATGAGACGGTTCAAGCTTTTCACTGGAAACATCCCAATTTTTTGAAGTTCACTCGAATAAATGGTAAAACCAATGAATTCGATGAAATAATAATGAATCCCAACTCAGGCGAGATTATTCGGACCATTCCAGTCGTCAGTTCTTTTATTTTTGATGGTTCATGGCATCCCCAGAAACCGATTATTCCGTTTCTGAATAGAGAAGATGGCAAATTAACAGTGTTAGATGTGGATTCCGGTGAAAAAATAGCCCTGCCACAGCCAGAGGGCGAAATAGAGAAAATTGTTTGGAGTATTGATGGCAATACTCTCTATTTGTCTTCAACAAAGGATGCACGAGACAAAGTTTATTCAATTGATTTTGATTCACTAGAGCTGAATCCTCTTCCATTGCCACAGGGGATTAACAAAATTGGTAAAATACGAAAAATAGACAATGAAGAAATTCTGTTTTTTGCACATGCGGATGCAACTACACGTATGAATTTGTGGAAGTTCGACTTGGGGTCACATAATGTTGAACAGTTAACAAGGAAGCGCTCTCCCAAAATCGGAACAGATGAGTTCCCTTTGGTCAATTCAATCAGTGAACACTGGAACTCGAAAGATGGACTTGGAATCCACGGCTTTGTTATGGTTCCTCAGTCTCCACCGCCTGTAGAAGGATACCCTGCCATTGTTTTTGTTCATGGTGGGCCTACAGGACAAGACGTAGACTCTTTTGTAGGGACATATCAAATTTTGGTACAGGAAGGCTTTGTTGTCTTTCGTCCTAATTTTCGTGGTTCAACAGGGTATGGTGTGGCTTTTCAGAGAGCCAACTATAGAGAGATAGGGAATGCAGATTTAGTGGACATAGTGAGTGGGGTCGAAATGTTAATCGAAAAATACCGAGTGAATCCGAAGAAGGTGGCTATAACTGGAGGGTCATATGGCGGGTATATGACTTTACGAGCTCTAACTAAACCAGAGATATTCGAGTTTGCTACAGGTTGGGCAACGGCAGCTATTTCAGATTTTGAATACCTGTGCAATAATAGTGATGCCGTATTCCGTGATTATATTGCTTATCTGTTTGGTCCAATAGAAGAGAGTCGTTCACTCTTGAAAGAGGCCTCACCCATGACAGACTGGGAAAAAGTTAGAAAGCCTTTAGGAATAGTTCAGTTTGCTAATGACACTAGGACTCCACTGAAACCAGTATGGGATTTTGCAAACAAGCTTGTTGAAAGAGGCGACCATGTTGAATTCCATGTTGAACCAGCGATGGGACATGCTAACATACCTAAGGGATACTTAATTCGTTCAGTTGCTCGGCAGATCCAGTTTTTTCAAAAAGTAATGAAATGATTCTTCCAAAGTTTTGAACTAACCCTCTTGTCTTTCCGTCAATAATACTCGCGTTCGTCATGCACGTATATTTGTGTTTGGGATTAAAGTTTAAATCTTTATAAGCACAATCAAATGGTGGAAAAAGGAAGGAAAACTGCATGGTTACGGCTGGAAAGGTCTTTAAGCTTGTTGAACCCGCGCCGTTGTCTGATCTGGCGTCTAGGCTTAGTGGCTACAAAAGGGAGGAACCTTACGAAGAAGGCGACTACAAGTTCACGTTAATCACGGAAATTGTACGTCTTACGCCTCGTGGTAACACTCTCACAGGTGTATATTCCCATGATTATGTCACTCAGGCGTTTCATCGAGGGAAAACCATTCCGCTTCCGCGAACTGTTGAGGCGTTATTCAGTTTTGCACAACGTGGAGACCGAGCGTTTTTGACTGTTGTTGAAAGAAAGAAAATAGCTAATTCTATCGCCAACAAACTCAGTGATACAATCTATGAAAAGGTTGGGCACATATTGGAAGCACGAATACCTCCAGAAAGTCTTCGAGATTTCCACACGCAAAATCCTGAGGATACAAAGATCACTTTTTTCGACAACGTGGACATTCCTAATATAAATAAGCTTTCTTTGTATGGGCCAGACTTGGTGGGCACTACGCTTTTTGAGGATTATGGGAAGCACGGCGACCTGTGGTACGTTGTGGCAAGGTCTAAAGAATATGGATACGTGGTTGGGGTGACGCGGGATGCCTCGGTTACGATATTCAATGTCACTGACAAAGACAAGTATCTAGAGTATGTTGCGAAGGAAATTTATCCACTAATTTTGGTTTGATACCAGCTGCATGCATGCGATTCTATTGTGTAACAGAGTGATACCAATTGATTATGTATTCTGGCAGGTTTAGTCCTCTTTCACTCAGTCTTTCAGCAAGTTTCACGGGTAATGGGCTTAGGACGTATGCTGCTCGCATATAAAACCTCCTAGGTTGACCTAACTTCACAGTTTCTTCTAGGGCTATTTGGAAGTCTGACTTCTCGGCTAAAGTTGACTTTCTTGTCCCCGTGATTGACAGAACCATTCCGTTCAGTTTTTTGAAGACATCACACCAGTTGATGACAGGTTTTGTTTCTCCGGAAAACGACACCAAGATCTCAAAGTCTCCGGCTCTAGGATGTGGTGTGTTCACCCCCCGGGCTATGTATACGTTGTCTCCCAAAAAGCCCTTGATGTGAAAAAGCCTTATGGCAACCATCTTAATGATCTCGTTTGCCGTGCCTCGCCCCCCAAGAAAAACGTTGGTCCGCTTTTCCATCATATCAACAAGGTGTGCATAGGTTTCCGACTCCAAATTCGAGTCGATCATGGGTCCTAGCTTTGTGAATTCCTCTTCACAAAGTTGAAACACTCCATCCAATTTGAGGTTTCGGAAGATCGCTTCGGTCATCATACACAAAAGGAATAGGCTACCAAGTTCGAACACATCGCCCATAATACCTATCTCGCTGTATTCCAAGGAAGGCTTCGAGCTTCGTCGCCCTTTCAATTTGGCGACATGCCCGTGTTCACGAACTATTTTGGCTAATGGTGAGTTCGTGTTAGAGGTTATAAGTCCCATAGAAAATTTCGACGTCTTCTTGTCTTCGATATATCTTGCCAAGTCTTGCGCCATTGTCACGGAGTCTCCGGAGAGGCCGCTTCCAGAGTTGATTAATAGCAAGATCTTTTTGTATCTTCTTTCAAGTTCGGCTGCCGCATCGTACATGTTTTTCCCAGGAAAACCTGGGTCGTCGGGGGTCAACACCACTTTGTTTCTCCAGCCTATCTGGCTCATTGCAATTTGGCTCATTGCAGCGTTCAGGGAATATAATGATCTTCCAGATCCGCCACAGACTACGCAGTTTGCAGATTTTAAGTTCTCATAAAGTGGTAACAGTTTTTTTCTTTTTATGGCAAGAATGTTATCTTGTATCCTATTAACGTATCCTATACGACTAATCTTGCTTCTGATTGTACTCACACCTTATTAGAAGAAATGCCTCTAGCAATTTAAATCTTGAACCATTATGCGTGCATTTGTGTACAAAATAGTGGGCTCTAGGGTCATGAATCCGTTGCTTTTCTCAGTGCAGCCATCGCTAGTAACCGCGTAGAATCCAATGTTGGCAGAGGTGAATCTTCTTGGGTTATGAGAAGAGGTATCTCGGTGCAGCCAAGAACTACGGCGTCACAGCCTCGGTTTTTCAATTGGTCAATAACCTTGGTGAAGTAAGCACGAGATTTGGTGGTGAACAAGCCCTTAACCAGTTTGTCGAAAATTATCTCGTTAATGTGTCCTTGTTCATTTGTCGTTGGTATCAGGTGGTCAATGTTCACGGCGGCAAGCTTGGTGGGATAAACTGGGCCTTCCATCAAATAGCATGTGCCCAGTATGCCGAGGCATTTGTAGTTTTTGCGTGCTGCCTCAGCGGCAACTATTTCAGCAATGTGAAGCCAAGGTAATGTTGATTCCTCGGTGACTTGGTCAAATGCTTGATGGATTGTGTTGTCGGGACATATGATGAAGTCTGCTCCTGCCTTCGCCACCTTTTCTGCTGACGATAACATCAAATCTGCTACTTGGTCCCAATTGCCTGCTTCGATGTGTCGCATGTATTCGTTAAGGGGATAAGTGTGCATTGTGATCTCGGGATGTGAGTGTTTTCCCATCTGTTTCATCCCTTCTATGCAGATTGTGCGATAACAGAGGGCGGCTCCTTCTGCGCTGCATGCGACTATGCCGATGTGCTCAGTCTTTTTCTTCACTATGTTATAACCCCCACAGTTTTGTCATAGTTTTTGCCTTTTGAAAGCTTTGCTCTTGAACGCCTGAAACACTGTTTGCTGAATTGGAATGAGCAGGTGACAGCTACATAGAAGATAAGTTTCAACATTCAACTATTGGAAAAAGCCAAGATATATGAATAAATTATATAAACGAATTAGCTTAACCACTCTTCATGCCAAACAAAGTTCATTGCGCCCACATCCTCGTAAAGACTGAAAAAGAGGCAAAAGAGATTCTGGAACGGTTGAAGAAAGGAGAAAAGTTTACAAACATCGCCAAAGAAGTTTCGCTCTGTCCCTCAGGAAAACAGGGTGGAGACCTTGGAACATTCGGCAGAGGAAAGATGGTGAAGGAATTCGAGAACGCCGCTTTTGCCCTCCAGAAAGGACAGACTTCACCTATTGTAAAAACGAAGTTTGGATACCACATAGTAAAGAGGCTTGAATAACCAAAATTCTCCTTCGTACAATCGTGTCTAAAGACTAAATGCTGGTTGTATAGAGCTAGTTGTGACACGGTGACCGTGCATTACGAGTTGGACTTGACCTAATTTTCCTTCGCGCTTGCTAAACCTTTTTATATGAGGGTTGCTGTTTAGTCGGTTGTCACATTAACTCATGTTGAATTAAAGAAGCTTTTTGAAGGCTTTTGAAAGATTACATGCGGAATTTTTGTGACAGGAGATGTGAAATATATGCAAATAGAATATTTCAAAGATTTGCCTTTGAGTTCAGAAGTTATGAAAGGCATTGAGGAGCTTGGATTCAGTAATCTTTTCCCAATTCAAGCTCAAGCGATAATACCATTACTTGAAGGAAAAGATGTCATTGGACAGGCAAAGACCGGAACAGGAAAGACTGCGGCTTTCGGAATACCGATGATTGAACGACTAGACCCGAAAATCAACAGTGTTCAAGGTTTAGTCTTGGAGCCTACACGCGAGCTTGCTATACAGGTTGCAGAACACATAAGTCGACTCAACAAATATGCACCATTCAAGGTTTTGCCAATTTACGGAGGAGAATCTATTCGGAAACAGATATACGCATTGGAAAGAGGGGTCCACATTGTTGTGGGCACGCCGGGTCGCATGATAGATCATTTGAAACGAGGAACATTGAATCTGGCGTCAGTGAAAATTGTTGTTCTTGATGAGGCTGATAGAATGCTGGATATGGGGTTCATAGATGATATAGAATACATACTTTCAAAGGTGCCGGTGAACAGGCAGACAAGTCTTTTCTCGGCAACAATAGACAAGTCTGTAATGAATGTGTGCAATAGATACATGAGGAACCCTGAAAAAATACTTGTAAGCAAAGACGAAATAGCCCTTACACAGATAGACCAGTATTACATGGTTGTAAACCCTAAAGGCAAATTCAGAATCCTATGTGACATATTAGACGAAAATCACATAGAACGGGCTATAATATTCTGCAGAACACGCATAGGCACAAGCACACTAGCAGACAAATTGAGGGAAAGAGGCTACGACGCAAGACCTTTGCATGCAGGCTTCACACAAGCGCAAAGAGACTTTGTTCTTAATTCCTTCAGAGACAGAAAGCTGAAGTTGCTTGTTGCAACGGATGTAGCTGCAAGAGGCTTGGACATTCAAGGAATAACCCATATAATAAACTATGACATCCCATTAGACGCATTAGTGTACTTTCACAGGATTGGGCGGACAGCTAGAGTGGGACGCCCGGGAACAGCGATTACGCTTGTAGGCTACGGAGAAATACCTGAACTTAACCAGATAAAATCTTTGACGAAAACTACTATTGACGAGTTGGAGCATAGCTAGGCACAGATAAAACGGGAGAATTTGTGAGGATATATAGCCGCTTTGTCTGCAGGCTAGATGTTGCAGAGAAAGTGGTCACTTTTTCCCAGAAAAGATAACCGTAGTGACCAAGATTATTATTGGGTTGAAATGTAAGTTGAGCCAATAATAGGTGTAAATGTAGGAGCAATGCGATTGCCGATCATCTCTAGGCTGAAGCAAGAATTCTCGTTCATTCAAGGAAACTATGCTATTCTTGTGTTAAGCTGGATCATCATGGATTTCGCTATGGAACTGCCAGGCACATACTACTCGCTTTACGTTATCGATCCTGCGTTAGGGGGCACAGAGACAATCCTTGGCGTCATAGGGTTTGCTTCTTTCTTAGCCTTAGCTCTGGTTCAGTTTCCTGGGGGTTACTTGGCGGACAGACATGGAAGAAAATGGTTGATTTCAACAATGACTTTCGGAGTAGCGCTGTCATACATTTTTTATGCTTTAGCTCCCAGTTGGCATTCGATCTTGGTTGGAGCTATGATTGGAAACTTATGCCTAATCTATCAGCCAGCTCTCTTGGCCATGGTCGCAGATTCGCTTCCGTCTGAGAAAAGGGGCATGGGTTTCTCGATCATCACCCTTATTACCCGTGTTGCGACGACTCCTGCTCCTGCAGTGGCCGCTTTTCTGGTAACCTTTTACGAGTTTGTCCCTGGTATGAGAATATGTTATTTTATTCTGGTGGCTCTTTTCTTGACTGCAGCTACTTTGAGGTCACGATTGCGAGAAACTGTGGGAGAGGGTGGGAGTATAGATCGTCGAGAGTTCGTGAGCTCTTATCCTAGAGCTATAAGAGAGGGTGTGGCTGTTTGGAGGAAGGTGCCTCGTTCAATGATCTATCTTTTCTTGTCCAATCTGGTAGGAACACTCGGTTTTGCTGTAGGTATGCTTCTTTTCAATGTCTATGCGGTGGACACTTATGATGCGTACGGGAACATCGTGCACGCATCTGTGTTACATATTTCAACTGTTGACTGGGCGATATTAGGGATGTTCCTTTTTGTGACAATGATAATATTCGCCATTCCCGTTGGCAAACTTGTTGATAAGGTGGGAAGAAAGATTCCGATACTATTAGGGCTAGGGCTCCTTGCGCCTTCCAGTTTGCTCTTTGTCTATGGAGATTTACCAAAGCTGTATATTTGTATGCCATTATTTGGTCTAGCACAAATACTACTGATGGTTGGATTTTCAGCTCTGCAAGCTGACTTGGTTCCTAAAGAGCAGCGAGGAAAAATCATTGGGTCTTCGAACTTCGTTAACTACATCATAATGGCGCTGGGTACGTTAGCTGGGGGTTTCATCTATGAACATGTCTCTCCTCAACTTCCGTTTCTTATTCCGGTAGTGTTTGTTGTTCCCGAGATTTTGATAATTCTGTTCTTAGTTCATGAACCTGAGAAGAGAGAAGAATAAGACGAGTGTGGGTTAACCGATTTCTTGATAGAAGCGTCACTTTGTTTCAATAATGTTGTTCTAGTATTCGATTCCTTTTCTGCCGAGTGTGCCTTGGGCATAAGGATGCTTGACTTCTCTCATTTCAGTAACGAGGTCAGCTGCATCAATGATTTCAGAAGGAGCGTAACGACCGGTTAGAACCAATTCTACGTGTTTAGGCTTGTTTTCAATTAGTTCAACCACTTCATTAGTCTTTATCATTTTTAGGTTCAGAGCTACGTTGATCTCATCCAAAATGACGATGTCGTATTCACCGCTGTTAACGATTTCCTTGGCAAACTTCAAGGCTTCATTGGCTCGTTTGACATCTTCTACGAGTGGAGGGTCTTCCGTAATGTATCTGCCTTGGCCGAAAGCCTTCAGTTTGAAGTCTGGAAGTTGCTCGATAATGTGAAGTTCGCCATGTTTGAAGTCGCCGCCTTTGATGAACTGGATCATATGAACCTTGAAACCCCATCCGATGGCGCGTAATGCTAATCCGAGAGCGGCTGATGTCTTGCCCTTTCCATCTCCTGTATAGACCTGCGTTAGTCCTTTTTCTAATCGTTGTTTCGTCATCACGGTTTCTCCATTACCTTACCGGTGTCTTTTGAATCCTTTCAGCCTCTCTTCAAGTAATGTATCTGCAGCTGAATATGGATCTGTTTTCTTTGCAAAAATTTTCTCAACGAGTTTTTCTAATTCGCCCTTGCGCTTCAGCTCGTCTATGATAGAATCAGTTGTCTTTTGCTTGATTGCTTCGACCAGTTCTGTTTCAGCTTTTTGTCTGCGCTGTGTGTCAAAGCCTTCTTTTTTCAGATATTTCATGTGCTGGTTTATGTGGTTGAGAAGCTCTGTGGTTCCTTCGCCTTTCGCGGCTGTTGTCTTGATGACTGGTGGCTTCCATTTTTCCTTCTCTGAACTCATATTCAACATTGTTTCTATGTCAATCACAGCCTCATCTGCGTTCTCGCGGTCAGCCTTGTTCACTACGAAAATGTCTCCTATTTCCATCATGCCTGCTTTGATGGCTTGTATGTCATCGCCTAATCCTGGAGCCAGCACAACAACTACGGTGTGAGCGACTTTTATGATGTCAACTTCGGATTGTCCGGCTCCAACGGTTTCAACTATGACCGCGTCTTTGCCCGAAGCGTCTAACACTTTAACTGCGTCTTTTGTAGCCCTCGCTAGTCCGCCAGGACTGTTTCTTGTTGCCATGCTTCGGATGAAAACTTCTTCGTCTGTGCTGAGTTTCTGCATGCGTATGCGGTCTCCGAGGAATGCGCCTCCTGTGAAGGGGCTGCTTGGGTCTACGGCTATTATGCCTACGCGTTTTCGTTTTTTTCGTAGTTCTTCGACTAGTCTTTTTATTAATGTGCTTTTTCCTGAGCCTGTGGGTCCGGTTATGCCTATTATGTGTGCTTTGCCTGTGTGTGGGTAGAGTTTGGATACGGCTTTTTGGGCTTCTGTTGGGTTGTTTTCGATGAGGGTGATGGTTTTGGCTATGGATCTTTGGTTGCCTTTGAGTACGCCGTTGACGAGTTGTTTGGTTTGGTTCAATGTTGGTCCCGTGTTTTTGAGAGTCGGTGGACTATTTTCTTTCTTGTGTGTGCTTTTTGATGTACCCTATGATTGTGTTTGTGGGGGTGTCTGGTCCGAATACTTCGGCTATGCCGATTTTCTTTAATGCGGGGATATCTTCATCTGGGATGACTCCTCCTCCGAGTACTAGGATGTCGTTTAGTCCTTTTTGTTTCATTAGTTCTGTTATTTTTGGGAAGAGTGTCATGTGGGCGCCTGATAGTATGCTCAGGGCGACTACGTCTACGTCTTCTTGTAAAGCGGTTTCTACGATTTGTTCGGGTGTTTGCCATAGCCCTGTGTAGATGACTTCCATGCCGGCGTCTCTGAACGCTCTTGCGATGACTTTGGCTCCTCTGTCGTGGCTGTCAAGTCCTGGTTTTGCGACTACGATTCTGATTTTTCTTTTTGTGCTCATTTTTTCGGTTCGCCCTCCTTTAAATTATGATTTGTTCTTTATATTGTCCGTAGACATTGCGGAGGACGTCGCAGATTTCTCCAAGCGTAGCATAAGCCTTTACGGCTTCTATTATTGTGGGCATCAGGTTTTCGTCATGTTCAGCGGCCTTGTGGAGCTTATCAAGCATGTCTTTTGGTTTTTTGTTGTTTCGTTTCTTTTTCAGCCTTTCTAGTCCGTCTACTTGTTCTTTTTCTGCTTGCTGCTCTATTCTCAACAGTTTTATGGGTATCCATTCTTTCTCTACCGTGTATTCGTTGACTCCGACTATGGTTCTTTGTTCGTTTTCTATCTCTTTTTGATATTTGTAAGCGCTATCAGCGATTTCTTTTTGGAAGAATCCTTTTTCTATTCCAGCGATTACTCCGCCCATTGAATCTATTTTGTTAATGTATTCCATCGCGTGTTCTTCCATTTCGTTTGTTAAGGCTTCTAGGCAGTATGATCCTGCGAGTGGGTCTATGGTGTCTGTTACTCCGGTTTCGTGGGCGATTATTTGTTGAGTTCGTAGAGCTACTCTGACTGCCTCTTCAGACGGTAGAGCTAGTGCCTCGTCAAATGAGTTGGTGTGTAGTGATTGTGTGCCTCCTAGTACTGATGCTAAGGATTGGAATGCGACTCGTATGACGTTGTTGATTGGTTGCGTTGCGGTTAGTGTGCATCCTGATGTTTGGATGTGCATTCTCATCCATTGTGATCGTGGTTTTTTGGCTTTGAATCGTTCTTTCATGATCTTAGCCCATAGTCTTCGTGCTGCTCTGAATTTGGCTATTTCTTCTAGGAAGTTGTTGTGGGCTGCGAAGAAGAATGATAGTCTGGGTGCGAATTGGTCGACTTTTAGTCCTCGTTCGAGTGCGGATTCTACGTAGGTGATTCCGTCTGCTAGTGTGAAGGCGAGTTCTTGTACGGCGTTTGAGCCTGCTTCTCGGATGTGGTATCCGCTGATGCTTATGGGGTTCCATTTAGGCAAATGTTTCGCACAGTATTCTGTGATGTCTGTGACGAGTTTGACTGAGGGTTTTGGTGGGAATATGCATAGTTTTTGTGCGTGGAATTCTTTTAGGTTGTCGTTTTGGGTTGTTCCTCCGAGTTTTTTTCTGGGTACTCCTTGCATATCCCCTATTGCGATGTACATTGCTAGTAGCATGGTTGCTGGTCCGTTTATGGTCATGGATGTGGTTACTTTGTTTAAGGGTATTCCGTTGAATAGAACCTCCATGTCTTGTAATGAAGATACTGCTACGCCGCATTTGCCTACTTCGCCTTGTGACAGTGGGTGGTCTGAGTCTAGGCCTAGTATGGTTGGGTAGTCGAATGCGATGCTTAGTCCTGTCTCGCCTTCTTTCAGTAGGTATTTGAATCGTTTGTTTGTTTGTTGGGCTGTTCCGTATCCTGAGAATTGTCTCATGGTCCATAGGCGTCCTCTGTACATGGTTGCGTGTAGGCCTCTTGTGAATGGGGGTTCTCCTGGGAAGCCTAGGTCTCGTGTGTAGTCTACGTTTTTGTTGTCTTCTGGTGTGTATAATCGTTTGATGTGTATGTTTGATGAAGTGTGAAAATCATTTTTTCTTTCAGGGTGTCTGCTTATCCATTCTGGAACTGTTTTTGTTTTCCAGTTTTTTCTTTTTTTCTGGACTTCGCTGAGTTTGTGTTCGTCAAACACTTGTTTCTTGCCTCCGTCAATTTTAGTAATCATATTATTGTTCGTCCTAAAAAGTTGTTTCTGCTTGATTCTTCTTGTTTATGGGTGTTCTGTTTTGTATTTGTGTTTGGGTTTTTCACATTCTTTTATTCTCTCTCTTTTATAGACCCCCCTATAGCCCCCCCTAATTCTTTGTAGCTCCTTATGTCTCTCTCTAGACCCCCTACCTAATTTTTTTTGATAAGCTTGAAGTGAGCTTCTTTTTGTGAACAGCGCTTGAATATTGCTCAAGTCACGAGGGAATAGATGGGAAAAGATGCAAAAAGGCGGGAAAAGTGAGCCAGGTTGCTGGAGTGAATGTCGTAAGTAAGGTGCAGTTGTATGTAGACCTTTTTAATTACCCAGCCTGTGGAGAGGAAGCCGCTGAGATGATACTTAGGGTTCTAGAGAAGGAGTGGGCCATCCAAGAAAGCTAGAGGCAATTCAAAATTTTCGCTTGAGTTTAAATAGTTTCGCTATTAACGAAAACGCTACCATATGAAATGCACACGTTTCCTTTTGTCTTAGATTTTCTTCTTAACGAAACTGTAAGGCAATCCGACAGAAGATGCACTATCGCTATCGGATATTTTTCTCGGGAAATACGTACGCATGAACGACAGATCAGGGTATAAAACATGGAGAAACTCGTATGTCTTGTAGAGAGGAAAAGTTGGCCTGACCAAGCCTAGAGTCTGCCATGGGCATGGAGAGATTATTGCGCTATTCTATTTGGAGCATATTTGGCGAGGTATGTTGAAAACAACCGCTTTTTAATGGAGATGTGCTTCGCATGCTTGCTTTTCGTGTGGGTTTGGTTTTCGAAAATGATTTAAGGTTTGCTGCGTATGTTTGTTTGAGTCTGGTGATTTAGAAATGGAGCCTGTTGTTGCTATGCTTTCAAGGTATGAGGAAAATGCGAAATGGCTTAGTAGTCACTATGAGGAGTTGAAGAAGAGGTTTAAGGACGAGTGGATTGGGGTTCTGAACGAAACTGTTGTTGATCATGACCGCGAGTTGGGTAGGCTTGTTAAAAGGTTGCGTAAGAAGTATTCAGAGGCTTACAATGAGATTGCAGTGGAGTACGTCACTGCTAAAGAGATAGAGCTGATACTCTGAAAAAGGGGATTTTTTGAGGATTCCCTGCTTTTTTAAGCCTGGAATTTTTGAAGCGGCTTATGTTGTTGCCGTCTTAGAATCTAATGCTCTGGGTATGTGTGAGACAATTGAGTTTTTGGTTGATACTGGGGCTTCGAGGACAACGATCTGCGATAAGGATGCGATTAGATTAGGCATAGATTTTGGCAAGTTGGAGAAGCTTGGCGAGGGCATGCTTGGAATAGGCGGAGTGGTTGACACCTATGTTTTGAAGGATGTTAAACTCGTTTTCCGCAGGGAAGACGAGAAAGGTCATGTGCAAAATTTTGAAAGAATTTACGTTTTGAAGCATGCTGCCTTAGACGAGAGAATTATGAGGATTCCAAGCATTCTCGGAAGAGACATACTAAACAAGTACGCGCTTATTTACGATAAAAGACATGAAAAGGCATACATAACGGATGAAACGCTTACCTAAAATCTTAAGCTATATTGGCTTTAAGTTTAGGTTCCAAATATTCTTAGGTTTCACGATGGGATTTAGGTTTGAAGCAAACCATCAAGGGCTTGTAGGTCTGTCGATGCTTATTGTCAAGTGCAAAGATGACAACGCAACAGGATGCCGAAATGTTGTTAAGGCTGGATGTGATTTTGTTTCAGAAGTCTGATCTTTCTCTTCTCGAAAGTCTCTTTCTGAAGCATTCATTCAATCGCATTATTTCACTACCGGAAGGTTGCCTTGGAGCGCGATGCCGTCAACCAACATTCATGTAGAGTGTAAATGAGGATGGCGGCTTTTGTTTTCAATCTCCTCTGCTGAGATATAGACGTGGATCAAACGCTATGCTATATAGTATTGGTAACAGACCTTGCAGCGTGAGTTTACGTTTTCTTAATGAATTCGATTAGTGCAATTATGATGCCAGCTAACGCTACTAGTCCGCCTAGAATTTCCATAGCTGTCCAGAAGTTCATGTCGCCTCTTGTGATGAAGGCTATTAGGCAATTCCTTTGAGAAGCGTAAAAACCCAAAATTGTGCCGACAATGAAAAGAGCTAAACCGAAGAGAATCAAGCTTTTCCTCATAAATCATCCCAACAAATCATACATCTAATTTAATGCATAGGCAAAGTCTTCTTTTGAGTTTGGTCTGCATGTATGCGCACGGCCTGCAAGGACCACAGGTTTGGCAGGCTTAGACTCGATTCTCCCCCTACCAGGCTAGGGCAACCCCGTAAAGGTAACTCCCTCATTTTGCATGCATGGGGCGACTATTCTCTATCTCTTCTGGTCTCTAATCGTTTCTCCTTTCGGTCTTCGCAATGTTAGTTTGTCTCTAATGGAAGAATATGGAATAGGAGTTCTCTCCCTCTCTTTCCAACTTCTGCTATTGTGCCCATCTTCTTAAGACAATAGGTAATTTTGCGTGCCAAGTTGACTGAAGCGGCAACACGTGCTGAAAGATCTTTGTTGGTGAAGGGATCAGGCAGTTCTCCTGGGAGGAATCTAAGAAAATCCTTTTCATCCTTGAACAGGACCCGTTCAGTGACACTTATCAGCTTCCTGTCCTTGACGCTCACTCCTCTTCTTCTCCAGCTTCCCCTTCCATCATTGCATCTCACTTCCTCCTCCTCAATCATTAAGACTTCGAGAGAAAAATTCCTATGCTCTACCAGATCTGGCAGTCTTACAAGTTCATGGAATAAGTCAACCAGCCTTCCTTTCTTCGGAGACTTTCTTCTGCTAAGTGGTTCGCCAGATTGCGCAACTCGGATTATCCATTTCTGTTTCGCTATAGGGTACACTAGCCGGACCTTGTGATCTCGAACTAATCTTTGGAGTTTTCTCTTAGCTGCAGAGAAATTATTAGTCTGGATTTCAACCAGCAAGCTACCTTGCACAACATCAACCACAAAGCCCCCAATATTGACTTCAAACATGTCTCCTGGAAGCGAATACCATTGTTTGATTGCTGAATGGAGAGTATATTCATTCATTGCATTCCAACTGTACATAGATGGATAATTGAATTGCTAACATGGACCCATATACATCGCGTACACCTGCTTTCGTTTCTTACCAAAAAAAGGGAAGATTACAGGGGACATCTCCACCGTGGCGGAGGTTCAAATCTCTCCGGACCCATTGACTCCACAGACCTATCATGCATTTGAAAATTGGAAAGCCTCAGGGTTAAAACGAGGTAAGTTTTGTGGACTCGTAGCCTCTAACTGAATTGTAAATGTCCTTTGCGGAATAGCCAAATGGGCTCAAAAGGTTGGAAGCCGCTGAATAGAGGAGAAGAAGGTATTTTTTAATATCTGAACTCATGTTTCCCTCAATCAATTCTTCCGCTTTGACCCTTCGTTCGTACCGTTTGTTTTTTGCACTCGTAAAGAGAAATCTAACACTCTTCCCAGCGGAAACCTCTACGCCTTCCTTCAAAAGTTGTTCGGCTGCAATCACTTGGCTGACTTTCTGCTTATAGCTTTCCAGATTCTTAGAAAGACGCTTAGTAACGATCAAGTCCCAGATAGACACTTCTCCATCTATCAATCTCTTTCTACATTCCCTAACTACGTTCAAAGCGTCGGGTATTTTCTCAATGAAGACCTTAGAATCACCAGCAGTAGCCAACACTCTGATCATTTCCATCTGCGCATCATACACGAATTTTGGCGTATCCCTTCTTCTAATCTCTATGCCCCTAACTTTAATTCTCCCATCTTCCTTAACACCGTAATAGCGATTCAACACGGCAACGTTAGGGTGCATCTTAGAAGGAAGGAAAACAATCCACTTGTAGCGGCCTTCAAAATTTAGAGGTACTCCAATTTTTGCACTTACCTCTCTACATAGGCTGATGTATTCCTGTGTTGTGGCGTCTACCTTCTTGAGCCACAGTGAATCAACGATTCCATGAATTATGCTGAATCCTCTTCTCTCAGCAATATGAGCGGTCTCCAGAAATGCTTGTCTGCCGAAAGCACAAACACCAATATGGCCGTCAACAGTGCCAAATTTAGCGTTTCTATATCCAAGGTAGCCGAAGCACGTTACTAGAATCCATTTCAAGGCATCTTGACGTCTTTCATAAACTTCTTTTAACCTCTCATCTTTAGCTTCTCTCTTCAACCTCTTATAACGCAACCTTTTTGCAACCGCGAACCTCAAAGTCTTGGGCACGATTCCAATACGTTTCTCGCAGATGTTGTATCCAAGCTCAGGGATACGCAATGGCGAATCTGGACAACACTTGCAAAGAACAGTTTCAGCTGATATGTTGTTTTTGACCATCAAGGAAGGATACATTGACGAGAAATCTACTTCGCCAACCCAATTGTGAATGCCCATCCTGGGCTCATAGATAAAGCCTCCGCGGTCTCCAACTAATAGCTCATAGGCAGATTTGAAAGCTTCTGGAATACGTTTATTCCTAGGGATCAAAACGTCATCCTTTATTGCTTGGTAGAACTGGAGAGACGACATGCTTGAGCCTATTGAAGATCGTGAAGCTCGATGTAGAGGCACTCTGCAGGTTCTGGCGATTTCGATAAGTCCTTCAATTCCACACTCGTTGAGAATGAACGTGTTGTTTTCGTCGATGTGAACTCTACCATAAAGTCTCCTCATAGGAGCCCGATAGTATGTTCTGCCGTAAGAAAAGAAAGTTGTTCCACGTTTCCGCTTGGCAACAAGAGGTATGTTCGCTCTACTCAGAACAAACCTGTCTAAAACACCGTTAACCAGCGCCCTTCTTGCAAGATAAGGAAGTACATGCGAGTCACCACCGCTAGTCAACAAAATATCTGGATCAAGTTTCTTAGCAACTTCAACAAACTGCAGTAGTTTATCTTTCTCGTCACCAGAGTCAAGGATTATTTTCTCGCCATCTTGAAAAACAACTATATCCTCCAATGGGTCATCAAGGTTTGCTATCTTCCCTTTCTTAGCAATATCAACATGGATTCTCATGATACGCAAAGGCGGAATCTGATAATCAACACTTTCCACAGAGTCTAAAAGCCGATATCTCAACCCATGCTTTTCAACCTCGATTTCAACAAAAGCAAGTGGAAAAATATCACGGTCATAAAGATAGGCTTGAGTGCTCCGCAGATCACAGTTGTGCACTTGATAACGTAAATATCCACCGATTTCTAGGATTTCACGCACAAAGAATGGAATCCTTCTGCAATCTTTCAATGTAACCTCTAAAACCTTTGACTTTTCAGTATCAATTGGATTAGCATATTTGTGAACGAAACTGCATGAGATTATTGATCTGTTAGCAAAGAATCGAGTTGAAAGTCTCTCTATATCTTCTTCTTTGCCGGAAATGTAGATTTTCGGTTTAAACTCATCTATCAAACGGATTCTTTCGCCATCCTCAGTGATAATCCAAATGCTCATCTGGCCAAATGCTGAAGGATAGAGGTCGAAAACCCAACCTTTCACATGCTTAAGGTTGACTGCATTACTTTCTGATTGCATCTAACTTCTTCTCTAGCCTGTTCAAAGTCTTCTGTTGATGTAGGAGAATCGACATGACCATGGATTCGAATAGTACAGGACGCGTGGCGTTGCCCCCGGCAGACGCGTAGTTTCTACATGCATCCATCATACGATCAAAAGCTGTTCTATCTTCCTTTCGCAGAGCTCTCGCAAATCCACTCCAACTCTGCAATTCTCTATCTAGTGCCATTCGATATGATTCAACTGTTTTTCCCATCTTCACACCTTCATGAATCTAGTGAGTGAGCGATTTTCTGAAGGGAAGCGAGCACTTCCTAAGGTGAAAAAAGGATGCTTCTCCAAGAGAAACTGCTGGCCTTGTTTAGAAGGTTTAATTGATGCTACAGCGTTGGCTCGTCCACAAACTACTGCTTTAAGAAAAATATTCTGCTTTGATGGATAATGAGGGGGGTAAGTAGCAACTACGATCGCACGTTTTTCTTCAGCAAACTTTGAGAGAAAGAGGATCACTTTGTTGAAAACATGTCTAGCCTCTCTCTTAGGCACATCCTTGTCAAGATACAAGCCTGCAATATCTGATATAATAACAAGCTTCGAATTATGTTTCTTAACAGCCGTCTCCATTTTGTCAAGAATTAGAGAAGTCATCTGATAGGCTGTGAATGCTCTAGAAATGAAGATCCGTTCTAAAACTTCCTTCGGGCCAAGCTTGTGAAGTTGGGCAATATATGAAATGTCATACAATCTGAAAGTGTTGCCCCCGTCGACGAACACCACGTTTGTCTCTAAGCCTCCAAGTTGATATGGAAGCTGGGCTCTAACGCAGAGAAGCATTGATAAGGGCAAGATTGTAGAAGCGCCATGAAGGACAGCAAAGTCGCCTAGGACAAAGCCTGGAAACAAGGCATCTATATTTTTGATGTTGAAAGATAAGCGAAGTTGAGAGGAAACGGTCTCTAACAATGTGCTTGCTGACAAAACTATCTTTCTCTCCTAACGTTGGGGTTAAAAACTTGGGATTCGAAGATTCTTAAAGATTTGGCAGTAGAATATTCTGGAAAAGGGGACAGAGTAGAGCAAAAGTGAAAGCGGGGATGAAGATTAATTTGTCTGAATGTGAAAGTAAACAAGAGGGCGAAGATTGACAGAGTACCTTGTTGGAACAGGCGGTTGGGCCTACTTCAAAGTTCCGAACAAACTTTCACTAAAAGCTTATTCTGAAAACTTCAACTTTGTAGAAGTGAACTATACCTTTTACAAATATCCTAGCGCCAAAATGGTGGAGAGATGGCGGCAAATAGTACCTAAGGATTTCACATTCACCGTTAGATGTCATCAAGACCTAACTCATAGAATCGGCTTTGTACCAGTAGACCAAGCTTACGCAGTATTCGGTCGGATGATAGGTATATGTAGAATCCTTGACGCTCCCTTTCTACATTTGCTGACACCTGCAAGCTGTGTTCTCGACCACGTAAAGATAAGACAAGCAGAAGATTTCTTCTCAACAATCGATCTGAAGGGCGTACGCCTTGTTTGGGAAGTAAGAAGCCCCATAACTACGAAACTCGTCAATCTTATGGAAGACTTTGGGATAGTCTATTCAGTTGACCTATCAAGGGAACCGCCAGCATACGAATCTGGTGTTATCTACAGCAGGGTTTTCGGTAAGGGGAAGCACAACCTCTACCAGTTCACTGATGAGGAGCTTGGGGAGATCGATCAGAAAATACTCAAAACTGAAGCGAAAATCGCAGTCATTACATATCATGGTCCACGAATGACAAGCGATGCTTTGAGATTCACGAAATACAAAGAAACAGGGAAATTTCCGCCAGTTACTGCTCACACAGGGATTGAATCAGCCAAAACAGTTCTTCAAGAGGATGCTAGACTTCCCTCAACAAAAGCAGAACTTGTCAGGCACCAAGGCTGGAAGGTAATCGATCTAGCAGCCGACAAGAGAGTCCACCTACATGAGTTACTTTCTAAAATACCTGAGAAGACTTACAATAGCATCCAAGAAGTGATTGAAGAATTGGAGGGTATCCAATGAGCACAAGCAACATTTTGCTAGGCACTTCAGGTTGGAGCTACAGGGAGTGGATAGGACCCTTCTATAGTAAGGGGGAGAAGAGTATGTTGCGTGCTTATGGAAGAGTCTTCAAAACGGCTGAGATAAATTCCACGTTCTACAGGTACCCTACAGATAAAATGGTCATGGGTTGGACGAGATATAGCCCTGCTGACTTCGTGTTCACGGCGAAGCTACCTAAGCTTATCACTCATGAGAAGAAACTCGATTTGGAGCAAGGGGTTGAGGAGGATCTTCAAAGATTTTGTGAAACAATGCGAATTCTGCTATTGAACGGGAAACTTGGGTGTTTGCTCATTCAGTTGCCCCCAAAATACGGGTATGATGTTGACCATTTGGAGTCTTTCTTCAAAATTCTTCCCGCCGACTTCAAATTTGCCGTGGAATTTCGCAACCTATCGTGGCTACAGAGTGAAACATGGAATTTGCTGAACAGATACAAGGTTGCTTACACCATCGTCGACGAGCCTCTGTTGCCGCCTGAAATTCACGTAACCTCAAGCTTTGCCTATTTCCGTTGGCACGGAAAGGGTGACAAACCGTGGTTTAACTACAGATATTCAAAGGATGAGTTGGAGCCTTGGATACCAAAGGTGAAGGAGACTTCTAAGAAAGTCAAGAAGGTATACGGCTATTTTAACAATCATTTCCACGGGTATGCACCTGAGAACTGCCTGCAGGTATTGAAAATACTTGGCATGATCGAGTCTGGTCAGCAAGAAGCAATGCGACGCGTCAAAAAACACAGGCAAAAGCCGAAACAGACAACTCTCGGAGCATTTGGTTAGAAAGAATGATAGCGTCTGACCTTTGGCCTGCGTTGTGATATGTCCGTAATGCATACATTATGTTTTCTTAATGAATTCGATTAGTGCAATTATGATGCCAGCTAACGCTACTAGTCCGCCTAGAATTTCCATGGCTGTCCAGAAGTTCATGTCGCCTCTTGTGATGAAAGCTATTAGACAGTTCCTCTGAGAAGCAGAAAAACCCAAAGCTGCGCCAACAACAAAAAGAACCAAACCGAACAGAATCAAGCTTCTCCTCACAAGTCAACCCAACAAATCAACATCTAGGATAATGCAAAGGCAAAATATTCTTTTAAACTTTGATTATCATTCAAGGAGTAACTCGACGCTTTGATAATTATGCTGCGTTTCGAACAACCATTCATGACTAAACCCTCAATTTAATATGTCCAACTTTCAAACATGAAAACCTAAAATAATGCTTGTATTTTTCTCCTTCCCATAGCAGGAGACCAGCAAGCCTGTGTATACACCATGCCTAGGTTCTCTGGAATATCTGCGATAAATCTTCAAAGATTCTTTCATAACGTTTTACTTTTGTGCTTTCCCATCCTTTCTTGAAATCCTCTCTGAGAATGTAAACACCATCCAACTCATACTCAGCGATTATTCTGTTTCTGCTTTTCCCGTCAAACGACCCTTTTTTATTCTTACTTATGATGAAGTCGTCGTCATTATCCGTAGTCGCTAAAAAGACACGGATGTTTTTTGTAACGTCCGATGATACTAGTTTCAACTTCCAATAACATGCTTGTGCTATCCGCTCTCGCAAGCTTGTCTTACAAGATATTATTGCTATTATATCGGATTTCCAAGGCTCTAAATTCGCAAATTTAACAATAGCTAGATCAGTATCTGGAAGTAGCAAGTATTCTCCATACTTCACAGCAAGTTTTCTGAGGATAATATCATTCTTTTTTATCTCGTTTTCTTGCAGAACTTCAAAATCCCGAAAGCTCTGGTCTTGGCTTTTAAGCTTAAGCAGGTACCCTTTGGTGATGGAGTAAATAACTTTTTGAAACTTATTTCCTATGTAACCATGCCAAGATTGTTCTAGGTCTTTGTCAGGATGAATCTGCCTCAAAACTTCGATGTACTCGTCTTTCAGTTTCTGAATCTCGTCCCATGCTGTCTCAGGAGGCAACTCTCCGGTTTTGACTTGACTTATTAAGTTGTCTATCTTTTTTCTTGGGTCTGCTTTCATTTCTTTCCTCTCCAATTGAAGGGTCGACTACTCATTTGACTTTTACCTTTCGTATTGGGTCCACTCAATTTTCCGCGGCTTAGTCCTTTTGATTTTCTCTCCATTTGACTTTCGCATAATAAACAAATATTTGAAGCCTCGTAGAAAGAAGTTGAATCGTCTTGCACGATTGTACCACAAGCCCGTATGTGATGCTTGTCCTCTTCTGGCTATACATATAATATCGACTGTATCGAAGTGTTTGCATAATCTTTGATAAACTTTGAACCCTACTGGAGTAAATTGTCTTTTTACCCATTGGTCGCCAATTAGCCATCCAAGTACTTTTCCAGACTTTAGAATCCGATGACATTCTTTCATCACCTTTTCAAGCTCATCGTAGAACAGTTCATTTTCACTTGAAATCTTACCTATGCAGTCGGCATGTTCATTATATCTTATGTTATCCCCATATGGAGAGTCAACGAATACTAGATCTACATGATTACCTGTGAGAGGAATTTTTCGTGAGTCATTTTGAATAATATCAGATCTTACTGGCGCAATATCGTAACCAATCACTCTACGACCTTCTTCTTTGCAAACATCAATTGTGGTGCCACTACCGCACATTGGGTCGACTACCAAATCTCCAGGTTCGGTGTATCTCCAAATAATGTTCCATATAAGTAGAGCAGGTGTCACACCCGGATACTTATTATCCCCTTTGGGATATTTACCGTAGCTTTGTCTAGGAAAATCCCAAAGAGTTGTGGCCTCCAACAAAGGCAGTTCTTCATGAGGATCTTGGCCAATTTGCTTCACTTCACCTAGTAACTCCCATGATCTAAGTTCCTTTGATACCTCGAGATCTGAACCTTCGGTTTCTAACAAGAATTGGAACCAGTCGTCCATCCGTAAATTTTTGGGACGATAAAGCTCAAGGAGTTTAATAGTGACTTTCCTGTTCATAGGAGAAGAACGTTCTATTCCCAATGTTTTCAGCAGTTTCTTTGCGTTTTTTGTTGGTATAATTTTTCCAAGGGGTTCTGCTTTCACCTGATATGGATATTTGCCATCCCATGCTTCTGGCTGGATGTTCATCTCTGCATCAGAGGTCGCTCTGAATACACCGTATAGCATGTCAGAGTCCAGATTTAGAAGGAATAAGAAGCTTCCCTTTCTCACTTTCATTGCAGCGGGCGCATAGAGCCTGTTTGTTCCGAAGAGCAGACGACTGAAGCATTCATTCTCCGATTTATTCGTACATGCAAAAACTTGTCCATGTATGATTGATTTCTTGGAGAGCTGAAGCAATAGTAAATATCTCCCTTCAACTTGTTAAGTAGAACTGCTTATTTAAGCATAGCAGAACTCGAAAACTTACCTTCCTAGCTTATGCGCACTTGGATAAATAATAAAATGTTTGTTAAGAAAAAAAGGAAAACTGTTCTTTTAATCTATTCTATCTCTGGAAAAGTTATAAGAGAACACGTGCTCTGATTAAATTGCATGCAGTTTTTATATTCTGATTACTACTATCCTTAGTCATGAGTTCAAAATTAGGCTTCTCAGAGTGGCCTTTCCGTACAATCCCAGACGAGGAATTCGTCAAGATATGGTGCGGTCGTAAAGAACTCTACGAAAGATTAGATAGGATATTCAACGGTATTGTCCGAAGACCGATGTTCCAGATTCATTTGGTGTACGGAGATTTTGGAACAGGGAAAACACACAGTATCAAGCATATGATAACCAAGTACCGTGAAAAGGTTAAGCTCTTGACGTCAGAGTTAGAATACGATATCACAATTAGGACGTTCACACAGTTATATCAGGCTCTGGTGAGTCGGTTAGACTTCAAAACAATTATAAAGTGGCCTAATCCCCCAGAAAAGAATTTCTGGCATGATTTTAGGTCTTTTGTTGGAGCAATCAAATCAAAGGACGAAGAAGAAAAAACAATAGCCACGAGATGGTTTACAGGTGAAGAAAAAAGCAAGAAAGCTCTAAGCAGAATCGGTATCAGAAGCCCTGTAGACAGCGTTGACACAACTATACGTGCATTTTCGCAACTCACCAAACTGGCTGGGAGAAACAGATCTGCAGTTGTGTTGTTTATAGACGAGTTCCAACATATTGGCAAGCTCAACAGGAATTGGAAGGAGAGCATCCTGAATGGATTAACCAAACTGGTGAACTCAAGCCCAAAGCATTTTTGTCTAATAATCTCGTTCAGACTTAGAATGCCGATGAAAATCCTTTCAATTATCCCGGAGAGCATGAAAACTAGATTCTCAGGGGATCCATTCATAGAGGTTACAAACTTTTCCAGAGATGAAGCGGAAGAATTCATGAAATGCCTTTTTAGGAAATTTCGCACTCGTAAATCTGAAGATCCATATCTTCCCTTCACACCCGAAGCTTTTGAAGCAATATTTGCGTTTCTAAAGAAGAGGAATGTAGAGTACAATCCCAGATCTTTAATGAAGGTATTCGGATATGTAAGTGAGCGCTTTGAGGATTCCTCCCAAAACCCACCAATTTCTGAAGATTTCACAAAGGTATCATTGTGGTCTTATCAGGCATAAGTCATTCCGGTAAATTGTGTGGATACGTGTATAAACCATCGATTATGGGTGAAAACGCTTCTTTGTCGAAGACAAGATTTGTCGAAGTAGTATGAACCTCAATCCGACCTCTTAGCCTAGAAAAAATTTCTGGGCCTTCGGGGACTTCTGAAAGATCTCTCCAAATAGGATTCTTCGTTGGAACTTCCTTTTCAACTGCTGCTATTGATTCCACGAATTTCGGAGCATGACTTGTTATGCAGGAAGTTTCAACTATCCGAGAATTGTAAAGAATTAACACGTTTTGTAGAAATCGTTTCTGAACTGAGTTATCTTTCGAGAACATGAGGACGGGATCACCACGATAGAGAGGTTGGTTTATGTAGGCGTCTAACATGCCACTAATGAAGTTTTTCAGTTGTTTTGAATTCAGCTGCATACACACTCTTTCAAGCCGAGCAGCACATATTATTCTATGAAGTTCTGCCAACGCATTTCCCTTGAGTATAATCCACAAATGTCCAAGCTTTCCTTTTTTTATTTTCACCACAATCTTCCTGTTTATACTATCTGCTAAACTCGTGATGCAATGTTCGACGAATTTTACATATTTAGGATCGGTCGCATTACGGACCAGCGAGACAATACATTTGTTGTTACTACTTACAATATCGGTAGCCAACCCGCTTCCATACACCGCATCGGATTGCCAATCCATGATTTCTCCTTTCACTCCTGGTACGAACTCAGGGGATTTAGGGGGATTGTAAAATTCAATAGCGCTGACCGAACATAGATCCTTTGTCTTGAAAGGCCTCTCTGAAAAAACAACAGTTTCAGGTACCAGAACACTATCTGTAGTTTGTGTGATCAGCCTAGTGCCACAGGATTTCTCTTCATTGCGTAATCCGACTTTCCGGTATTTTGTGTGCTTACCTATTCCTTCGACACCTAAGACCTTCGCATCTCTTGGAAGTTGGTTCAGAGAAATGACTCCACATCTGGTGAAAACAAAGCTATCCTTCGAAACTACTACGCCATAGCTCATTTCATATCCCAAGGTATAAAGAAAGTTGGTGAATCTAGGGTACCCTGATAGTCCACTATACCTTCTAAAAGAAGATGTGTAAACAAGGTCCTCACTATTAACGATGAATATCCAGTGAGTCGCGAAGCATCTGTGACAGACAACTTCTTTTTCTTGTACAGCATTTTCATTAACGGTGATAGAATGCTACTTAGATTGTTCTCCTTTGTCGCAAGCGTAAAAAAGGAGTAAGGTCTCTCTTTTTTGCTCAATGCAATATGCTCGTAGATTTTTCGTTCGATCACCAATTTCTTTATGATTTCATTTACTTCATTTCTTGATGTATCACTTGCTACATTTTGGATAATATGAATCAAATGTGGTTTGTTCACGATCAATCTTGATCCTATCTGCTCAAAAACGTGTTCCACGATTTTCTTGTAACTGTTGATTGTCAAAGTAGTTCAACCTAAAGTTTGATTCTGAGAAACCTTTTTTCGCCGTATCTGTCTGGAAGTATCTGATACCTATGCCTATCGTTTGTTTGCGCCTCATTTATCATTTCCCTAGCTTCAGATTCCTTCAGTCTATAACCTTGTAAGCCTTTTTGAATCACCAGTATATTAATCAAAGTGTTTATGTCGCAAACATTGAAAGCTGGGTCACGCAATTTTTCGTACAGGTTCTCTACATGTTCAATCGTTTCTTGACCTGAAACTATCTTGGTTCCTGGGTATCCACAGTTTCTAAGAAGAGTGTGCAATAGATCCTCCTGCGCTCGTGAAACAACTGTCTTGTAATTTGGTAAGAATCTAATGATTTCACAGTATGGCCTTACAACGTTTTTCTCTAAGAAGGAAATTCTATTGTTGCTGGGTCCCTCTCTATTTACAAGGTTCAAGTCTTCCATGATGCCAAGCGAAGGCTTTATCTTTGGATATAACGCCTTGGCGGTTTTTCCTCGTCTAACCGCTTTTCTATACAACTTTAGATATCTCCTTCGAATGTCTAGACTATGAACAGACTCGACAGCAATCTTGAGTGCGTGGACGTAGACGGAGAAAGCATGATCAACCAATTCGTTTTTTGGCAGCATTTTTCTCGCCTTATACCAGCGGTAATCGTCACGGATTTCCCCAAATCTCTCAAGGTGATCGTGAAGCGATTTCACCATAGCATAATTCTCCAATAGAAAACATCTCAAAAAAAAGATCTTGAATTCAACGGGAAGCTCTATCGGAATTTCCTCTACTGGTGTGAAAAATTCCAGAGTTCTACCCCATGGAGTCAATTTGTTGTTCCTGAAAATCACTTCCAGTTCTTTTGCTATCGTTATTGTGTATTGTATAGACCTTTTATTCTGTTTATATCCTTCTTCAATCCCATGGATTTTCCTGAAGGAACTCAATGCCTCTCCAAACTTTCGAGCAATCATCATATCAGAACTTGGCTCTCTTGTCTTGACGCATCCCTTGAGAAGCAGTGCAAAATAGACAATCTTGTCAACTTGCATATGTGTATTAATAAGAAGAGGCTTCAGTACTCTTTTCCACCATGAACGCTTACACGGGGTCTTATTTTGATTGTGAATAGTCTGTTGACCGTCTCAGAGGAGATTATGCAGTACCCAAGTTTTAGGTCTCTACCTACCTCTTTAAAGAGATTTCTTTGTATTTCTCTCGAACCTATCTTTGCTCTTTCGAAATCTGATGTATTTCTCATGTTATATGCAGTCAAGATGTCTTGATCTCTTGATAGGCTATGGATAATTCCGATGTCTAGATTCGCCTGAATTGAGGCATCGAGAGCTGAAGGCGATTGTGTGGCGAAAGCAGCAGATAACCCTATGTTCCGACCCTCTTTAACATATTTTAAAAGAGGCCCTTTTGAAGGCGGACTTCTTGTGGCAGGTATGTAGTTATGTGCTTCATCCATCAGGATCCAACCTCTTGGCGTCCACTCTTTTTTTAGTAAGAGTTGAAGTTTCTTAATTTCCCCTTTGTAATCAGATGAAGATGACTTGGTTAATAATTCCAATCTCTTCTCACATTCGTCCGTTATACCTCGGGCTTGGAAGATTTTTCGAGTTAGGACACCAACCACAGTCGTTCTCAACTCTTGTTCTAGATCCCGTAGCAACAAAACTGAGATTTTTCCATCCTTGAATATTTCCCGCACAGGTATAGAGAAAGAGCCAAATATTTTTGCCAATTCAAGAGACCGTACTCTTCTAAATGCCGCATCCAAAGTTTTTTGTTCATATCGGTTCTTGGTTGAAGATGATTCAAGCTTCGAATAAATATCAGAAAATGAAATTTCATCTTGCTCTTGCAGTGAAGTAATTAGATCCATGAATAGCTGTCCAAGGGGATCGGCTATCGGATCTAATCCAAACATAAAACACCAATCTGCAGGTTCAAGATCTTTTAGGCTCAGCGAAAACTCAGTGAACTCAGGCGGATAATAATCCCTCTTGTATCCGTATGGAAAATAGAAGTCCGCAGGGACTTTTTCCTCCTTAATTCCCCATCTTTCAAGTTCGTTAATTCTCTCTTTTCCCTCCATGCTGGCTAGGTATTGCATGCCCCAAAATACGTTGAGGGAATCAAACACTATAACAGCTTGGTGATCCTTCATCTGATTTATCCACTGCTTGCTAACTAGGCCCTCTGCAAGCACACCTAATGTATAGCTCTTGCCACTACGTCTTTTTCCCATAACGTAAACTATGTGGGCTCTATCAGTGTCCATCCAGACATCACAAGAATTAGTATCATATTCATTGGATTTGCCAAGATATATACAAGATGGCGAATCCTCAGATGAGGAGCCAATGATCATGCCAGTTTTGGATGACCATGGCTTTTGTGGCTTAAGTTTTGGCAGAAAGCGATACCATTGTTCAAAAAGGATTCGTCTGAATTCAGGAATGTTTTCTGGTTTATCCATATCGATCTACTCAACAAAACGTGAGTAAACATATGGGGATTTGTCTAAGGCTGCGTTTCCAACAGCATTTGATAAGGCGTCGATCAATCTTCTCGGAGTTAGCTGAGACTCTTCAGTTATGCCTGCCAAAATTTGTTCCAAAGCTTCTTCAGAAAATGGATAAGTCGAATCATCGACTTTTTCATTTGGTGGGCTTTTAGCTGTCTTTGCTTTAATGTTGCATTTTGGGTCTCTCACGTATTGTATAACATCCTTCATAAACCTCATGGCATCAGGTTGTTCTAGTGTTGGGATTTCAATCCTGTTTCTCGGCCCTATTCTACTTATCACAGGCTCTTCGACAACTGTGGTTTCTGTTTCCCACCCACCAGCCTCAGTCGAGATTGACCAAATTACTGAAATGTACTTATTCGATTTGTCTGCCAATCTTAGAAATCCAAGGTTTAGTGAATCAAGTGCGTCATTGCTCAGGTCTTCCCAGCGTTCACACTCGTCCAACAGAATAATGATTTTCTTTTTCTCATAGGTCTCAAACAATTTACCTATTGTTTCTAGCATCTTCACTAACATCTGTGGGTCAGCTTCTTTCAAATGAGAAGATACGCCTAAGTTGCTCAAATCTGAACTTGAGCTTGTGCTTCCTATCAGCCAGCGCCACACTAGGTTCTCGTCGGCCAAACTAATGCTCAGAACGCTCGCAAGATCATAATTAACTTCCTCAAGTCTCTTGTGGATTGCAGCTGCCAGTTCGTCTCGCTTCCATCCAATTTTTTGCTTTATGAAATCTTGTTGTAGCTTTTGGAATAGCGTCAATATTTTTGGCTTACCTATATTTTTGAGGATGTGTGCATACAAATCAAGAAACCTTGCATTTCTCGGGAAATCAGGGGCAGAGACGTACACAATCTCCACACCATATGGCGTTTTAGAAAGAGCTTGCTTAAGAGCAGTCGTCACCGTGAACAGAGTATGTGTCTTTCCTGCCCCATATGTACCAGTGACAAATCGCTTAGGACATCTAGCGGTTACAAGATCAACTCGGATCTTTCTGGTTATTGAATCTACGTCGACTCCACTTCGTGGAACGTAAAAACCTGAATCTTTATCAGCGTATATTTCGAAGTTGTTTCTGCCTTTTTTAAGAGAGTATAGTTCTTGCACTGTAGACACAAAACAACCCTTCTAGTTGGAAATCTTAAACCTTTTCCAAGTAATAAGACTTGCTAATCTTGCTTTGGCTTCTCTAAATAATCTATCATCGTATATACAAAGAGAAAGTTCAGGGTTTCTAGAGAAGGTGAGGTTTTCCGAACCCAATAACAGGACTCGATTTCTCCAAGAATCTATGCTTTGTTCAAGCAAGTAGACCTTGGCATGTACACTTCCATGTAGACTTATTTTTCTAATACCTTGATTCCAGAGCCATCTAAGAGAGTTCTCAATACTATTTCTTAGATTAGCAGTTGCCGTCTTTTCCGGAGGTCGAGTTATGATCTGAACTCTATGCACCTTCTCCAAACATCTCTTGAAACGAGATTGATGTTCCTTTCCTATCACAATCCAAGGTGAACAGATCCAAAAACTCTCCAATTTTGGCAATTTTTCCATAAAAGACATGATGAAGTTACAAGCATCATTCACCAAACGAGGTTTGCGGCTTTGCCGATGAAAATTCATTAGCGCCTGTAGAGAGCGTTTTCCAAATAGATATCCAAGATGGTAGAACCATTCCTTACCCTTATCTGTGAGACATACCATATCCTCTTTCACATCAATGAGAAGGGTACCAGACATCTGCTCAATCTGGTCAAACGATAGATTATATGTCGAAAGCACGCCCGAGAAATACACTCTAGAAACTGGACCGCGTTGAAGAACTGAGCAGATATTTAAGAGAGCTTCAAGACTTGCTGGTTTTGAACTCATGAATTGAAACCAGCTTATGATTTACAAAAGTAATACTATTTATATTTCTCCGCCCCGCGAATCGAATTTTTAAGAAATAAACATTTCTCGCATGCGTGCATTTTCAAAGGTTGAGAAAGGCGGAAGAAAGCAATGTAGTTGTTATCTTGCATGCAGAACATAGGGTGTCTGCAAGGAGATTATACGCGAATTGAAAGAGAAGGTTTTCACCTTTGTATTTGGTTCATATCTTAGACCCTGGTAGAAGCCGTCACACAGGCACACGATCCTTCAAACAATCACTCTGACCTGACATAGACCACGTTTCCGCCTACAATGGTCATCTCCACTTTAACGTCTCTAATTTCATTAGGCGGGATTTCATGTGGTTCACGAGACAAAACTACGAGGTCCGCCAGTTTACCAACATCAATCAACCCCTTAATATCCTCTTCAAAAGATGCATACGCCGCGTTAACCGTGTAGAGACGTAGAGCATCATCCACACTGATTCGTTCCTCAGGAAAGGCTTCTCTCGCCACAGCCGCCCAAACGCCTAATAAAGGATCAATAGGCTCAACTGGACAATCTGACCCGCCAGTCGTCAACACACCCTCTTGAACCAGTGTTCTGAAAGGATAAACCCATCTAGCTCTGGTAGAACCTACACGATTTGCCACCCAGAAATCAGAAACAACAAAATGCGGCTGTACAGATGCTATCACCTTCAACTTCTTCATATGTTGAATCAGCCTCTCGTTAAGAACAGACGCGTGCTCTATACGGTGACGATGATTCTCCTTCGGCGCTTCCTTTAACGCGTTTTCCAGTACGGTCAACACCATGTCTATAGCCCGATCACCGATAGCATGTATGGCCAACTGAAAGCCAGCTCTATGTGCCTCCATAACAAGCGTATTCAGCTTCTCTTGAGTGTACAGCATCATTCCTTTCCTTGTAGGCTCATCTTGATACGGCTGAAATAAAGCTGCAGTACGCGCACCTAGAGAACCGTCTGAAAAGATTTTCACACTTCCAATTCGTACCCTGTTGTCTCCGAAGCCTGTGTGCATGCCTAAATCGATCAGATGGTCCAAAAGCTTCACTGAAACTATGACATACACTCTTAGAAGCAGTTTATTCTGTTCACGAAGCTTCTGGATAACGCGTATCTCGGTTGGTGAGCTGATCAGCCAGTGGACGCTGGTCAGTCCCGCTTCTACGGCTTTCTGGCACGCTAGACTGCACGCTTCTGTGAGTTCTTCCTCGCTGGGCTCCGGCTTCACCTCCCAAACTAGATTCATTGCATTTTCACGTAAGATGCCCGTCGGTTCGCCTGTTTTCGGATCTTTATCGATCTGTCCAGCGGGTGGAAGCGTGGCTTCTCTTGTAATGTTTGCTAGTTCTAATGCTTGGCTGTTTGCAACGCAGACGTGTCCGCATACGCGTGTAAGAATTACTGGGTTGTTCGGTGAAAACTTGTCCAAGTCCCATCGAGTAGGGTATCGTCTCTCTGTGAGGCGGTCTTGGTCCCATCCGCGGCCTAAAATCCATTGTCCTTTGCCTGTCTTTTGTATACGTTTTTTTAGTTTTTTCTGCATTTCTTTGATGGAGTTGACTCCTCTAAGGTTGATTTGTTTTAGTGATTTTCCGTATCCTGTGACGTGTGCGTGAGTGTCTATGAAGCCGGGAACAACGGTTTTTCCTTTAAGGCTTATTATCTTCGTGTTTTTTCCAATCCATGGTTTGATTTCTTTGTTTGTGCCCACTTCAATGATTCTGTCATCTTTGACGGCTATGGCTTGAGCGTGGGGCTTAGAAGGGTTCATGGTCAAAACGTTTCCGTTGGTTAAAACCAAGTCTGCCCACATCATGAGACCTCCTTTGTAATTCCGATATGTTTTGAGACTATTTGAACAATCTTATCAATTAATAAAACTCTTTAGAAATTCTGATAATTACAGATGCTTTTTGTTGGGATGAACAGTTTTCAGAATGTTTGTGGATGATTTTGAGGCTGTGAGTTTCAGCGTCGTCTTCTTCGTCTTCGCTTGAGCGGATTTTGGCCTGGGGTGCGTTGTAGGACTACTCGTTTTTCGTAATTGCGTCGGCATCGTACCCTTGGCATTCGTGTTTTTCTCGGCGTGGTTGCGATCTTTGGGGTTTGTGACCGAACTTTTCCGGCTTTTGACAGTGATCCGTGTGTTGGCATTTATTGTTCCTCTGTCCTGTGTACTTTTGTGTTGGTCGGGGTTCTTTTAAGTGTTTTTCTTTTTGTCCTTGATGTGTTTGTCCTGTTGTTTGCGCGTATCTCTCTTTAGGCCCCCTATAATTTTTTATGCATACATAAAGCGGTTAACATAGATCGTTTACATTTAAACATTATAGAGTGTAAAGAACGTGTAAAACTCCAAAAATCGGGGACTGATGGGCTCCGCTTATATACATTTCAGAAATCAGTTTTTAGAAAAAAGAGAGGGGGAATGTTTTTCTCAGCAGATTCTTCTAAGGGCTACTTATGATATTACCCAGATGTACACACGTATCTCCTCCCAACGAATATCGTCGGGGGCTCTATGAACGAGGATCTGGTTGATGCTCTGCGCCCACCAGGAAGCACCATCGTTGTACCATTCACCATCATAATAGTATGCAAAGCCTCCATACAGCATTTGGTGGAGGTCACTATTTACCCACCTCCCAACCATATAAACGAAGAGCTCATTGGTTCCAAGATTGTGCTCGCATATGACCCCCCCAGGGCTAACTGCCATCCATCCACTGTCGTATGCTGGTGGACCCATAAATCCAAGCGGTAATGATTGATTCTCCAACACTTCAATTCTGGATTCAAGACCATAGAATGCTTCCCAAATCTGATCAAAGGGATTACCACCATTTGAAGCCATACTTGTTCCAATTAGGAAACAGATGAGTGCAATGCTTGTTATCATAACAGCTTGTTTCTTCCCAATCACGTTATCACCCCCTTATCCCTTCTAACAACCTAACAGACTCTTTCAACCCATACTAAACATTTGAGGAACTAACTTCTATAACATACATGCACAATGTAAAATTCCTTAATGCATGCATAGTCACATCGAGTAGCCTTTTCTCCTTAGCAAGGATTCAGAATCTTTAAATCCTAGTGTGAGAATGTCGAATTAAATAGCGGTTGGTAATTTCTGGAGTACTAGATGTTCTGTTGTTTCTGGAAGTTTCTGGCTAACAAATAAATTGAGGTGATAAAATGCCATATAAACCTAGAAAAAAGCGTATGCCAATTAAACAGGTATTAAGGATAGAAAAAGGATTTAGGATGGAGGACCTGGAAGGGAAATACTGATGCATGCATTAAATTTGTTGGTTTCTACATCTTCGTAACATCCTCTGATTCTTCAAGAGCAACAAATCCAACATCAAAATAATCCATGCATACTGAAAATCCGTTAGAAAAAATGGAGTGTACGGGAGATATCTCCACATTTTTGTTGCTCGCGTAGAGGGCGGTTAAGCCAAGTTGGCAATGTAGATATCGATGAGTTCTCGAATCTCTACCTGCGCTGTACAGTCCACGATCCAGTCGTTTCCGTCAGGTGACAAGCCGCAACCATCAACGTGCCGTCGTGTGTTCTCCAGCAGCTTCATCGCTTCATCAATATTGCCGTCAGCCACGGCTAGTTCGACATCGTTGAGTATGTTGATCATGGCATTCCTAAGACCTCGGCTACGACTTCGATCCTTGAAAGCACTATCTGGCAAAGCGTTTATGGCATTCTGAAGCCACTCCACGTCTTCCCCGTCTGGTATGCCGTCGTCGTCAGTATCAGAGTCCAACGGGTCAGTTCCGTACTCAACCTCCAAACCATCAGTGAGACCATCGTCGTCAGTATCGGAGTCTAGGGGATCAGTGCCGTAGACGTCAACCTCGTCACCATCCGTGAGTCCATCGTCGTCACTATCAGGGTCCAAGGGGTCAGTACCGTAAACATTAACCTCGTCACCGTCAGTTAAGCCGTCGTCGTCGCTGTCCGTGTCTAGTGGGTCTGTACCATAGACATTAACTTCGTCACCGTCTGTCAGTCCATCGTCGTCGCTATCAGAGTCATCCGGGTCTGTGCCCATCGCGATCTCCGTTCCATCCATGAGACCGTCGTCGTCGCTGTCCAAGTCAATTGCGAATGTTAGATTTCCAAGCGGTGGGGTGTATGTTGCGTTGATTGCTCCGATTTCGGGTTCAAGGAGGGGAACTGGAAGGTTGCCCATACCTACGAGGGTTCCGACACCTGGGTCGAGGCCTAGGATGTTAGTTGCTGCAACTGCGTCTCCGATTGTATCATCTAGACCTATCTGCTGGTAGAGGGGGCCTAGGCTGCCGGAGAATATGTTGATAGTTCGATCACCAACTATGGGGTCCAAGAAGCCCTTCATGTCGAGGTTCAGGTCTATGTCTGCAGATGTATTCAGCCAGTGGAGAACGGGTGTTAATAGTGCATTGACGGTATCAGGTTCATCTGGGAGCTGAACGGTAACATCTAGAGTCTCACCGGCAGTTCCCCACTCGAGGATGCTTGGAAACCCTGGAAACCCCAATATCGGACCTGGATCTGTGATGTTAGCTCCAGTGGCATCGATGAAAGCCACCGCGCCACCGGCACCGCCTCCTATAGGTGTATCAGGAAAGTCATCTAGAGGCACAGGCGAAAGCGTAAGGGCGCTTGTTAAACTCGCATCAAGTATGTGAAGGGTGAAGAGAGTCAAACCGATTGTACTACTACTCATAGGGACAACGACAGACGGTTCTCCGTTGAGAGGTGCTGTGAAGTTTGCTGATCCTGTGGCCAGATCCATGGGTACTGGTACGTTGTCGATAAGTTCAAGTTCTACGAGAAAGGGAATGATAGCGGCACCGAAGGGAATTATTAGCTCAGTCCAGGCTAGCGCGGTGACATTGAAAGAGACGGTGATCACTGCTGATGCATCAAGGCTGATCTCTGGGCCAGAATCATCGGTGGGTGTGTAGGTTATCTGTAGTGGCATGGGTTGTCCGGGCAGAATATCCGCAGTGTCATAGGTGAGAGTTATGTCAACTCCCATGTCAACCATGACATTAGCCGTTCCATTGATGTCAAATTCGTAATTGATTAGTTCCTCACCAAAAGGTCCTAGAAGCGCATCGTCTATGTTTTCGTCAAACGTGAAAGTAGCGTTGAATCCAAGTCGCAGATGCTCCGTAATGGTGACCTCGGTTTGGGCATGTACAGATGGGACGAGTGCAGACGGAAACAACACCAAGGAAGCGAACATCAGGATTATCAGGCTCAATGTGCCTACGTGGTTTCTTCTCATGTGTTTTCACCATTAGGCACACCTTTTGAATCATTTTAAATATTAGACTTGTGAAAGAAAACTCTAGAACGGTTCTTCTCTTCTTCAGCACGTAAAAAAGGGTTCGCCGGAGCTAACTGGCGGGCTTGCGACCTAGCTGATGTATCATGGCATGCATACTCCGATTTATAGGCATACACGAACTTGAGCACAGTTGGGTGCTTTTATATTCAAGAGCCGTTGGAGTTGTGTCCGCCTGCCTGCTATTGCCAAATCATACCCATGCGCGCGCGCAGAAAAAAACCAGCAAATCAGCTTTGTGCGTTAAGAATTTCAAAGATGCCTTCATTGAAAATCAGAGAATTTCATGTTTTTCCGGACTTGTTGCTTTCCTTGTTGGTTTTTTGATGTTAAAAGTAACAAATCCAACATCAAATTAATTCATGCATGCAAACTCATACGCACAAAAGAGTTTAAATAGCCAGCATGTCAACTGATTGAACACACGAGAATTAGAATTCCATGAGAATGCTGGTTTTTCGTTGACTGTTAAATGGAGGTGTAGTTCGATTGTCGTATAGAGAAAAGCGAGAAATGCACAAGGCTGTATGCGCTGATTGCGGTCAAGAATGTGAAGTTCCCTTCAAACCTGACGGAACCAGGCCCATATATTGCCGAGAATGCTATTCCAAACGAAGACCCCCAAGAAGATAATAAGCTTATTAGCTAAATCTTCGGTCCGTCTTACGCACTTCCTTCCTTTTTATTACATGCATGCATCAAAATTCGTTATACACATCTTTTACGTTCATGTTAAAAGAATGTAAACATCTTCAATGCATGCATGGATAGTACTATCTTACAAATGTCTGCGCGTGCGCTTTGTCTGTGCATTCTGTTAACTTTTTGCATGTTAGGCATTCTTCTGGAATCTGACCTCCACTAGAGAATAGCTTCAGATATCCAAAGTAGTGCGGGCAACTTGACGGGTCTTCTTTTCTCACTTTGCGAGAATGGCTTGGGAATTTCAAGCCTTCCTCTTCCAAGGTGAGATCAATTCGGTTTTTGCAGTGTGGGCAAGCGTAGTAAGTTTCCCGCGGGATCCTTGAGAGATCGATCTGTGCAATAAGCTGATTAATCTTCTTTCCACAGCCTGGATGAGGACACTTCACTGGCCTTTCAACCCGATATATTAAGTATCAATCGGAGGCGTAGTTCCTAACACTCGTAGCATTCTTCTATTGTCAGATTAAACGTTTATGAACAGACAGTCAACATTCAAAAACGCGCATAGAAGTTGCATGCATTCGAAGGCAGTGGTTGAGCTATAACAAAGATAAGCAGTGAATCAAGTTAGGCCAGAAATGAAAGCAAAAGCCATGATGAGAAGGATAATTCCACTAACTTTGGGAATGTATTTCTCGTAGTGTTTGACTTTTGATTCGACTTTTTGATATGCTTTGATGCTGAAAAGTGTGACTCCAATCAAAGCTATGGTAACCGATAGAGCATAGCATATCATTAGAGTGAATGGGTTAACGCCTCCAATAGTCAGCGCTAAGAGTGCAAACTCTTCTTCATGGGCGAAGCCGAGCACAAAAGCGAAGACCGCTATGCCTAGAAGAGTCAACTTCACTCTCTTTTTGTGTTTGTGCCAATGACTGTGTCTCCCTGTGTCAGGGTGCTCATGCTCGTGTTCATGTTCAAACTCCCCAAGGTTCTCATGGAGATGCCCATGTTGACTTTCACCTTCATCTTCAACCTTTTCAAAGAAAAACCTGAGGGCAAGCAATATCAAAACTGCGCCCGCAAGGTACTTCATGATCTGAGATGGAAAAGTAACGAAAGAACTGATCAAGATGTAAACTATGACAACCGCAATTGATGAGATAAAATGGAAAAGTGAAATAATAGTTGAGCTAACAAAACCGTAGAATATGGGTCTTCGGGTCCTTGAGGAATATAAAAAAGCGACTGGCCAGCCATGTGCGGGCTCCAGCCCATGTAACAACCCTATTGCGATCACAGCAAGAAAAACCGAATCAAACAACTTCCATTCACTTGCTCTTCTTAACGAACCGCTTTAAGAAAAATCTTCCCGTTCGTCATGTATGCATCCCGAACAAACTGTGACTCCTTGACTTGTTTTGGTTTGGATAGAAACTCTGTGACTCTACATGAATGTACCTGTTCGCTTTTGAGGGAAGGTTAGGGGTTCTGGGTGTCATGTTGAAACTAAGCCTTATATTGATGGGTATTGTTTGTTCGGGAGTGGAATTCATGGGGTTAGTGGACGTTCTTAGGCGAGAGTTCTCTTTCATTACAGGGAATTATCGAATTCTTGTAGTGAGCTGGATAATAATGGACTTGGCTTTTGAAATGCCTGCCCCAAACTTTCAGTACTACGTTGAAGCTCTAGACGGAACAGGCGTAGCTCTAGGACTCATAGGTCTTGCCAACTTCCTCGCAATGGCAGCAGTAGCCTTTCCCGGTGGCTACCTTACAGACAAATATGGAAGACGTTGGCTGATAACGACCATGACGTTTGGAATGGCCTTGTCATGGCTGTTCTTTGCGCTTGCACCCACATGGCACTTCATTCTATTAGGATCAATCGTGAGCAGTCTTTGCCTAATTTATCAACCTGCACTGTTCGCTATGGTCCAGGATTCGCTTCCACCGGAGCGTAGAGGCATGGGCTCTTCAATTATACAGCTCATCCACGGCACCTTCAATACTCCTGGCCCCATAATCGCTGGTTTTTTGCTGCTACAGTTCGGGCTGATTACAAGCATGAGAATCATCTACCTAGTTATGACCGCTCTGTTTCTTACCGCAGCAGTGTGGCGGCTCAGATTGAAGGAAACCATTACGAACGGAGAGCCCATTCGCTTTAGATACTTCATCTCTTCGTACCCCAAGGCCATCAAAGAAAGCTTCAAGGTCTGGAAAGTCGTGCCACGATCAATGTTCTGGCTGTTTATTATTCAAAGCCTCATGATGTTCGGCATGTCGCTTACCAACGTGATCAACGCACTGTACGCTAGAGATGTGCTTCAAATACCCCAGGAACAATGGTGGCTTGTCTTCATCCCACTCTTGCTGACCATAGTTGTAGCTTCTATCCCAATTGGCAAAACGGTTGACAAGATTGGAAGAAAAATTCCATTAGCTACTGGCCTCATCATCTTTGGTGTAGCAACATGGATTTTTATGACTGGCGACTTTTTGAGAGTCATGGTTTCGATGTGCATGTTTGCAATCGGTCAGTTGTTGGTGATGTCTTCGGTGATGGCGCTTGCAGCAGATCTTGTACCTCCAAAGAATAGGGGCAAGGTAGTTGGATTCAGAAATTTCGTCGGTTACATCGTGATGGGTTTCGGTATGCTGTTTGGTAATTATCTCTATGTTAGCTCAATTCCTCAACTGCCCTTTTACGTAACACTTGGATTGATCGCAATAGCACTCTCCATAGTTCTGCTTCATGTACATGAACCTGAGAAACGAGTGGATGAGCACACATAGGCGCACATTTACCTTTGTGTGCGTACGTGTAGTACCTTAGCCTCTCTATTCCAAAAGCTTGGAAATCTACTTTCTTCTTACTTTCAACACTTCAAGACTCATATCGAGTGCTTTTGCGCAACCGGTTAGCTCTCCGAGACTGAGGACGTCTATCCCCGTGGCAGCGTATTCGAGAATATTTTGTTCGGTTATCCGCCCACTCGCTTCGATTAAAACATTGTTTCGTAATCCTTCCCTTTTCAACAGCGCTACAGCTTCCTTTGCTTGTTGAGGAGTGAAATTGTCAAACATGACGATATCTGCTCCAGCTTTCGCCGCTTCCAAAGCTTCTTCGACATTGGTAACCTCAATCTCAATTTTCTTAGAAAACGAAACAGCATCTCTAACCTTTTTCACAGCATCCGCAACGTTTCCAATGATTGCAAGATGATTGTCTTTTATGAGGACAAGGTCATCCATGTGGAGACGATGTGTGTCACCACCCCCAAGCATTACCGCCTTCTTATCGAAATACAGAAGCCCAGGTGCTACCTTTCGGGTGCATGCGATTCGGGTCTCATAGCCAGCGCCTCGAACCTTTTTGATCAGCCGATTGGTTGTGGTGGCTATACCGCTCATTCTCGTTAGAAGATTGAGAAGGGTTCTCTCAGTTGAAAGCAACGTTCTAGCGTCTCCGACAATCTTCATTATGGTTGCTTTCTCCTCAATCTTAGAACCATCAGTCACAAGAGCTTCAGCCTGCAATTTCAAACTCTCCAACAACGTTAAGGCTTCCTCTACTCCAGCTACTACTCCAGCCTCCTTTGCAACGACTTCGGCTTCAACAATTGTTCCAGAAGAAACTGTGAGCGCGGTAGTTGTGTCTCCCTGTCCAATGTCCTCCTCTAGAAACTTGCGAACCTTCTCCTCCAAAACTCTCTTAGGAAGAAACATTGCTAATTTCCCCACTCAGTTACTTCCATTATGTTTTGAACAGCAGTTTCTATACCATCCAACCCTATAACCTCTTCCTGAATCTGCTTCATTCTATCCTTAAATCGCTTGTCTCTCAACAGTTTCTGAACAGCTTTAAGAAGCGTCTGCTTGTCAAGATCATCCTGCTCAATCATTTCCACAATACCCAATTCAACAGCTCTCCTAGCATTGTTAAGCTGTTCAGTGTGACTAGGTGTTGGTACAAGAATCATAGGCTTACCATAACAAATAGATTGTGCCAATGTTCCATGCCCAGCTCTAGCGACCACAAGATCACAAGCTTTTAGGTAGTCGAAACGGTTAGGCAACCATTCATAAACAATCACGTTTCCTCTGCAAATGGGCTCAGTTGAGGCGTTCGGATAGCCGAGTGACATGACAATTTGGTAATCGTCTGGAAACTCTCTAAAAATCTGTCGGAGGATGCCTGTAAAATAGGCACGTTCTTTTACCGGTCCACTTATAGGAGCAAAAATAACTGGCTTGTCTTCACTTAAACCAAGCTTTTTCCGAATTCGTTTTTGACTAGGCAGCTTGCTAGGACGCACGGGTATTATAGGACCTATAAGTCTCACTCGCTTTTGATACGCGTTTGGAATTCGCAGATTTCCTGCTGAAAGGGTGTAGGGCTGAGGGTAGTCTGGAATTAGAACGCGTTTTCCAGATGTCCACATCTTCCCAATGATGGCTAACGTGCCTGCATCTGCCAGTTTGGCAAGCCTTAAAAATCGTGTCCGCCGTGGAACGATTATCTGAAACTGATTGAGGATGCAGATGTCAGGTATCCCCAACAATCTTGCGGCTATCAAAGGCGAAGCTCGCGAATCCGATACCACCACATCAGGCTTGAACGCCTTCATGACATTGATTTCAGCTTCGATTTGTTTCAGGAGTGTGAATGATGATAAAAACGGTCCTATGTTGACTAGTGATTGCTTAAAATCCACGGTTCCATCCGGTTTGACAACGAATTCTATCGGCGGGATCTCTACTACCTGAAATCTTTCTTGCTGAGCGTACCGTGTGCCGTCTTTATAGGTGGAGAACAAAACTTGGGCTCCTCTCTCCTCCAGTTTCCTAGCTATGGGAAGGCAACGACCCACATGGCCTAATCCTATTCCACACGGAGAGAACTGAACGCGCATTGAAACTATTTCCTCTAGATTTCCTTCAGTTTTACGCTTCGGTATTTTCAAATAAGTTTTATGATGCGTTCGCTATTAATACTATAGCATTTCAAGAATTCGAAGGTGAACATGCAATGGATACAGAAGAGATTATGGGGTTAGCTCTGAAACTTGCTGGATTAAAAGATGTTCCGGAAGACAGTGCCATATATGTGAGCGGTGACAACATTAGAAAGATCTTCTTCGGCATAGATGCTGGGGTTCCAGAACTTTTGCTTGCGAAACAATTAGGCTATGATGCTGTGATTGCTCATCATCCGCAAGGCGGAACGGCAACCATAAATTTCCATCAGGTTTTCAAAAGGCACATTCAGCAAATGGTTGTGGCTGGGGTTCCAATGGAAGAAGCGGTAGAAGCTGTTAAGAAGAGGCTTAAAGGATTGGAGGTTGAAGCGCATACACGAAACTATGGGCACGCAGTTGATGCTGCAAGGCTGTTGAAAATACCCTACATGAACATACACACGCCTCTGGATGAAGTTGGAAGAAAGATAATGACTGAAAGAATTAACAACAGAATCAGAAAAAATTCCACAGTGCAAGATGTGATTTCTGCTTTAGAAGAGCTTCCTGAATTCAAAAACGCAGTTACCGAAATCAAGATTCGATTGGGAAAAGCTGAAAACCCGGCTGGAAAAGTTGTGGTGTCGCACGGCGCCGGAACGAACGGCGGTTATGAAATTGCGAAAACATACTTCAAATACGGCGTCGGAACAGTCGTGTACATTCACATAAGACTTGGAGATTTGGAAAAACTGAAAGCTGAAGAAAGGGGGAACCTCATAGTCACTGGGCACATTGCAAGCGATTCTGTGGGAATAAATCCTTTGATTCATGAACTTGAAAAGAGAAATGTTTCCGTAATAAGAATTGGGATTGTTCCAAATTAAAAGAGGAAATCGGCACATATGTATGCATAATTCCTTGCTGCCAGAACCTGTCGGGTGCATGGTTATCCGCCACAATTAAGATTAAGCATATGGCATTTAATAACAGTGGAAAATTTGGAGAAGTTGCCTATTGTCTGACGAGCGAAGAAGAACAAAGTATGACATTTACGCAGACATAATAGAAGTGATTGCAAGGAAGGGTGTATGCTCTTTAACTAGAGTTTCTTATGGGGCGAATATGCCTGTGGATAGATTGAAGAAAACGTTGAATTTTCTGGTTTCACATGGGGTCGTAAGAGAAATAACCGTAGGCGACCGCAAAAAATACAGAGCAACAAAATGGGGCCTAGAATATCTGGAAGCATTCAAGCGCATGCAGAAATTCTTCGCCGCGTTAGAAGAACCTGTAACAGTAAAGATTCCAGAGGTCGTTCTTCCCGGTCGCGTTACTACAGGGTACAAAGACCTTGATAACATGTTGTTTGGCGGGATACCTGAAAACTACGCAGTCATATTGACCTCACCTTCATGCGATGAAAAAGACCTTCTAATTAAGAGATTTCTAAAAGCCGGAGCGAAAGAGGGGCAAATCACGTTTTACGTTACTACAGAGGCGGTGGGAGTGGGGGCTTTAGTAGAGGAGTTTCAATCAAACTTTTACGTTTTCATATGTAATCCTCAAGCGGACAAGATGATAAAAAGCCAACCTAATGTATTCAAATTGAAGGGTGTGGAAAACCTTACTGACATTGGCATTGCTTTGGCCTCAGCGTTCCGCAGGTTAGACAACTCACTCAAAGTTCCAAGAAGGGCTTGCATAGAAATAATCTCTGATGTCTTGTTGCAACATCATGCGGTTCATACTAGAAGATGGTTGACTGGGCTCCTTCCTGATTTGAAATCAAGAGGTTTTACTTCTTTGGTAGTAATGAATCCGCACATGCACTCCCCACAAGAAGTTCAGGCGGTTTTAGGACTATTTGAAGGAGAGATCAATATCTTCGAGAAAGAGACAGAGAAAGGTTTAGAGAGATTCCTGAAAATCAGGAAAATGTATAATCAACGATATTTAGAGAGCAAAATGCCTCTGAGGAAGGAAAAATTGAAGACATGAAAGAATAGAAGTGAGTGCTGAAAAGTCTAAACTACTGAGAATCTTGTTGTTGCATTAATGTATAGCATCTGTGAAGTCGTGTCAGAGTTCTTGTGAGTTATACATGAGGGTAGGCTTTCGGTTACGTCGGAATGAAGACAAAAAACCATGATTAGACAAGAGAGCAAATCAGTATTTTATGCACTCATGGATCAGTTTTTTAGGTCCTTATACATACAGACAGACAAAACTTATTAGATCACAAAATGTAATTCCTACGCAATGATTCTAGGTCCACGAAGAAGAAAGGAGGTGATAGATTGGTAGCTCCTAATTGTCCAACGTGTGGGAAGCCAATGAAAAAGGAGAAACATGGTTATAAGTGTAAAACCGGGAATTGCGAAGACAAGTATATGTGCATTCCACAGAGCATTTTTGACATACGATAGTGCACTAATACTTCGGAAGCTTCAAGTCCCCCATTGTCTTCGTCACTGTATAGATTCACCCAATGCATGCATGCAAGCGTCCTCATTGCATACATGCCTGCAAGATGAAGCGAGATAATAGACGTGCGCATGCCATGGAGAGAAAAAAATGGAAGATGTTCTTAGCAAGGCTGGAGAATTGGAGAAGGAGTACAATTGGGTAATGGCCACAGATCTCCATAAGCAGGCTTTGAGCAGACTTAGAAAAAGAGATTTTTGGAAAGCTGGTGAGGTCGGAGAGAGGATTGCCTACTGCCTCTGGCGGGCTGCGTTTCAAGCCGAGACTCAAAAAGATTTCTGGAGGCGCATGGAGGTGTCGGTGGAGGCCTATGAAGAGGCAGCCAAGTTATTTGAGAGGTCGAAAGATTCCGAGAGCCGTACTAGAACGAACTTTTGCAGAGCAATGGCCACATATAACAAATCTAGATTTGTTGGGGGTACTGAAAGAAAAGCGTTGCTGGACGAAAGCTGGAAATTAGAGAAGGAAACTTTGAGGGCTTTCAAGGAGGCTGGAGACCGCCTAGGCCAAGGAAAACTATGCAACGAACTCCTATACTGCCTATATGATAGGTCTCGAATCGAGTGGGATGGACAGCAGCTGAGCAAAATTGTGGAGGAAGCGGTGGGCTATGGTGAAACCGCTATAGACGCTCTCTCTCAAGTCAGAGATGAAAAAGAACTTGCTAGAGCGTATTCCATGACAAGTCTCCACTGTTACTACGGTGCGAACATTAGTGAGTCGGAGGAGAAAAAGAAGGAGTTCAGTCAGAAATGCTTGGATTACGCGAAGAGTGCTTTAAAGCTCTCCAAGAAAGTCGGAGACAAATATCTCACTGGTTTGTCGAACTGGGCAGCGGCTCGAGCCCTCCTTTTCTCTGGTAACATGGCATCGTCACTAGAACATGCTCAGAAAATGTTGCAGCAAGGCATGACCATACAAGACAACTACGTGATCGGAGTGGCATACTATCGACTAGCTTCCACCACCAACTGGATGATGGCGGTAGAAGAAGATCCAGACAAGAAAAGGGAAGGATACAACAAAGCCATTCAATATGCTAAAGACGCGATACGCCATCTGCGCATAGTCGCTGATGATTATCTTGTTGCTTCAACCCCTCTTGCTGCGAACTACTTCTTTCTGGCATTTGAAGTTGAGACGAACCAAGAAGAAAAGCGGATTTTCTTGGAGAGGGCCGTTGAAGCTGGGCGGAAAAGCCTAGAACACGCTGAGCGATCAGGTTCTCCAGAGGCCATTGGAGCCAACCTCCATGAATTGAGCAAAGCCTTGTACTCCCTTTCCAACGTGAAAACGAAAATCAGGGAGAAAAAAAAGCTGCTTGAGGAGGCGTCGAAGCACAGACAAGGTTACGCAAACATTGTAGAAAGGCTATATCCATCCAACTACTGGCTTCGCGGTGTAGGTCAAAACTATCAAGCTTTGATAAGAGCTGAGTTAGCTAAGACAGAGCCAAAGAAGAAAAAGAAAAGAGAGCTCTTAGAAGAAGCCGCCTCAAACATGGACAATTGCCTGAAATTAATCGAAAAATGGGCAGAACTATACCCGCAGACAAGAATTTTCGCCGTCCTTGGAGAGTACTATGACTGGTTTGGTAGCATCCTGAACCAGTTGTGCTCGCTGACTAAAGATGAAAAGGTCTTGAAAGAGGCTATTGAAGCTTATGAAAGGGCTGTCAGCATGTATAGTAAAGCTGAGCTACCAAGTCGCGTGGCTGAGGCTCACTGGAATACAGCTAAGCTGTATGATTACCTCGGTGAATATGCGAAGGCCTCAGAAAATTTCGAGTCAGCGGCTGACGCATACAAAATATCTGCACAGAAGATACAGCGGCTCAATGATTTCTATTCGGACTACGTCACTTACATGCAGGCTTGGAGTGAAATAGAGAAGGCAAAACTTGCTCACGAGAGAGAAAAATACACTGGTTCAGAGGAACATTATGATAAAGCTGCCAGCTACCTCCAATCTTCGACACTATGGAATTATCTCGCTCCAAACTATTCAGCATGGGCTCTTTTAGAACATGGTGAATATCTGAGTAGACAAGAGAAAAATCAAGAGTCAACACAGGTTTTCCAACGAGCGGCTGAGATGTTTAGTGAAGCTAAGAAATCTTTTGAGACGGCTTGGAGCAAAATCGTGGATCCGTATGAGAAAGAGAAAGTAAACGAACTAAGTAGAGCTTGTAACGGGCGAAAAGAATACTGTATCGGTAGAGTTAGAGTTGAAGAAGCCAGAGTGTTTGACAGAGAAGGTGATTATGAATCAAGCGCTAAGAGATATGGATTAGCAGCCAAAGCATTTGAAAAAGTACTGGAAGGAATGGAAATTGAGTCTGACCAGAGAGAGTTGCAGTCTATATTCTACTTGTGCCAAGCATGGCAGAAAATGAAGCTAGCAGAAGAGAGACTTGACTCAACCCTTTATGCAGAAGCATCCCGGCTCTTCATGAAAGCCAAGGAAAGCAGCCTAAAGAAAAGAACTAGTCTCTTAGCAGCCGGTAACTCCTGCTTCTGTAAGGCTCTAGAATTGGGCGCTAGATTCAAGGACACTCGAAACATGAGGTTCTACTCCAAAACTAAACAGTACATGGAAAGTGCATTTGATTGTTACACAGAAGCAGGCTTTGAAAAAGAGTCATTTTGGATCAACGCTACTCAAGTCCTGTTTGATTCCTATGTTTACATGGACAAGGCGGAGACAGAGGTTAATCCAGAGAAGAAGATGAGGTTATATCTTCTGGCTGAAAGATTCTTGGACCGTTCAGCAAATTTCTTTGAGAAAGCGGGCTATCTAAGAAAGAGAAATGAAGTTCTGAGGAGCATAGAGAAGGTGAAACAAAAACGCGAATTCATGCTCTCTTTAAGAGAGGTTTTGTCGGCACCGTCTATCGCCTCCAGCACTAGTAGCATATCGGCGCCAGCCCCAACCCATGAAGAAGCAGTCGGTTTAGAGAGGTTTGAACAAGCTTACGTCCAGGCGAATCTCATCGTTTGTCCCAAAAAGGCCAATGTAGGCGAAGACTTTGGATTGGAGATAAAACTTGTTAACACAGGGAAAGAACCGGCCTTGCTAGCCAAAATTGAGGGAATCCTCCCTCCAGGCTTCGACCCAGTTGCAAAACCTGATTACTGTCGCTTCGAAGACGCATATGTTGATATGAAAGGAAAAAAACTTAACCCACTAAAAACCGAAGAAATCAAACTCGCCTTAAGATCGTTTGACAAAGGCACATTTGCGATAAAGCCGAGAATTGTTTATGTAGATGAAACTGGGCGTGAGATGTTTTGCGAGCCTGAACCTGTAACAATTAATGTTTCAGAAATCATTCTTCCTAATCGCGTCACTACAGGACATGGAAATCTTGACAATTTGCTTTTTGGTGGGATACCTGAAAACTATGCAGTTATATTGACCTCTCCTTCATGTGATGAAAGAGACCTGATGATTAAGACATTTCTCGAGACAGGGGCAAAGCGCGGCGAAGTCACATTTCATGTCACCATTGACGCAAGCGGCGTAAGGTCCCTCGCAGAAGATTTCCAGTCAAACTTCTACCTCTTTATCTGTAATCCTCAAGCAGACAAGATGATAAAAAGCCAACCTAATGTATTCAAATTGAAGGGGGTAGAAAACCTTACTGACATCAGTATCGCCTTGACCTCAGCTTTTCGTAAATTGAACGAGTCACTGAGTGGTCCAAGAAGAGCTTGCATTGAAATAATCTCAGACATCTTGTTGCAGCATCACGCTGTTACTGCCAGGAGATGGCTAACAGGACTTATCCCAGAATTGAGGTCAAAAGGGTTCACCACTCTGACAGTAATGAATCCGCACATGCACTCCCCACAAGAAGTTCAGGCGGTTTTAGGACTATTTGAAGGAGAGATCAATATCTTCGAGAAAGAGACAGAGAAAGGTTTAGAGAGATTCCTGAAGATCAGGAAAATGTATAATCAACGATATTTAGAGAGTGAATTGCCTCTGAGAAAAGAAAGATTGGAAACATGAAAGAAGGAGGCAGTCAGAGCGCAAGCTTTAGGATTCGTTGTACCTTAACAGACAGTACGTGTAAGGATATGTTGGAGTTTTTGTGGTTCTACTTTTCCCCAAATAGCGGCATGTTAGGAAAGATTTCAATGCCATTCTGATCTATTGAATATGGCACAAGGCTTGGGTTGACTTTTGCTTCTCTCATTTTTTCGACCTGTATCGCTCTCGTTGTAGTTCCACCTGAAAACAGAGTTTGCATCATGATAACCCCGTGAACTAGGAATTCTTCTTCCACAGCGTTACGTTCAAGACCCAAGTACCCGAGTTCAGTGGTCACAAGACTGGTAACTCCCAAGTCCGCGAGCGATTCAATCAAATCCACAATTGCGGTTCTTCGTTCTATAGGATCTGGAAATCTGTAGGTAAGTGCCGCTAAAGTGTCAACTACAACCCTTTTCGCTTTGGTGCGTTGGATTTGCGCTTGCAAATCTTCAACTAATTTATCGATAGATAGTTGTTTACCTCGTAAGCTGCGAGTCTCTTCTTTGTAGAGTTTCTCTTTCAGCATGGATACTCTTGACATTCGCGTTGCGTTTACGAAAGCAAATTTTCCCCCCTCTTCCAGTTTGCGAAAATCCCACCCGAATTTCTGCATTTCCGAGTAGAAGTGATCTTTACTCTCGTCTAGACTGACGAAAACTCCATTTTCTTGTTTTTCATGGATTCCCTTATACAGGAATTGGCTGCACAAAATGGTTTTTCCAGCGCCTGGGCCCCCGATGACCAAAATGACCCTTCCTTCAGGAATGCCACCGCCAACCAGTTCATCTAAGCCGCTAATCCCAGTAGCAATCTTTTTTGACATTTCTATTTCTCCTAGTGACTTTAGATAATCTTTAGTGAATATTTATACCTTATGCATATTCAGCACTAACATCCGTAGGTTTTGAACAGACATTTCTAGAGCGGCAAAACAGTCCGCATATCTGGAGGAACACTCATAATATAGTAACAAATTGTGACTACAAGACGTGAGTTCCCCTTTTATGTCTCGGAATTACAGCTTACTATGTCGGAGGACTAACAGTGAACAGCAAAGTATCGGTCCCTTCGAGAAGTAGAACAACGCTGGATTTTGTTGAAGGAAACTTGGTGATAGGCAGCCGTGCAGTTATCGATGGAACAGGAACACCACCCACAGTGAAAGTTTCTGGCACAATTTACTGTGAAGGAGACAACACTTTCGAGTGCAACGTCTCAGCAGAAAACCTAGAAGCCGAAGACAACGTAACAATTCATGGAAACTTGGAAATAGAAAATGATGTTAAGGTGGAAGATGGCCACTTAGAAGTTCACGGCAAAATGACTGCAAAACGTGTAGATGTAGACGCAGCCCTATACGTGAGCAAGGATTTGACAGTTGAAAGAGTTGATGTTGGCGGAAGCCTAAAGGTTGATGGAAATGTCAAAGCCGAAAACATAGACGCAGGTGGAAGCTTCAAAGCCGAAGGAGAAGTAGAGGCAGAGAAAATAGACGTGGGAGGAAGCGTCTCAATCGAATCCAAAGTGAACATCACAAAACTAGATGTAGGCGGCACAGCAAAAGTTGGAGGCGGCGAAGTCCGCGAAGTAGATATCGGCGGAAGCTTTGAGTCGAAAGCCCCACTAGAGTTTGAAAAAATCAATGTGGGTGGAGTAGTTCGACTAGCCAGCAAAAACAAGGGTGGCGACGTAGATGTTGGAGGCTCATTCAAAGTCGAAGGGGACTTGGAGTTCAAAGACATCGATGTGGGAGGCAAAGTAGAGATAACTGGTTCCGGCGAAGGCTGCGAAATGGACGTTGGCGGCAAAGTGGAAGTAGGCAAGTCACTGAATCTCTCAGGAAACCTTGACGTAGGAGGCAAAGTGGGAGTCAACGAGGAAATTTCAGCAAAAAACATCGAGGTAGGCGGAGTATTACGCTCAAGAAAGGCTACGGCAGAAGACTGCATAGATGTTGGCGGTTCAATAGTTAGCGTGGAAGGCGTAACGGCACGTTGTGTTGAAATAGGAAGAAGAGGCAAAGTCCGCGGACCCATAAAGGCAGACCAAGTCATCATAGGTAGAGACGCACATGCAGAAGACATCTATGGAAAGCAGGTTCTACTCAGAAGGGGGGCACAAGCAGAAAACGTCTACGGCGAAAACATCACCATAGAATCCAACTGTCACATATGTGGCGAAGTGCAGTATACTAATGAATTGAGAATGAACGAACATGTTACATTGACTAAAGAACCGCAAAAAGTAGATGCATACAAGCCAGCACCTTCACAAGCACCTGCTACTCCTACAGGGAAGAAGTATTGCCCACACTGCGGAACAGAGAATAAAGGTGACGCCATCTTCTGCAAAAAATGTGGAAAGAAGATACCAGAAGAGTAGAAAATCAATACCTCCCATGCATGCATAGTTCCCTTCTGAATTCCTAGGCACCAAAACGCGTGCACACAAGTTATAACCAGTCTCTATGCAGCTGACTTCTTTCTTTTCCATCCGAATCCCGAGAGAAACATCCCCACAACTATCAAAGCTGCCCCAAGAGCTCCTTCCTGACTCAGAGTTTCACCTAGGGTGGCAAAGGAGAAAATCCAGGCAAAAATTGGCTCAGCCGTGAATATTATGGCAGCCTTAGTGGCTGTCGTGTGTTTTTGGGCGTAGTTTTGACCCAAGAAAGCCAGTGCTGTCGCAAAAACCGCCGTGAAGAATATGGCACCCCAAGCTATTGTTGAAGTGGGGAGAGAGAAGGGATCAATGATAGCCCATGAGAGCGTGCAGAAAATCCATGTTGTAAGGACTTGTGTCGTGGCTAGGACTGATGAGCTATATTTTTTTGTGTATTTGCTTATTAGGACCACGCTGAAGGCATACGCGACGGCGCACACCAGTGTCAGAAAATCTCCATAATTCATACTCAAATCTCTTGGATTAACTCCAGATAGGAGGAAGAGCCCCGTTGAGGCCAAGAGCACCGCTAGAACCAGTTTTCGTGAAAGAGTGGCCTTTAAGATTGGATACGCGAGGATGGGTGTGAAGACCACATAGAGCCCTGTGATGAATCCTGATTTTGATGGTGTCGTGTATTTCAGGCCAACGGTTTGCGTAATATAACCGATGAAAACGAATAATCCGATTAGGAAACCAACCTTTAAGGCGTCTCTGCTGGTTGATGCCACCTCCTTCCTGAAGACAATGGCTAAGATGAGGGTTGCTATGAGGAAGCGAAGAGAGAGAAAGGCGTAAGGAGAACTATCTTGGAGGGCAACTTTTATGAGGGGAAATGTTCCTCCCCAAATCATCGAAACTCCCAGCAGGGTGATATCTGCTAAACCCTCCTTGGATACCATGCTTCCCACCCGCACACCTTATTCGACTGGATTACGAATTAAGGCTTCTTATCAAAAGTCCCTTCTCTATAGGCTTTTATCTAAATACTACTACTCCCATACAAAGTGAAGGCGGTTGATGAAGCCATGAAGTTGGCTCGTTATCTACATTCAAACATGGAATCTTATGGGGTTCTAGTTGACCAGAGGATTATATGTCTCTTAGCACTGCCAAAGGCGCTGAAATGTCCTCCTCCACTCACCTTCGACGAACTCATAGTCCTCGGCAACAAGGGCATAAAAATTGTGGAACGGTTAATGAAAATTTCGTCACAGAGCGAGAAGAGGAATGCGACCATCAGCGTTGATGATGTAACACTCCGAGCACCCGTGCTCTTGCCTCCAAAAATCGTTTGCTTGGGCTTAAACTATAAAGATCATGCGGAGGAGCAAGGAAAGGATATACCAGATGAACCAATTTTGTTTATGAAACCCCGCACGGCTATAATCGGCCCTGACCAACCAATAATCCGCCCAAAACTTGCAAAACAGCTGGATTATGAGGTAGAATTGGCAATAGTGATAGGTCAGAAGGGAAAAAACATCCCTGTCTCAGAGAGCAAAAAATACATCTTTGGATATACAGCCTTCAATGACATAAGCGCCCGTGACATCCAGTTCAAAGACAAACAATGGACTAGAGGCAAGGGTTTTGACACGTTTGCACCCATGGGGCCTTGCATCACAACTGCCAATCAAATCGAAGACCCCAACAACCTACGTGTCCGCACAAGGGTGAACGGCGAGCTTAGACAAAACTCTTCCACCAAAAACATGGTTTTCAACGTTTATGAAATAGTTCACCGTCTTAGCCAAGTTATGACTTTAGAACCCGGAGACATAATCGCAACTGGAACTCCCGCTGGAGTAGGAGTCTTCATGAAACCGAAACCAAAGTTCTTGTCCCCTGGCGACTGGGTGGAAATAGAAATCGAAAAAATTGGGACATTAAGAAACATTGTTTCGAAAGAGGCCTGAGGGCCTTCAAAAGAATAATTTGTTGAATATGTTCTGTCCTTTCAGCGCACACAGAGACAAAGATATGAGCAGATGTCTCATCCTCAGCTACAATTCACTTCTCACATAATAATAGAAAGTAAAACGAAGCTAACCAGAAAGCCAATCAACGTAGGGGGTAAAATGGCTTTTAGAAAATCTTTGATTTGTACATGGAAGAATTGAGTGGAAAGAGAAACACATGGGTGCACAGGGGTGAGAACATAGCCAAGGAAAATGCTAAAGTATGTAACTGCAAAGACGGCTGGGGATATAGGTGATGCCAGAACTGGAAAAATTATCACAGCGGGAGTTATGATTCTCCCTGTGATGAATCCCAAGAGAGCTCCTACCAAAACGCAGAGAATTACAATAGGAATTTCAAGTTCTATTATTGACTCTTTGAAACCTGAATTTTCAAATACGTAACGAAAAGCTTGGATTCCAATAATCATAAGGGCGAAGTTCCAAGGGGCAGAATCTCTTGTAATTTTGCCTAGTTTCCTTACATTTACTCTTCCACTCGTAAGAATGAGCAGTAGGCTCGCTGACACTCCAACCACAGTGGCAACTTCTCGCGGGGAAACAACATCTTTAAAGGCAAAATCTAAAATTGGAGCCACAAATATTGCAGCTAAGGGTAAAAGGAGTTTCTTTGAAGAAAACTTCTCGCTGTACTCCATTTTTCCAGGTGTGTCTCTGAGGAAGAAAAAGTACCCTAAGCCGAGTGAGAGAAGTAGGAATGGAGCAAGAAAAGGGATAACCTGATAGACTTCCAGGTCAACTTGTTGCACAGACACAATCAGAGATGGGGAGAGTGGATATACCAGGTATAAGATATGACGAAACCATATGTTCAAGCCAACCTTTTTCTCATTAGATACTCCTTTCCCAGCTTTCTCCACCAACGGAGCGGAAAGGAGGGCGCCTCCAGGCATAGGAAGCATCCCCACCAATGCTGGGGAAACTGCAAGAAAAGCCTTTTTCCCTATTCTCATGTTTTTGACTAGATCGTCCAGCTGCCCAGTTTCTTTAAGTGAGCCTCCAATAACAGGAATTAGCCCAACCGCTAAGGCTAACAAAACTGTAGGTAGATCAGTGAAAGCTGAAATGAATAGCCCAGCAATTTCGTTGAACGGTATGGTGAAAATTGCTAGAATGAACGCTCCTGAAAACATGGCTGCGGCGAAATTTTTTCTGGAGACGATTAGTAAAACGGCGAATGCAAGGAAGAATCCCGCCCAAACTAAAAGTGGAGACATTAGATCTCACTCAACAAAACATGCATGCTTCTTAAGATATGTGCATATCCTTGACAACGACTTGGCCGTCAGGAGAGACTTCTTGTGCAATAACGCAGCTGAACTTGTAAATTTTTGTTCCTTTAAGCAACCAGCAATCCGGTGACAAGCCTGCCTTTATGCAGCATTGACAGAGAAACTCTTCTTCGTTCCAGTTCCACTCGACAGGGACTTGAGGGAGAAGGAGCCCTTTAGAGTAGCCTCCCTCAACGATCAATCCGTCTTGCCCAACCTTAATTTTTGAGGGATAATCTATAGGCGTCTCCACTCTAACTAGTTGGGGCGGAGTAAGCACGCTTACCTCAAACACTATGTAGCTGAGTTCGTCGAGAGAGACAGGGTGAAAGCGGGGATCCTGTGTTGCGGAGTTGATGGCTGACTCAATTACTGCGCGTGCTAATGGTAAGGTTGGGTGGGGGAGCCCGATGCAGCCTCTGAGTTCCTTTTTTTCGTGTCTGATGCTGTTTAACGTGACAAAAACTCCGCATTGCTCTTCAAGCTTCGGGGAGATATCCGTAGGCGTTGGCATGATCTTTCCGGTTTTGAGGTATTCCTCCACGGCTTTCCGTGCGAGCCTTACGAGGAGTTTCCCTTCTTCCATGGTTAATCGAAACGACACGTGATTCCCCTCGAACTGCGAAAGACATAGGTCAATGTTACTTAAGCTTCTAGACCGTGCTTATTATTCTTGTTAAAATTAAATTTATGTATCGTAGAAAAAAAGAAAGGAACTGATGATTATTGTGGCGAAGGTTTTTTCCTTCTAACAGCATAGACAAGGACAGCTACGATGATGATCACAACAACGCCGATAACTGCCAAGAACCACGGCTCAGTCCATATCGCCACTGCTGGCTGTCCCATGAGAACCCATAGACTAAAGCGATCAATCGTTGCTGACACGTAATGCTCAGTGGTGTTTACTTGGCTGTCCACGGCAACCCATGTATTCAGCGTAGCATCCCAATAGTGGATTTTCAGCGTGTTTTCGCTCAGTCCTGCTGCGCTCAGTTGTTCAGGTGTGTAATATATACGAATTGTAGCGCTGAATGTGAAGTCTGTCTCGCTGACGGTGACTTCTACATAGTTCCCTAAGACTTTAAACGTTCCCGGAGGTGTCTCCACGCCTTCATGGGCTGTTACGCTTTCAAGGACTATAGTGACTGGCTTGGAGATTTCAGTTATATCTAAAATGGTTGCCGCGTTTTCAGTGGCGTCGATAGTGAAGGGCCTCTGAGAACTGACGAGTTTAGGGTTTATTATGGTGGATACGGTTGTACCTGCTTCTGATTGAATGTTGAATACCATGTCTTTGAGGTTGCTGAGGGGTTGGTCATACCAGATCATAACTTTATTGTCGGAAACTGTTTCGTCAGGTTCTGGTACAGTGCCGGGTCTAGTCAATGTAACCGTATGAGTAGCATTACCACCTCCTGCAAGTGTCACTTTAAGAGATTGAGGGCTGTCTTCAAAGAGGCTGAAGAAACCTTTAAGCGTGAAGCTTGTAGCAGTCGTATCATTTAATGGGGGTAGAACAGCTAGACCCTCTACAGTGAGTGCCAAGGAATCCTCCATCATATCAAAGCCACATCTGAGATCGCTTACTTCAAATTCCGTTTCGTTTACGAAAGACAATTGCCATGATGACGATGGCGGCGATATCGATTGCGATGCAGTATAAATCAACAATACATCTTTCAAGTATTCAATTTCGGCATCTAAATCGCCTTCGATGGTGTAGGTTCCTTCAAAATCTGCCTGTCCGCCAGCGTATGTTATAGATTCTTCATAGGATTCCATGGAACAATACGTCTTGTTCATAAGCGACTCTATCAGCTGCGTTATTTCTGGAGGGATTGTTTCATCCGGTAGCATTGAAGCCATTGAAGTCATTTGTGCTCTACTCTCTTCCACATCTTGAACTGTGGTTAGTTTCATTTCAAACTCTCTTTGACTATACATGTACGCCAGCTGGAAGGATGCACTTTCAATTGAAGAGAACGTTGCGTTTAACATCGAATACAACATTTCCTCATCCAGCATCTCACCTGGTGTTATGTCAGGTATTTCTCCATACATTAGAGACACTAACGATTGGATGAAATCTTCGCTTTGAATTGTCACCTCAAAATCCACTGTAGCGCCACCTGTTATGGTTTCTTTCGTCGTTTCCAATTCAGTGCACTCAAATGCGCCATCAGTCATTTCATATAGCGAACCTTCCCCTGTTCCGACAATGCTTTCAGCTTGCCCAAGCATCATATCAAGTTCCTCTTCATCTAACTCTATACCATAGAAACTGCCATAGGCGACTGTTACGTCTCCATTAAGGGAAAGATATGTTCTGTTTCCTTGAAAGTCCATATTCAAGTCACTTAACACAAAACCTGGCAACGCGTGGACTGTTATTGCGCCACTCACCGTGTTGTCCGAGAATTCCCCCGTCACTTGAAAGTCTGTGGAGTTAAACGGAAATTCTGATGCGGTACTTGGGGGCAAGATTACTGAACAGTTAACCCCCATGCTAACAAGGCTCTCCGAACCTTCTCCAATGTAGGAAAAGGTTGTTGCATTGAACGGAAACTGCGCCGCTTCCTCTGGTGGGACGACAAACATGAAATCAGCTGATGCAACCGTTAAGTCGTTGCTCTTCGTGAAACCTAAAAATCCATGTGTTTCAGGCATGGTATAAGGGAACGTGACTCCTGTAGAATCCAACGCTACTGCTATAACAACGCGTCCATCTGGGTATACGATGAAACTCGCTTCCACATCTTCAGAAGAAGTCGGATATAATTCAGCATTCACATGAGATGTTTGTGCCATGAAAATCGACAGAATTGAAAGTGTTAGAACTGACATCAGCGTTATCATCATGATTTTGCTATTTCTTTTCATTCTCATTTTCACCGGTTATAACTGTAAATCACGTAAAGCATTTATAAGCTTGGTGAATTATGCAATCGAACTATAGAGACAGATTGTAGAATTAGATATAATTCAGATTCAGAACTAGAGGAGAGGATGAGACCACGCGAATCACAACAATGTGCATACGAAACCTTCTTCGCAGACGACTCAGAACTTCACTTTGCATCCTCGGCATCACCTTAGCCGTCATGTTCATAGTAACCATTGGCGCGACAACTTCAAGATACACGACCATCATCAGAGAAATGAACATATTCTTCAGCGAGGACATTGTGGTCGTCGCCCAAGGCTCTATAGTAGTCCAAGCGTTTCCGATAAGTGGAGGAAATCTCCCAGAAGACATAGTTGACGAAGTGAAGCAGATAGAAGGAGTGAAAACAGCGGTTCCGATGCTAGTCTTCTTCGGCTATGAACTTGAAGATGCTATTCAACTTGTACCAACAAACATCAGCATTGGAATACCTTCTGAAAGATGGGAAATTTTGGTTGGGTCTACGCCTCTGAAACCTGATGGAAGATGGCCATCCGCAAATTCAAGCGCGAAAGAAGTCACAATCGGTCCATCTCTTGTTGACCAATACAACCTCGCCCTCGGCTCAACAATAAGAATCAAGAATTATAACCTAACAATTGTAGGAATTCTCGACACTCCTTCAACGACTCTGGCTCGCGTGATTATCATGCCTCTCAGACTAGCTCAATGCGTATATTTTCCCACAAATTCCTCATGGATTAACATGATGGTTGTCGAGCCGGAAGAAGAAAGTATGGGAAAAGAAGTTGTGGAGAACATCGAAGCGAACATTACAGGTGTTAAGGCCTTAACGGCTGATGAGAGAAACGAGATTATTGCGCCTCTTCTCTCTGATATCGAGACGTGGAATCTGGGAATGAGGGGCATGCTCTTCTTTTTGAGCATGATCCTTGTGACAACGGTTGCCATAATGAACGTTTCTGAGAGGAGAAGAGATTTTGCCACATTGGGCGCTCTAGGTGCCTCCAGAAAATCCATCTTCCGCATGGTCATTACTGAAACCACTTTAATAGGCTTTTTTGGCGGGCTTCTCGGAATATTAACAGGCACGGTTGCAACGCTTTTTCTGGCGAGCATTTACACACGCATTCCACTGGCACTGTTCTTCCAAGGCTTATTCGGCGTAGTTTCTCCCATTTTCATGATTGAAATTCTAGCATCCACTCTTATTGTAAGCTGTGTTGCCGGCATCATTCCAGCCATAAGTGCTATGAACGCAAACATTTCGGAAGTTTTGAGGTCAGAATATTGATTGTAAGGACAATAGAGTTAACGCGCATATATCGCCTTGGTTCCTCCCCCATAATCGCGGTGAACAAAGTCAATCTTGAGGTGGATAAAGCGAACCTTGTGGCGATTATGGGGCCGTCTGGCTCCGGAAAGACCACGCTCCTAAATCTCATGGGACTAAATGACCAGCCAACATTTGGAAAGGTCTTTATCAATGAAAAAGATACCTCGCTTCTGGCTGAAAAGGAACGAAGAAAGACAAGACTTCAAAATGTTGGATTCGTTTTTCAGACATTCAATCTATTGCCTACACTTACGACCCTTGAAAACGTTGAGTTGCCAATGGCGCTGGCTAATATCTCTCAGGAGACGCAAAGGCGAAGAGCTGTTCAACTCCTCGAAACCGTTGGACTGGCAAGTAGGTTTCAACACAGGCCAAGGGAACTCAGCACTGGAGAAATGCAGCGGGTGGCAATTGCGAGAGCTCTTGCAAATAATCCGTCTTTGATCCTTGCAGATGAACCCACGGGTGAACTTGACTCTGAAACAGGGTTTGAAATCATAGAACTGCTTTCCGACATGTGCAAAAAACAGAAGGCAGCTGCAGTGGTTGCCACACACGACGAAAAAATGGTCGAACTTGCAGATGTAACATATAAAATCCGTGATGGTTCAATTGTACAAGAGTAAACGTAGAAACATTGCTTCACACTGGTGGCTGAATACTAAAACTTCATGTATTCTTCTCGAATTCCCTCTTTAGTGATGATGAAAAAATCCGCACCGTCGCCGCTCATGATATCTCGGCTTACTGCTGATTTTATGGCTCTAACCACAAGCGCTTTCGCTTCCTCGACAGGCATGTTCTCTTTGAATCCTTCCTCTAAGACTCCAACAGCGATAGCTGCTCCAGAGCCTACAACAGCGAATTTGTCAGGGATGAGCGATCCTAATATGTCTAGTGAGTAAAGGGTTGCTCCCTCTTCGTCGATTCCACCTATCAGAGTTTGGGTAATGAGTGGGGCTAGACGTCGATTGAAGAGCAAGTTAGACATCAGTTTAGCAGCAGACTTGACAGGCATCGGTCTTCCCGTGTCGAGACTGAAAAGGTTTGCGTAAGCCTCCATTTCACGAACCAAGATTTGCATATCGGAAACCAATCCTGCACATGCTGCACCAATTCTGTCAGTTATCTTGAAAACCTTCTTTCCAACCCGGCTAACCACCATGTAGCCATACGAAACCCTCTTTTCAGAGGCTAGTATCACCCCGTCGGAGCAGACGACACCTATAGTAGTTGCGCCTGGGATATAGAGATATCGTGACTGTGCTTGTTCATCCAAGTTTGTTTCCCCCGTTCATGCACTAAAAGGTTAAGAGACTATTAAATTTAACCGCAAAATTTTAAACTTTCCTCTAGACTAAACACTATGAAGTTTATCTTCAAATCTTTGACATAGAGCTGAGGAATTAACGTGGTCTACGTTTGTTGCTGAGAATCAGTGGAATCTGGTACGCAGTTATCGTGGAAAGCGAAAAGGTCTTTGGTTCCTTCGTTGGAAAGCTTTTTTAGGGCTTCTTTTTAATCATCATCATTCTTAGAGGGATTGCATGAAAGAAAAGTTGCTGGAAGAAGAGATTGGAGATTTGTTACGCAAGCATAAACTGAAGATTGGGGTCGCAGAATCAGCTACAGGAGGACTAATATCACATAAAATAACAAATATTCCGGGCAGCTCTGAATATTTTGAAGGATCTATAATTTCTTACAGTAACAAAGTAAAAACGAATCTTTTAGCCGTCAAGGAAAGTACCCTCAGAAATTATGGGGCGGTGAGCTCTGAAACTAGTAAAGAAATGGCTCAGAGAGTCAGAAGAGAAATGGACACTGATATAGGCTTGGCGTCTACAGGCATTGCTGGACCTAGCGGTGGCACTTCAGAAAAACCTGTTGGTCTGGTCTATATCGGATTGGCAACCAAAGATGTTCTTATATCTAGAAAATATATTTTTCATGGAAATCGGGATGAAAATAAAAAGACTTTCTCACATGCAGCTTTAAACACACTGAAGAAATATCTATCGGAATTATGATAAGTTATTTGAAAAGTGGCGAAGAATCGTGAAGGGCCTATTCGTGGGGAGGTTTCAACCTTTTCATCTGGGGCATTTAAAAGCCATAAAATGGATCTTAGAAAGATGCGAAAACATAACTGTCGTAATAGGAAGTTCACAGGAATCCTTCACCAAGAAAAACCCATTTACATTTGAAGAAAGAAAAGAGATGATCAAAAGATCGTTAGAAAAAGAAAGTGTTAAAGAAGAACAATATGAAATAATCGGGATTCCTGACGTTTTTAATTGTGAACGTTGGGTTAAAAGCATTTTAAGCAAAGCAAAATTTGACGTTGTTTTCACAAAAAGCCTCTGGGTAAAACAATGTTTTGACCTTTTTGAAATCACTGTGAAAGAACATCCCATGTTTGGACGTTATTCCGCTAGAAAAATTAGGAGAATGATGAAAGAAGATGAAGATTGGGAAGAACTTGTTCCGAGGACAGTAAGTAAATCCGTCAAGGAAATTCGCGGCATAGAAAGGCTGCGGGACGGTAAAAACAGATAAATTTTCATCGATAAACGCTTGAAGTTTCTATAACTTTTTAACGAGTTCAAATCTTGTGCTTTGATGAAGCTTTCAATATCTTTGTCAACTTGAGTTCCCTATTTTTGAAAGAAACATTTATATTACTCTATCTCTATTTGATGTTTCTCTAATAGAAATCGATAAAAATCGATTAGAAAGAGGCAAAAATGAAAATGTCGGAAGAATTGAAAGATGAAATGAAAAAACTCAAGGAAGAACTAGCTAATATGAAGGAACAACTAAGTGAAATGTCGGATAGACTGCGAAGGAAGCCTCGAGGTTTCCACATAGACATGGGGGGAAAAATACACGACTACGTTGGGGACATTATGGAAGGAGTGGCAGAAGGAATCAGCGGCGAACTTGAAAGATCAGTGTTCATCGGCCCACACGGCGTAAGAGTGTCTAGAGGAAGACGCGAAGAAGATATAGTCAAAACTGACCCGGCAAAAGCAGCTTCTGCAATGAGCGCCCTCGGAAACGAGCATAGGCTGAGAGTTCTCGGGGAACTTGTGTACGGTGGACGATACATTAGCGAACTGCAAGACAAGCTTTCTGAAATCACCGCTAGCACGCTTTCCAGTCACCTCGACGTCCTTGAAAAGGCTGGTCTTGTAGCTCAAGAGAAGGTTAGGGGAAGATATCTAATCACCATACCCGGAAGAATGGCGTACAAGATGGCGAAAAAAATCGCCAGACTCATCGAGAAGGAACTGGAACCAGAATGAGATATCTAAATCATAAACTTAGTAATGAACCTCTGAAGATTGTCGAAGACACAACACTGTTGAAAAACGAAAGATGCGTTGTGGATGCCCTAGAAGGCTCCTTAGCTCTCCCTATACTAATTGACGAAAAGGTTCAAGGATACGTTTTCCACGGGACAGGTAAACTCGTGGTAGACTCGATTATTGAGACAACGAAAGGAGCCGTCGGAAAACCTACTGTCAAAGACTTGAAACACCCATTTATGATGCTTGGAGGGGCTGAAGAAATCAAAGATAATTTAGGTGACGCTGAAACCTCTGATCTACAGAATGCAGGTTACGAAAGCGTAGACGCCTTTATAGAGCATGCAGAAGAACTCTGTGGACGTATGTTGAAAGGAAAACACTGCCACGTAGACTTCGATGGAAAAGGCTCTCGATTGTTCGCATTTCTGAATGAAGAAGGCAAAATAGATATTTTGGTCTCAAAAAACGACAAGTTGGTGTACAAGTCGGAAAGGAAGGTCTATCTATCAAAAGGAAGCAAAAGCGTTTTGAAACGTCCCCAAGAGATCATAGTGTCGAGAAAAGGAAAAACAGTGGTTATCGCCAACAACGACATCTTGATTGAGAAATAGCTCTAATACAAAAAATTGAAAGTCAACCAAGCCTGAGAGTCTTGTCTTTTGAAACTAGCGAGCAGACGAGAAAAGAGACACACAAATAGGATCCCCTATTTTCACCTTGAGCGCTTCAGAGGCGTTCCCCTGATTTACAGAGACTTCCAGAAAGCCGCTACTTCCAATGAGCACCAACGGCGTTTTGACTGGAACCTCTCCATAGGCTGAGCAAAACTTCAACTTCAACACTCTTTTTCTAAACTTCACGTAAAGCAGACAGCCCTCTTTCATACCAACCTTTGTAAGGTCCTTTGTTGAGATGTTACTGACGACATTGCCGAAATCATCTATGTAAAGAACCTCTCCGAGCAAACCGCCTTTTACCATTCGAGGTTTCGCAAATTCAGGAATCAAATAGTCATGGATTTCTGAACCAAACTCAGAGGGGGTGCATCCTTTAGCGAGGTGTGCAGCTGCTGAAGCGAAAATGTCTCTACCATGAAAAGTTCTTGAAATCGTTGGAAGCATGTAGTGCGGGTTGCTAATGTTATAAACATGGTGTATTCCTTCCCTTTGAGCAGAAAGCATGAGGAGACCGTTATCGGGACCCACGTAGAAATAACGTTTAGTTTCAACGATGAGAGGACGCCGCTTGGTTCCAACTCCAGGATCTACAACAGCCACGTGAACAGTGCCCACTGGAAAATACGGCGCCGCAGAAGCGAGCACAAAGGCGCCCATGTGTATGTTGAACTTTTCAATCTGATGGCTTATGTCTATGATGCGTGCCTCGGGACAGATGGAAAGCATCACTGCCTTCATTTCTGCTACGTATGGGTCTTTTACACCAAAATCGGAGAGCAAAGTTATAAGCGGTATAGTTAACCTCATAGTCTTCGTATTTCTTTCCCTTTTTGAGTTCATAATACTTTCGAACTATGCCTTTTACTTCTTTCATTAGGTTGTGACGTATCCCACATCTCACCTAATCACGCTTTCAGATGTAGCCCTAGAAGCAATCAGGTATAGAAGATTCCTCCATAAACTTGAAATTCTAGAAATGAGAAAAGAGACTCAGGGAATGCGTGTTAGGCTTTAAAAATAAGCCCTGAAAGAGAAAGGAGAGATTTTTCTATACACGCACCCCTTCATCGGGAACAGAGTGTGCATCATAATTTCTATATATATTTTTTGCAAATATCTTACAGTCATATATCTTAGGGTAATATATGGACAATCTGGTAGAGAACAATTAGAGATTCATTTCAACTATACTCATGTAAGAACTTGACATTTTCATCCATGAGCGCTTAGAAGATGTGAAACTCGACAGATGGGTAGTTATTTTTTGTATCATTGCTCTGAATCGCAGAATTACTCCACAGCAATTTTCTAGTATCCTTTATCTCTCTGAAATCTCATCATTAAACTGAAGAGTGTTGTTGCATCAAGACGAACAAATTCCTCTAGAGCAACTCAATGAGGAGAAATACGCTCGAGTCTTGTGTTATCCAAAATATGATTCAAAGGAATTAACAAAACGTCTTGAGGAGCTAAAGAGGCTCGGCATTAAGACACTAGAGTTCTCTGGAGGAAAAACAGCTTTCAACGTACCAGTTTTAGGTAAGGGCTGCGTAGGCATAGTAGTTGCTGCGCACACACACAGAGGAAAGGCTGCATTGAAAATCCGCAGGGTAGACGCAGATAGAGCTGGGATGCAACACGAAGCGGAGATGTTGAGAAAAGCAAACGCTGTCAGGGTAGGTCCGAATCTGCTCGATGTAACAGAAAACTTCCTTCTAATGGAGTTTATTGAAGGAACATTGTTTCCAAAGTGGGTTGAAACGTCTAGTGGAAAGGGAACGAGGGCCAGGACTCAGCTGGTCTTGCGAAACGTCTTAGAGCAGTCCTGGAGACTGGACGAAGAAGGCTTAGACCATGGAGAGTTGAGCACAGCTCCAAAACATATTCTAGTACGAATGAATGACGAACCTTGCATAGTAGATTTCGAAACCGCCAGTGTCAACCGAAGAGTTTCCAACGTAACCTCAATCTGTCAATATCTCTTCTTGGGGAGCCATGTCGCAAAGATGATAAAGAGGAAACTCGGTAAAATCGATAAAGCACAACTAATAGAGACCTTGAGAAACTATAAGCAAGGGCGTACACTGGAAAACTTCGAAAATATCTTGAACGCATGCAAACTCCGTAAGGTTTAGAAAGGCAACTAACAAAAAGTTGATGTGCAGAATTTGGGGTCGTGGTCCAGTTTGGTCTAAGATTCGCGCTTGGGGTGTGCGAGATCCGGGGTTCAAATCCCCGCGACCCCACCAAAGAAAAAACATCAGAGGCTTTTACTTTCACATGAGCCATCTGGGTTTTCCTTTCAGATATTCTATTAGAAACTTCGCAAATTCGGGACTAGATGAATACAGCCTCACGACTCCTTCATTCACCAAAACTTCGAGACTGCTTGGAATAGTTTGAGAAATTAGGTATGCTACGCCAACATGTCTTCCGCCTTCCTTTAATTTCTCGGTGAACAGTTTCACCACATCTGTGTATTTTCGTTTTATTTCTACCATCCAGCGACCCGCTTCTACGTATGGCCCCGAGATCGTGTGCGACACTCCAACGTGTTTTTGCAAAAAGCTCTTACACTCTGCTCTTTTCCTGATAGGAGGCCCTAAATGTTTCTTCATAAATGGGAGGAAACGCTGTTCTACCTCGAAGACAAATAAGTTAAGGTTTTCTTCATCGCTCCAAGCAACATCACGAACGACATTAAAATCGTATTGTTGAAGCATTTTACGCAGTGACCGTTGAGACTTGTAGAGTTGACCCCACAGAACGTCTGAGACTGCTTTCACCGCTCCGAATTTCACAAAAACGATGGTTGATCCCCGAGTTTTTATAGCGCTGATCAATCCTTTAGCATCTAAGGTTTTAACATCTTTTGGATAAAAGAATTCCAGGCTGGGACTTTGAAGAAACGCCCTTGCCGCAACAACAAGCTCATCCAACCGTTTCTTTCTCACCGCTGCCGCCACGTTTCTTCCCTTATCAGCAGGATCCACCAAAACAAGCGGTCCTTCAAAAATTCTTCCCGCCTCTTTTTCTCTTCCCTTATAATACCCTTCATAATCGATGATTCCTTTTTCCTTCCAGTCTGCTACCGCCTTCAAAACTTCTACAAACGATCCGTAGTTAAGAATGAGAAGTTCGCAAAGGTATCCGCTGAACCCACCGATCTTTATTTCAGCGCCGTAAACGCCAATGCCCTTCATGAATTTCTTTAAGAGCCTAACCTCTCCGCGTATAGTTTCATCTAAAAGGGGTTTCATATAATCGGTGTGAAACGGAGTTCTATCAGTGGCGCTGACCCACCTGCCCCGCTTGACTTGATAACACGGGACGATGTTCACTCGCACCTCGTCGACTATAGACTCAAGATAAGGATGCTCGGCGAATCTTTCAATCTGCTTGGAACCCTCGGTGGCTTTTCTAGCGATTTCTAGGCAAGTGGTTCCAAACGATTCGCGTGGCAAGGTGGTTGACACACGCATGAAAATGTCTATGTCCGGCTCTTCGCTCAGCCAAGTGTCTTTTGCAACTGAGCCTTCCACCCTCACCTTAGCATCTATCCCAGCTTCCTTAGCCGCAGCTGTTACTTTGTTTACCAGTCTGTCGGCTAACTCGAGAATACGTTTTCTTTTTTCGCTGCTGGGGGTGACTTTTTTCAGAACATCTGCGCATACTTCTTTAAGAGTTGAGCTCAAATGATGTCACCTGATGAAACCGTTTTCTATGCTTCAATGGCAAACTTCTCTTAAGGTCGAGTAGATCGGCCCTTTTGGCGTCAAAACGCTCTTTTTCAGCTTCAAGCAGTTAGCCTTAACAACGCCGAACTCGTAGTCTGCCAGCTCTTCGATGCATTGGGCGAGTTCAGCTTTGTTTCGTCCTGTTTTTACGCGGGCAATTGTGAGATGTGGATTGAATCCTTTCGGGTCTGGTCTAAAGCCTAGTTTCTGGAGGCGTGGTTCCAGTTGACTGGAGATATTTGTAAGTTCGTCTGCGCCTTTTCGGATTCCAGCCCAAACAACCCGTGTGTATTTCAAACTGGGAAACGCTCCTAGGCCTCTGATTTCCACGTTAAACGGAGTAAACGAAACATTGTTCATTTCTTCATGAATCGAGTCAATCATGCTGAGGGATATGTTTCCGAGGAATCGCATGGTTATATGTATGTTTCGTGGTTGAACAAGCTTCAAACTTGCGCCCGTATTAACGAGGATGCCTTGGGCTTCTGAAAACTTTCTCAGCAACGACCCACTGTCAATGTCAAATGCGATGAAACTTCGAATTTTCTCTGACATGGCAACTCATTCCTGCCAATTCTCGTAAATCTATTAATTCTGTTGCGTTTAAAGGTTTTAAGTCGAGCATGTGGATACATTTACAACGTGCGAGTATGATGTGGTGATGAAGGAAAAAGCCGTTGTAGGCGTAGCTGGCATGCCCGGCTCTGGGAAGGCAACAGTCAAGGAGATTGCTCAAGAAATGGGCTATTCAATTGTTGTGATGGGAGGCGAGATACGTGAAGAGGCTAAGCGAAGGAAACTGAAGCCCACGCCGGAAAACCTCGGCCAACTCATGCTTAAGCTCAGGAAAGAGGAGGGTCAAGCTGTAGTAGCCAGACGATGTGCTCCAAAAATCGAAAGCGCAGAAGAAAAAGTTGTTATCGTTGATGGAATTCGAAGCTTACATGAGGTAAACGAGTTCAAGAAACGCTTTCCAAACTTCTTTCTCATTGCCATTCATGCATCGCCTGAAACAAGGTTCCAACGTCTCTTCCAAAGGAAGCGAAGCGACGATCCAAAGAGTTGGGAGACCTTTATAGAACGCGATTTAAGGGAGCTCAGTGTCGGTCTAGGAGATGTCATAGCCACAGCGGATTACATGCTGATAAACGAGGGGACGAGGGTGCAATTTAAGGGAAGAGTACTCAAAGTTTTGGAGAGTGTGGTAGAGAAGTGGATGAGATAGACGTTCACGTTGAGGTTAAAGTCAATCCCACTGAGGATTTGGAAAAAGTGAAGAAGGCGGTGGAAAACATCTTCGGAAACATAGAGTTCGAGGTTACACCTGAAGAACGGGGCAACCTGCTCGTCGCAGAAGCCAAGGGTATCGATGGGCTTACAACGCTTCGTGATTTGCTTCGTCGGGAGAGGATTCGTGATGCTGCACGTCGTGTGTTTTTTGAAGGGTTAAGCAAGAAATCCGTAGTCTTCTATTTGAACAAGCAAGTTGCGTATGTGGGGCACATTTCATTCTCTGCGCCTGTGGGAGAATCACCGTTAGGACCAATCAAAGTTCAAATCCGCTGTGACAATCCACAAGAGCTCATTAAATGGTTAGCTCCAAAGACAACCAAACGCAAACAGAAATAATTTGCATGTGGTTGCATTGCCTAAAACAAGAATCGGTTTATCCATGCTCTTCTGCCTTGGAACCCCCTTCTCCTCTCTTATGAAACGCCTCAACACCATTGACATATCTCACGTGGAACTTCTAGACGAGGGTTTACATACGCTTAACGGCAGACGAGTAAATGCTCTGAAGAAGATAGTTCAATCCCGTGACCTTGAGCTGTCGCTTCACTCACCATTTGCAGACATCAACATAGCTTCTCCCAGCCCGGTTTTGCGAAGGACGATTTTGAAGCGACAAGAAAAATCCATTTCTTATGCATCTCAACTTGGTTGTCGACTATGGGTTTTTCACCCCGGCTTAAAGACGGCGGTCAGCCCCTTTTATCCCGGGTTAGAATGGCGGCTGAACTTGGATTCAGTACACACATTGTTAAGAATTGCCAAGAAACACGGTGTGGAAATAGCGATTGAGAATGTTCCTGAGCCATATCCGTTTCTAATGAAGAGCGTACAAGACTTTTCACGTTTCTTCAACGAGTTCGACGAAGACATAGGATTAGTGTTTGACATAGGGCATGCGAACATCAATCGTCAGATTCAGGATTTCATCGCACGTTTTTCTGATAAGATCGTCCACGTACATGCAAGTGATAATGATGGAGCTGGTGATCGGCATCTTGGAATAGGATATGGAACCGTAGACTGGAGTAGTGTTGCGAAGGCGCTTGAGAAAGTCAAATACAATGGGCTTATCATCTTGGAATCGGTAGAACATGTGGGCGAAAGTCTTCAAAAACTGCAGAAACTTTTCACCTAAGCGTCTAGGAGAGGAAGGTCAATCTTCATGAAGTCTTCGGCCACATCTACGCGAGGGAACGTCTTCTTCGCTTGTTCAAGCAAGAGATCAGCTGTCTTGTATCGTGCACTGATGTGAGTTAATACCAGCCGCTTAGCCTTCGCTTTTTTCGCAATTTCTGCTGCTTGGCTGGGGGTAGAGTGCCCGTCCTCTTCAGCTTTCTCCCATAATTCGTCATCAAACGTGGCGTCATGAATCAACAAGTCCGCGCCTTCAGCGAACTTTATGATGCTTTTTAAAATCTTGGTGTCCCCTGTATAGACGACTTTCCTTCCGGGGCGTGGAGAACCCAACACTTCTTCAGGCTTGACAATTCGTCCATTTGGAAGCTTGACTATTGAACTATGCTGTAGTTTTGACCATAAGGGCCCTTCCGGAATCCCTAAAGATTTTGCTTTCTTTGGATAGAATTTTCCCGGTCGAGATTTTTCCACAAGCGCATAGCCCAGACCTGGAATCACATGTTCCGTCCAAATCGTATCCACTTCGTATTCTTTCTCCTCACAGACCACGCCAGCGTCTTCAATTTCAGAAATTTCTATGGGAAAAGTGAGCACAAACTGAACAGTTTGCTTAATCGCTTCCACGAATGCTTTAATCCCTCGAGGTCCGTAAATCTCCAGTTTCCTTTCCCTGTCCAACAAAGACATGGTTTGAAGAAGCCCAGGCAAACCAAGCACGTGGTCTCCATGCATATGCGTAATGAAAACTTTCATTTTTCGATGAAAGCTCACCTTAGCCTTGATCATCTGTCTTTGAACACCTTCGCCGCAGTCAAATAGGAGAATTCCACCTTTTCGTTGAACAACAATAGCTGGCAGGCTTCTCTTAGGCGTTGGGATGCTTCCCGCGGTTCCTAGAAAGACAACACGTAAGCTCATTTCAAGTCCTCTCAAAGACAACTATCTCTCTTGTCAAGCTTCTGTGTACGTACACAAAATGAGACTCTACTTGCTTAAAACCTAGCTGTTCGCCAATTTCACCTATCTTTATTGATTTTGGAGATGCCATACAGATTCGCTGTCCCTTCGGAAGTTTGTCATCTATCGTTGACAGCGTATCCTCAACAATCTGCCGAGTGTTCCATCCAAGCGTTGTTGCCAATTTGCCATAAGGCGGATCTGTGACGATGCAGTCAGTGTTGGCTATTGGAAGGTGTCTAGCGTCTGCAACCGCCATCCCCTCCGGTCGCACGCCGTAGTAGAGAAGGTTTTGGAGACTCCCTTTCACCATGCGTGATTGTACATCAAAACCGATCACACGGCACCCTATCAATCCTGCTTCTACAAGCATTGTGGCAGTTCCGCAGAAAGGGTCAAGCACCAACTCTCCTGCCTTTGGCTGAGCTAAGTTCACCATACACCTTGCAAGCTTTGCGGGCATGGCTGAAGGATGGAAAAAAGGACGCTTTCGAGGCCCTCTCGCGACAAAAGGCTTCGGTAAGATATCAGCTGTTTTTAATCCAAAAATAAATCGATCTTCTGTTAAAATTCCGAAAAAAGTCTTTTGAGCCTTCTTCAAGCTGACTTTAGCACCTTTAACCTTGCCTAGAATTAGCTCACCGAGTTTTCGTTCCAGTTCCACTCTGATAGCAGGTGAAGCGCTTCCTCTGACTCTTCTCACTCGAACAACAAAAGTTTCATCTCGTTCAATTATATCGTCTAAAGAGGTGGAGCCCATCTTATTTTTGATGTCGCTAATGGTAGCGTGACAATTCAATAGCTCCAGACCGCAAACCCGGGTCATAGCCGACCTCGATTTAACTGATTTTACACTGTCTAAACTCGCTTCTATGCGAAGAACTTGAGCCAATTTCTCCAAGATTCGGTACTCATGGTCTTCCGCCTCCAAAATGGATTGAAGTTCCGCTTGAGGCAGGGTTGGGTGTTCACCTGAGAGTAAAAAGAAAAGCCTAGCCACGCTTAGACTCCTCTTTCAGCCAGCGCCTCCGCGATTAATGGAGCAACCGAGACAACACTAACAGGGCTGGGAACGCAGTCTGTGCCCACGATTTCATCAGCACCGTTTTTCAGAATTCTGTCCTTCGAGTCTCCGATGAGAAGAGGATGCACACACGCTGCGAACACTCTGTCAGCGCCTTCAGCCTTAACCAGTTTGACGGCTTTAATCATCGTCCCGCCGCTGCTGATGATGTCGTCGAATATGATTACGTTTCGATTTTTCACCGGTAAAGATTCTTTCTCAATTGTAACTTTTCCAGTTATTCGGTTTCTGTGAGTTGAGATACATCCGTATCCGCCTTCCAAGACCTTGTTTGCCTGCACCGCTGTGTCTAATGCTTTTTTGCCAAGCGACAGAGAAAACGCTCCATCAAAGCCTTTTTTCTTAAAATGCTCAGCTAGGAGACTGATGGCTGATAGATCATCAACAGGTATTTTGAAGGTTTTTAGGATTGTAGGGTTGTGAGAGTTTACGGTGATTATTCTGTTTACGCCGCACTTTTCCAAAAGTTTCATTAACGTTTTTACGCTGAAGGCTTCGCCGGATCTGAAGCGTTTATCCTGTCTAGCATATGCAAAATATGGAACAACCGCGGTAATGCTCTTTGCCTTTTGGTCTTTTGCATTATCCGCCATAATGAAGAGTTGAATTGAACGTTCATTTTGGGGTGGACTTGTCGTCTGAACAATAACGACGTGCTCATTCTCTATGTTTCCGTTAAATCGAATGTAGGATTCTCCGTCGGGAAAACGCTTGAACTCTACTGGAACAACCTTTGTCTTCAGCATGTCTGCGATCTTTCGGCCTAGTTCTGTGGATGCTGGACCTGGGATTATTATCAATGTGTGTTCACGTGAGAAAATAGTATTGTACACAGAATTATAATTATCGTTCCTTTAACAATGTGTTCCTGTTTACTTTTTGACTTTGCAGTTGATCGAAAAAGATATCTAATTCGGTTATAATCCTCTAAAAACTATCTGTCTATGAGGCTGAACCCTTTGGGTGAAAAGCTGAGAGCTTTTTTGAAGGTCGTTGGAGTTTTTCTGGTATTAACGGGGATTTGGACTCTCTATCGACTATGGTCGGTAAACTTGATCATTTGTGATGGTGAGATGAATTGGGGAATGTTCTTTGTAACGCAGATTGTTTTTCAACCGTTACTAGCATTGTTACCGATACTTTTCATTGTTCGCTACGTTGAGAAAAGAAGAATTGGGTCAATAGGTTTATCTAGGCAAAAGTTCGTTAGAAACGCATTCTTCGGGATTTTTCTCTCACTATTTAACAGTATTGCGTTTGCTTGCCTTGCATACGTTCTGTTCGTTCCATTAGGAGCTGGTCCAATAACATTCACTGTAAACCCTGAAAACCTAGGCCTGACTTCAATTTTTCTAATGCCCTTAACTTTCTTTTTAGTCGTCGGTCCCTCTGAGGAAATAGAGACTAGAGGATACTTTCAAACGCGTTTACTGGAACACTTTGGTCCGAGATTTTCGATAATTTTTTCTTCGATGCTTTTCGCGTTGGCACATGTTCCTATAGATATGCTTATTTGGAGATATGATGTTTGGCTGATGTTTTTCCATCTGTTAGGAGTCTTCATAAGCGGTTCTATAATGGGTTATCTCTATTACCGGAGCGGTGTACTGACTGGCCCAATTTTTCTACACGCTTTCTTAGATACACAATCCCTCGCTTACCTATTTAGTTTCGATTATGAACGATTAAGTCCTGAAGTTCGTTTCGGGATAGAAGGCTTAATCTGGGCAGTTGTTACGGTACTCACCTTTTTACTTATCCGCTTTTTAACATCTAAGTTAAGTTTAAAAATAGAGAATCTTCCATGGGAGACCACAAAAACCAAATAGAACGGAAACTAGTGAGACGATTAATCTGAGTTAGTCTCACTTCGTTTTCCCATATTCTTCAACTAGTTCTTTGGCTCGGTCTAACCTTACTTTACGTTCTTCAACCATCTTTTCAACTATTAGGTCGATCAATTTTCCAGATGCTCCTGCCATAATCGCCACGTTTCGAGCGTGTAGTGCCATGTGTCCCCTCTGGATACCCTCATGAGCCAGAGCTCTCAACGCACCAAGGTTCTGTGCCAGCCCAACGGCGGCTAAAACTTCAGCCAGCTCATTGGCGGTTTTTACACCCAAAATCTTCAATGCTATTTTAGCCACGGGGTGCACTCTTGTGGCGCCTCCAACTGTTCCCACAGCCATTGGAAGTTCAATTGAGCCTACGAGGTCTCCGTCCTTGTTCTTCTCCCAGACTGTTAGTGGACTGTACTGGCCTGATCTTGCTGCGTAGGCGTGGGCTCCTGCCTCTACGGCGCGGTGGTCGTTGCACGTAGCGATTACGACGCCGATTATGCCGTTGAGTATACCTTTATTATGAGTTGCAGCCCTATACGGGTCGGCGGCAGCAAAGTTGTAAGCTTCTATGATGCCGTCTACGATTTTTTCTCCGCCTAACTCCTCCTTTGTCACGACAGTCCAAGCTCTTGCCAGCCGTTTTGTAGCTAGGTTAGAAATGATTCTCAGATACACTCGGCCGTGCGTAATTCTTTCAATCAGCGGAGCAACAGCCTCTGCCATAGTGTTGACAGCGTTTGCGCCCATTGCGTCTCTACAATCTACGTGAAGCTCAGTGATGACCATGGGGCCACTATTAGTCTGTATCACCCTTACGTCTAGGTCTTTGGCGCCTCCTCCAACCGAAACCAGCATGGGATCCTGCTCGTTCGCCTTCTGGAGGATTTTCTCTTTTGCCGCCAGAACAGCCATCTTAGCCCCATACGGATCGTCTATATTTACCGCTTGGATTTGTCCAATCATGACTGGCTCGGTGCTGCTAGTGTGGAAGCCACCCTTTGCTCTTGTCATCTTTGCCGCGTAGCTGGCTGCAGCCACTACGGAAGGCTCATCAATCGCCATCGGAATCAAATAGCTTCGTTCATTGATTAGAAAGTTCACTGCGATTCCGAGAGGTATGGGGAATGCCCCCACGACGTTCTCGATCATTCGGTTGGCTAACTCCAGCTTCAGAGCCCCTGTTGATAATAGAGTTTCAACTTCTTCATCTGTTAAACCAGCAAAGTCTTTTACGATTTGCACTCTTTCTTTTGGGGTTAGTTTATAGAATCCCGAAATCTGAGACGTTCTACTCAATTTGAGCCACCTTAATTTCTAATTTTACTAGATGAATATGCACAGCATAAGAATTTAACTCATTTTTCGAAAATCATTTTTTCTTCTGTAATCTTTCTGTGCAGATTAGATGGTAGATGCTGTTCCCTTTGAAGGCACCTCCGTTTTCAGCTAACTTTCGAGCGTCATCTCCCGAGAGGTTTCTTACAGAGCTATCCACAATTATGTTGCCATTAGCGCTAATAAGGCGGATGCCGTGGAAAAACAATTTTGACCGACCATTTGGAAAGGCGTAAACTTTTCAAGAAGATGGGGGAAGATTTATACCCTTATACTAGTACAGTAGTATGAGAGTTCATGAGATGCATTCTGAAAAAGAGTTAGGCCATAAGGTATGTGAAGCTCTGAGTCTTCCCAGCCGAATGCGCATACTGCAAGAACTCATAAAAGCATACCCAAATAGGCTAACGATTTCTAAACTGCAACAGATAACATCAGAACCACGTATGACCGTCTGGTTCCACATGAACAAGCTTAGAGAAGCAAACCTCGTCGAGCTAAACGGGTCCAGGCGAGGTTTCAAAGCCGTAACAAGGGCGTTGACCATACGGTTCAACGGAAATGGGATTCAGTTGGAGGAGGAGAAGGAGTAAGAGAGGGGTCAGATGGTAAAAGAAGCCATGCTTTACGAAGAGTTGCCGGAAAACAAGGTGCGATGCAACCTTTGCGGAAGGCGTTGCATAATAACTGAAGGCGCCGTAGGGTTCTGTTTGGTTAGAAAAAATGAGAAAGGGAAGCTCTACTCGCTCGTGTACGCCAAAGCCTGCTCTGTATGTGTTGATCCGATAACAAAAAAACCTCTCTCCCACTTTAACCCCGGTTCGCAGGTCATGTCCATCGCCACAGTGGGATGCAATTTCCGCTGTCGTTTCTGTGACAACTGGTTGATCAGTCAGGAAAAGGAAATTCAGGGATACGGTTTCCCTCCAGAAAAAGTTGTGAAGGCCGCGAAGGATGATGGGTGCCAAGGGATAAGCTACACTTACACTGAACCAACAATTTTCTTTGAGTATGCTTTCGACACGGCGATGTTGGCCCATAAGGAAGGAGTTTTCAATACTTTTGTGACCAATGGATACATGACCCCCGAAGCCGTCCAGCTGATAGCTCCAGTCCTAGATGCTGTAACAGTGGATTTTAAGGGTGCAGGAGACCCGGAATTCTACAAGAAATTTGCAGCCGTTCCATCCGTGGAGCCAATTTATGAATCTTTGAAAGAAATGAAGAAATGTGATATACATGTTGAAGTCACTAATCTAGTCGTGCCGAAGATAGGAGATTCGATGGAAGCAATTCGTGAGCTAGCTATGTGGATAAGAGATAACCTTGGGAAAGACACTGTGTTTCATCTGCTCAGGTTTCATCCCAACTATCAGGTAACTGAGATTCCTTCAACTCCATTGGAGACGCTTGAATACGCCTGCGATGTGTCGCGTGAGATTGGCCTTAATTACGTGTATATGGGAAATGTTCCGGGACACCGTTACGAGAATACTTACTGTCCGAGCTGTGGAGAGCTGGTGATTAAACGGTTCAGTTTCGACATCGTGAAGTGGCATCTAACCAAGGACATGTGTTGCCCAGCCTGTGGACAAAAAATAGCCATACGCGGTCAGTTTTATCCGGGTGGCGTATCTTACCCATATTACGTTATTTAGCAACCGCCAAGGATGACTCACCTATACGATTTGATAGAATGTTGGATGCCATCATCACTTTTTATACACCCGTTTTTCAACTAATTACTCTAGGAAACAAACATAATGTGGACTGCTTGGAGACCTGACGCTACAGCTGTTCTAAAGGACAAGAAAGCTCGAGCAAGCCTAGCCAGATACTTCGACGTTATGCAAGACGACAAACCCGCCAAGTTCATAATCGCTAAAAAACTGTCTGCAGACTTCGATGAACGCGATTCGCTTGCAAAACTGTGGAAACTGCACGACAAACTCACCGAAGAATTTTACCGCCTACAAGAAAAGATTGATTCACATCAAAAACAACTGAAACGACTAGAAAACCCAGAAAAGTCATATCTCGACTTAAAGATCGAAATAGCAAATCGCATTCTAGAAAGCTGTCACTTCTGTACTCGTAGATGCGGCTTCAACCGACTTAACGGAGAACTTGGATGCTGCAAGTGCGGAACCCAAATAACAGTTTCCACCATGTTCCAACACACAGGCGAAGAACCCGAACTCGTCCCGTCTGGAACAATATTCACGCTCGGCTGCACTATGCAGTGTCGCCACTGCCAAAACTGGTCCATATCTCAATGGTATGAAAAAGGCGAAATCTTCTCACCCGAACGGCTGGCAAAACCTGTGGAACACCTACGCAAAAGTGGATGCAGAAACGTTAATCTGGTTGGCGGTGACCCGACGCCTTGGCTTCAACAGTGGCTGGAAACGTTCCGACACGTCGACGTGAACATTCCCGTGGTTTGGAACTCCAACTCCTACTACAGCGAAGAAACCGCTAAGCTTCTCGCCGGGTTTATAGATGTCTATCTTCTCGATTTCAAGTATGGATTAAACGAGTGTGCCAAAAGAATTTCCGATGCGTTAGGCTATTGGGAGGCGTGCACGCGGAATCATCTATATGGTAAGAAGTATGGAGAACTCCTCATCCGTGTCCTAGTCTTGCCAGAGCATCTTGATTGTTGCACAAAGCCTATTTTGAACTGGATAGCCCAAAACCTTGGAACATGGGTTAGAACCAATGTGATGTTTCAATACCGTCCAGAATGGAGGGCCCACGAAATCCCAGAGCTTCGGAGAAGGCTAACTAAAGACGAGAGAGAACAAGCCATCAAACTTGCCGAAGAAGCTGGACTAACCAATTTTATAACCTAGTTTTTCGAGGTTATAACATGCTTTTTCATTTTCTTTTCCTGAACTGTTTGAGCTACTGCATACATGCATAAAACAACGCAAATATCCCAAATGGATGCATAAGAGAGATTTTCGGTGATATGATAGAGGAAGAATTTTGAGATTAGAGGCATCCACAGACTAACCTATAAATACATCGAGTGCTTTTTTCAAATGCTGATGAAAATGAAGATCAAAATCAAGAAGCCAACAGAAGAAGAACGAAGAAGAGCAAAAAGCTGGCCAACTTGGGAAAAGGAACCTTCCACGTTTCCATGGGAGTATGATCAAAAAGAAGCTTGTCTGATTCTTGAAGGAAGGTCTATCGTGAAGACAGATGAAGGAAATGTGGAATTCGGTGCTGGTGATTTTGTGACCTTTCCAAAGGGTCTCAAATGCACTTGGGAAATCAAGGAGAAGATTAGAAAACATTACAAACTAGGTTGACGCGCCCAAAGACAAAAGAAAAAGGGGAAATGCAGGGGATATATCCAGCAATATGGGCTAACCAATTTTATAACATAAATTTTCTTACAGATACCTAAAAAACGAAATGGCGTTTTCACACTAGTCCTGCAAGAATTGTTTTCTTCTCACACGTTGAAATGAAACCAAAAGTATTTCTCATGCTTCTTCGTTCTATGTGGTGGAGTGAAACGTGAAAAGGTAGATACTATATGCGTTACTGTCCCGAATGTGGCGGTGAACTGAAGTATATTTCGGCTACAAAACGCTATGCATGCAAGAGCTGTGGACTCTCTCTTACGCCTCAAGAACTCACGGAGTTGCGTGAAAAGTTGAGACCGAGCTTTGAGTCTGCGGAGGAGCGACGGCGGAAAGAGCGGAAAGATTACTTGAAGTGGTGGCTCGGCAAGAAAAAGTAGACAGTGCATAATGCAGAGCGTTTGAAGCATTTGCGTAGGTAACGGACTGTTTTTTATATGAAAATACTGCATTATTCTGCGCCAAATAGTCACTGCATAATCTTCATTTATCTGTTTGAATTGATGTTTCAGCTGGTAGGAGAATAGTGGTATGGCTTGTTCAATAGAGATCATCTGCGTTGGAACAGAGCTTCTAATTGGTAAGACCTTGAATACAAATGCTCATTGGTTGTCAAAACGAATAACGAGTTTAGGAGGCAAAGTCGCAAGAATCACCGTGGTTAGAGACAACGTGAACGAAATAGCATCCTCTGTAAACGAAGCTACGCGAAGGAAACCTCGTTTCTTAATCACCGTAGGTGGGCTTGGCCCAACGTTTGATGACAAGACGTTGGAAGGTGTTGCTAAGGCGTTAAGGTGTAAGTTAGAAATTGACGATGAAGCTTTGAAAATGGTGGAGGGAAAATATCACATGTATGTGGAGGAGGGCCGGATGGAGAAGGCGGAGTTGACTCCTCCTCGCGTTAAGATGGCGAAGCTTCCTAAAGGTGGTAAACCTCTACCTAATTCAGTTGGAACTGCGCCAGGTGTGATCATAGAATGCGAGGGCACAACTTTAGTGGCACTTCCTGGGGTTCCGTCCGAAATGATGGCTATATTTGAGGGATCTATTGCGCCTATTCTTAGACAAGCTGCAGGTGATGTAACGTTTTTTGAAACAAGTATAGACGTAACTGGCGTTGTGGAGTCGGAAATGGCTCCGATTATCGATCGGGTGATGCATGATAATCCGTATGTTTATATAAAATCTCATCCCAAAGGTGGCGAAGGAATCTCCAAAATAGAATTTCACCTCTCAACAACTGTCGAGAACTCCGTTGTAGCCAGAAAATATATCAGCAAAGCTCTTGTTCAACTGTCGGACATGGCTCTGAAGAAAGGTGGCAAAATCAAGCCTGTTAAGGCAGAAACTTGATATTGTCGGAAAACTTTTTCGCCTGTAATGTAATCGTTTCTTAAGATCACATTCTATTCTTTTGCACACGATTCGACTTTCTTTTCTATGTATCATTGGTAAGTATTGTCTGTTCTGAACCCTTAAGAATTGCTCATTAACATTAGAGAAAATGATGGAAGATAGGAAAGAGGGAATCATGGAAGACACCAGTCATGGTATGTCGTTGGAGATGGTAATCCTAGTAATCTGTATGATACCTGCCATAGTGTTGGGGACATTCTTAGCCTTATATATGATACTTGAAATAGCCCCTGATTATCCGCCTAGACCTGATATGCAATTAGAGAGATTGTTACAACCAACTATATGGAATCCCAACGCCACACATGAGTTGCCTTATCAGGATTATGTTACTCCTTTTGATTCTGCAGTTAAGCATTTGTCAGATGGGGTAGATGGAAAGGTAGCAGCTTACAGAGCAGCGGTAGGTTGGGTGTGGGTTTCTGATGCTACGCTGAATGGTGTGGATGAAAAGTGGCTGATGCCCCACGTCTTTCTTGTGGACACTCCTAGCTATGATACGAATCCGGCAAAACCAAGGGAGGCGAGTGATTGTGAAGAACAAGCGAACACGTTGGTGTCTCTTTTAAGGGCTGAGGGTGTTGAAGCGGAGGATGTGAGAGTTGTCTTGGGATTAGTGAATTTTGGGGGAGATGAAGGGGGGCACGCGTGGGTGGAAGTGTATGAGGATGATAGATGGCTGGCGTTGGAAGCTACGTCTGGCCCATATTATGATGATGATTCTCAGAGGTTGGTGGAAAGGAGAGGTATGTCTTACAACTACTACGAGACTCGTTCATATCCCAGCGTGGATATATGGTTCTGCTACAACGACGTTTACTACATAGATTTTGTTCATAGCAAAGAGAAGGCTCCTGATCATTGGTCTTCCTTACAGGTTGTAGGCAATGATGGTTCTGAGATGAAGGGAGTAGACGTTATGTGTTTCTGTCTAGCACTGTTGATTACCATTTATCTTTCGGAAGCACAAATAAGCATAATTGGAGAATTCGCTCCACGGAGAATGAGGGGTAGACTAATAACTCTGACTTACCAGTAAGAACCCTTACGCACATTGAGACAAATACTTGGCAAATGATGGCAACTGATCTTTCACTGCTTTGAAGGCATTTTTCGTTGAAGTTTCTTCTACGAAAAAAGGGGTTTATTAAGAAAGAGAACCCATTTATCCTAGGAACTACACTTCGTTACAGAAGGCGGGAATATAAAGATGACCAAGACAGGCGATCATGTTAGGTGTCCGCAATGCGGTGGAGACGCACGTGTTGTTTGGATTTCGCAAGACGAAAAAACTGTGGCAATAAAATGCGCTAGATACCATAGTCAGATAAGTCCTCCTCCCACAAGGTTCAGTTCACATGGCCAAACTAAAACTAAGAAAGGAATGGTATTTCTCATAAATGCCACTCAGAAAAAGTGAAAACTCGTATAGTTTTACGTGATAGCGTGACAAACAGCTGTTGCTTGTGGCAGTTCGTGAATCAAGAAACAGATGTTGTCTTACAGCTATTATGTGAGTCGAAGCGAAGGTGCAAATTGAATATTGAAAAAGATGATTGAAATCTGAGTGCCGAGCAAACCCTAAAACAAATAAACAAACGCAACGAATTTATTTAGGCTGTTTCGTTCACACGACAGGTGTTCTAAATGTTTATAATCTTTATAGTTGGCACAGCGGGTTCAGGGAAATCGCTCCTTACTGCTTGCTTCGCTGATTGGCTAAAAATTCAGAAACAAAATGTGGCAACCGTGAATTTAGACCCTGGAGTCCTTACCTTACCATATACACCGGACATCGACGCCCGCGAATATGTGAGTGTTCAAAGGCTAATGGAAGAATACAAGCTTGGGCCCAACGGCGCACTTGTAATGGCGGCGGACCTACTCGCAGAAGAAGCGGAAGAGCTTGGACGAGAAATTAGAAATCTTAATTCCGACATGGTTATTGTAGACACTCCGGGTCAAATGGAACTTTTTGCCTTCAGGGCTAGTGGACCTTACATTGTAAATGAAATAACTAAGGAGCCTAAAGCGATTATATACCTATTCGACTCCGTATTCTCTGCTAGTCCCCTTAACTACGTTTCAAACATGTTTTTATCCGCTGCTGTGTACAACCGTTTTTTTGTTCCTCAAACGTATGTGCTGTCGAAATGTGATCTTCTTCCATCTGAAGACGTAGATCGCATTGTAGACTGGTCGGCTTCTCCTAAGACGTTAGAATTAGCGATCGAGGAAAAGTTGACTGGAACGAGACGTTTACTCAGCCGTGACATGATGCACGCTATTTACAGGTTGGGGTTGAGGTTCTTTCTGATACCCGTTTCCGCGAAAACAAACGATGGGCTCATCAACCTTAACACAGCGTTGGAACGTATTGCTACAGAAGGAGAAAAATTCACCACATAGGTGAGAAGAAACGACAAAAACTAAAACCCCAGTAGCTGTACACTATTCTGTATCCTTGGCATAGATTGTTGGCTTGAAAATCGTTGCAGGAGAGGATGTCTACTTAGCCATTTCTTTAAACTTGAGGTATATTGCGGAGAAAATTGCTCCGATGCATGTTATTATTGCGCCTATTAGAGCGACGTATATTCCGTAGGATACCAGACCTGATGTGTTGAAGAACGAGTGAATCACGCTGAATATTATAAGTAGGCTTCCAGCTGCCATAAGCACTGGGCTTGCGTTGAGGGATCGGGGCATTATTAGGACGAAGAGACTGGCCAATATCATTACGCAACCATAAACAGCCCATGTAGCACCACCTGTCATAATTCCAGCAGTGTGGCCTTCCCACGGGAGAAGCAGTCCTCCAAATGACAAGATGAAACCCATTACACCCAAAATCGTGGTACACATCCAGAAAGCTAAGGCAGCATACTCATTTGTCATGTTTATTCACAAGTTGTTAAACATTAGTTGCACTTTTAAGTCTTTATAAGGTTATTTTCTAGAAGCAAACTACACAACGGCGACTTCGAATAACTTGTGATTCAGATATTTCCTGCATCCTTTTTATTTGACTTCTGAAACCCTAGTACATTGAAGTTTGGTTCAGGCGTTTCGAGATTACAAGTAACAGAAACCCTTAATTTAATCTTTAATGGTGAAGGTAAAAGAGGGCCCGTAGCTCAGCAAGGATAGAGTTCAAAAGCGTCTACAGCACCGGGCTTTTAACCCGGGGGTCTCGGGTTCAATTCCCGACGGGCCCGCCACTATGTCTATGGAGTTCTCAGCTTTGAGGAGCAACGTAAAAAAGTCAACAGTTTCTCTAATGAGATGCGTGATTGTTATGGGAGGATGGACATGTCCGAATCCCAAGTGCCTGTATGACGGGGAGATACATGCTGATGAGTGTTGTCCTCTCTGTGGAGCTGAGGCTAGAGAGTTTGATTTTGTGGCGCTTGGTAAATTGTTGAAAGAAAAACGGAACGTTGCGAAACTGAAAAGAGAAGAGAAGAATATAGAGCATGCGATGAAGCGTGTCAAGTTTTGCCCTAAGTGTGGTTCAACCGATGTGTTTTGGGCGTCTGGTCTACCACAACTATGGTCTACTTGGGACTGTAGAAGATGCGGTTATCGAGGACCACTAATTCTGGAGGACAGTGAGATGGCGGCTAAGCTTAGAGATTTTTATTCCAAGAAAAAAGTTTCTCAGTAGAAGCGGGATATTTGCTTGACAAAATTTAAGTAGAACTCTTCTTTCTTTATGGAATTTGATGCCCTGGTAGTATAGTCCGGTCTAGTATAGGCGGCTGTCGCCCGCCCGACCCGGGTTCAAATCCCGGCCAGGGCGCCACTAACCTACGCAGTCCACGTTGGAATTTTCATGTTAGGGGTTTATTTGAACTTCCATTTGGTGACTAGTTACGTCTGGACGACCTTTGACAGCTAACACTCCTTTCATCTTCCAAGTGTTAGTTGCATTTTTGCCCTGATAACTTGGTGGAACACCCTGTGGCAGATTTATGCTGAAGGGGAAGTCTTTTCTAAATCCATCTGTAACATGCATTCTTCCTGCTATCGCTGTTTTTCCTTCATGTATTCTATTGGTTTGCCGAGCTGTCACAGTTCTTTGGGTTCCTTCTATGTCTATGCTCTGTGTTGCACATGTCCACTCGGTTGCTTCAAATTCAATTCTTATCTCATCTACGTCAAAATCCTCAGATGACGACACGTTAACAGTGCCTGTCAATGGGGCTCTTAGACTAAATTCACCTTTTTCGAGTGTTATAGAAATGGTAGCTTTAGGTGTCTTTAACCGTTTAAACAAGCCCATGAACCATCCCCACTATTCCTCTTCCAAATGGACAATTTATAACCTTTACTTAACTCCAATCCTTCCAGAATGCTTATCCAAAATCACAATACACTCCAATCCTGCTGCATTCTCTCAAATAGCTCCCCTCCATCTACTATCTCCAAACTCATTTCTACATAAAACTTGGTCAGACCACTGCTAAACTATACAATTCAACTTATCGCACCCAAATTCTCCGATTTCTGTCATAACGCGACAAGTTACGAATATGGGAATGTGTAAGGACGGGAAATAACACCATTAAAACAGCCTACAATAATTATCTTTGAAGCCTAAGTGGAGAAATGAAACAATGGTTAAGCTAAACACGAAAGGCAGACCATTGATCATCATGATAAACGGAGAATTATACGGCATCGAAGAAATCTCAGAAATCGACCCTACATATAACCAGAGAAAGAAAACAAAGTTTTTCACAATAAAAGCAACAAACATAACTGGTCAAAGGAAACTAACAATAAGCTTAGACCTCCGCCTACTTGATGTCGTAAAACAAGAAAACGGAGACATATCCTACATACGCTAACTAAAGCATATAAACCACTTCGCAAATCTCCAAATTCTAGAATAGAAGCATCAAATTTTTATTAGTGCAAACTGAAATCTAATTGCGAAGTGATAAATTGTGGCGTGAATTGTTAGTGAATTATACGCCATTCCTTCTGATTGTAGGAGGTATCGCTGCAACTTCTTGGGTACTGGAAAAACTGGTGAGACGCACACCCATCTTTGGAAAGCCGTTGCGCTGGCTCGTAAAAATCGTATCCGGTCTTGGATTCATCATAGGAATCCTCTCAATGGCCACGGGGATACTTGTCTGGGCTGTGCAAGGTTGGGATTCAGTCACACAAACCCTCTTGATCGTCACTGGAATAGCACTGTTTCTAAAGCCTATCAAAGATATTCGTTGGGCATCACTCATCGGACTAGCAGCGGGTTGCTTGTGCCTCGGATATGTTATGTTACTCAACCCTTTGCCGCCAAGTATTTTTGGCATTGAATCAAAATGGATATACGCAGTGATTTTCCTTGTTCCAACACTGTTCACATACCTTCTCTTCAGGTTCGTTGAGGACTTGCTAACATTCATCGGAACAATTCTATCATTTAGACTTGTAGCAATCACTATTGGAACGTTGTGCATTATACAAGGTGTTCTTCTACTTTTAGATCGAAGCCTGTTTGAAATCTTTCAAACATTATAATGTGATTTCGGAAAAAACAAAAAAGAAAAAAGAGGGTTTTAGAGTCGATGGCAGTTAACTCATCCTTTCTTGGTGATCTCTTTAATCACCCCAGCGGCGACAGTAGTTCCCATATCACGTACCGCAAATCGTCCAAGCTCAGGAAAATCAGAGTAAGCTTCAACGGCTATTGGATGAAGCGGTTCAAGTCGAACGATTGCACCGTCTCCAGTCTTCAAGAAAGCTGGCTTTTCCTCGACAGTCTGTCCTGTACGCGGGTCCAGTTTCTTAATCAACTCTACAAAGCGGCATGCAACCTGACTGGTGTGAGAGTGTAACACTGGAGAATATCCGGCAGCAATGGCTGTTGGATGGTAAATGACGATTATTTGTCCGATGAATTCTTTGGCAACAGTTGGTGGCTTGTCGGGATGTCCGCCTACGTCTCCTCTTCGGATGTCTTTTTGAGCTATACCTCGGATGTTAAATCCTATGTTGTCGCCAGGTTCAGCTTTGGGCATCCTAACGTGGTGTGTTTCGATGGATTTGACTTCTCCTTTGACATTCGATGGCATGAATACAAGTGTGTCGCCTTCTTTCAACACGCCAGTTTCTACTCTTCCAACAGGGACTGTTCCAACTCCAGTAATTGTGTAAACGTCTTGCACTGGAAGGCGGAGTGGTTTCTTAATAGGCTTAGGAGACACTTCGAGCTTGTCAAGAGCCTCGAAGAGTGTTGGGCCTTTGTACCAAGGCATTTTTTCGCTATGTTTAACAAGATTGTCGCCGGTCCATCCAGATGTGGGTACAAACGGAATCTTCTCAACGTTGTATCCGACTATCTTGAGCATTCTGGAAATTTCATTTTTAATCTCCTCGTATCTCTCTTGGTTCCAGTTTACTGTTGCATCATCCATCTTATTGATGGCCACAACAAGCTGGCTTATTCCCAGCGTGAAGGCGAGGAAAGCGTGTTCTCTGGTTTGCCCGCCTGTACCGATTCCTGCCTCAAATTCTCCTCGCTTTGCGGAGACAAAGAGGAAGGCTGCGTCGGCTTGGCTAGCTCCTGTGATCATGTTTTTTACGAAGTCACGGTGTCCAGGCGCGTCGATGACGGTGAAGAAGTATTTTGGGGTTTCGAATTTTAGGAAGGCGAGGTCAATGGTTAGTCCTCGTTCTCGTTCTTCTTTCAGTTTGTCGAGAACCCAAGCGAATTTGAAGGTTTCTTTGCCTAGTTTTTTTGCTTCTTCTTCATATGATTTTGTGGTTCGTTCGTCAATGGTTCCGGTGAGGTAGAAGAGGTGTCCTACACTTGTGGATTTTCCGTGGTCTACGTGTCCGATGACTATGAGGTTTAGGTGGGGTTTTTCGGTTTTGCTCATTTCCGTTTTCTCCAAATTTATTTTTGCTTATTTTCCTTTTTAGTTGTAGTGAAATTCGTTAGTAGAGACTGTCTGTTCCATTAGATAAAGTTTTTGAATAGAAATATTTTTCGTAAGGGCATGCATGCATTTTTGGCTTGGGCAATACGCTTAAAAGATAATAACATCATTGCGCTGATTTATAGATGTGGATGCGGTTGTGTTATGCCGGCGAATCTTCCCGCAGAGGCGAAGCATAAATGGAGTGAAGTTTCATCAGCAAGGACGCCTCAAGAAAAGATTCAAACGCTGAAAGAGTTTTTGAGTTTAGTTCCGAAACACAAAGGCACAGCCCGCCTCCGTGCTCAAGCAAAACGCCAAATCGCCACTCTGCGAAGAGAAATCGAGGAAAGAAAGCAGAGAAGAATTGGGAAGGGTGGATCAAAATTCTTTATCGAGAAAGAAGGCGCAGCGCAAATTGTAGTTTTAGGTCCAACGAACGTGGGTCGAAGCAGCTTGTTGGCTTCGATCACGAACGCAAAAGTTGCGGTTTCAGGTTATCCATTTACGACACTACAACCCGTGCCAGGAATGTTCCAATATGAAAATCTACAATTTCAGATAGTTGAAGCCCCGCCATTAATAGAAGGTTCAGCTGACGGCGAAGCATGGGGCCTACAGACGTTAGCACTAGCTCGCAACGCCGACGGACTAATTCTAATGGTTGACCTGTCACAAAACCCCAGTAAACAACTGTCTCTGATTTTAAGCGAACTAGAAAAAGCAAAAATTCTCACTCAAAAGCCTCGTGCACGAGTAGACATTGAACGAAAACACGTGGGCATGGGTCTCAAAATCCACGTGCTAGGTCGACTAACCGACTGCACCGTAAAAGATGTGGAACAACTACTGAAAAGCTACCGAATCTCAGACGGAACAGTGAAAATCTATGGTGAAACAACCCTAAATGATGTAGAAGACGCTGTTTTCGAAAGCACGGTGTATCGACCTGCAATAATCGTTGCCAATAAAGCGGATGCTCCTAATGTGATGAGAAAAATGAAGAAACTGAGCAGTCTCGCAGGTGCTCAGACAAGAAGCATCCTGATTTCCTGCAAAAACCAGAATGGCTTAAAAAAATTGGGAGTAGAACTATTCAGGGCGCTGAACATAATCCGCGTCTACACGAAGGAGCCAAACAAGAGAGAGCCTTCTTCAAGGCCGTTCATCCTCAAAAAGGGAGCCATGATTCGAGATTTGGCAAAACAAATACACAGCGACTTCTACGAACAATTCAATTATGCAAAAGTGTGGGCTAAACGTCTACCCTTCAGCCCTCAAAAAGTTGGATCATCCTTCGTTCTAGAAGATGAAGACATCGTAGAGATACACATAAAATAAAGTTTCGAAATCTTGTTTTAACGAGACGACATCGCTACTCTTTCCACTTCATGACGTTTTGCTACTGCTTTACTCTTCGAATCATTATTTGCCGCCAAGACTAGCTCTTCTGCAAGCCACTCTTCGAGGGGGCGGGGATTGCCAAACGTTGCTTTTCTGGCTCCTTCCGAAAGAAAACGTAGAGCCAAGTCCACTCGTCTCTGAGGGGAGATGTCCACTGCCATGTGATAAGTCACACCACCGTAACCGATCCTTGTAGTGTCCTCGCAAGGTGCTGAATTTTCAACAGCTCTGACAAGAATTTGTATAGGATTTTGTCCAGTGCGAAGATGAATAATCTCGAAAGCATTTCTCAGCACATTAATAGCTCTCGCTTTTTTCCCAGCAGTCATTCCTGGCCGCATGAGATTGTTCAAAAATCTCTCCACAATGTTGACTTCAGCCTTGCGAAATCTTCCGTGTTCGTGTCGTCCCATGCTGTGGGGGACATAAATGGGTTTGAGAGAGATGTAGTCTTTGATGCCTGGGTTTTCTACTTTGATTTCGTCAAAACTCCATTTTTCGAATAGTTTGATTTCTTGTTTCTGGCTCAACTACGTGCCACCTTGACAAACGTCTTGGGTTGGGAGGGCGTATTTAAACATTATTGAGATGAGCTGGTTACTCTGGAGATTCATAGCGGCTATGATTTTCCGTATTCAAGCTTCAGCTTATGTTTCACTTATCAAATGGATTCGTAGATATAGAACGAGAATGGCTGCTGAAACTGGGATACCCAATCTCAAAATAGCTGCAGTCAAAATAACATATTAAACAAACACAGCAGATAATAAGCCACATATCAGCAAAGGTGAAAAACATGTCTGGAACAGAAACCCTTGTACCCTTCATCAAACCGCAAGACAAACAAACACAGCCCACAATTATTGTAGACACGCGGGAAGCATCCACAGCCGCGAAAATCATCAAAGGCCTGAAAGAACACGGCGCGAACATCCGAACAGAAACCCTACAGAAAGGCGACTACATAATATCCGACCAATGCGCCATCGAAAGAAAAACCGTACACGACTTCGTCTACACACTCACACGAAGATACCTATTCGAACAATTGTTCAGACTAAAAGAAGCCTACCCAAAACCCTTCATCCTCATAGAAGGATACCTCCCCATAATCTACAAATTCAGCAAAATCCAACCAGCCTCAGTATGGGGAGCCATGTTCGCCCTTGCAAAACAAGGAATCTACATGATACAGACGACCACCCACAAAGAAACCATAGATTTTCTATACACAGCTGCCAAACAAGAACAAATAGTCGAAAAGAGAATACCCATTGTACATCCGTTCAAGAAACACGAAACGTTAGCTGAAGCTCAAATGTTCTTCATAGCCAGCCTCCCAAAAATCGGACGCGAAAAAACAATAGCTCTTCTCCGCTCATACCAAACCCCCATGAACGCTCTGATAAACGTAGATCAATGGGCTAAAGATGTCCACGGTCTCGGACCTAAAATCACCGAGAAAGTCAAACAGGTTTTACATATACGATACAAGGAGTGAGTTCAGCATGGAAGTCAAAATTACTCCAACAAAAAAGCTCACTGTTTTAGGCGTAGACAAACGATCACTCGAAAATCTTGCTTGGTGTGCTACAACTTACGGAATCAACCGTCTCTTCTGGGTTGATGGTTACCTCCTCTGCGTAGAGGTGTATGAAAAATCCTTTGAACACGAGATAAAAAGAAAGGTATTCCCAATAAGCCAAGTCTGCTACACAGCCTTTCCAAAATACGTCAGAGTCTTTGAAGTAGAGAAAGGAGTACAAATCCCCATCGTAAACGCCTCCGAGATGCAAATATACCGCAGCCTGCTAAGGGCCATATTGAAAAGTCAACAATAGCTCAGCAAGTCTAAGTGGGGCTTGCCAAGTTGGGCAGTTCGCTTCTTTCAACGCTCGGTATTTTATAAATTGTCCATCGCACACGTTTTGGCGAAAATCTAAAATTGATAGTGTTGTCACCTAATCATTCGTGGTGTTAGTATGGAGTCTTTCCCATGGTGGAATGAAAAGCAGAAAAATCTAATGGAAGAGGTAAAGTCCTTCGCTGACGAAAACCTGTCGAGAGGTGAAGAAATATCTTGGACAAGGGAGTTCCCCAATGATCTTCTGGAGGAGGTTGTTAAAAGGGGATGGTTTGGCGCCTTAATTCCAAAAGAGTATGGTGGCATCGGCGCAGGGGTCACGGGCTGTTGCATTGTAGCTGAACAACTCAGTCGTGTCTGCATGGCTTTGGCCGGAGCTTGTTCGGTAACAATGTATGGAGGAACCGAGCAGCTCCTAAAGTTCGGAACAAAGGAACAGAAAAAAAAGTGGCTTCCACGTGTCACCAAGGGAATGATCGGAGCCATATGTATAACAGAGCCAAGTGTAGGTTCAGATGCAGCGAGCATTGAGACAACCGCAAGGCGGGAGGACAACGAATACATCATCGATGGAAAGAAACGTTTCATAACAAATGCTGGATTAGCTGACATTTACTTGGTCTATGCAAAAACTAATGATCAGCCAGAGGATAAAGCCAAATACCGACATCTGAGCGCTCTCATTGTCGAGAAGGGCACGCCAGGCTTCACTGTTGAAAGGATAAATGAGCTTGGAGGATGGGCCGGGCTTCCAAATGGCTACCTAGACTTTGATGAGGTCCGAGTGCCCGTTGAAAACAGGATTGGGCAAGAGGGTGACGGCTGGAAAATTCTCGTTGAGGGCTTAAACTTTGAGAGAACTCTTTTTTCCGCAGAAAAATTGGGACCCATGAAGGAGGCAATACGATATGCAATTTGCCATGCCCAGCGGCGAATCCAATTTAGAAGACCAACAATCGACCTAGAGGTTAACCAGTTTAAGATTGCAGACATGATTGCCAAATTCAAGATTTCACGGTTAACCGTGTATCATGCAGCCCATCTGCTGGATTTGAATGCCGAAGCAGTCTTAGGGGCAACTCTAGCGAAACTCTATATTCCTGAAGCTTATGAACAGGTTTTGACAGAATCCTCGCAAGTCATGGGAGGAGACGGTTGGACAAAATTCTATCCTGTTGAAAACTTCCTAAGAGACGCAAAAGTCAACCACATAGGTGCCGGCACAAGCGAGGTGATGAGGTTAGTCATTTTCAAACATGGAATAAGGGCATTGGCTAAAGACTTGAAAATGCCAGCTAGAAGGATGCATGAAAAACTGAATGTTCCAATTTCAACATCTAAACCCACTGTTATAACCGAAATTAACGAGGAAAACATGCTTTCGATTCTCGCCGAGGATTACCAGGTGAATCCTGGACTTCACATGAGTCGCGAAGACATTAAAACACGATTCGCGAACATTAACGACAAACAACTAGACAAGATCTTGATCGCGCTTGAGAAGAAGGGACTTGCCAAGCTGTATAGAGACAGAAAGAGAATGATTCAGTTGACAAAAGCAACTTATGCTGGTTTGAGGAAAGCTAATCCACGAGAATATTATCAGTGGTTTCCAGAATGGATAGATAAAGAGTTCATCTTTTAAGGCAGCTTCAAAAGGCAGAATTGATCGTCTAAATTTATCTCGCGTGCGAAATTTGGATTACCCTCCCTTAGTGTAGAGTTTCTTTTCACGGTAATCTTATATGGACTCAACGGATTTTATCAGCACAGGAGGACCATACAATGAGCGTTGCCATAGTGGGAGTGGGTCAAACCCCTTTTCGTAGAAGTTGTGGCATAAGCATCCGAGAGTTATGCTTCGAGGCTTTCAGGAACGCTCTAGAAGACATCAATCTCGCACCTAAGGAAATAGACGCCTCTATAATTTGCTCCGCTCCAGAGTATGATAAACAGAGAAGCCCGGCAGGACTAATATCTGAATATCTCGGTCTAACCCCTAAGCCAACATTTTACGCCGAGTCCATTTGCTCTTCAAGCAGCACTGGAGTAAAAGTTGGGTACAGCTTCATAAAATCCAAACTCCACGACATAGTTGCAATAATCGGCTTCCAAAAGATGTCAGAAATATCATCAGCAGAGGTGCAAGAAAGGATGGGCAGAGGCGCAGACATCCAGTGGGAGTCACCTTTCGGCACCATGATGCCGGCTGGTTATGCAATGTTTGCCCGTGCCCACATGAAAAAGTATGGAACCACTGAAGAGCAGTTGGCGAAGGTTAAGGTTAAAAGCGGGAAATACTCGCTGCTAAACCCCTTGGCTATGTTTCGGAGGGCAGTGACACTGGAAGATTGTTTGAAAGCTAGAGTTATAGCAAGCCCGTTGAAAATGTTTGACTGCTGTGCAAACGCCGATGGTGCTTCATGTGTGATTATGGCAAGTGAGGAAAAGGCAAAGAAGATAACGGACACTCCAGTTTGGGTGACGGGAATGGGTGCTGCAAGCGATACCCTCTCGACCACAGGTAGAGCCAATTTGACTGGTCTTGACTGCTCGGTTGAGGCTGGAAAACAGGCTTACAAGATGGCTCGCATAGAGGCGAAGGACGTGGATGTGGCGGAGGTGCATGACTGCTTTACGATAGCCGAGATAATGGCGTATGAGAACCTAGGGTTTTGCAAATCAGGCGAGGGTGGCAAGCTTATAGAAGAGTCACAGACGTACATAGGGGGCAAGATCCCTGTGAATGTGGACGGAGGATTGCTATCCAAAGGACATCCAATAGGTGCGACCGGGGGTTCACAGTTCAGAACAATTGTGCTCCAGCTCCAAGGGAGAGCTGGCAAAATTCAGGTAAACGGCGCTGAGGTTGGCCTAGTTCATAACATTGGAGGGATTGGATTGTACGGAAACGTGACGATACTGCGAAGGTGATCTTTGTGAGTTTTAACAAATTTGGGAAGATAAGTTTCGTTTCAGAGACTAAAGTAGCGGATTTCGTGAAGTACTTAGAGAAAGGAAAAATCATGGCAACCAGATGCAATAGATGCGAGAAGCTCTACTTTCCTCCTAGGGCTGACTGCCCTGATGATTTGTCAACAGACATGACATGGCAAGAATTAAGCGGAAAATGCAAACTACTCACATACACCACAGCTCATTTCGCACCAACTGGCTTCCAAGATGATTTACCTTACACCATCGCCTTAGCCCAATGTGAAGAAGACGTGAAAGTATATGCATTTTTAGGCAAAGACATAGATGAAAACGAAATCCACATCGGCATGGATCTTAGAATCACACCACTGCGTTTACCCAATGGCAGAATCACATACGAACTAAAAAAGGCTAAAGCTTCAATGCATTAAAACAATAACTAGGTGATTACATGAACGCACACGAATCAATAAAGTTCGGTGTTGAAGGCCCTAACTATCCTTGGGAAGCCATACGTGAAACCACCCTGTTGGCAGAGAAAATCGGATTCGACTCCTATTGGATACCTGATCACCTAGTGGCTACCGGAGTAAAGCGTTGGGATGCTCTACATGCTTGGAGCACCCTTTGTGCCCTTGCAGTGCAAACAAAAAGAATCAAGCTGGCTACTGGTGTGAGCGACACCTACAGACATCACCCTGCTGCTTTAGCTCAAATGGCAGCAACTTGCGATGTCTTGTCAGAAGGCCGGGCAATACTCGGGATAGGCATAGGTGAAGCAATGAACTTAACACCTTTTGGCATCCCCTACGACAAGCCTGTGGGAAGAACGATTGAGGCTATCCAGATTATCCGAAGATTGTTTAGCGAGGATTTTGTTGATTTCAAAGGAAAGTACTACGAGCTAAAGAAAGGCCTCCTACGACCTAAGCCCGCGGTGCCAATTTCGGAAACTAAGTATCGTTCCACTGTTCCAATTTTCATTGCTGCAAGTTCACCAAGGACCATGAAAGTAACAGCTCGATACGGCGATGGATGGCTGCCTGCAAACTTAGTGCCTGAAGAGTACAAAAACAACCTTAAAAAGATACGAGAAACAGCGAAGAAATTTCAGAGAGATCCTTCGAGTATAGAGCCTGCTCATTTCATGTACGTGGTGGTTGCTAAGGACGCAGAGACCGCTAGAAAGGCTATGATGTTAACTGGTAAGATGATGTTACTGTCAAGACCGAGGATACTCGAAAAAATAGGATTCCAACCGCCTACCCATGACTTTGAGATGACGTTTAAACTTGTTTTTCCACGGGATGGAGAATCTTGGCTGGCGAAGTCTAGGGAGCTACCAGATGAGGTTGTTGAAAAGTCGCCCTTCCTCTTTGGGACGCCTGATGACATCATAGACAAACTTGACAAATTTGTTGAAGCTGGTTGTCGTCACTTTGTGATGAATTTTCAGGTCTCACCAAGGATTCTGAAGGAGACCTGCCAGCTTTTCGCGGAAAAAGTCATACCCTACTTCAAGAAGAAGTGAGCATTCCTAACGAGGAACACTCCAAGGCTAACACGATCCTCATTTAGGCCAAAGGCAACCGATAAAATCGACAAAGAAAAGATTTAAACAAAAGCAAACATGACGAATTAGCCTTGCGCGCACAGATTTTCTTTATCCTCTATCTTTCAATCTGAGAAAAACCTTGAAGATCTTCAGTCACGATTACTCGAGTTTGGCACCACATCGTAAACAGTATTTGGATTTTTCTGGGAGGTATTCTACACCACACTTGTTGCACTTACGCATGTAGGGTCCGTAGGGAATCCTTGGGTCCCCTCCTTTGGCGATGAAGGAGCGAATTTTTTCCATTTCGACCTTTCTCTTTTGTTTGAAAGCCCATAAGCCTTCGGTGGGCTCCATTGACCCTATGTTGAGGGCAAACCATGCCTTCCCATGTTCCCATGTGAGACGCCAGATCAGTTCTTTCCACCAGTTATGCTGAACCTTAAAATACCAGAGGCTGGATGGAGACAGATTTTTCATCCTATCGATGTACCCTTTTACCTTGCTGTCTAGTTTATCTTTAGGTACTACATCGTTCACTACACCGTACTTGAGGGCATCTTCCGCGTTTATCTGTGAACTTAGGAGAACCATTTCCGCTGACTTTTTTATGCTCATATGCAGGGGAAGCCATTGAGAAAGTCCCCCGATAGAGGTCATGCCCACCCTGGGTCCGGGCGAGATGAATCTTGCATGGTCTGCTGCAATCGCAAGGTCGCAACAGGCCACAAACTCCCAGCCACCCCCTGCCACCGCACCATTCACTCGAGCGATAACAGGTTTGCCACAGTGCATTATCAAGTCAAAAACTCTACCGTAATATTCTCCCCACTCCCAAAACTTCCAAGGCTTTCTATTGTACGTCTCGGCGTACTCGTGTACGTTTCCACCAGTGCAAAAAGCCTTGTCACCTACACCTGTCATTACTATAAACTGGACAGAATCGTCTCCCATAGCCCTCTCGTATCCAGCACACATTTCTTTGAGTGTCCCTAGAACGTACGAATTCATCTCCCCAAGGTTATTAATAGCAATACACGCAGTGTAATCGTACCAATTAGGATCGTATTTGACAGTTCGCCAGTTTTTTGGGTCCTCAGCTGGATACCAGTCGTATTCTCTTTCTGCCACGTTTATCACATCAGTCGGAATTACTTTCCAAATGTATTTAAGACTTGTTGGAGATGAGAATTACATCACGACATTGCCCAAAGTGGAAACATGGACACGCAGAAAATAGTCAAACACCTAAAACAGATAGTGAAACCAGAACAGATCCTCACAGACCCTGAAGACCTCTACGTATATTCTTTTGAAAAAATCGTTGAGAAACAAAACCCAGTACCAGATATAGTTGTTAAGACCCCTTCGTCTGGAGAAGCTCAAAAAATTCTTGAACTCGCTGGAAAGGAATGCTTCACGGTTGTCAAAAGAGGTGAAATGATTGGTGGTCAAAGCGTAGAGAAGCCATTGCTGTTGCTAGATGATGTTCCCACTCCCGAGCTGAAAATGGTCTCGTCAAAAAAAGGCGAGACAATCGAAATTTTAGAGGAAATTCGTGAGAGAGGATACGGAAACCCTAGAAATTTAGCTTTCGCCCTAAAAACCTTGTTTTTGGAGAAAAACCTTGCAAAATGCGAAGAATGTAAAACATGTAGTGGTTATTGCACAGTCGCATCATCTTTTGAAGGAGTTGAAACATGGTCTTCGAAGGGAAGAGCCATTGTAATCAGAGGTCTTCAAAATAAAGAACTCTCCGTCTCCAGAAAGGTGGTTGACATACTGTACACATGCACTGAATGTGGTTTGTGCTTTGCCCAATGCTTTGAAGATCTTGAGATTAATGAAGCCATACTAGCCACTCGACATCAAATCGCTGAAAAAGGATGGGTTCCAGAGGTTTTCCGTGAAGCGGCGAAAAACATCATAAAAGTTGGGGACCCTGGAGCGGTTCCTGTTAAGCGTCGCCTTTCATGGATGCAAGACTTCGCCTATCAACCTCTGCCTAGAAAAACTGAAGTTCTATATTGGGTTGGATGTATGGTGGCAGACAGAACCCCAGAAACCGCTAGGGCCTTTTTGAAAATTCTAAACCAAGCAAATGTGAGCTTCACAATGCTTAGGGAAAGGGAGGGTTGCTGTGGATATGTCCTATTGTCAACAGGGCTTTGGAATGAAGCGAAGAAAATTGCAGAAGAGGTATTCTCAAAAATAGAAAAAACTGGAGTTAATACCCTTGTTACGCCTTGTGCAGGTTGCTACTACACTTTCACGAAGCTTTATCCAGAAATCTTGGGAGTCTCACTTCCATGTGAAGTTCTCCATTCATCACACTTCATTGAAAAATTAGTCAATGACGCAAGGCTGGAGCTGAAAGGTTTAGATCTTAGAGTTAGCTATCACGATCCTTGCTCTTTAGGTAGGCACAGTAGAGTTTTTGATGCTCCGCGTAATGCATTGAAGGCAATACCGGGTCTGACACTTACCGAAATGCCACTGAATAGGCAATCTGCAAGGTGCTGTGGTGGTGGCGGAGGTTTGTGGTCTTTCAACCATCAGGTTAGCATGAACTCAGCCTATTCGAGGCTGAAGGATTTGCAGCCGTTAAAAATTGATGTGTTAACAACGGCGTGTCCTCTTTGTCAAATCAATTTTCGTTACACTTCTGTTAGAAGGTCTATTCCCATAAAAGTATGTGACGTAACTGAAATAGTAGCATTGTCGTGTGACCTTTAATGATAAGCGTCTAAAAACATGAGATAGCATACATGCAAGCACCTGACACACTATTTTAGTGTTAGCAAACCGCTAAAAGTTTTACTTGCTCATATTGTATATTCAAGTAAATATGGAGAAAAGCTTCTTTCCTCGTGACAAAAACACCACCTATTTTCACCCAAACCAGCCAGCATGCATATCTCGCAATCTGTTTTCACACCCAGATTGTTTTTCAGCGAGTGTCTTTGCTTATCCTGCGTTAAATAAAAAATAAACTTATTTATGATTCAGATGTTATTGGAATGACGGTTATAATGGTAGGTGTTATTCTAAAAGAACATCTTAAAGCGATTGACACTGAATTGGCTTCTTTAATTCTTACGATAAGTAAGACTGCAGTCGGAATAAAAGAGAGATTACCATACATGAGGGGTATCGCGGAGACTCAAAATATATATGGCGAATTGCAATCGGCTTTGGATTTATGGACCGATCAACTATTTATCGAGGAATTTAGGAAACTAGGTTTAGTAAACAAAGTTGCATCAGAAGAACAAAAAAATCTTGCAAGACTTAATGACAATGGGAGATTCTTCGTAACATCAGACCCATTCGACGGTTCTTCAAATCTTCCTAGCAATAATTTAGTTGCAACAATAGTTGGTGTATATGAAAAGGATTTTTACACAGAAGGAAAAAATCAAGTTGCTGCATTGTATGTCTTGTACGGTCCTGTACTAAGTTTAGTTTATACAGTCGGCGAAGGTGTTCATGAATTTTTGTACAAACCTTCAAAAAAAGAATTTATTCTAGAAAATGAAAACAAAAGACTTCCAGAAAAAGGAAAATTATGTGGTTTTGGTGGTTCAAGAAAAGCTTGGCTTCCACCATTCAGAAAATTTGCTGAAGAGTTAGAAGAAGAAGGTTTGAAAGTAAGATACAGCGGAGCATTTGCAGCAGACATTAATCAAATACTTCATTATGGTGGGATTTTTGCTTATCCCGCGTTAAAAGAAAAGCTATATGGAAAAGGAAAGTTGAGATTGTTGTTCGAGGCCAACCCGATATCATTTGTGATGGAACAAGCTGGGGGCGCTTCAAGCAATGGTAAACGTTCAATACTTGAAGTTAAGCCAACAAGTCTAGATCAAAGAATTCCAATCTATGTTGGTAATGAAAACTTGATCAAAAGATTGGAACGGGCACTTAAAGGATAGATTTTCACAATTCAACATAAATGCGTGCGCAACTGAGTTAAAATTTTAGTTAGGGTAGAAAACGGAAATTTTTGACTTTTAAATGAATTTCGGTTTGTAATGTTGAGCCATTCCTTTGGACCAGAATGCTTTTTCCATCAATTCACAAACATGCTCATACATTTCTCTTTGTGCATTTCTGAAAATTTGGGAATTCACTTCATCACGAAGTTTATCATTGAACCTAACCCACATATACCTGCCACTTTGTTTCCCTATTTTCTTTGCTTCTACAGCCATTTCTTTAAGTATAGCAGCACCTGCGTCATCTTCCCTAAGGTTATTAAAGAGAATTGTCCAGAACCTTGATGCATAGTTGAACTTTCTGGCACCTTGTTTCACAGCTTCATTAAAACCCTCATTGGTTTGTCCTGTGCCTCCATGCAAAGCTATTGGAACATCTTTTATACCTTCACATCTAAGACCTTCTCTGATTTCACCTATTCTACCATAGAATATAGATGGTTCTCCCACGATTTCCCCATGTGCTGACCCTATGAATGGTGCAAAAGCTTCTGGATTCGTACCATCAACCAATAACACCGCATCTTCCACCTTTGTGATCTCAGCCATTATTTGTACTCGTGTCTGCGCCGCTCGTGCCTTTGCGCTACCGATTTCTCCTTCTTCAACTTCAAAACTGATACCCAAGGGATGTAAATCTTCTATTATTGGCATGCATTTCTCAATGTTCATACGAACTGCTCCAGTCCTGTCTGAAGTAGGTTGTTTAGAGAAATCAAGTTCTACCGAAGTATATCCGGCTTCCACCGCTGCGTATGCGAGCTTAGGATCTTTTTGTAGATGGTCTATGTGCATACATATAGGTGGAATTCTTTTGTATTGTTTTACTCTTTTTTCCACTTCATCCACTACTAAGTCCATGAACCTTGTTAGTTTGTCTTTATAATCACTTCCTGAAAAGGCATATTCTACCTGAGATTCTGCAGACTCGATTATCAATGGTGAATTGCACTCAAATGCAGCATCTAGAACTGCGTAAAGCATCTCTTGGACAACAGCATTTGCTGCAAGAACACCAAAATTGTACTTATCTGCTGGTTCCAGCATTTCCTTCAAGTTTAGAAATCGGGTACTGCCTAGGCATGTGTCTAATTTTCTGATATATGGGTTTGCTTCAAAGGACAATGGAGCAATATCCTTTGGTTTAACAGGCATCACTTGCCCTCCAATTCTTATTATTTATCTTACATAATTCATCAAGGCACGCGCATAGATATACATGTATACATGCATAAAACTCCAATAGATCAGTTCTGTGTAGGAGATGTAAGAGATGAAGAGAAAATTATCTGTTAATGTAAGATTCGCTGAACCAAAGGATTTGGATTTTTGTGTAGAGTCAGACTATGACCATGTTGGCAAAGTTGTGCTTAAGAGGAAAGTGGAAGAAGAAGCGGTAATTCTTGCTGAAGTTGATCGCAAACTTGTTGGATACCTACGTATAGAATACCTATGGCTGAACATACCTTATTTGAGTGTCATTGGTGTCAACGAAGAGTATCAGAGAAAAGGTATAGGAACTGCTATGATTGAATTCTTAGGACGGCATCTACTCAAACAAGGACACAAGGTCTTGTATAGTTCTTCGCAAGCAAATGAGAATGGTGTTTCTGAAATAGTAGAATTCGCCATTCGTTAATTTTTCAGACTGCAAACATTTTCTTCATTAGATCGGAAAACTTTTCGGCTGCAACTCTCCTCTTCCTGAGGTTTATTGCGGTGGCATCTAAATACTGTAAAGCTTGAGGTTCGCAAAACTTTACGCAGAGAGGCTCCCCACCGCATAGATCGCATTTAAGAACTTTTCCTGTTTTTGTGTCTAGGCTTATCCCGCCAAAAGGGCAGAACATTACGCAGAGTCTACATCCGACACACAAATCATAATCTATTAACACGGCGCCAGTTTTTTCATCCCTTTTTAAGGCGTGCATTGGACAGACAAGTTCACAAAGGGGAGTCTCACATTGCTGACAAACCATCGGGACATAAAGGCCAACTGTCTCCCATTTTACGGTGTGGATTCTAGCCCGTGTTGGGTTGCAAACCTTCTCATGAAACAGTGAGCAAACAGACTCGCAGATTCGACATCCAGAGCATTTCTCCGGGTCTATAAAAAGGATTTTCTGCATCTTTCTCCTCCTAAACCCTGTGGGAGGGCTCCTTGTCAAGGCCTATCCTCTCAAGTGTTTCTTTTTTGGGGACTCCGTTCTCGTCCCAGCCATGCAATGCGTAATACTCATCTAGCATTTTCTCGAATTTGTCTCTGTCAATCTTCTTTCCCCTAGCTATTGGAAGCCCTATCGGTGTTGGCTCTTTGAAATAGCGTTCTGGCAATTTGTCATCCTTCCTTGAAAAGCCCTCTCTGAGATTAAACATTCTTTCAATTGTGTAGATTTTTTCACCCACCTCCATTAGTTGAGCCTTTGTGAACCCCATGCCAGTGGCAAGCTGAATCAGTTTTGAGAACTCTTGCCATTTTGGTGCGTTCACAGCGCAGAAAACTGTTTGGAACTTGCATATCCCTATCGAGTCTGTAACAGCGTAAAGGCGCTCCTGCCACCAAACCATCTGGCTTTTTCCTTCATAAGACGTATAATCAGAAGAAACAGGGGCTCCATAGATTTCCTCAAGCAGGTCTTCAGGCAGACCATACAGATCTATTGCTGGTCTACTCCTTAGGTGATCTGCTCCCCGAGTTGATGTGGCAATACCTAAAGCAAGACTTGGTGTTGGACGCTCGTCTGAATGGAGGTTGCTCATACCTTTAATCTGTATGGCATAGTGCTCTGAACCTTTGCCGATTTCAGCTATAGCGGTTTTGAACCCGTCGGCAAGTAGGTTTCCGAATCCTTTTCTATGGGCTATCTGTCCTATCAGTTTGAAAAGAACCTCTTCATTTCCCCACTTGAGTTTCAATCCTGCCGTATCTTTCTCGTCAATTATTCCTTTTTCATACAGTTCCATGGCCCAGGCAATGAGACCTCCTGTTTCTAGCGTATCTAATCCATACTTGTTTACCAAGTGATTGGCAACAAGAACCGTTTCCATTTTTTTGCAGTCAACCATTGTTCCGAAAGCACCTATAGAAGTGTATTCGGGGCCTTCAGCGAAGATCGGTGCGTAAGGGCCTTCTCTTAAAACGTATCGGTGTCTGCAATGCACCGTGCACCCATAGCATCCTGACATTCCGATGGTGTATCGATCCATGTTTTCAGGTTCTAGATCTTCACCTTCCTCAAGTCGATTTAACTGAAAATTTCTAGTTCGGATAAGCCCTGTTGTGTTTGTGTTACTATAAATGATTAGGGTTCCCCATCTCGATTGAGCCCTTGCCCATCGAGTCTTCATAATCATGTTGTTCATTTCCCCACAATAATCGAGTAATTCGTCGGGATGGCTGAACTCAATGTCCATTGTTCCACGGGCTGCGATGGCTTTCAAATTCTTGGCCCCCATCACACAGCCCATACCAGTTCGGCCAGCAGAATTCTTCATTCCAGTTCTTACATTTGCAAAACGAACCAGATTTTCACCAGCAACTCCGATAACCAAGCATTTAACTTCCGCATCTTCATTATCATCCCTAATCATGTCTTGAGTTTCAAAAGTGTCTTTTCTCCAGAGATGACCTGCATCTCGGATTTCGATATTTCCGTCATTTATCCATAGATAAACTGGCTTTTCAGCCTTGCCAGAAACCACCAAATGATCGAAACCAGCCAATCTAAGTTCTGGTGCAAAGAACCCTCCGATGTTGGAGTCGCCAACACCTCCGGTTAGCGGGGATTTGGCAGCGATGTCACATCTTCCAGAACCGAGGGCTGGAATTCCACAAAGAAGCCCTGCTCCAACGAACAAGACATTTTCAGGGCTTAGAGGGTCGATTTTAGGCTTAACTTGGTTATATAGTAGGTACATGTTTATGCCCCTTCCGCCCAGATACAGTTGTCTGACCAGTTTCGGAACGGGCTTTACAGCAATCTTGCCTGTTGTTAGGTTTATGTAGGAGATTTTTCTTTTCCAAACCACAGCTCATCAGCTACTCCTTTGTCAGACCACGGATTTTGGGTTGGTCTTCACGGGGCCACGAAATGCGATATTTGGTTTTACAGTAGGGACATGTGGCTTCCTTAGCGCCAACACTTACTGGGAACCTTTTAAGGCAGTTTAAACACCTGACCTTACTCATTCTCAAGTTCTCCTGACTTATCCTCCGCCAACCGGAATTGAAAGGATTAGGATATCATCGTTATTCAACTTAACGTTCGCATCCCTCATGATTCGCCCATTTATTGAGACAAGAAATTCTAAAGAAATAGCTCCTGTTCCCGGGTTAACTATTTGTTTGAAATCTCTTCCATACCTCTGGGCTAACTTGTCCAGAATATCCCTTAACGTTGAGTTTGACTTTATTTCTTCAATAATTTCCCTTTTTCCAACTATTTCCCTAAAATTTGCATGTAACAGCACCCTTACACGGACACTCATAAATTTCCACCGTGAGAGTTCCGAATAGAATCTAGATATTTTTCATATATAAGCAATATTATTAAATTTCTAATTGTATAAGTTATATAGGGTTCATTATGGAAGCCAGAAGGCTGCAACACATAAAGGGCGGAAGCTTCACGTTATCCTTGCCCAAAGAATGGGTTGAAAGACGAAAGCTCAAGCGAGGCGAGGAAATAGCTGTTTTCGAGGAAGAAGACGGATCGTTGAGGCTTTATCCCATAAAAATGGAGCATAAGGAAACTGCAGAAGTTGTTTTAGCTTTAGAGAATTTTCCAGAAGTTAGGGCCCTCGAATACTGCATTGGAACATACTATATACAGGGTAGCAACAAAATCAGCATAACGTCGAAGAAGACAATTTCAGCAGACGTGAAAAAAAGACTAAAACTACTACGTATGGACTTGCCAGGAGTGGAAGTCGCTGAAGAAAGGGCTGATGCAATAAGCTTTCACGTAATAATTGACCCAGCAGCTTTTTTACTGGAATCACTTATAGAAAAAACTTCCTCCTTCTCACGTCACTTACAAGAGGACGCTATTAAATCCATTCTTGAGAACGATTTTCAGCTCGCCAGCGAAGTAATTGAAAGAAGCAAAGAAGCCTTGAGGCATTATAGAATGACGATAAGACAAGTTGCCTTAGCAAGCTTTAGCAAGGCCATCGCGAGGAAGGTTGGGATTAAGAACTGCCGTGAATGTGTTACTTTCGCCTTGATTGCCCGAGACTTGAACAGGCTTGTCTATCATTCCTCATCAATCGCAACGCAATTTCTCACCCTAAAGGATAGAGCGAAAATAAGTCGTGAGATACTACATACAATAGAAGACTTGTCAAGCCTCGCCCACGAGATGCAGAGAGATGCAGTCCAAGCCTTCCTTAAAGAGGATATTATGCTTGCAATAGCAACCATGGGAAAAATGAGGGATGTTAGACAGAAGGAAAAAATGCTTCTAACAACAATTTTGAAGAGCGTTAAAGACGCTGACCTTGCAGTTGCTCTCAGTCATATTACTCGGGATTTGAGGAGAATTGCTGGATACTCAGTGGCAATAGCTGACGACGCCATGAACCGAACTTTGGCTCCAATACCCGATTCTGTTAGGTCTTTTGACCTAAGGGTGTAAACTACTTGGGCTTGTAGGCCACCATGTCAATTTGAATGAGGCAAGCAGAATCCAGAAAGTCGGTAAAGACGCCCGTCCGGGCAGGAAATCCCTCGTTGAAGTAACGCCTATAGACCTCTTTCATCTTCTTGAAGTCCTCTGTGTTCTTCAGGAGAACCGTTGTCTTTACCACGTCGTCGAAGGAGGCACCAGCGGCTTCAAGAGTCTTTCCCAAGTTCTTGAAACATTGTTCGGTCTGTGCCTCGATGCCCTCTATTGTGTTGCCATCCTCGTCAAGGAATCCGGCGTGGTGAGAGGTGTAAATGAAGTTTCCAGCTTTTACACAGGAAGAGAACGTAAAACCATATTTTTTCGGGTTTAGATCTATGATTTCTCTAGTCATTTGCGTATCTCCAGGTTTTGACGGTACCTATGATTTCAAAAAGATAAAGGTATCCTCCGCTCATCACAACAGACTTACAGAATCCTAATACCCTAAGTTTTATATTTTCTGCCAAGAATCATCTGCAATCAAGAGGAGAAATCACATGAAAGCCGCAGTTTTTTATGGAGCAGACCAACCGTTAAAAATAGAGGAAGTACCCACACCTGAAATCAGCGCAGAGGAAGCCCTCATCAAGATAGCTGCCTGTGGAGTCTGCCACACAGATCTTCATTATTTGGAAGGAGTTCCAACATTCAAAAAGCCGCCGCTGATTCTTGGTCACGAAGCCTCTGGAATAGTGACAAAGGTGGGTGAAAAGGTAACTAAGGTTAAAGAAAACGACAGAGTACTTATTCCGCCAGTTTTAACATGTGGCACTTGCTACAATTGTCGAATCGGTCGTGAAAACCTATGCAGAAACATCGTTATGATTGGTAATAGCATAGATGGAGCCTACGCCGAATACACCAAAATCCCAGCCAAAGACCTGATTAAGTTGCCGACAGAAATCCCGTTGGAAGAAGCTTCAATAATTTCTGACGCGATGTCCACACCTTTCCACGCGTTGAAGAACCGAGCTAATGTTCGACCAGGCGACTCTGTGGTGATCTATGGTGTTGGCGGAGTTGGCTTAAATGCTGTTCAAATAGCAGTTGCATTAGGAGCTTTTGTGATTGCGGTTGATAAGGTTGAAGAGAAACTGCAACATGCAAGGGATTTGGGGGCTTCTGAAACGATTAATGTTGATGTTGAAAATCCGGTAAAGGCTGTTAGAAGGATTACTGGTGGCGGGGCTGATGTGGCTGTTGAGGCTATCGGCATCCCCGAGGTTATGCGAATGGCCTATAACAGTGTTAGATGGGGCGGTCGTGCGGTTATTGTCGGCTACAGCCACAAAGACCTTACTATTAGTGCTGCACGCTTGATGTTTAGGGAAATAGAAATCTATGGTTCTCTAGGTTGCAGAATCGTTGATTTTCCGCCACTTGTTGACATGGTTCGCAGAGGAAAACTGAAACTTCTTGTTTCAAATAAAATGCCGCTTGACCAGATAAATGAAGCCTTAGAAATGCTTAAAAAGGGAAAAATCAGGACGAGGGCAATTGTTATTCCTTAGGTTATTTTCCCTTCCACACGGGTTTCCTTTTTTCTAGAAAGGCCTTTAGACCTTCAACAGCATCCTCAGTTTTAATTAATCTGTTTAGATAGATGTCAGTTACACCGTCTAAAGCTTCTTTGAAATCTTTGTTTAAGCCGTGATAAACGGCCATTCTGATTAACTCAAGCACAACAGAGCTTTTCTTTTTAAATTTCTCAACTAGTTTGTTAACGGCTTCCTCAAGTTCTTCTACGGCGAAAACCTCGTTCACTAGGCCTATTTCTTTTGCTTCTGCTGCTGTTATGGTGTCTCCAGTGAAGATTATTTCTAGGGCTTTTTTTCTGCCAATTATCCTCGGCAAAAGCACAGTCGCAACGGTTGGTATTGCCCCAACCATGACTTCTTGCTGTCCAAACTGGGCGTCTTCAGAGACTAAAACTATGTCACATGCAGATGCTAGTTCGCATCCTCCTCCAAAGGCAAACCCTCGCACTGCTGCTATTGTTGGCTTGTTGACTTCAGCAAGTAGGTGGAAAACTCTGTGGAAGGATTCTAGGGTTTCTTTGATTTTGTCTGGGAAATGGGCTTCTATTTCCACGCCAGCTGAAAAGGCTTTTTCTCCAGCGCCTGCAATCACCAAAACTTTGATGCCGTCGTTTTTCCCAACATCTTCCAAGGCTTTAGCGATTTCCCGCAAAGTTTCAGCATTTAAAATGTTAAGTGGCGGACGATTTATGACTATTTTTGCAACTTCGCCATTTTTCTTGTAAATTATGTTCTTAAATTCTTCCATTCTTCACTCACCTTTGAGTCTGCAATCTTCATTTTTAGATATATAAATTTGTGTTCATTTGAATTGAATATAAACATCAAACTATTTATATTTGAAACAGGAAAATTATATAGGGAATAGAGAGGAATCACGTTGTCGGAAGAAGTATTGGAATCCTTTAGGGAATGGATAGATAATAGGCATGAATATGCAAGAGCTTGGAAGGAAAAGACTGGAAATAAAGTTGTTGGTTATTTCTGCACCTATGTGCCGGAAGAGATTCTGTATGCAGCAAACATCTTACCTGTCAGAATTCTGGGCAGCCATGAACCTCCCACCGTCACAGAACCCTATATCTTTGCTATGTTTTGCCACCTTTGCAGAGATTGCTTAGCTCAGGGACTAAAAGGAAGATTCGATTACCTCGATGGAATTGTAGAGGGGCAGTCATGTCTGCATTTAAGACAGACCTTCAACGCTTGGAGACTTCACATACCTACAGACTTCGCATATTACATTCACGTACCCCACGGAATTCAAAATCCCCATGCAATTCCGTACCTCACTCAAGAGCTTGCCAAGTTCAAGAAAGCCCTTGAAGATTGGACTGGAAAGAAGATAACCAATGAGGATCTGGATAGGGGAATAAGGATTATGAACAGAAACAGGGAGCTAATGCGAAAAGTGTACGAGTATAGAAAGTTGGACAATCCGAAGATCACCGGTTTAGAAGCCATGGAAATGGTTCTCTCAAGCCAAATGGCTGATAAGGAGGAACACAGCAAGCTCTTAGAAAAGCTTTTGCAAAAATTGCCAAGTCGACAGCTTAACCGCAACCCTGGGGTTAGACTCATGATTGTTGGAAGCGAGGACGACGACAGAATCTTCATGAAGAACGTTGAAGCAATAGGGGCAACCTTTGTAACCGATGAACACTGCACAGGTTCAAGATACATCTGGGACGACGTAGTTCCCAATGAAAAAGACAGATTACTTGCCATCGCCTCCCGCTACATCAAAAGGGTTCCATGTCCCAGCAAGGACTGGCCAGAATTCACAAGAGTCAACCACGCCGTCAAGCTTGCCAAGGATTTTAACGTTCAAGGAGCATTGGTGATTCAGAACAAGTTCTGTGATCCGCATGGAATTGAACTCCCACCGTTGAAAGACGCCCTAAAACAGGTTGGTGTTCAAACGTATCCCCTTGAGTTTGACGTTACTGTTCCGTGGGGGCAATTTCGAACCAGAGTTGAGGCCTTTCTTGAAACCCTAACAGGATTGGAGGAGCTCTTCTAAGGAGGTGTATGAATGACTCAAGTTAAAGAATATCCAACAGAGCTTTTGAAAGTTTGGAATGAAGCCAAGCAGCTTAGAGGAAAGTATTATGAAGATTACTTGGATGCTCATGAACGTGGAGGTCTCCGATGGGCTGGAGGAGCTTGGTCCTTCAGTGCTATACCAGCCGGTCTCGGCGAGGATGTTTACTGCATAACAGGAGAACCCCACGGAGCCACAATAGCCTTCTTCAAGGATTTTACAGCCAAATGCCACGAAGCCACCGAAGCAGCAGGCTTTCCACGTACACTCTGCGCTTACATGAGAAATTATTGGGGCTCCATTCTGCTGGACAAATACATTCTTGCTGATGGGACAGTGGTTGATGAGCATCCAGTTCCAGACTTCATATGGCAGGACCACATTTGCTGCAGCCATGGAAAATGGTATCAAGTTGCAAGGTGGCTTGAGGAAAAGAAGGGTAGAAAAGTTCCAATGTATTGTGTAGATGTTTCTGTTGGTTACCCGATGGATAAACCCCTCGAAGAATACAAGATAAACTATATTGTACAACAACTAAACGACGGAATTGAATGGCTAGAGAAGATCACTGGAAGAACGTACGATGATAAACTGCTTTGCGAGGCTGTTTGGAACGAGATGAGGGCAACAAGGCTCTGGGCTGAAATCTGCACCTTAAACCAAGCTGTTCCAGCGCCGTTGGATGAGAAGTCTATGTATGCGCTTTATGTTATGGGAACGCTTATGAAGCATCGACCCGAATGTGTTGCCTTTTATGAGAAGCTGAAAGCTGAGGTTGAGGATAGGGTTCGAAGGGGGATAGCGGCGGTCGCCAACGAAAGATTCAGGGTGATTACTGACACCCAGCCTCCATGGGGTTTCCTAAAGATTTTCAGGGAAATGGAGAAATACGGGGTTATCTCAATTGGTTCGCTCTACACCTATGGACTGATCGGAATGTGGAAGTACCGCCCAGACGGAACATGGGCCCCAAAAGAGCTTCCGCTGAGAAAACCACAGACAAGAGAAGAAGCGGTAAGAATGATTGTTGAATGGACTGTTGATAGGCCTGAGTGGGCACACTTCTATGTTCCGGAAGCAAAGACAAAGATGATATTGAACATTGTGAAGCAGTGGAAGGTTAACGCAGTCTTACTCCACTACAATAGAGGCTGCGAAGGTCTGAGCGTCCACATAGCTGAAAACCGTCACGGTCTACAAGAAGCCGGTGTGCCAGTCTTCCCCTTTGAGGGAAACATGGGTGACGAACGAGAATTCGATTTCCCAGGAACACTAGCACGCCTGACCACCTTCTTCGAGAGCATGGGACTGAAGAAACTGAGGGAATAGGAGGAAATTGGAAGATGATAACAGCTGGAGTAGATGTTGGAGCAAAATACGTGAAGATAGTGCTCCTTGAAGACGGAAAAAACGTTCTGAAAAGAGCCAACGGCATCGTCGGATTTGACATCGTGAAATCGGCAACCGAAGTTTTCGAGAAAGCCTCACTTGATGTGGGCTTAAAACGTGATCAGATTGTTCGGGTTACAGCCACGGGGATGGGAAGAAAAGCTGTCTATAAGAAACCCCCAGTAAATCCTGGAGAAATAGTGCCAGAGGTTATCGCCGACGCAAAGGGAGCTTATCATCTTGTGCCCGCGGTGAAAACTGTCATTGATGTTGGAGCTGAAGAAGGAAGAGGGGTAAAAGTTGGTGAAAACGGGAAGGTGAAGGACTTTGTTATTAATGAAAGATGTGCTGCTGGGGCTGGGACCTTCATAGAAACTATGGCTAGGGCCTTAGAAGTAGGCGTTGAGGATATGGGTCCTCTTGCACTGAAAGCCACGAAAGCTATACCAATGAATGCGCAGTGTTGTGTTTTCGCCGAGTCAGAGGTTGTAACTCTTATTCACTCAAAGGTTTCAAAGGAGGACATATCAAAAGCAATACACGACGCTATGGCTGGCAGAATAGCCTCAATGGTTCTAAGAATAGGCGTAGAAAAAGAAGTAGTTCTAGTTGGAGGCGTAGCCCGAAACCCGGGGTTCTTGCCGCCTCTGAGAAAGGAGTTGAACACAGAGATACTTGTTCCTGAACATCCTCAATATGTGGGCGCCTTAGGGGCTGCTTTGCTTGCATTTGAGATGGAGGGAAAATAGATGAGTGAAAAATCTGAAGAGTTTTGGCGGTGGCGAGAATATAGGCACACGATGCCTGACATGGATTGGCATGACGCAAAGATGGTTACCGCTGGTGTTGACATAGGTTCTGTGGGCAGCAAGGCTGTCATCATGCTTGACGGGGAACTTTACGCTTACTCGGCTATGAGAACAGGTGGGGTAAGCGAAGAAACAGCGATTAGAGTGATGAATTGGGCTCTTGAGGAAACAGGTCTGAAAGCCAAAAACGTTCATTGTATCGTTGGCACTGGTTATGGCAGAGTGAATGTTCCCTTTGCCAAGAGAACAATAACAGAGATCGCTTGTCACGCACGGGGAGCCCATTACATTTACGGACCAACTGTTCGAACGGTACTTGACATTGGGGGGCAAGATTGCAAGGCCATCAGATGCGATGAAAGAGGGAAGGTCATGTCTTTTCTCATGAACGACAAGTGTGCGGCTGGAACCGGAAGGGGCCTCGAAGTCTTCGCTGACCTGATTAGAGTTCCAATTGAAGAGCTTGGGAAAGCTTCACTAAGCGTCGAAAAAGAGCCCCCACCAGTTAGCAACACATGCGTGATTTTCGCGAAAGCTGAATCCGTGGCTCTACTTCGTCAAGGATGGCAGAAAGAGAAGGTTGCAGCAGCGTACCACCTCGCCATGGTTAACCGAATAATCGACCTGCTGACAAAAGTTGGAATCGAAAAAGACTTCGTAGTTACAGGTGGAGTTGCAAAGAACACTGGCATAGTTTCTAGACTGGAGAGAAATCTTGGAATCAAACCTCTTGAACCCAAACTGGACCCGATTCTGGCGGGAGCCATGGGCGCTGCGTTGTTCGCTAAGGCCTTGTACGAGAAGCAGATAGGCTTACGCTGAAAAGGAGAATGCAAGATGCAGGCTCATTATGGCTATAAAGATGGCTCTGGAGACTACTTCATCACCGTTGACACTGACAAATGCAATGGTTGCGGAAAATGTGTCGAAGCATGTCCTTATGGCGTTCTCGAATTGATAGAAAACGAATTCGATATTGAAGGAGGATCAGTGGTGGCGGTAACAGAGGAACACCGAAAAAAGATCAAGTACACCTGTGGACCTTGCAAACCCATTAGCGGTGAAAGAAAGCTTCCGTGCGTCCTAGCATGCGAACCTAAGGCAATAACGCACTCTTGGTAGGGAAAAACCATCCCCTCTGTAAAACTCTTGATCAACGATGCTCAAGTCGAGGTTGAAGAAGGCACAACCATACTTGAAGCATCCAGAGAAATAGAGGTTTATATCCCAACCATCTGTTATCATCCCGACCTGCCACCACCTAACAAGGCTAAGTCTGTTGAAGCTGTCTATCGTGGCAACGCGGAAATCGTGAATCATTCTTCTGGGAAGGAGTTTGAAGGTTGCAGATTATGTTTGGTCCAAGTTGAGGGCCAAGAAGAACTTGTTCTATCATGTTGTACACCAGTTTCTGAGGGCATGAAAGTCTACACCGAAACTGAGCAGGTTCGGAAAGCGAGAAATGTTGAGTTGATGCGGATTCTGGCCAAGCATCCCCATGCTTGTTTGATCTGCGCCCAGAAGGAGGGTTGCACGACAGAGCCCTGTTCAACGAACGTTCCAGTGGAGGAGCGTTGTTGTCCCCAGTTTGGAAACTGTGAACTAGAAAGGGTTGCAGAATACATTGGAATCCGAGAGGACACTCCACGCTATATGCCTCAAAACCTGCTTGCCGTAGAGGATGAGCCTCTCTTTCTGCGAGACTACAACTTATGTATCGGATGCACTCGGTGCGTCAGAGCGTGTCAGGATCTTCGCGGTGTTGGAGCTTTAGGCTTCGTTTACAAGAATGGAGAGGTTTTCGTTGGGACGGTTGCGCCAACGCTTTTGGATTCTGATTGCCGGTTCTGTGGGGCTTGTGTGGAAGTTTGTCCAACTGGAGCCTTGAGAGATAAGGAGTTGAAGACTGCGAAGCGTGAGGCCGACTTGGTTCCATGCAAGTATGCTTGTCCAGCAGGGGTTGATGTTCCAAAATATGTCCAACTTGTCTCTGAAAGCAAGTTCGCTGAGGCTGCGGCGGTCATAAGGGAGAAGTTGCCTTTGCCGAACGTTCTGGCTCACGCTTGTTCCCGTCCATGTGAAAGCGTTTGTAGGCGTCTGAAGGTTAACGAGGCTGTTGCGATTCGTTGGTTAAAACGTCTTGCAATGGAGAATGATGCAGAGATATGGAGGCAAAAGCTGAAGATTGCAGAATCCACTGGTAAGAAGGTTGCCATAATCGGGTCAGGTCCTGCAGGACTTAGCGCTGCTTACTACTTAGCCAGACTGGGGCATTCGGTTACTGTTTTTGAGGCCATGCCCGAACCAGGGGGAATGATGCGATATGGCGTTCAGGAATACCGCCTGCCTAAGGAAATTGTTGACAAGGACATTCAAGGAATTGTTGATCTAGGTGTGAATGTCAAGACAGGTGTAGTTTTTGGAAAGGATCTGACGTTCGAGTCTCTCAAGGAGAAAGGATTTGACGCTTTTCTTATTGCCACAGGTCTGCAGACCAGCCTGAGGTTGAAAGTTGAAGGTGCCGATCTTGATGGCATAGTTGGTGGACTCGACTTTCTGAGAGACTTCAGACTTGGGAAAGCCCCTACGGTGAAGGGTGGAGTCTTGGTGATTGGCGGCGGTAGTGTTGCGATGGACGTGGCTTTGACAGCCTTGAGGCTTGGAGCTAGTGATGTGCAGGCTGTTTGTTTGGAGAAGCCTGAGGAGATGCCTGCTTTTCCATGGGAGATTCAGCAGGCACTCGAAGAAGGCATAAAAATACACAACTCCTACGGAGTCAAGAATATTTCAGGTAAGGACGGCCGAGTAATGGCAGTTGAGCTTATGCGTTGCGTCTCAGTGTTCGATGGGGAAGGAAGATTCAATCCGACCTATGATGAAAATGTAACGAAGATTATGGAAGCTGACATGCTTTTGGTTGCGATTGGGCAGACTTCAGACCTTTCGTGGCGGACAGCAGATCAACCAAACATATCAAGGACGAGGTTGGTTCAAGTTAAGTCGCCCAATATGGAGACTAGTATTCCTGGCGTGTTTGCTTGTGGGGATATTATTAAAGGCCCGGGTTCTATTGTTGAGGCTTTGGCTTCAGGTAGGGAGGCTGCTTTTGCCGTTGACAGACATCTTGGGGGAACCGGAACCCTTGAGGATAGGTTTGTTGAGGTTGAGGAACCGAATCCATGGATTGGGAAAGTGGAGAAGTTCGGCTACAACCAGTCTGTTCAGATGCCCAGTTTGCCCGTTGAAAAACGGAGAGGAAATTTTTTTGAGGTTGAGCTTGGATACGACAAAAAAATGGCACAAGAAGAGGCAGACCGCTGTCTAAGATGCGATTTAAGACTATGCATTCAAAAGGCTCCTGAACCCCCCGAAAAATGGTTGCCGTTGAAAGAAGAAAACGTAGAAGCGGTTCCAGAAATAGAGGGTGTCTATCAACTTTTGGACGAGAATAAGGAGATTGTTTACATTAAGGGAACGATGAACCTTAAACAAGCATTGGAACAGCAGCTCTCAACCAACACTAAGGCAAAATACTTCGTTTATGAGGAAGCGAAGATGTACACAATGAGGGAGAGCGAACTGCTTCAACAGCACATAAAAAGACACGGAAAAATGCCTCAACAAAACATAGAAATCGAAGAAGACTTGTATTAGCTTCATTTTAGGATAGTTTCACCAGAACGTTTGACGGAGTATATTTTGGCAAGAATGAGCAAGAAATGTCAAGGATAAGAAATTAGACAGTTGGTTTAAAAGGCACGGATGGATAAGGCAGTTTGTGATGGATGAACTAAGACTAGGTGAGGCCATAGAGCTCTGCGAGTCCCTCAGCTATGAAGTTAGATTGGAGCAAACACAAAACGATTATCTTCTTCGTCCAAAATCGCTGCGCAATTGTGGAACTTTTTCTGCTATTCTGTAGTGCATGTATATCTCGAAAGTACGCGCTCATTATATGCTAGATTGTTCCTGAAGTCTTCCGTGATCTAATAATTGCTCTGCATTTTTCGGCGTGCTCACAATATTCAAGGCATGAAGCGCCTTCATTAGGGCTTCTCCATTCGGCTCCGCATTTAGAGCAAGTGCCTACATCTTCGTCGCTCCAGATCTCTACATCGCCACCGCAAAGATGGCATTTCACATATTTCAAGGTCGGTCTCAGAAAATTCCGTAAACCTGGGCAGGTTTGCGGGTTCTTCGGCACGGATCTAAACTTGGAGCTCACTTCATTTCGCCCTCTATCGTTATGACATGACGCCTTATGGGTATCTGCTTCTCTGCTGCTTCAACTGCCTTGTCTACAGCCCACTTCAGACCAGAACAACAAGGGACTTCCATGTGAGCGATAGTTATGCTCTTCACATTGTTTCGCTTAAGTATCTCTCCGAGCTTGTGAGCGTAGGCTCTAGCATCGTCGAACTTTGGGCATCCTATCATTATTTTCTTTCCCGATAGTAGAGAGTCGTGAAGATCAGGATAAGCAACAGGAACGCAATCGGCTGTAATCAGTAAATCGGCACCTTCATAGAAGGGTGCCTCCAAGGGCACGAGGTTTAGTTTGACGGGCCACTGTCGCAGAGCAGATTTTCTGTCTCTTCTAATTGTATTTTCCTTCTTTGATAAATGGTTTTGAACAGCCTTCTCGTCGAATGCAGCAGCCTCCCTCTCGACAATGCTTATAGCTCCTTTAGGGCAGTGTCCTAAGCAGGCTCCAAGGCCATCGCAATATATGTCTTTGACAATCCTTGCCTTTCCATCGACGATTTGGATGGCTCCTTCCGCGCAGTTTGGGATGCAATTGCCACAGCCATCACAAAGTTCTTCGTCTATGTGTACGATTTTTCTGATTACCATCTTAATTCTCCTTTATGAGGCACTTTCCGCTCGTTGGGCAGAACTTCTTGGCATGATTCTCAACTATCTTGAAGAGTGCGTCTATAGTTTCGTAATTTACAGAATAGATGCGCTTTTTCCCCTGTCTCTTAATGTAAACGAAATTGCATTGAAGTAGTGGTTTAAGGTTATGAGAAATCATACTCTGTTCTTGCCCAAGGGAATCAGCAAGCTCAGTTACACTCATCGATCTTTTCATCAACTTCTCTAGTGCAGCTAGCCTTGTGGGGTTTGATAGATTTGTGAAGAATCTGTAGCAGGTTTCACTTAGTCCTTTCTTCATAAACATTCCACTTTTTCGTTTATCCAAGGATTGTTTTGAGTTCTTCTTCTGATGAAGTATTTTTCATATGTATTATTCTTCATATAAATTTATCGGTTGTTTTTGAGAGATGACAGGAAAAAGAACGCGTGCTCTTATAGCATAGCTGAAAGAACTAATTGGAGCGTGGAAGAAAAAGATAAAACGATTATGTTGAACCCAAAGAGAAGGGATGTAAAGGAAGAGGGGAGACCATTATCCATTAGCTTTTAGGAATCTGTAGAAGACCCTGCCGTCTTCCAGCTCGACTACTTTGAGCCTAACCTTATCTCCGATTTTGAGGTCTTCATATTTGGCGTCGTCGATTCTGGCCGATATGAGTAAACCGCTGATTTTTACTATGCCGACGCAGAAGGGTACGTCTTCGACAAAACCCAATGGAGCGCCAAGCTTTATCTCAGTGAAAGCATATAATTCGCCTTCGGCGCCCAAGTCGACCCATTTGAGGCTTTCAGAATGACATTCAGGGCACATAATTCTTGGAGGCCACAAGACTTTTCCGCACTTCTTGCACTTCGTTGTAGTTAGGTGTCCTTCCTTAAGGCTCTTAAAGAACTGGCTGATCTTGGTGTTCTTCTCATCTTGCAACGGATAGAAATCCAGCATGAACGGAAGCCCAATCTTTTCTGGACGCTTAATCTTCTCAATCTTCACTTTACTCATCTCTTCTCCCTCGAACAGACCAATATAGAATGCTGATTAGCCGCCCCACTCAAACTGTGCTGAATCCCGATGTCGGCACCTTTAACATACCTTCCCTTGTCAACATCTCCTCTGAACTGCTTCAGTATCTCAAAAGTATGATAAATGGAAGTCGCACCCAAAGGATGCCCGCAACCCATAATCCCACCACTTGGGTTCACGGCTACTTTACCACCTATGTACGGTTCACCGTCCTCAATGAACTTCCCACCCTTACCCTTCTCACAAAATCCAAGTCCCTCGTACTCCATAATCTCAGAAATCGTAAAGCAATCATGAACCTCAGCGATGTCCACGTCATCCTTAGTGATCTTCGCGGTTCTCCAAGCCTCCTCAGCCGCCAGCTTAAGCGGAACCCACTCACTTAAACTCGCCAAATTATTAATCACATTCCCAATAGCACACTGACCAGATCCGATGAGATACATCGGCGTATCCGTGTACTTCTTCGCATCCTCAGCCCGAACCAGAATAACCCCAGCTGACCCATCCGTCATAGGACAACAATCAAAAAGGTTAAGCGGAGGAGCCACCACCGGCGATTTTAGTACTGCTTCAACAGTGACCTCTTTCTGAAGATGAGCAATTGGATTCAAAGAAGAGTAATGATGATTTTTCACGGAAACCAAAGCCATCTGTTCCTTGGTGGTGCCAAACTCATACATGTGCCTCTGAGCCGTCACAGCAAAGATGGGAGGTGCCGAAAAGCAGTTGACTCCGTCCCATTCTCGATCCAAAACGCAAGTCATAGTCGTCTGAGCCTCAGCCATGTCAGGCGGATACATCTTCTCCACCCCAATAGCAACAGCTATGTCAGACATGCCCGTGGCAACACAGTTCCACGCATAACGGATCGCCGCCTGTCCAGAAACACAGGCAAGCTCCGTCCTCGCAATAACCTTCCTAGGAGTCACACCAATATGCTCAGCAACCAAAGGAGCCACATAAGACAGAAAAGCAAATCTCTCAGGCTGAGCCGCTCCAACAAAGATGGAGTCAACATCCTTCGGCGATAAATTGTCAACATCCTCAAACAATGCTTTTCCTGCTTCTTGCACTAGGTCTCTCCAGCTGGCCTCTCTTCTGCCAGCCTTTGCCTCACCTCCAGCAACGATAGCAACTGGTTTCATCGAAATCACTAGTAAAGACTATGGTTATTTTCCTTTATATTCTGGTTTTCTTTTCTCTATGAACGCTGATACGCCTTCTCTATAGTCCTCTGTCGAAGACAATATTCCAAAGGCCTCTGCTTCGTGCACTAGCCCCGTCCCTTGATCTGTTTCAATGCTGCTATTGATGAGCTCTTTGGCTAGCTTTATAGCGATTGGAGGCTTGCTCATGATTACTTTGGCGAATTCCTCAACGGCTGATTTGAGCTTTTCTGGTGGCACAACCATGTTAATCAAGCCAATTCTTTCAGCCGTTTTGGCGTCAATCATCTTCCCAGTGAATACAAGCTCTTTAGCTATTCCCTTTCCAACAAGTCGTGGCAGACGTTGTGTTCCTCCCCAACCAGGAATCAATCCAACATTTACCTCTGTCTGTCCAATTCTGGCGTTTTCCGACGCTATCCTAATGTCGCATGCCATTGCGAGTTCTAAGCCTCCCCCGAGGGCGTAGCCGTTGATGGCTGCAATCACGGGCTTTCCAAGCTCTTCAATCGCCAAAGTCAATTTTTGTCCAAGTCTTGAGGTCTCCACCGCTTTTATTACGCTGATATCCTTCACCGTTTTGAGGTCTAAACCGGCGCAAAAGGCTTTTTCACCAGCTCCAGTAATCACTATGACCCTAACTTTTTTGTCCTTTTCCGCATCTTCAAGACTTGAAAGAAACTCTGGAAGAGTCTCCTCGTTTAGCGCGTTCAGAGCTTTTGGGCGATTTATGGTTATAGTTGCTATTCCATCTTTTTTCTCATATAGAAGGTTCGTGAATTTCATAAGTTTTCACCGCTTTGTCCAGTCATAGAAGCCTTTACCAGTCTTTCTTCCGAGAAGCCCCGCTCGAACCATTTGTCTTAGCAGTGGGCATGGGCTGTATTTTGGGTCAAGGTCATTTCGCAAAACTTCAGCTATGGAAAGAGTTGTGTCCAATCCAAGGTAGTCGACCAATTTTATGGGGCCCATCGGCCAATTCAGTCCAAGTCTTATCGCCTTGTCTATGTCTTCTGGCTCGGCTATTCCTTCCCAAACAAGAGAAATGGCCTCGTTCAATGCTGGAACCAAAATTCTGTTCACAATGAAGCCTGCACAATCCTTTTTCACTACAACTGGATCTTTCTCCATTTTCTTAGTAACATCAACTACTAAGTCTATGGTCTCATCCGAAGTTTTCGCCCCACGGATAATCTCTATCAGTTTCATCAGTTGCGGCGGATTAAAGAAGTGTAGCCCACAGAACTTCTCCGGGCGACTTGTGGCTGAAGCGAGTTCTGTTATGCTTATAGAAGAGGTGTTTGAAGCTAAAACGGCATCAGGCTTCGCGAATTTATCAACTTCCGAAAGTACACTTTTCTTCAACTTCACATTCTCTGGAACAGCCTCAATAATTAGGTCTGCATCAGCCACAGCTTCTTTTAGGTCCAAGATTGGATGAATTCTCCCCAAAGTTTCATTAACTTCGTTCTCTGTGATTACGCCTTTCTTCAAGAATCTTTGTAAGCTAGTGTTTATCATGGACATTCCTTCGTCCAAGAATTCTTGGTTGATGTCTCTGAGGTTGACCTCGAACTTCGCCACTTGAGCTGCAACTTGGGCTATGCCGTGACCCATTAACCCGGCTCCAAGGACCGCTACTTTTCGAACTTTCATTTCTAAATTCTCCTTTCAGAGGTAGAGAAGAAATGCCGTAGAGCTATATATTTTCTTGGATTAGTGTTCACGATATTTCCTTGAAATTTCGCTCAAGCTTGTGTACTTTCAGCCATAAGGCTTTCCAGTTGAGGGTGCTCTACGCGCACACCTCGCTACGCTCGGACTCTGCTAAGTTCAGTTCAGAGTATCATCTCAATTTAGGAGGATTAAGGAGCAAAATGAAGAGACGGACAAGAAAGGATGGGAAGCTTCCCAGCGATAATGACTGAAAACAACTCAAGTTTTAATAGAATTGTTAGCAAATATTCGTTGAATATCAAAAACTTAAGAGTGAGGCATTAGCAATATTCGAACTTCTGGCTCTTCTCTTTCTTGGCTTCATTGTTGGGCTCGGGGGCGCCATTATTCCAGGCCCTCTTTTGGCTTTTGTCATTCTGGATTCCTCTAGAAAGCGTAAGATAACCGGGCATCTTACTATTGTTGGACATGCATTATGGGAAGCACTAGTAATCTGTCTGATTCTCCTAGGGCTAGGTAGTGTAATGACACAGCATGAAGTCTTCATTTATGTAGCTGGAGGTTTTGTGCTAATTCTGATGGGTGCCTTTATGATTAAAAGAAGAAGCAGAGAAGTTAAGGTTGAACAGTCCAAGATCAACTCATCTATACTCGGTGGAGTTTTCTACACAGCCTTCAACCCAACTCAGCCTCTATGGTGGGCCACCGCAGGCTTGTTGTTGCTGCTTCAAGGCTACGAGGTTATGGGAACAATAGGAATCGTTATAGTCACAATAGGTCACTGGCTCGGAGACCTAGCCTACTACACTCCCGTATCATACGTAATCTACAAATATGGCGAGTACATAAACCCATGGCATAGAAAAATATCAATAATCCTCGGACTTTTCGTCGCCGCACTAGGTATGTACTTCATGATTCAAGGAACCATAAAACAGCTACCAGCATTTTGACATGACATTAAGATGAAACAGAAAAAAGGGCGTGTGTAGGAGAAAACTCCACAAGCATTGTTTTCTTGGATTAGTAATATTTTAAAGTCCAACAGAGCTCTTTGATTAATGTTTAGAAGGTGAAATGAGTCATGCCTTGGTTGAACTTGGGAGAGATCTTGGATGTTCATGCTAAGAAACATCCCACGAAACTAGCTGTCAAAGATTGGTGCGACAAGGCGCGGACATATTCAGAGCTGAATGTTAGAACAAACAAACTGGCTAATGGCCTCCTAAACATGGGTTTGCGTAGGGGCGACCGTGTCGCTGTTATGCTTTACAACTGCACCGAGTTCGTCGAGATTTACTGCGCTTTTGCCAAAGCTGGGCTAGTGGCTACACCAGTTAGCTGGCGTTACGTTGGAAGGGAAATTGAGTACGTTGTTGATGACTCAGATGCAAAAGCCATGATCGTCTATGAAGAGTTTGCTAATGCGATTAACCAGTTTCGTCCGACATTTCATAAAATTGACAGCAAGAACTACATAGTTGTTGGTGAAACAACCCCTCAGGACTACATGAATTATGAGGACTTGATTGCAGACTCTCTTGACCATGAGCCCGATGTAAAAGTTGACAGCAAGGACACATGGGCTCAAATTTACACTTCCGGGACTACGGGGTTCCCCAAGGGCGTTGTTCGATCCCACGAATCTTATGCCGCGTTTTTCTTAATCAACGCTGTGGAATTCGGTTTTTCAGAGAAAGATTACGGAATGATTATTATGCCTCTCTTTCATGTAAATTCAACCTTCTACGGGCTTCTATTTCTCTATATCGGCGCCTCTCTATTCGTTGGCAGAGACAAAGGGTTCGATCCTGTTGAGTTGTTGAGCATTGTAGACAGAGAGAAAATTACCTTCACCTCACTGATTCCAACTCACTACAGTCTCATTTTGGAAATTCCAGAAGAGAACCGTCAACGTTTCAACACAAGCTCGCTGCACAAACTGTTGTGCTCCTCGGCTCCTGCTAGAGGCAGGATAAAACGTGGAATCCTAGAATGTTTCCCCAATGTTGAGCTATATGAGGGCTACGGCTCCACTGAAGCTGGTTTAGTCACCATACTTAAACCTGAGGACCAGCTCAGAAAAATTGGATCAATGGGTAGAGAATGTCTGGGAGTAGATTCAATCAAGCTATTAGACCAGAATGGTCATGAGGTTGAGGTAGGAGAAATTGGCGAGCTGTATTCTAGGGGGCAAATGATGTTTGACGAGTACTACAAGATGCCTGAAAAAACTAAAGCCTCGTTCAGACGCGAATTTTTTAGCGCTGGTGACTTGGTCAAGCGTGATGAAGAAGGTTATTATTACATTGTTGACCGCAAGGACAATATGGTCATTACAGGGGGTGAACACGTCTACCCCTCAGAGGTTGAAGAGATAATCTCTCAGCATCCGAAAGTTCGCGACGTTTCTGTGGTAGGGCTTCCAGATGATAGGTGGGGTGAAGCTGTCACGGCGGTCGTTGTTTTAAGGGACGGTGAAAAGTCAACGAGCGAAGAAATTGTTGAATGGTGTAGGGGCAAGATTGCTGGGTATAAAAAGCCTAAGAGAGTGATATTTATCGACTATTCCGAAATGCCTAGG
>CAZKWF010000002.1:0-163511 GCA_964556565.1 uncultured Candidatus Bathyarchaeia archaeon
ATCCATTCCTCTGCTTTTTTCATGCGTTCGACTCTTTCAAGCTGTTCTTCCAGTAGCTTTCCAAAATGCTCCTTCGCTTCTTCAATTTCTTCCTTCATTTTTTAATCCCCCCATTTTTTTGCTTCTTCTTTCAATTTTTCTTTTTTAGGAGACGCATAAAGTATATCATCCCACGGATGTCTGTACAGCCCTGTTTTAAGGCGTTTTTGATCTAGGATATGACCCATGAATCCAATACTGCGTCCGAGTACAAATAGCCCGTTTAATGCTCCGGTTTCAATGATGTCGCTGATTTCCTTCTCTGAGAAGTCTAGGCTGTTGAGTAGGTCAAGGAACAAAATCCCTACGCACCCATCAACATTCAGAATTAGATTATCTCTCTTTGCAGTGGTTATTCTCTCAACCTTCAGAGCATAGTTCAGATATTCCGTTTTCGGGAAATTCTCCCTTGCGTATTTTTTGAGCATCTCTACTCTTTTATCCGGATTTATCACGGACTTAACACGATGGCCAATTCCAGGAATTAGTATGTTCACTTCCTTCATCTCACTAACCATCTCATCTGGCTCCTTTTTCTCATCATGAAACTTTTTGAACCAGTAGGCTGCTCCATCAATGGCCCCTCCAAATCGTGGGCCGATTGTTAAAAGACCGCTTACTAAGGAGGATATAAGGTCTTTTCCCGCTCTTGCAGCTATAATGGCATTGTGAGCACCTGATACTGCGGGACCATGATCAGCCACTATCTGCAAGACCAGTTCAATAAAACCTCTAGCCCATTTGGGAAATTTTTTCTTGAACCAGAGAAGCCCAATGACCCCACCGATTCCATAGCCATTTTCAATAACTTCAGTTAATGGTATACCAGCATACAGGGGTTGATCCCCTCTCTCATCGGTAATTGTACTAATGAAATGGGTTGGCACCCTTATTTTACCCTCAGCCAGAGCCATGCTTAAATCCATAGGTACCACCCGCGGCTCTCTATCAGGCTTGGGCTTAACTTTATCCTCTTTCACTAGCTTGCTAAAAGTTTCTTTGATTTTTTGACCAAGATCATCGAAGGAATCCGGAACAATGGCACCTGCTTCTCTCAAAGCCTTATTTTTTGCATCAGCTGTTTCCAAATCTGTTCTTGCTTTTGCTCCAGCATGACCAAACTGTACCCCTGTTGGAAACATTTTGGAGCATGTCCCTATGCACCATGCCACCAGAGGCTTTGTGATCGCTCTCTTCTTTAGTGCATCTACAACATCATACTCATCTTTACCTCCAACCTCACCGAGGAGAACGATCATAGCTACATCTGGATCCTTTTCATATCTCATTATATGATCTTTGAAAGTACTGCCTGGATAAAGATCTCCACCAATAGCTATGCCCTCATAGACGCCATCGCTGTTTCGGGAAATGATATTATTTAATTCGTTTAGTAATCCCCCTGATTTTGATACAAACGCAACACTTCCGGGTCGGTGCAAGCGAGATGCTATGATGTTATCAATCATGCCGCCGGTATTGCCTATTTTGAAAGCTCCTCCCTTAATCCCGCCAACTGTTGCAGGACCAATTATCCACTTTCCTTTCTGTTTCGCAATTGCAATGAGCTCTTTTGTGTATCTTTCAGGGATTCCTTCAGCAATTATCGCAACCGTGCGTATATTATCAATTTCAAAGGCTTCTTTTGTCCTAGGATAGGCTGATCTAAACGATGCAAAATTTACCATCACCTCAGCTTGGGGATGATTCTTGGATGCTTCTTCAATGGTTGTATACATTGGTAGAATGATTTCTTCAGATCCCCAGAAACATTTATGATATCCACCTCTTGTTGGATTAACAATTGCAGCAATGCTAGGGGTCTCCCTTCCACACGCATAGTCGAAGTCAAGCATCCTTTGAATAGCTCTTTCCTGATATCCAAAAATAATGGCCTGCGTGTTTTTATCAAATAATTTATAATCCTTCATTGTTATCACACGCGCGCTTTTTCCGTAAGTCCCATTGGAACTATTGATGTCATATGTGCCTCAGGTCCAAATACTTCGATGGGAACGCCGAGGGTCTTGCCAAGTTCTTTCATGTTTTTTAATCCTTCTTGATAGTTTGGCCCACCTCTGCGAACATAAATCTTGACTCTGTTGTCAATGAGTTTTTGCTTGTATTCCTTCAAAGCATTTATTATGCCTGTGAAAGTCTTGGCAACATCAGTGAAATTTGCAATACCGCCTCCAATAATTAGGATTTTTTCTCTCGGATCTTTTTCCCTTGTCATGAGATCAATGATCGTCTTGGCATATTGATATGTCTCATCTGTAGATGGATTCCCGCTGTATTCTCCATAATTGGCTAGTTCATCTTTAAAACCTAGGTCAAAAATGGTGTCTGTATAGACGACGCTGGCGCCACCGCCGGCTACTATTGTCCAGACTCTGCCTTTTGGGTTCAATACGGTTAGTTTTAAAGAAGCACCGCTTTTTTCATCGATATTCTTAATGAATTTTTCTTCCTTGGTAAGACTTCTTCCAAAAGGTGCTGGGAATTCTATGTCGCCCCATTTCTTCCCACATGCAAATTGGGCTGTGTCATCGAGGCGTGCAACCGTATCTACAGGTATAAAGCCTCCCTTGGTTACTACTACGGGATTTATTTCGAGATAGGCGTAACCAAGGTCAGAGTAAAATTTGAACAACCCTTTGATGAACTTGGTAACCATGCCCTTTTCTTCGTCAGGAATATCTCTGGGTAGTTTCTCCTTTATTTTAATGTCCTCAATGCTGGAGAGTATGGGAACCTGTATGGTCACAACGGTGTCCCAAACTTCCTCAATGTCTACTCCTCCATGAGCTGAGAAATGGATGGCGTCTCCTTCTCTATTGGAGGTTATGGCGACATAATATTCCTTGTTCTTATCATGGGGAACGAAGGGTTCGACTAGAAAATGGGAGAGTCTATCTGTCACTTTTCCTATTGTAATTTCCTTACTCATTCGCTCCTTGATCCAGTTCTTTGCCTGCTCAAATGTAGCATTAAGAAGTATGAGATTGTGTTTCCCTCTTTTTCCAAATAGTTGATCCGGCTTTACCACCAATTTTTCTTTTTTCAACCAAGGATTTTGTTTGGTGAGGTCATCCATGGTTGTTTTCGGATCAACCAACGCTACTTCTCCCTCGTATTTTTCAAGGTCTTTAAAATATTCAGACCAATATTTTGCCATCATTTTCTTTCCGTGATATTCACGTATTCCTCTTTGAGCCATTTTTTCTACCTCCCGTCAATTCCGTTCAACTGGTCTATTTACTTTTGATGTAAGAAAGCATTCCACCAGCAAGAAGAATATTGCGTTGTCTTTCTGATAGTTCATAGTTGACCTCAAAATCTTTTCTCTTTGCAGGATTTTTTACGATCAAGGGCTCATTTTTTGATATCAATTCCCTAATATTGGGAATCTCGATTTCATCTCCAGAGTCTATTTCGTCATAGTCAGATTCTGATTTGAAGGTTAATGGAATGATTCCAAAATTGATTAGATTTGCTGAATGTATTCTTTCAAAAGATTTCGCGATGACCGCTTTTACTCCTAAAAACATTGGACATAGAGCTGCATGCTCCCGTGAAGAACCTTGACCATAGCTTAGTCCTCCTACAATGATGTTGTGTTTTCCTTTATCTCTGTATTCCACAGCTCTTTTGTAGAAGGTGTCATCTACTATTTCAAATACGAACTCAGAGTATTTAGGCACGTTAGACCGGTATTTCATCCTACTTCCAGCTGGAATGATATGATCTGTAGTGACTTTGTCTCCTACCTTGATGGTGACAATTCCAGAGATGTTAGCTGGCATCGGAGGATTAGATGGTGGTTCTCCAATGTTTGGACCCCGGTGTATCTGAACCTGCTCTGGTTTGTCCGAAGGAGGAATAATCATGCTGTCATCTATATAGAATTTCTCAGGCATCTCTACTTGAGGATAATCCATTCCAAGGTCTCTCGGATCTGTCATTTTCCCCGTAATGACTGTTGCAGCAGCTGTTTCAGGGCTTGTTAGATATAGGTTCGCACTTTTTGTTCCAGAGCGACCGAGGAAATTCCTATTGGATGTACGAATTGATACAGCATTTGTTTGAGGCGATTGGCTGTTTCCAATGCAGAATCCGCAGACGGGCTCTGTAATTCGCGCTCCGCTAGATAGTAGATCTGCTAATGCTCCTTCCCTGGCAAGGTTCTCAAGTACTTGCTTTGAGCCGGGGGAAATAACGAAGCTGACAGACGGATGGACTTTTTTTCCTTTCAGTATTTTCACAACAGTCATCAAATCTTTGTAGGAAGAATTGGTGCAGCTTCCAATACACACTTGATTTACTTCCATTCCCTCCAACTCTCTCACTGTCTTGATATTCCCAGGGCTGTGTGGGCAAGCTACAAGTGGAACTATCTCACTCAGATCGATGTCAACAACTCTATCATATTCAGCATCTTCATCAGCTTGGACTTCAACCCAATCCTTTTCTCTGCCTTGAACTTTTAGAAACTGTTTTGTAATTTCATCAGATGGAAAAACGGAAGTAGTAACTCCACATTCCGCACTCATATTTGTTATGGTTGCTCTCTCAGGAACAGAAAGCGTTTTTGCTCCCTCGCCACCATATTCAAACACGCAACCAACATTGCCTTTTGTAGTGAAAATCTTCAAAACCTTTAGAACCACATCTTTTGCAGAAACCCATGGCCTTAGTTTTTCCTTCAAATTTATTTTGATTACCTTTGGGCATGTAAGATAGAAGGGTTCACCTCCCATGGCAACTGCAACATCCAATCCTCCAGCTCCAATACCGATCATCCCTAATCCACCTGCAGTTGGTGTATGGCTGTCGGATCCTAACAATGTTTTTCTTGGTTTTCCAAACCGTTCAAGGTGAACTTGATGGCAAATTCCGTTTCCCGCTCTCGACAATAAGATGCCGTATTTAGCTGCAATTGACTGAAGATAGCGATGGTCATCTGCATTCTCAAACCCTGCTTGGATTGTATTGTGATCTATATAACTCACAGAAAGCTCAGTTTTGACCCTTGACGTTCCCATTGCCTCAAATTGAAGATAGGCCATGGTTCCGGTTGCATCCTGTGTCAAAGTCTGGTCAATTCTAATAGCTATTTCTTTGCCAGGTTCAAATTTTCCCTCTACTATGTGTTCCTCCAATATCTTTTGAGTTATACTTTTCCCCACACACATTCTCCTCCTCAGCCACTTTGTTTAAGCCTCTGCAACATAATTTTTCTCCGATTTCACCCAAGTACTTTTTGGCAAGATACGAATGCATTAGGGATTTCGCTTGGATATAAAGGTTTACAAACGTAAAGGTCTTGACTTGTTCTGCTATGCAAGCAAGACCTGTATGCATGTATTCAACAATCGTTGCCAACGTTGTTATGGTCGGCACTTTCACTTCCGTAACCAATTTTGTGAACGCGGGGACCATGAAAAAGGCTATTCTCAGTAGTGTTCCCAAGAGAGCTGAAAAGTTGAGCTTGACATCATTTGATGAAGGCTGTGAGTACGGGAAGAAGCTTTTAGGGAAGAGAGAAATCAGATGAATTTAGGATAGGCATTTTTAAAAGTAATACTCTTTATGCGTAAAGATGTTAAAACTACATTATGGTGAGAGGATATGATTATAGGAATAATGGCGGACACACATGACAATCTGCCTCTAGTAGACAAAGCTGTGAAAAGGCTAAACGAAGAAAAAGTTGAATTGGTGTTGCACGCCGGAGACTACATCGCAGGCTTTGTAATTCCACGCTTTAAACTCTCAAAAGCCAATCTAATTGGGATTTTTGGCAATAACGACGGCGATCATGAACTACTGAGAAAGAAGTTTGCAGAACACGGATTCGACCTTCGTGGAGCGTTCGCCGAAGTTAAAATCGATGACCTAAGAATTGCAATGTTGCATGGCAAAGACGAGGAGCTGCTTCATTCACTCATCGACGCAGAGAGCCACGACGTGATAGTACATGGTCACACACACATGGCGAAAACTTACAGAAAGGGAAAAACACTTGTCATAAACCCAGGGGAAGTCTGTGGCTACGTGACAGGAAGATCCACGATAGCCACACTGAACACTGAAACGCTCGACGCGAAGATAATTCTGCTGAGGTGAAAATCACACATTAAGCCTGTCTTATCTTCTCCACAGTTTTCTTTACTCCGTTCCAACCTTCGACCACTTTCGAGTGGACTATTTCGAAGGCTTCCTTCGATGTGGTAATGTGTAGTTCCTCGCCCGTAGCCGTTCTTGAAAGGTATCTGGCTGCTCTGAGCACCTCGCCGTTTAGTCGAGAATCTGTGACGTCTGCTAGGTGGCAAACTAATGCTTCTGTTGTTCTTGGCCAAATAGGTCCTGCTGTACCTCCATGATGTGCACAAACTATGTGGATCAGGTTAAGGGGGAAGCCTCTTCGAATCAGTTCTGAAACGGCGAGTGTCAGATGGTCTAATCGTTCAGCTAAAGGTGTTGTTGTATAGGTTCCGTTTTTCTCTTCTTCGTAGGTTAACGGCTTGAAGATGTCGTGCAAAACCATCCCTGCGATTACCAGGTCTCTGTCGATCTTCCCGTGATAGATTTTCTCGATGACCTTGCAGAGCGTTAAGGCGATTTCAGTTGAAGCTATCGTGTGTTCAAGAAAGCCTCCGGGATAACTGTGATGACGGGACAAGCCGGCAGGTGATCTATTTAGAGGTAAACCAGTGTACACTTTTCCCTCTATTTCGACCAAAGGGTTTTCGATGAGTGAAGATACTTTTTCCCGAAGCGATTTATCCCTTATTTTTTCCACGATTTTCTCAAGTCGAGGGTCCAAAAGTACTCCTCCGTCAATCTACAACCATCGTCTTACTCTTATTTTATGCTTGTCGAGTTTTTTGTTAGAAAGGATATCTTGCTACGTTTTACTTTTCTCTTCATTCGAGGTTATATGTGCCATTCGAATGGGCTCAGGGATTTTCCGACAAGGAGGGCATCGATGATTTTACTTTAAGGGAAGGAACACCGAAAGAAAAGCTGTTAAGATAAATGACGTAGCCACGATAACTATCGATCTCGCAGTCGACATTTTGTAGTTTTCACGGATAGCAATTACAAGGAGAACTATCGACCAGAGTCGGAAAATGGTGAAAATGTTCATGGTTGCGTCTGCAATTGTGTTAAGAAGAGGATAGGTCGATATCTGAAGGCCTGTTGCAAGTTGGAGTATTCCTTCTTGACTGGCAGTGAACGAGTCTGCGAGGCGGAGTACTTGTTGTATGAGGAGAGGTGTTGATGCGTATCCAGCTAATGTTAGCATGCTTTTGAAGGTACCCTTTCTCCCGAGGCGGTTTGAAAAACCATGAATAAGGGCTGAACTTATTAGCCAAGTTCCGAAGACGCTGATTAATCCGAGTGTTGCATTTATAGTCATTGAGGCTTGACGGAGTTGCTCAGGATTGATAATTCCTCCTGGTCGTTGGTCAACAAAGAAGCTCGTAGGAAGCTTTCCTGTGTAATTGAAGCTTGCCCACGCCGCGAAGATGGCTATCGTGAGGATCAAGGCTGTCGCCTTCATGAGGCTTGGGTTCTCTAGTATTGATCTGAATGAACTTTGAGGAGAGGTTAGGCATCCTATGATTTCTTTTATGAAACTCATTTTTCCATTTTCTATTTTATTCATATCTTAAAGCCTCCACGGGAGCTAGCTTTGATGCTTTCCTAGAAGGGTAAAGCCCGGACAGGGTTCCAGTTATGGCCGCAAATACTATCCCAATTACTCCAACTTCCAGTGATGGCACAGATGTTAGAGGAACATCCATCGTAAGCGCCAAGACGGTTGACGCTATCTGGCCGAGGAAGACCCCGAAAACTACGCCGATCACGCCTCCGATTAATCCCGTCAGTAAGGATTCGGTGAGAAACATCATCAATATATCCCTGCTTTTCGCACCTAGTGCTTTCATCACTCCTATCTCACGTGTCCGCTCCATAACTGAAATTGTCATAGTGTTAATGACCGCAACTCCTGCAACAATTAAGGAGATTGCGGCTATTCCACCCAGTATCGCCTCCATTATCGTCATTACGCTTCCCACCATCCCTGCAATAGCCTCAGACGATATTACCATCACATCTTCGCCGAGTTCATCTTCGATTTCTCTTGTAATCTTGTCGATGGATTCCACGCTCTCGGCTTTTACTATAATCCGGTCGACTGTGTTGCCGGTGTGGAAAATCCGTTGTGCCGTTGTGAAGGTAGTGTATATTTGGGTATCTGCAGAGCTAAACATCATTCCTCCTCCAACTTCTTCTAGAATCCCAGTCACTCTGAGAGTGCTAGTCGTCTTTTCTTCCTGTCCTGTAATGTCTAAAGTTACGCGACTTCCAAGGCGGGCTATGGGTTCCTCAAGGTGTTGAGGGTGAGCAACTGTAGCTCCTAATACCGTAGACATGCTATCGCTTCCCCGTAGGAACCTGCCCTCCACCACCTCTATGGTGGCAAAAGCTTGGGTATACTCTTCTGGGACCATGCCTGTAACCGTTACAGAGTCTGAATAGCCACCTATTTGGATTTTCGCCGTCTTGCTTATCACCGAAGTTGCCATAGCCACGCCTGATATTCTTTCTATTCGGTCGGTGTCTCTCAAAGTCAGTGTAGCTCCACCTCCTAGACTGGACGTTTCACCTCTTTGTCCAGGCATTCCCATGAAGCTTCCGGGTATGACAATTATCGTGGTGGGATCCAGAAGCTCCATCTGCTGGTTTATGGATACGCTCATCCCTTCTGTGATGGAGAGGAGAGCTACTATGGCTGAGATTCCTATCAATATACCCGTCACGTTGAGGGCTACTCTGAACTTGCGATCTTTTATTCCGTCCGTGGCCATGAGGGCGATGTCCCAAAGCTTCATATACAGACCCCTATGGTTTCACACCGAATAATATCCTGATTGCGATCCAGATTACATCCCACAATGTTGAACTAGATGCGGCGTTCTGATTCGAGGACTCGTTAACGACAACGGGTAGCCCAATCACGGTTTGGCGTTGTTGATTATATCCATCCCAACAGTTGACTCTTATCTGAAGAGTATAGCTTCCAGCAGTAGCATTCGAGTCGACCACGAACTGGATATTAAATAGGACCGGGCTGTCGGGGTCTACGCGGCCGATGTACTCGTAACTTTGAGAAATTGATAAGAAGGGGCCGATTGAACGGTTCTCAACGATTTCGATTTCAACAAATTCAACGGTTTCGGTTCCCAGCAGAAGCAGATCAGCCTCGATAGTCACCGTTTCGCCAGGTTCCGCTGTTATAATTGAAGGCTGAATGTCGAGCAAGCGGAAGCCAATGATGCTGTGCACACGTATTGATATATCTTCGGTTAGACTATCTGGCTGGTCGTTTACGTCATAGTAAGAGATGACTAATGGAAGCCTGTGAAGTTTTACCTCTGCATCTCCGCTGACACTAAGATTATAAACAACCGTTGCGGTTTGGTTCAATCTCAAGTCTCCCACAAAAACGAGCGTGGGATCAAGAGAGACGAATGGGCTCTGAGAGTCGATTGTCAGCTTCGCTTGAACGTCGTAAGCGTTTGATCCCCAATTCTTCAGCTCCAGTTTCACAGCTGATTCATTACCTGGAAAAACCTTGGTGGGGGTCACTTGGAAGTTTTGAATAGCAATCCTTGTACGCTCTGTTGGCTTGACGGAGTTGACGGCAACGCCGACCTGCACGCTGTCAATGTACGTTTTATCTGAAGTGTCGGTATATTCTAGTTGGAGCGTTAGGGAGTAAGCACCGAGTGGACAGTTACCTTCAACATACAAAACAGGATGCATCCACACCGTTTCTATGTGATGTATTACGTCAAACGCCATGTAAATTACGTCAAACGTCATGTAAGATTCCTTCACAATTGAGATTTCGGAGACAGTTGAAGGAACAGTCAAAGCTGCCTTAACATCATACGCGTTTGTCTTCCCGATGTTTGTGATTGAAATGCTTATCTCATTCTCATCTCCAGCTGTAAGGTCATACCCAGTGACGCTGATCACCAACAACGGATTTGAAGGCTTTATAGCGTCAACTACAACGCCGATTTGCACACTGTCAACGTACACTTTATCCGAAGTGTCAGTGTATTCTAGCTGGAGCGTTAGGGAGTAAGCTCCGAGTGGACAGTTACCTTCAACATACAAAACAGGATGCATCCACACCATTGCGTCAGGAGTGAAATAGACTATCTTCTCAAACACCGCGTATGATTCATCCACAATGGATATTCCGGAGACAGTTGAAGGAACAGTCAAAGCTGCCTTAACGTCGTACGCGTTTGACTCGCCGGCGTTTTCGATGGAAATGCTCATCTCGTTCTCGCCCCCAGCTGTAAGGTAGCGTCCAGTGGCATTGACTTCCAATAATGGGTTCTCATACGCAAGAGAAAGTTGCGGATACTTCAGAACGAACAACATTAGAAGGCATAATGCCAAAATTGTTGAAATTATCTTTCTAGACATGATTCATCACCTGAGTATTTCTTCCCTTACAATCATACCATCTTGCATATGTGCTATGCGATCAACGGATTTGGCTACTAGAGGGTCATGAGTGACTATCACGAATGTTTGTTGCTGTTCCCTATTCAATTTCCTAAGGATCTCCATAACTTCTTCACCCGTCTTTGAATCTACGTTTCCAGTAGGCTCATCACAAAGCACCACCGAAGGATTGTTAACTAAAGCTCTGGCAATGGCTACTCTCTGCTGTTCTCCGCCGCTTAGCTCTGTAGGCTTGTGATCAAGTCTGTCTCCTAACCCAACTCTCTCTAGAAGCTCTGTTGCCCTTCTTTTTCGCACCTCCTCTGATACGCCAGCAAAAGCCATTGGAAACTCAACATTTTTCAAACCTGACATTCGAGCGACCAAGTTGAAGAACTGAAAGACGAAACCTATCTCGCGATTTCTGAGTTCGGCTAGTTCATCGTCGCTAAGTTTGGAAATGTCTGTTCCTTTTATAAGCACTTTTCCTTCAGTCGGTCTGTCTAAAGCGCCTATGAGGTTGAGCAAGGTTGTCTTCCCGCTGCCTGATGGCCCCATGATGCACATGAATTCACCTGTTTCGACTCGCAGGTTTACTCCGCTAAGCGCGGAGACATCGAGGTTACCCATTCGATACTTTTTTTTCAGGTTTTGAGTTTCGATTACTGCGCTCATTTTTGTCACCTCATCACGCGTTTAGTTTCCTTTTTTGAGTTTCTTGCTTATTTCTTCCATTTTTTTAGTGGCGCTGTTCAAGAATTCTCCAATTTCTTTTAAGGCTTGCTCTGTCGGATTTTTCTCTAAAGCTTTCCGGAGGTCAAGGAGTGCATGAACGAATCGTTTGACAGGCCCTCGGATTTCACTTAGTTTCTTAGAATGTGGGCTGAACCAGAATCCGCCGAAGGGCAAGGGTGCTAGAAGCTCTAACTTTTTCCGCAGTCTTTCTCCTAGTTTTGTTTGTTCTTCAAAGAATTTCTCACCCTGTTCTGTGAGCATGTAGCGTTTTATTCCCTCTTCTTCCTTTGGTAGCTCTCTTGTATAGTCATTATCTTTGAGCCATGATAGAAGTGGATAGATTGAGCCTGGACTTGGTTTCCATCGTTCATCCGTCTCTTTTTCAATCTCTCCTATTATTTCTGACCCCGACATAGGCTTCTCTTTTAGAAGTTTAAGCACATAGTATCTCAGAAAGCCTTTTGGAACACTTGCTGTATGCCTTAACCACCGTCTGAATGGACGTGGCATGTGCTCAAACATCATATCACCAGAGATATCGTCTGTGATATCAAACGTGATATATATCTTTTGCGCCAAAAAGAAAATACTGCAGCCTAGAAATGTGGAAGATAAAGAAACACTCTATCTCCAGAATCATGCAATAATTTGGTATTGAATGAGGATTTTGTTATGGACGCCGTTTAAGCCCGATGTAGTCGGCCTTTCTTTTCTCTTCATTTGCTATTGTGTGGGCTTTCCATGTGGGCTCAGGGATTCTGTGGAATTTCGTGCAATGAGTTACGATATCTACGGCTCTTTGTAATGAAATTTTGTGGCCGATACTAGCGTATACAGGTTCTTTTCCCGCCTTTGTGAAAAGCTCGGCACCAATGATTTTTTCTTTGTCCATAATAGGCACCCATTCTTGATCAGCGGCTGATTCAGCTTTGCCATATAGAGGGTTTTTTGCAACACCTATCGTAGGTTTGTCTATCACTAACCCCAGATGGGCAGCGAAACCGAGTTGATAGGGATGCATGATTCCATGAGCGTCGACTAGAAAAACATCTGGATGCACTTGCAACTTTTTTATGGCTGAAACGGCTGGCGGAATTTCTCTAAAAGAGAGCAATGTGGGGATGTAGGGGAATCTTGTTTTGACATGGGCTACCTGTGATTCTATGAGTGATAATGAAGCGAAGTCAAGAACAGCCACGGCGCCAATGGACATTCTGTTTGTATATGCAACATCTACTCCCGCTACGTAGTGGATAGTTTCAGGGAGCATATCCTTATGTATCACCAGTTTGGACAACTGCAACTGCATAGCGTGTGCTTTCTCTACTGAAAACCTTGGGCTAAGTCTGATGGGCAATTTCGTTTAAGCCTCGGTGAAACAATTAGCTCTAAGAATATTGTCTGGCCTTAGCTTTTTTCACTTTTACGTTTTCTTTCAACGACTTTCGTAAGCCTTTTTATGGCACTTTCTAACGAGCTTCTTCGGGCATCAATTGTAACGTCTCCTCTGGTGGCTTCGATTACACGTCTGACGATGTCGCATTTTCTTCGCAATCCTGGGACAAGGAAGTAGGTGTCGTCCATAGCTGTAAGCTCGACGTAAATGTGTTCCATCATTTGAAGGTAGTTTTCTGCTGTCTTCAGGTCCCCTTTTCGAAGTGAATCAAGAGCGTCACGTCTCAGTTCTCCGATGACGTCCACTAGTCCAAGCACGTAGGAGATCGATGGAACCCCGACTTCCTCAGGGCCGACAAACTGATTTTTCTCAACCAGCCTGAGAAGCGTGTGTCCTTCAGTGTATTCCTCAAATGCTGCATTGACTATACCAGAGTAAACGAGGTCTGGATGGGTCTTCGACAGTTTCCGAAGTTTGGCAAACAGCTTGCTTGCTTCCTTAAGCAACCTCCTTGCATCATCAAACCTTTTTTGGTGCGTAAAAAGAATCGATTGTTTCGACAAACGGGTTGCTTTGCGCATGTCGTTATTAACTGCTTCTCGAATCTCTTCTCTCTTCCTCAACTCGTCTTGAATCTTACCAAGAAGTGGTTTCAATGGCATGTAATTCACGACCAAAGGCATTAACTTAGGACACACTAAACTCGTGTACAATCGTGGCTATGAATTTTGTTCCTTTAATGAACCCTTCCACTGTGATGTTTTCGTTAGGTGCATGTGCACGTGATTCTGCGTGGCTACACCCAACTGAAACAACAGGATAGCCAAGCCAGTTTCGAAACAGGTGCATTGGCCCAGACGCAGCGCTCGTCGGATATACAGCGGCTTCTTTGCCGTAAACCTTCTCAGCAGTTTTTATAACCGTTTGAACAAACTTGTCGGTGATCGGTGTCTTTACAGGTTCTGTTGAGCCGTGATTAATCACTTCAATGTCCCCGAACCCACGATTTTTTAGATGTCTTACGAGTTTGCCGAAGATTTCATCTGGCATCTGGCGTGGAACTAGTCTAAAGTCTAGTTTTGCCATCGCCTTGTTCGGTAACACAGTTTTAGAGCCCACGTCTGTATATCCTGTGAGGAATCCGTTGATCGTGCATGTAGGCTGGTACAACAAGGCTTTTGGGACGTCTAGTCCAGACACGCCGTGAAGGTACTCCTTTAACCCTAACTCTTTCTTTTCTTCCTCTTCCTCATAGTGAATAGTTTTGAGACACTCGATCTCCTCATCGGATGGAGTTTCAACGTTGTCGTAAAAGCCATCGATTAAAATTTCGTCTTTTTCGTTTTTCAATGTGTTCAGTGCCCACGCTAGACGCCAAGCGGGGTTGGGAATCAGTGGAGCATTCGCGGAATGCACATCTCTGCTGGCGCCCTTAGCTCTTAACTCGACGGATAGAACGCCTTTTAGTCCTAGGTAGACATCGGGGCGTCCTTTTCGGTTGGTGCCTCCGAATTCCCAGATGGCTGCGTCGGCTGAAAAGAGGTTTTTGTGCTTTTGAATGACGGGTGGTAAATGTGGGCTCCCTATTTCTTCTTCTCCTTCGATTACGAATTTTATGTTAACTGGGACGCTTCCTATGGTTTCTAGGAAGGCTTGAACAACTTTTAGCCTAGATACAGTGTTTCCTTTGTTGTCGGATACTCCTCTGCCGTATATTTTTCCGTCGCGTATTTCGCCGCTGAACGGGTTGCTAATCCATTCTTCAAGTGGTTCTGGTGGCTGAACGTCGTAATGGTCATAGAATAAAAGCGTCTTTTTTGATGTCTCTGATTTTATTTCGCCGTAAACAATGGGGTTTCCCTCCTCTTCTGGAATAATTCTTGTGGAGAGCCCAACTTCTCTCATCATTTTCTCCACGATTTCTGCACACTCCTGCATTTCTTCTCCTTTCGCTGACACACTCGGCTGCTTCACAAGTCGGACAAGATCACCGATGAATTCTTGAGAGTGAGCATCAATATACCCATAGATTTCTTGTAAATACATGAGGCTAATTTTCTACGTTAGGACTTATTAATGAATTGATTGCCTCCTATCCAACCGCTTCTTCCATAAAAAAGTACAAATCCAACCGAATTTGAGGGGGCTTTTCCAAACCCCTAAACAGTGGAGATATCTCCCGAAATCCCTAATTTTTTCGGGTATCTGACATCTCCATCATTGAACATATATGGATGCTGTGTAAAATAAGTCTTGCGTAACACATATAGATATAAGATTTTGATCCTTCATAAAGCCTATTTAGCTTCTAAAGCACCTTCTCACGTTTTTGCTTTCACCAAACCGGCATTTCTGGAAACATCTAACGAAATATTTATAAGGTTCTTCCCTACTACGACATTATGGAAGGTACTACAGATTAATGAGGGAATATATGATGGACAAGGAAAAACGAGAACGAAAGATTTCAATTGATATCGCAACGCTTACTGTAGGTATGGACGCAATAAACACTGCGGTACGAGCTTTATACGCTTACAAGAGATCAGCAATGTATAAAGATCTTGCTGCTGCTGCGAATGTTTCAAAAGTTCACATGAGTTCTGCGTTGAGTGCTTCTCGGGATGTGGGCTTGACAACTTCTGCTGGAAAGCGTGGATTATATAAACTAACACCTGAAGGTGATGACTATGCTACTCTGCTGAGTTATGGAAAGGATTCTGAATGCAGAGAAATCGTGAGGAAACTAGTCTTGGAGAGCCCTCTATGGTCAGAGATATTAACATTCCTTAAAGTCAGTGGTAAACAGGAAAGAAGTGTGTCCGACCTGGTTCTTGATATCCAGAGAAAACTTGGAAAGAAATGGTCACAGAGAATGAGAGATAGAATCGCAGCAGCCTACTCTTCAATACTTGAATATGCTGGTCTAATTCACGTAGACAAGGGTATTATGATATCGAAATTAGAGGTTGAAGAAGGAAAAGAAGAACTGCCGGGAAAATTCGAGATCGAGGAAAAACAGCGGGTTCAAAGAATGATAACAACTGCTACTCCACCGATTGGACAGAAGCCAGAAAACTTCATGGACATATCTTATGGACCTATATTCCTGCGAATACCAGCTGAGTTGGCCGGTGAAATAATTCCCCTAATAACTAAATGGATGCAGGAGAAGGACTAAAACAAATGTCAATGGGCCGGTAGCTTCGTAGGCAAGAAGCACTTACCAAATCAGAGTCTTAGTCACGTTGGTAAGAGTTCGTGGATTCGAATTCCACCCGGCCCACATCATCTAGTTAGTCTTTTCGTAGCATTATTAATAAGAGTAGCGTTATGCAAATAGTCGAGAGCTCGAAGTCCTGGCATGCATGCAGTTCAGAAGTTTATAATATTCAGATTTAATTCTATAGTGGAAGTGGAAATCCAAGTTTCATCCTTCACTATGCTTGGTGTCAAAAATGCAAATCGAAAAGGTATTGAAAAATCTGGCAGCAAATAATTTTACTGTTTGTTTTGCAGAGAGTAGTGAAGTTGCTTGCAAAACCATACTAGATATGATTTCGAAAGATACTGTGGTTGGCATTGGAGATTCTGCGACTGTTCGGCAGATTGGAATTCTGAAAGAGTTAGAAGAGATAGGAACAAAGATTCTTAACCCCTTTTCTCGAAAGTTAACAACCGATCCAAGCAAGCGCGAAATGCGTTATAGAATATCAAAAGAGATCTTCACAAGTGACGTATTGATTACTGGAACTAATGCAGTTACCACGGATGGAAAACTTGTTAACATAGATGCTGTCGGAAACCGCGTTGCAGCAATGATTTTTGGACCAAAGAAAGTCATTATAGTTGCAGGCAAAAACAAAATAGTAAAAGATATTGAAGAAGCTCTTCACCGCATAAAAAATGTTATAGCCCCTTGCCACGCAAAAACCAAAGATTTTGGAACACCTTGTGTCCAAACTGGAAAATGTAGCGATTGCAGTTCAGATCGTAGAATCTGCAACGTGACGGCTATTATAGAGAAGAAACCTTGGCGAACTGACATGGTGATTATACTGATTGATGAAGATTTAGGATTGAGTTGGGATGAAAAATGGCAACCTGAGCGTATTGGCAGGATAAGATCGAAGTATGAAAAGGTTACATGGGTTTTTGCCAGTTCTTTCCAACCCAGATAAGGCTGTGTATACATGTGCATTGGCATTTGATTTTGGCAAGCTCTAACTTTCTCGTCGCTTTCCAACGTATTCTTTGCGCGATACCCATTCTATTATTAGGCCGTAAGCTAGTAACATTATCAAAGCCACAAGTATGATTTCTGCAGTGTTCACTTTCAACAGGGTTAGTCCATATCCACAAGAAATCGAAGAAACCAGAACGATTCCCCAGGAAAAAAAGTACAGAATTTTTCTGCGACGAACGGGATTCCATTTCCTTAAACATCTTTCAAAGTTTGTTTCCCAACCCAGCCATCTAGTCTTCCACTCTAGAGCAGTCTTCTTTCCAAGGAAATCCATCTGGGGGACCTCGCCTAAAATATGAGGAATTTTCTTCAATTCAATCTCTTCTCTGATATAGTGCGATAATGAATCTGTATAAAAGTACGTGCCATCGATCATCGCATATATGAATACGGCATAGGCAGGAGCAATGAACATGATGAAATAGTTCCCACTCTGTACTGCAAATCCTGCTATTGCGGCTAGTCCTAAGATGAAAAACTCAGTCATCCGAGTACGTTGTTGTATTCGAGTCTTTATCTCATCTCTGCAGTCATTGTACTCTGTCAACACTACCTCTAACTTGCGATCAAGGCTCTCTGTATTCTCTTCTGGCGACATATTTTCACTCCTAACATTGTAATGTCCAGGCAAAGAAAAACTTTATGAAAAAATATCGAACTCTTTTGTTTTTTGCTTCTTCATTGTATGACCTAGCATAGTTAGGAAAGAAGAGTTGTTTGGCGTTTGCTTTATCATGCTTGATATTCGTATTCTTTCTTTTTGTTGTCCACGCGTTGATTTACTGAAAGCTGGATACAAGGTTATATAGACATGCGCGTGGAGATATCCCCGAAGTCCAAAGCCAAGCTTAGCTTTCCGAATCTTGATATACCCTACAGAGTATGGCAGACAGAAATTGAGCCTTACGGTTGTTTAGTTATGCACGCACAAAGTTTATAGGTGTCCCGTGACTGTTGAGGGAAACTTAGTGCTATATGAAGGCGAGAAAACGAAAGCTGAACTACTGTATTTGGCCAAATTCTGTCTAGAGAAGCGTGTGATTTTCTAGGATGTCATGATCATGGAACAAGTTTTTCTCCTAATTACCGTGACTTATGCCGTTTCACTTGGTGTAGGTCTTCTGCTGGAGAAATATTTGAGAATGCCTTGGATGTTTGCAGCTTTGTTCTTCGGTATGGTTCTCTCTTCATTCAACCTCTTCGAATTGACAGTGGAAGGAGAAACTTTTCGTGTATTCGCAAACCTAGGAATGCTGTTCCTTCTCTTCATGATAGGATTCAACTTGGAAATCGGAAAAATGAGGAAATTCGGAAAGGAAATCTTGAAAGGCACAATTTTCATAATGGGCTTGGAAACCCTCACTGTCAGCTCTCTCTTGTATTTCGTCTTTCCCGCAGATGTGAGTAACTCTCCGCTGGTTGCAATAATTACCGCTCTCTCTTTCGCCACTGTTGGAGAAGCGATTCTCTTACCAATTCTAGCTAGGTTCAAAATAGTCAAAACAACATTTGGCCAACTAACACTTGGAATAGGAACTCTAGACGACATTCTGGAAGTGTTAAGTCTTCTCCTAATTCCATTTTTACCCACATTCCTACCAAGAACTCAAATCCAAGGTTTCCCAAACCCTCTGCTGGTTTTGCTTGACCTAGGGGCAATATCGTTACTAACTTTAGTTCTAGTGAAATCTGGAGCTAAGATAAGAAGAATTTTGAGAGATAGTTCAAATTTTGAGTTTCTTCGCCCTCTTCTAATCTTACTTGTATTCTCTTCGTTTATTGTCTTAGGTGGATTTGTTTTTGAAAGTTTAGCAGCTGTCAGTGCAATTTTTGGCGGTATAGTTGCAAGGTCCTTACTGCCTAAAGAGAAATTGCTTAGAGACGAACGGGCCGTCAATTTCTTGGGGTACATCTTTCTTTCGCCACTTTTCTTCTTGAGTATTGGAGTGCATGTCTCTGTAACTTCGATTATTGTTTATCCACTGATGATTGCCCTCATATGGGTTGCCGCTAAAGGTTCAAAACTTCTGGTATCCTATTCGCTCTTTCACAAGACGCTTGGGACAAAATATTCGTTGCTGCTGGGTTTGGCGCTTAGTGTGCGGTTCAGCACCAGCCTCATTGTACAATATGTTTTGCTCAATTCTGACCTCATTTCTCTATCGTTATACTCTGCATTAGTAGCTACAGCCGTATTCATGAAGCCCGTCATATTGGGTGTACTCTCTTGGGCTCTCTCCAAGGGAAAACCTCCATAGAAAAATACTGCTAACAAGAAGTAAAATCCTAGAAATCAACTCCTTGCATGCATACACGGAAAGGAGTCAAAATCTACGGTAAGCGGAAGTAAGTATGTCACCAGAGAGTTAAGGGGTCACCTCGAAAGCTTAATGGGTTTTTCCAAATGGCTTAACAAAACAACTCGGCTTTCTGGAGATTCGTCGAGAATGTTGTAGCCCATTTCCTTGGTCAGCTGATGGGCGAACTTTTGGATCTCCCGGTGAGTTGGCATGTTTTCGAATCCTAAACGCAGCCGTGAAAAACCGACGTGCATGTAAGCTTTCGGCTCCACATATGTCACATTAGCCTTTCTAATCAGTTGAGCGTACAGTTCTGGGTGTTCTAAATTCAAGTTTCGTGCCAACGTTATCCGAATTACGGTGGGGCATTTAAAACTAGGCAGCAAGGATAGGGTTTCGTTGAGTTTTTCCCAAGCCGCGGGGATTTGTGGGCGGCAAGTTTTCAAAAACGTTTTCTTATCAAATGCAGAAACCGAGATGTATAGTTGGGTAGGCTCCTCGCTTAACCGTGACAGAGCTTCTGGAACCGTTCCATTAGAGACCACAAACGTGGTAAACCCTCGTTTATGAAAGCCTCGAATTAGCCCGTCTAGTGGAGAGTATAGCGTTGGTTCACCAGTTAAACTTATGGCTACATGCTTAGGCGTTAAGGCTTCCTTATACTTCTCTTGATCTGCTTTCGGATTTCCCTTGTATCCGCTCAAAATCTTAAGCTGTGCTTGAATGGCCCCCTCAATTATGTCTTCCGGGGCATCCCATTCTGGCAGTTGCATCTCATCCCATTTCAACCCGTGGTCTCCACTTTGAGCACGCCAACAAAAACGACAATGCATCGTGCAGTAAAAAAGCGTGGGCGTCATCTGAAGACATTGATGGCTCTTTATACCGTAGAATCTTTGCTTATAGCAGACTCTGTTGTGAACAAGAGATTCGTAAAGCCATCTGCAGCGTTTGACAGCGGATTGTCTTCCAACAAGATGGTACTTCTGTTTTTTCAACAGTTGGATGAGTTTGTTGGAAACCAGAGACTGCAAATGGAATCACCAGCGCGCCTTAAAGACGCAGCTTTCTCTTATTAACTAGATGGAATTCGACGAGTAACGGCTTCAGCATGACTTTTATCCTAGGGAATAGCAATGCGAAAAAGACAAACTTGCATGCATGCGCATGTTCCTGTTGTTCTAGGGAGTTGTTGAGTTCGTGGGAATCAATACTGGGATTCCATCTGTTCCAACTATCAATATCTCCACATCTGGTGCAATTCTCTGTAGAGCTTGAACCCAAAGATAAAGCTCAGCTATTCTTGTCTCATTTCCACTCTGGCCAACCGACTCCAAGACCAGTTCAATCGCCTCTCTCGTTGCGTTAGCTTCAATGATTTTTGCTTCTGCTTCACCTGAAGCTTTGATAACAATCTCCTGAGCCGTTGCATTCGCTAATATCAAGATTCTTTCTCTTTCAAACTCTGCTTGAATTTTCTGCTGTTCAGCAACAAGTTTGTCCTCTATTGCAGACGTGTATTTTTCTGGGTAGCCAATATTCTTCAAGTCAAACTCTAAGTGCATCAAAGTTCCAGCCAAAGATGATTCAGCTTGAAGTTCTTCAAGTACAGTCGCTTCTATCTCATTTCTGACAACATCTCTGAACTCTATTGTTTCCAGAGCAGTATAGTTCTTAGTTATCAACCGCATGGTTTCTTCCAAAATAGACTCGATAGCAGTCTCCTTGTAGTTCATATTTGGGTAATTGCTATAAAGATTTCTGATTTTGTCTGTGTTAAGCGCCCATCTCACTAAGACTTCTATTTGCATCTCAAGCTGATCAGAAGAGAAACAAGGAACTGTAGCCTCATAAGAGTCTGTAGCATAATAGATATCAACGGCACTAACCCAAGGTGCCTTCACCGCGAAAGCCGGACCAAGTATCGGATCACCTATCGACTTGGAAACAGGATCAACCAGAACAACAGCATGCCCAACATCAACTTTCACTAACATCATCAAAGGAAATATCACAGCGAAAAGCAACAGAACAACAAAAAGCACAATCAACCCAGTTCTTGCCAATGTCCAAGAGAATCTCAAAGAATCTGAACCGTTATCCTCTTCACTCATTTCTATCTCCATCTCCGTTTACAATACAGCATCAGCAGGCTATATCATTTTCCTGCGTTGCTCACTCTTTCTCACAAAATACCACATTAACCATGTGATGATAAAGATAGGTAGAATATCCGCTCCCGGTACTAGCTCAAACAAGGACACAACTGCAACCCAACGAAACATAACAAAGCAAGCGAGGATTCCAACTACGTCAAGAAAATCGCCTACTACAGGAAGAAGTAAAACCGCAACCATATATTCGCTAACATCTAATACTACGCAAATAACGAGAAAAAGCAATTCATACTCGGTAAGAACAAAGTATTGTGGGAAAGACCTGAACCGTTCGTCTCGCTGCGCCAAATGTTATTCATCCCGCCTATGGCTCTAACCATTCTATGTGTTTTAGAGACCTCTTATAAGTAGTTTTAGAGCAAGCACGACATGCATGCAAAACCTAATAGTCAGTCCAATCAACGTTATATGTATGTGTGCAGGCAATAGTTGCTGCGACATTTGTGGGACTCTAAGTGAAGACCTAGCTGAATGCAAAATCTGTGAGTCCTGGATTTGCGAAAAATGCATGGATTCAGTTAAAGGCATCTGCAGAAATTGCGAAGTCTGGGAGTATTTAGATCTAGAACGTGTGCGTGAAGAATGTCAAAATGGTCGCGCACTTGCCGATGAGCATGTCATGCACGATATGTATGAAACATATGAGAGGGATACGAAAGAAAAGAAGAAGGAAACGGAAAGGAAAGTGATGGATATGGTCTTGAAAGCGATAAAGACTGGTGAGGTTTTCAGGACCCCATCTGGAAGTGCAGCATTTATAGTTGAAAAAGTTGCTGAAGATGAAGTAATATTCAGAGTAGGCACACGGAGGCAATTGGAAATTACCGTTTCTTCGGATTGTTTAAATGGTGTCCCCAGTTTTTTGAAACGAAAAGGTTGGGTACTGGTTGGTGCTAGGCATGATGAATCATCGCCAGGAGGATCGTTTGATGAGTACCTCAAAAGATTCGCTCAACCTCGGGGAATCAGTGCCGCATCTTATGTTGCACCTATTCTGCAAAAAATTCTCCTAATTCAAGTGGATACAAATGGCCCTCACAGGATTCGTTTGACCAGATAAGTGAATTGAGTGTTCCTTTTCGAATCGTGTCCGCTTTACCTATTAGCACAGAAATTTCCGTATTGCATGAATGAAAGAGGCAAACATCATGACCAAAGCAGACGACGACAATCATTCAAACCAGCTAAACCCTAACAATGACGCCTACTGGGAAAGTCGTGGATGCGACGAGCGCCCAGACGACTGGGAAGAGCGCTCAGAGGACAAATAGAACCAATGGCACCTTTGATCAACCCACCTCCCCTTTTTTTTATGTTGCGAAAAATATAGGTTAATAGAAAGTCGAACTAATAATGAAGAAGTGTATGAAACCCGAGTGCATTTACGCATAAGTTGAGAGCATCTGCACTGGTGATAATCTTGGACGTAGCACAAGAGCATGAGAAGGTAAGAGAATTTGAGCGAAAGCCAGGATACCAAATGCAGCTCCGTCACGCAGTACATACGACTCAAAAACTAAAACAGCTGAACAAGAGTGAAAGAAAAGCACAGCTGACACGTTTCGCAAATGAATCGCATTTTCTCTTAAGGCGGACAATTGACCCAGGCTTCTATCGCTTTGTTAGACAGAGGGAGCTGAAAAGAAAGAACTGGTATTGGAATCAAGTAAGAGAACTTGGATATCTAATCCTGCTTGATATTCTTCATCCAGAAAATGCCACCCCAACACGAGCCACTAGAAAGCCGAAGACAACGACAGACAGTCACATGAATTCATGGGTTACTGGACGACAGTTGAGAAGAGTCAGAAGGAACTATCCAGAACTCTTCTTCACTCCTCCGAAGAAAACAGGTAAGAAGATCAAGGATAAGCGCGAAACTCGCTATTCCACCGTCTTCACTGATATGTCTGAGGTAGATGAATCAGACTGGAGAGCTGCGGCTGAAATGCTGGCTATTATGGGTTTTGCAGAATTGCCGTATAGAGGGAGAATCCATGAGATGAGAGCGCTTCACGCGGCCTTGAGAATGGTTGACCCTGACGACATCATGGGTCTTGAGAGGTTCTTGGAACTTCAGAAAGCCTCTTTGAGAATAATTGTATCTAATTTCGGACACGCAACGCAAGAGGAGTGGCTGATCCGCCACATTGAAAAGGGAACTGTAGTTCTCGAGACCACCTACCAGCTTATAGATGATGCAGTTGCGTTGAGATGGTATAGAACCATAAAGTCTGAAGTGAAGAAAACAAGGTTACTGAGAGAAAAACATCCCTTATCATACTCGAGGGAAGATGCGAAGACAGCGGTTGAGCGAACCTTCAAATGGTGCAAGGACCCTGTAACGGCAGTCGACCTTGTATTGCGAGGGGCAGCTGCATATTCGCAACTGGCCAAGTATAGGGTTGCACTTTGGTTATATGAAGAATGTTTGAAGCATCCTATTGAAGAAGAGGATAAGGGGTTATGTCTTCACAATGTGGCTTGGACTTATCGGATGAAGGGAAGACCAAGAAAATATCTTAGTTGGCTTCAGAAAGCCTTGACCACCTTCGAGAATCTCAATAGCTCGTTCAACACGGGAATAACATGGGCTTACATTGCAGAAGCATATCATCTCTTGAAGAAGAGCCACATGTATAACGAGGCAATACAGCGGTCCAAGAGTATTCTGTCGGGACCAGACTTGGAAGATGCCAAATTGGCTCAGGCGTATCTTTGCGTGGCAGACTGTGCTATGAGAACTGGAAACCGCGCATGGGAACGAGAAGCAGTTGTGTCAGGCCTTAAGGCAGCTTCAAAATTGAGCGACATAGAATATGCTTCATATTACAATCAACGCCTAACTGACCTCGACGCTGGAAAGTCCACGCCTTATGCAGAGATGGAGCCTGGAAAGCTAAAGAGACCACCTACCTTCAGATGGCACATAGAGGGATCCGAGATGTTTTTACCGTTGTCGCCGAAGTCGTCCAATGCAAAAAAATCTGAGAGAAAGTTATCAGGCGTAAACGATTGCTAGCCTCTAGCGTTCGTAGCAGTGCCACACACGCCTAGCCTGGTACGGTTTGAGTGGAAAATCCTCCCTAGTTTTGGAGTACTCAAGAACTCGGGTGCATGAATACAAATCCCTCCCGGGCCACTTTGAAATTCTGCATGCATGCAAATAATGTTGTAGGGGTTGTAAAAACGTAATGTGTTGTAAAATATTTTACGAATAACGATTTCTAGTTGAAGGACAAAGTTTAAAATGCTTGTCGTTAAGAAATGTTCACATCTCTAGGAACACTAAGTTAAACATCAGAGGAATAGAGAGCGAGGGAAAAACGTGTACAAGAATCTGCCGAAGAAGGGAAAAATCACAGTATCTTTCATAACAATTCTGCTTTTAACAACGCTCATCTCATCATTTTTGCCTAACGTAACAGCAACCCCTGTTGAAATCGTGTCTGTTTCTCCAGAAAGCGGGCAGGTCGGAGACATCGTGCGAGTTATTGGACAAATCGATACAGCAAACGGATCATACGCAATCTTCTTTGATGAGGAAAGAGTGAAGAACGGAACTGCAGTGGAGACAATGGTCAACGACACATTTACTGTTCCTACTCGCCAGACGGGTAATTATAACATAACATTACATGACATTACCACGACGAACAACGCCACGGCTGAATTCACAGTCATCGAAATCATAGCCTACTGTCAAACACGAAACAAATACGACCAAAAACCCCTAACCAACGTATCTGTCGACGTTTACGTCAACACGACGCATATAACCAGCGGAACGACCAACGAAACCGGCTGGACCAGCTTCAAGCTTGACCGCGGCAACTATACTTTTAAGGCCTTCTGGAACGAGGAACTAGTTGGCAGCTTAAACGGAAGCGTTACAGGAAACGTTACAGACTATATGCTAGAGAGAACGTTTTACATCGAATGCGAACTTGCCCACATTACAATAGCAGTAAATGATGAGGCAGGCAATCCACTACCCTTCATCAACGTAAACTTAGCGTCTAACAACACAGAGACTCTTCTGTTCGAAACCAATAACACAGGCATCATAACCACCACCACATTCACCAATGTTAGCTACACAATCGAGTCTAGACGTTACGGCTACCTATTTGATACAACACTGATTGAAAACCTAACATACACACGCGATGGAAAAGACAGAATCAACATCACATGCCCAACATACACTCTGTTTGTTTACACACTGGATTCGAAAGAACAAGCGCTCAAAAACGTTGAAGTAACAGTTTATGAATGGAGCAGTGAACGCGTTGTGGGATCAGGATCTACAGACTCTGACTTCGGAAGCATCGCCTTCAATTGCACGTTTGGACGATACAAGATTAAGGTATATAGCATAGAGTGGGGACGCAAAGTTGTTCTTAACGAAACAGTCATAGATCTAGTTGAAGACCCATTCTTCTTCGTAGTCCACTGCAGAATTTCTAATCTAGACCCTTCTGTAAAGGTTGTTGACTATTTTTGGCAACCCATTCCAAATGCTGAGGTGAAGCTTGAACGAAAATTTGACGAGGAATATGTGAATGTTGCTAACTTAACAACCGAATCTGATGGAACGGTGCTACTGCCTAAAATTGGTGGTGATTATCGAATTTCGGTTTATGTGATGGGTGAAGGTTGCGAGGTCAGGTCTATACACCTTAGTGAGTCACAGGCAATCGAGTTTAAGATAAACAAATACGTCACTATTGGAGGATACCCGCTTCAAATCACTCAGCTAATCACGTACATCGCACTAGCTCTACTAATTGCCACACTTGCGTTAATCATAGCATATAGAAGATTTCCGAAAACAATCAAGAAAGAAAAAACCACACGAAAAGATTAACGCCTAAGCAAAAAAGTTTATAATACTCTTTACCTTAACATAATCTTGATCAGCGACACTTGATTTAAAGAAATTTTCGTTTTCAAAATAGGATTGTGTTCGTGTTGTCTGAAGCAAAAAAATGTTCTCCACAATGTGAAGTGTTTCGATGCGCAAAAAGAGCCCTCGGATATCGTGGAAGCACAGCTTGGTGCCAATGGACAGAAGAAGAATGTGACGTCTCAAATTGCAGCTACGCGACATGTGCAAAAAGACGGTTGTTACCTGGTGGTATCTGCGGAGAAACTCTGAAACGGAAAACCTCTGAGATAGACCCTGAAGAAGTTGTAGGTCCAACGGTGAAGCTTAAGGGAAAGGCTTTGCGAAGGGTAGGCGAAAAAGAAATCTTCTAGACAAACAAGCCTTAACACTCTAACGAAAACTATCTGGCCTGTACACGTTTTACCACGGGTGGTCTTTTCTTCTTAAGAACACGGTAGCCACAGACAGTGCATTTCACTCCGCCGCCACGCAGCTCAAGTTCATTTATTGCTACCTTGGCACCACACCTTACACATTCATAAAGAAGCCCTTGACCTTTCTTTTCAGACAACGCCGTGTCTCCGAACTTGGTAACCACCAGTTATATGGATTTAAATGTTTCTCAAAAAGACAACTATATAACTCTTTAAACAAGACACATTGGTGGAGATGTACACGTGCCCAGGCGCGTACTAATTCTAGCAGGCGGTGGAGGACACACAGGCTTTGCATACGCCTTGGCTCAAGCACTTCACAAAAAGTTCTCTTTATCCTTCCTTGCACCAAAAGGAGACTACTTAAGCGAGAGAAGACTGCATAAATTCGGTGAAGTCAGGTTCCTAATCAAGCCTCGAGACCCAAAGACGCCATTTCAAAAATTCACAATCCGTCTCACCAAAGCCTTCATAGAATCTATAAGGCAAACTTTCCACGGCTTTGACTTCGTTATTAGCACAGGCAGCAACTTTTGCATTCCACCAGCAATAATAGCTTGGACAAAAGGAATCCCATTAATCAACATCGAAGGCGCAATTCGGTTCATAAAGCCATCTAAAACCGCTCAAATATTGCAGCCTTTTTCAACAATAACAGCACTACAGTGGAAGGAACAGACAAGAATACTAAAAGGCGTGGTAGTTGGGCCTATATTCTTCAAGCCTGAAATTAAGCCGTGGAATGGAGGCTACATACTTGTTACTGGAGGTACTCATGGACACAAGCCTTTATTCGACGAATTGGCGAAGAGCAAACTGCATAACATAGTTCTGCAAACAGGCAAAATCGACCCTACGCCTTACATTAAGGAACATCCTGAATGGAAGGTAGTCACCATAACGGAGCGTTTTCAAGAACTTTTAGCAGGCGCCGAACTTGTCATAACACACAACGGCTCGACGATACTAGAGTCCATAGCATATGGAAAACCCACTTTGCTGGTTCCAAATCCTGAGTGGACAAGAACTGCAGGAGTAAAAGATGCAGAATATTTCGTGAGAAAAGTAAACGCTGTGCTGGTTTCTGACATAAAACTAGAAAACTTGTTAGATGCCATAGATGAGGCGAGAAAGAGGCGAGTTCCAATGCTGCCGAATGGAGCTGAAAATCTCGCGAATGAAATGATGAAGCTCGTAAAAAAGGAAAGTGATTGAACTTTTAAACATAGCATGGAGGAAGGAACAGCTTGAAAATTCTTTTTGTTCATCCTAGATTAAGCGTGTTCGGCGGCGCAGAGCGTGTATTAATTCACATGCTAAGAGCGTTGCGAGAAAATAAGCTAAGTCTTGTAACTGATTGTTGGAACCCGAAAGCCGTTAAGAAGATGTTTGATACGGAGCTGCCTGACGTAAAATGGGTAAGATGTTCAAGTTTTCATCCGATACGTCAACACTTTGTAGCGTTTCAATGGCTGTACTACACTGGAAAATTAAATCGGTTGATTCGGCAACTATGCGGAGACTACGATCTCTTAATTGAAACACAACAAGTCTATTCGGATCCTTCTCCCGGCACACCCTTAATCAATTACATTCACTACCCGACTTTAGCAGCCCCTCCCCCTGAAGAAGAACAACGCCTCACTTCATCTATTTACTACTCAATCTCAAGATACTTCATCCGTCAAAGGGTCAAAAAAATAAGCTTAGCTCTCACAAATTCTCGATTTACGGCCAAGAAAATTGTGGATTATTTAAATATCAAACCTCTAGTGGTTCATCCTCCCGTTGACGTGAAGAAATTCTATTCAGAACAAACATGGTCAAATCGTGAGGACAAAGTAGTAAGCATCGGAATGTTTCTCCCGTTTAAGCGCCATCACCTACTTCTAGAGGTCGCCCCACAACTTCCAAAAGTTCAGTTCGTCATTATCGGAACCATCAACGAGAATTACAGAAGTTATTATGAAAAACTGTGTATGCAAAAGCCTGATAATGTCAAGATAAAGCAAAACCTCACTTTTGACGAGGTTAAACACGAATTAGCCACTGCAAAAGCATACGTCCATCTTTGCCCAGAACACTTTGGAATCTCCCCAGTTGAGGCATCTGCAGCTGGCTGTGTTCCAATCGTCTATCACATAGGCGGTCCAGCAGAATGTTTAGGTGATGCCGCTCTTACATGGAAAGACGTGAAACAATTATCTACGCACATTAGCGAGTCGATTAAAGACGAGGATTTATGGTTTGAAATGAGTGAAAAAGCCAAAAAGAAGGCCTTTGAGTTTGACGCTTCAATCTTTGAAAAACAAATCAGAAATATAATCAAAGACCAACTATGGAAGTAGATAATTGGAAGATTTACTATGGAAAAGCCAAAGATTTCCGTAATTATCCCCGCGAAAAACTCGGAGAAAACGATTGGCAAATGCTTGAAGAGCGTGTTTGATCAAGAATACATTCCACAAGAAGTGATAGTGGTTGACGGAGGCTCTACCGACAGAACTAGAAGCATTGCAAACAAGTATGGAGCGAAGGTTGTCAGTGAACCACCTCATAAAAGAAGTGCCCCGGGTATCGGAAGGAATCACGGAGCGAAAAGTGCTGATGGAGATATACTCGCTTTCTTAGACTCTGACTGTTATCCCTCAAAAAAATGGTTGAATCGGGTAGTAGAAGTGTTTAGAGATTCGAAAATTGGCGTCTACAGCATAGTTGTCAGCGATGGAACAGGTGCAATTGTAAGTCGTGCATTTCATTATCTTCATATGGGGATAAGCTATGATTTTGCGCCGTCAAGATGTATGGCCATTAGAAGAGGTGTTTTCATGCAGGTGAATGGATTCGATGAGACGTTGACCACAGGAGAGGATAATGACTTGTCTTACAGAGTTAGGCAACTAGGGTACGAGATCGTAGTGGATAAGGAAAGCAAGGTTTATCATGATGACGATCACATGACGGATCTAAAGGGAATATGGCGTCAACAAATATGGTATAGGGAAAGCGAGGTCGAGATGAGACGAAGATACCCAAACAAGTTTAGGAAATTTAAAACAGCGTATCCATTAAAGGAGCACTTGGTGCCTTTAGCTAAATCAGTCAGATTCGGAGCTAGATTCGCCGCAACATGTCTGATAATTAAGCTTCTATCTCTGTGGAGGCACATCGGATGAAATTCTACAACATCCATGACCTTCTTAAAATAAGAGTAGAAAACCTCGAACTAGATCGTATGCTTCCGTATTTCTCAACAAACGAAATAAACGGAGATTTAGACCTAACAATAAAAGTAGGTGAATTTGACATACGTCCAACACCTAACAGACTGGGAAGATTTCACCTAGCAGAGAATGAGATCATTGAAAAAAGAAAGTTTGGTTCACTACAATTGAAAAACATGCTTGGAAAAACTGAACTAAACGCCACAAGCGGCTACGTTAGGCTGCGCCCATTCATAACGCTCATAGAAACCGTCATAGGACTTAAGCTCTTAGCAAAAAACCACGCCTTGGTCCACTCATCATGCATCAGTAAAGATGGAGAAGGATACTTAATCTGCGCATGGCATGGAACCGGAAAAACAATGGTCACCCTCAAGCTTGTTAACGAGATGGGTTTGAGCCTCCTATCCGACGATCAGACAATAATCAATGATTCTGGCCGAGCATACTGCTTCCCAAAGCATGTTAAGCTGTCCCTACCGCACGCTGAGGAATTCGAGCTTGGCAATAAAGTGAAACTCAAGCTTTTGTTCGGTGAACTAGTCGCGCATACCCCTGTGATTAGGCGGCGCTTAGAACTTACCCACATGACGCCTGTAACGGAAGTGATCAAGAATAGTAAGATAGAGAAGCAATGTAAAATCTGCAAGATAATAATGCTTCAACAAGCAAGAAGTGAAGGAATAACTGAAATTGATACCGCTGAAGTCGGTAGACGCCTTACGCTGTTAGATGCGTGGGAGAAAATCTTTTGGGTTGACCGTCTTCTCATACCATACGCCTTCAGTGACCGAAAGTTTGAGATACAAAAACTTGAGGAAAAAGAACGGGATATCCTGCAACGTGCATTGAAGAACGTACCCTGCTGTCAGGTAAGGTTCCGTAAATACGCATATAATCAGGTTAAGAAGCTGTTAATGGATTGAGAAGAAAATGGATAAATTAGTTGCTATCCTTCTTCATGGTTCTAAAGTGGCTGATAAGGAACTCTTAAGAGATTTGATTAATCGAGCAGAGGAAAACAGGGTTCCACTGATATATTTGAGAACAGTGTCAAGGTTTTGCAGCGATCCTTACATTTCGTCTCAACTGAAAACGTGGGAACGAAACAAGAGACGATATGACTTGGGGTTTCAAAAACTCCTCCAGCGATTGATAAGCGATGACATTGAATTTACACTGGTTAAACAAGCTTTGTACCCTAGAGCATCTTATGATGCTGATTTACTGTTTAGAACCACTGAAGAGTTCGAAAGAGTGTACCCGATTTTACAAGAAACCGTTAGGCTTGGACTCATACGCCCAGACCCACACGCTGGGGGCATTCGACATATGAGAGGCTGCACAATTGAAATACCAACCGAAGAGTTCTGGTCTAGGAGACAGAAAAAGAGTTTTAACGGTGCCGAAGTTTATGTTCCATCAATTGAAGATCAAATCATCTTGTTCCATCTTCACATGCTCAAGCATAGAGAGATATTTCTTGGAGATTTCATTTCAATCCTGCATCTCTACAACACAAGTCACAATTCGGTTTTACTCTCTCGTTTAGCAAACAAATACAGTCTTTTACCCATTTTCCATTTTGTTTCCTACCTTTTTCATTACTTAAGACTCAGAGAACCAGAAATAAAGTTGAATATGCCAGCGCTGTCTCAATTCATCAAATTTCTAGCACATAAGAGCAGCCGAGAACTTTTTCCAATAAGGCTTCCAAAGGTTATTTTAGGTCTAAGTGTTTTGCACTTTCGCTTGAGGGAAGAATGTGCGTATTCTCAGTTTTATTAAAGATCTTAATCTGCTTAGTCGTTATCCACCTTACCTTTCAATGATAGCTAGAGAAGTTGAAGAGTTTCATCTCTGCCATGTTAAAGGAAAATTAGAAGAGAAATCAATCATCTTCCATCACCTCAGAATTCCTAGAAACATTCATTTTTCGTCACTTCTCCTTGCCTTACCTACGGCTTTGAAGGCGTTCAAGATTTGCAGAAAACATGGGATAGATGTAATTTACGTACTAGACGGGATATATTACGAACTAAGTGGCCTACTAACATCTAAACTTTCAAGAACCCCCCTTGTAATCAGGTTACGAACCAACGAAGTCAAACTCCGCCCACTCCTCCACTATAACGTTATCAAAAGAATTCTAGGCGATTTTCTAATGAAGCTCGTTGTGACCAAAGCAAAACGCGTAGTATGTATTTCACATGAATTACAGAACCTCGTCTTAGGGTGGGACGTTGATCCATCGAAAGTTGTGATTGTCCACCATGGCGTAGACACCAAGAATTTTAGACCTATGAAAGTGGAAAAGCCGTTTCCCAAAGTTGCTTTATTCATCGGCGGATTTGGACCTGAAAAGGGTGCATCCACGTTACTTGAGGCAGCCGAGGATTTAGAGAGCATTCATTTCTTTATAATAGGGCCTCAATCCGCTGGTGTGCAAGTCTTGGGGATGCCAAAGAACGTTCATTATGTGGGGATCATTAAACGTGATCGCATGCCACATTACTATAACATGTCTGACGTGTTGGTTTTACCTTCGCTTACAGAGGGTTTACCTGATGTTATACTAGAAGCGTTTGCCTGTGGTAAACCAGTTATCGCGAGTAGAGTTGGTGAGATACCTTGGGTTGTTCCATCTGGATTTGGGTGGCTTATTGGGCCAAGTGACGCTGAGCAGCTTAAAGAGGCGGTTGTAAACGCGTTTTCAGATAAGAAGCGGCTTAGAGCCATGGGAGAAGCCGCAAGAGAACATGTCACCAAGAACTTCAAATGGAGCCTCTACGCCAAACAAATAGTTAAAACCTTAAGTGAATGTGTCGATTAAATCAACACGTTGGGCTTCAAACGAGTGTGGTATGTTGCGTCGGTGCTCAAGTGTTCTTGTTACTGGTGGAGCAGGATTTATAGGTAGTCACATTGTTGATAGACTGCTAAGCGAAGGCTTCGAAGTTACGGTAATAGATAATCTTAGCACCGGTCAACTGGAAAACGTGGCTCACCATCAAGATAAAAAGGATTTCCATTTCATTAAAGGTGACATCCGAAACTTTGATTTGGTCAAAAACACATTACAGAACGTAGATGCTGTTTTTCATGAAGCTGCTCTAGTAGGCATGACTTGCTCTGTAGAGGATCCTGTTCAGACGAATGAAGTGAATGTCACAGGAACCTTGAATCTACTCAAAGCCGGTGTAGATTCTGATGTGAAACGTTTCGTTTATGCTTCCTCTGCTGCTGTCTACGGGAAAACGGAGACTCTACCTCATCACGAAGATTTAACTCCTCAGCCAATCTCTCCATATGGAGCTTCTAAACTGGCCGCTGAAAACTACGTCAGGGTCTTCTTGGATGTCTATGGTCTCGAAACTGTTTGTCTGCGCTACTTCAACGTCTACGGTACAAGGCAGACGTTTAGTCCCTATAGCGGGGTCATAACCATCTTCATAAATCGGTTGCTAAGCAATCAGCCACCTATAATTTATGGAGACGGAGAGCAGACAAGAGACTTCATAGATGTTCAAGACGTCGTGGATGCCAACATGCTCGGCTTAGTAAAAAAAGACGGGGTTAGTCAAGTTTTTAACGTCGCCACGGGAGTCGCTACCACGGTGAACCAACTGGCGAATGTACTTCAGGAAATCATCGGTAAAACACGCCTTGAACCAGTGCACAAGAGTCCGAGAATCGGCGAAATCCGACATAGCTGTGCCAATGTATCTAAGGCTAGAAGATTTTTGGGTTTTGATTCTAAGATTCCCCTAATAGATGGATTAGCCAAACTTATCGAATGGCGTACACTAAAGCGAAATTGGATGGAAAAATTGAAGAAAAAGGGTGGTGGTGAATTCTAAACTGAAAAATGACATCCTGAATTCATGTTGTTCCTTAATGTCATGGCTTGAAACATGGAAAAACAAGGAAGGGGCATATCTAGGATTTGTTGTTCATAGATGTGACTTGAAGAGAATGTTTAACATACACGACGATACTTGGGCGCAATCTCCTATCATAAATGGATATCTAAACATCTTTAAAAAAAGCTACGACAGGCAATGGCTGAAAAGGGCTGAAATCGCTGCGGATCTGCTCGTTGAAAGACTGGATTCAAGAACTGGAAAATACAAATATGCTGGGTGGGAAAACGACAAATCCACAACGTTGGCGCATTGTGCTCTTGCAGATTGTGCCTTACTAAATATGTCCGCGGTCATGAGCGAAATGGGAGAGAGAAGCAAAAACAAGAAATACATGAAAGCTGCAAAACTCAACATAGACAAATATCTAACCAAAATCTTGTGGAACCCAGAAATTCCTGCCTTCCAGTTCGGTGACTTCGACCCCTATTCCTCCTCAGAGAAAAGATACATAGCCAACATGAATAGTGTCGCTGTTGAAGCCTTGGTGAAGTTGTCTAGACTTACAGATAGTAAGAGGTACTTGAGGGAATACGCTATTCCAGTAGGGCAATGGTTACTTACGCAACAGGTCGAAACCAAAGGTATAGAAAACGGGGGAATAAGCTACTCCCACATTGAACCAAGGGTCTTAATAGCGATCTATACTGCGCTAGCCATGAGGGGCCTCGACGACCTGTATTTAGAGACTGGTGACAAAGCTTATGTCGAGATGATGGAGAAAGCGTCAAAACACCTACTCAATATGAGAGACCCAAAAACAAAGCTGTTCTACCATGGAGTTTTCAACAAAGAAATCCTCAGATATCCCCAGTTTGTTGCTGGCGCTGGGATTATTTTGAAGGCCCTAAACGATACAATGAGTGTGTCCAATAGGAGATATGATTTGAATATGATTATAGATGCTATTTTGAAAAAGCAATTGCCAATTGGAGGATTTCGCAACTTCATTGGTTATGACACTCCCCAAAACGGTCGAAAAAAGGGAAGGGGATATCTTGTATGGGAAGATGTTATACCGATAGTTGGATGGAATGGCTGTCTATTTGAGTTTCTGTCTGAGCTTCTTCCAAGTGGAACCTCGCTTACGGAAGGTGAAATAGAAGAGACATTCCTGTTTAATTCAAATTTCGTATATTATGAAGGTTCTAGAAAATGTGTAATAGTTGGAAAAAAACCAATGGAAAGCGTTGGGTTCTATAAATACTCTAAGAAAAGAAAACACGGCTTTGCAATTACACCCTTTAAAATCATCGGGTTGACCCTTCAAATAATGATAAGCGTTTATAGAAGAATTCTGAGGTGAAAACTGGTGCGTGCTATCAGGGTGTATCCGCACGAGATAACGCGGGGTAACGTTAGCCACATTCTGAGGAGGTTACACAACTTAGGTATCACAGATATTTTGTACGAGGCAAAAAACGTCGATGGGAAAGTATTCTACTCCAGCAAACTCGCTGAAGCCGTAGATGACAGATTATGCCTCATTTGTGAATCCGCCAAAGAATACAAAATAGGAGTTAGCGCTTGGTTTTGCACGTTTCCAGAAGGCTATCACGGAAGGTTATTTGGAAACGGAACCAGCCACTTCTTACAAAGAAATCCAGATTGTGCCGCAGTTGATAGTAGAGGTCATAATACTTTAGAGCGTCCTGTGCCTTGCGACTATGGACTCGAAAATTACGCTTGTCCGGCGAATCCAAAGGTTCAAGACTACGAGTTGGGACTGATAAAAGAGATAGCGAAGGATTATCCTGTTAACGGAGTCCACTTGGATTTCATACGATACCCCATACCGGGAGATTATTGCTACTGCGACTATTGCACTACGCATTTTAAAGATACCTTCGAAATTCCGATCAAACATGAAGAAGCGTCGAGGTATTTGCTGAAATGGAGACAACAGACAATCACCAATTTCGTGAACAAAGTTCACGACGAATTAAAGAGCGTCGACAACAATCTTCTACTCTCAGCACTAGTCTGGAAATACGACGATTGCCTAAAATTTACACAGGACTGGAAGCGATGGAAGGTGGATTTTATCAGCCCAATGTTTCATCACAAGGGCCTTTTCAAAAGGCCAATATGGGTCAGGAATGAAGTCCACAAGAACAGAATGATGTCAAATAAGAGAGTGGTGGCATCTATCGGCGGTCTTTACTCGAACTTGTTTACGAAGAAGGAATGGGAGTTGTGTAATGAATACGCTCTTGAAGGGGGGGCTGAGGGAATACTATACGAACACTACGGCCTCCTAGAAGTCGTGTCAACGCTAGAAAACAGTAGAATGAACGACATCAAAAAAATAATGAGATGGAACCTGTTTTCATTTCCTCACTCAATCCGGGTGAGATTTTTAAAACTCTGCAGGTCATCTTAATGAACATTCAGCTTCAAAATAACGTTTTTTTCCCGGCGAGGGGCGGTATAGAAAATTACTTGTATTATGCCTCCAAAGCTTTGCTTAAGCTGAATCACAAACCAACTATCCTATGTTCGCGGCACTTGCCGAATCTGCCTATGGACGAGACATGTGAAGGTGTACATGTTCTTCGGCATCCTCCTTATTTCTTGCGATTTCCAGCTTCGTTGCTGAACCCTTTGTACTATTTAGAAAGACTTCAAAGAGTTATCAAGAAATATTCTGGAGCCGTCGATATAGTCTGGTCAAGGCAACCGGCTTATTGTTATTCGTCTTGTAAAACCCTTCAAGTGCCAGTCATATACATTCAAGCCGTGGTTTGGCCTCTCACCTATGAACTTTTGGTAAAAGGTGTAAAACCCACGAAAAAACTGTGGAAAAACATCATAAGCCCACAACTTCATTTCATCGAGGAAAACGCAATGCTGGCGTGCGATAGGATCGTTGTGTTTAGCAAGATGAACAGGAGGCATATCATTGATTATTATGGTATTTCAAGCAAAAAGTTCAGAGTGATCCAGCCTGGAGTCGATTTAGAGAGATTTGATGTAAGGAAAAAGGATGAAGAACTTCTGGAAGAGTTAAAAGTGCCAGAAGCGGGCAGGGTTGTCTTAACCGTTACTAGACTGATTCCGAGGAAGAACGTCCACATGTTGATGAAGGTTCTTTCACGAATTGATAGAAGAGATGTCTGCTTGGTGGTCGTCGGTGATGGTCCGCAGAGAACACGTTTGAAGAAATTGGCTAGAAATCTTGGTGTGGCAGATCGCGTCAGATTCGTAGGCTTCAGGGAGGATGTGGAAAAGTTCTATTCTATCGCAGATGTGTTCGTTTTACCCTCGATGTATGAACCCTTTGGACATGTTTTCTTAGAAGCAATGGCTTCAGGTGTGCCCTGTATCGGTTTAAAGGCGAAATATCCTGAGGTAGTCACGGCTTGTGATGAAATCATCGATGACGGAAGGACTGGCTATACTGTGGAGCCTTCAATAGAGGATTTGAAGGTGAAGATAGAGAGAATCATATTGGACATGGATCTGAAGAAGAAGATGAGTAAGGAAGCTAGAAAAACTTGTGAAAGGAAACAGTCCTGGGAAAAGCATGTCAAAGAGATTCTCAAACTTTGATGAATTTATTGCCCAATGGCCTTATTTAATATGCAATTTTTCTCAGTACGAGATCAAAGATTAAGGCCAGTTTCTTAGCCAACTCCACATCAGAAAATTGTTTTAGGATCTCTGTATTTTTCTTTATCTTAAGAGTTTTCAAAATAAGAATCTCGTGGAGTGATTTCTGCACTGAAAAAACATCAGGGTTAACTGTTATTCCAGCGCTCGCCTGATCAATTATTCGCGCCGTCTCACCCGATGGATCAGATAGGTTAAGAATAAATTTTCCTGCCGCGAGATACTCAGGCAATTTTATTGGCACAACGGAAGGACTACCGGGTATTAGTAATAGGGCATTTGCTCCCAAAGCAAATCGAACACTCTCTGCATGGGATTTTTGCCCTAATAGAAGCACTCTGGAGGTCAATCCCAACTCATGAATGAACTTTCTTCCGCGTTTTAAACTGCCCACAAGAACTATTTGAAAGTCTGGGACCTCGATGCGTTGAAGAAGCCGATGTAACGCCTTTAAGAATATCTTAAAATGATCTACTCTAGGGCCATAAATGGTGCCTGTATGAACTATCGTGAATTTATCATAATTAATAGGTTTTACATCCGAAAAATCTTTAGGGTCAAAGCCATTCGTGACTATGTGAACACTGGGCCTTTCAAGAAAAGGGTGAACATTCAGCAGTTTCTCCTTTTGGCAATTGGTAGTAGTTACGATGGCGTCACAGCATTTCAAAACTTGCTCTTCCATTTTCTTCTCTAGATTGTAATGAATTCTTGTAGGATATGATGTGAACGGATTGCCGATCCAAAGGTCTTGATACTCTACAACTAATGGATTCTTTGCAACCCTCTTCAAGAGCGCGCCTGCAAGGAGACCTGTAGCGGGTGGACATGACGCATATATCAAGTCAATGTTTTCATCCGTGACAATTTCTTTGCCAAGATAAAAAGCGAATGGTAACCAAGCGATGAAAGGGTCTGGAGTTGAAAACCATTTATAATTAATTCCTAGCCTTCCAATTTTATAGATCCAACCTAAAGGAATACTGTAGCTTCTAAAGATTCTCTCTTCGCTCAGTTCATCCCCCATATCGTCACGATCCAATTCAACCGCGAATCGATCCGGATTTCGTACAGTTAATATTACCGGTTTCCATCCAAATTGCGACAGATATTTGGCAAATTTTAAGGTTCTAACCGCTGCTGCGCCTGCGATTGGCGGGAAGTAGTATGCCATCATCAAAACTTTCTTCATATGCGCACGTCTTCCATTTTCTATAGTAGATTTCGCGATCGTCTATTCTTACTTCTCCCTAATGAAATAAAGTTTCTGATTGAGACGAGGGCCAGAGAGGTTGCAGTGGCTCAGGTGCGCATATTAGCTGCGAGCTATCGTTCAACCAATAAGGTTTCTCCAGACGCCATTAGGAAAGTGATAGCGTGTCAACAATATGATGAAAATGTGATGAAAGCTTGTGAAGGTGCCAATATTGAGCTTTACAAGGTTGATATAAGAAGAGTCACCTGAAACATCCTTATCGGGATTACGGCTTTATTTCTTCCCTTTTCACTTTTCCCAAGTTCACGACTAAATCTCTCGCATTCTTCAAGTCTTCTAAGTGCACAAATTCGTCTTTCCCGTGATAGCGAGTATCAGTTCGTATAGGTCCGAAGCAGACAACAGGTATGTTATGTTTTGCAAAGAAATTCCCATCATTTCCACCCAATTCCCCGGCCACTGACAAGGTTACTCCTAGAGTTTTTTCAATCATCTTCGAAACTGTTTGTACAAATACGAGATCAGGCGAGGTTAGGTAACCAGAGAATTTGTTTGTAATTTGCAGGCTTGCGTTGCATCCACTTTTCTTTTTTGCCGAATCGAAGAACGTGACGAGTTCTTTTTCCGCCTCTGCTACAGATTCTTCAGGAAGCAAACGACGGTCAAAACGTATTTCACAAGTCCCTGGAATGATGTTCTCTGTTTCCCCTGCCTTAATCATCGTTACATTAAATCGCCCCCAAACGCGGTCCCTTGGAGAATCGGGAGGAGCTTTGAGTATGGAGTTCTTCTTCTCCACCTCGTGTTTGTAAGATTTGAACTCCGAAATGAGCCGCAAAGCCTCGTCGATAGCGTTTTTAGCTTTAAACGGATAACCCGCATGTCCCTGTTTCCCCTCTACAAGGATTTTGGCCCAAATTATGCCGCTTGCCCCTAGAAATAGGCGTTCAGGACCGGCATCCAAAACCAAAGCTGCGTCGCCTCTTACTCCGCAGTCGCTAACGACATAGTCTATGCCATATGTTCCGCCTATTTCCTCATCTACGCTTGCAAGCAACTTGATATTAATGTCCAAATCTTCGTCTTTCGCCAATTGACGCATTGCACCTACAGCTGCGGCTATCCCAGATTTGTTGTCTGACGCGCCTCGACCATACGCTTTTCCATCTTCAATGGTTAATTTGAATGGGGGACGCTTCCAGCCTTCACCCGGGGGAACAACATCAAAATGCGACTCAAGAAGCAATGTTACATTAGACTTTGAATCTAGAGTCACAATCACGTTTGGACGCGATAATCCATCCTTAGCAGCCTTTTCCCCATTCAGAATCTCGACGTCTAAAGAATTTTTCTTGGCTTCGTCTACGATGATGGAAGCGCATTTGTCATACCCCACCTTCGTTGTTGAAACAGTATCCACTTCAACCAGTTTTGAAAGAAGCTCGATCTCATAGTCAATAGAACCCAAATTTCAACTCCACCTGAAACGACGTTTCAATAACGTTACTTCACATTCACATAAACCATAAATAAGCATATAGTATCTCTGAAGAAGAAAATGATAGATTTAAGCAAGGATTGAAAGCATTCAAAAGCGAGTTTTCCGGAATATTTATCGTACTGATAGCTTCTTCCAGTTTTCGACAACTCTGGTAGCACCGTTGGCTATATAATCTTGAGGCGAATAACGTTTCTTCCTCAACATGCCTACTTTGTCAGGTACAGGATGTTTTCTGTAGGCAGCGAAGAAGCCTGGATAGTCGTCTACTACCCGAATAACGTTGTATCGTTTCAATATTTTGGAGAACAACAAGGATCTGGTCTCAACCACCGAAGATTGTGAAGAGAAATAGTTCATCCAATCGTTGAGAGTGAACATCTCCAGATCGGTTCTGTGTGTTGGGAAACCGAATTTTCTCAATTCATCTAATGTGAGTTGCCGCATATTTTCTGTTCGTCCAGTTAGGTAAATCAATTTGTAGTTTTTACTCCAGTTCTGGAGAACTCCCAAAGCATAAGGAACAGGTCTGTCAAGCTCGAGTAGATCAGCACCACCTTCTTCGATGCAGAGAGTAAACATCCAAAACTTCTCCCAAACCTCCCTGTTTGAAAAAGCATATTTCCTAAGAATCTCCCGCGATCCTTGAGACTCCACCTCTTGCCTAGGAATCTCTCTGTCCAGAACCCGACACCATGCCGCATATCTTCTGCGTTCAGTGTCAATCACCGTATCATCAATGTCGACGACGATGGCATCCATAAGACCTATTCTCCAGCGGATCGGTTCTTAGCAAAGTCTACTGCCCTTTTCTTTATAAGGAATACGTATGCTAACTGACAAAGCAAAATGTATGGTTACTCACTTTTTGCAAGAACTTTTCTCCACCAACAAAACCGCATCGCATAAAAAATCTTTTTATCAAACTTGATTGCCTTGTAGAAGTGATGTGCTTGCAGAACAAACGTGGACGAGAGGCCACTAAAGCTTTTAGCACCTATACTGTGTGGAATCACCTTGAACGACAAATTTGACGCGGTTGTTGTTGGAGGTGGCCCATGCGGCTCATTCTCCGCGTTTACAATGGCAAAGCAGGGCATGAACGTTATAGTTTGTGAAGAACACAAAGAAATTGGCATTCCCACCCATTGTGCGGGGCATCTGAGCCTTTCTGGTTTGAAACGTTTAGGCCTACACTTACCATCGAACGTTGTTGAAAACGAGTTCAAAGGAGCAATTTTACATTCTCCACACGGAAAGAAATTTTCTGTTAAGTTCAATTCTCCTGTGACCTGCGTTGTTAACAGAGAACTATTTGACAAGTATCTTTCCAATCTCGCCGTGAAAGCGGGAGCACAATACCTTTTTGGATCAAGAGCAGAGTCATTTGTTACAGATTCTGGTTTTATCAGAGGAGTTGCTATCAGAAGAGAGAGAACGAAAAAAACCTTAGTATCCAGCCTTGTGATAGACGCTGAAGGATGCTCATCTATTCTTCTAAAAAAAGCGGGACTACAAACACTGGACTGCTCTATGACCCTGAACGCAGTCCAAGCTGAAGTTGATAGAGTCGATGATGTAAACATGAATGACGCTGAAGTGTATCTCGGGCGAGAATATGCGCCGGGCTTTTTCGCTTGGATAATTCCGAAAAGAGATGCGACAGCCAAGGTGGGTTTGGCCACAAATATGGGGAATCCTCAAGAAAATTTGCATCGATTCATGCAAAAACATCCAGTGGCATCCAAAAAACTGGGAAAAAGCAAGATTACCCGCCTTTCTTTCCACCCCATCTCACTGGGAGGTGCGATTCCTAAGACCTATTCAAATGGTCTTCTCATCACAGGGGACGCAGCCTCGCAGGTGAAGCCCACAACAGGCGGCGGCGTAATCTTTGGACTAATATGTTCCGAGATTACAGGAAAAGTTGCCCACGAGGCCTTACAGAACCACGATTTTTCCGAAGCCTTCCTGTCACATTATCAGTCTAGATGGAAGGAACAGATAGGCTTCGATCTAGCTGCAATGCAACAAATGAGGAAATTGCTAAACCTCCTATCTGATGATAAAATTGACAGAATTATTGACTCATGCACAAGATTAGGGATAGATACAGTTCTAGAGGAAGTTGGAGACTTGGACTTTCAAGGGGCATCGCTGATTCACATGATTCGGCACCCATCAACTCTAATCATAACGCTTTACTCCGTCTTTTCAGCGCTCACTACATAATTTAGAAGTAACAGATGAACATTTAAGTCAACATGAAATAATTGAGGTTCAGGTCCAAAATGTCTGGATTTAAATATAAACAGGTTATTGTCCTTCGAGTCGATTTAGGAATGAGTGAAGGAAAGATTGCCGCTCAGGCCGGGCATGCAGCAGTTTCTGCGGCTGAGAAAACAAGGAAGAAAAAACCAGACTGGTGGAGCACTTGGATAAGGGAGGGGCAATGTAAGATCGCTGTGAAAGCACGGTCTAAGCAAGAGCTTTTAGAGCTTGAGAAAAAAGCCAAGAAGCTGAAGTTGCCGTCAGTGTTGATTACTGATATGGGGTTAACTGAACTTCCATCAGGCACTATGACATGTTTGGGAATAGGGCCAGCCCCATCGAGCCAAGTGGACAAAATAACTGGTACGCTCGACCTTTTCTGAGGGGATTCTTTGAATGTTCCTAGGTTGGAGAAGCAGATTGGAATAGAAGTTTATGCCTCTCCATCACTGGGCATTGGTGGGAAAATTCGTCAGTTCTCTGAAGATTTTGTGGTCGAAGAGGCCTTAGTTGATGGTTCAAAGGCTGAGGTTTCGCCGGTTGAAACTCGACAGCTTGTAGGAAAAGGACGCTATCTTATTTGTGTGCTGGTTAAACGGGATTGGGATACGTTTCTTGCAGTGAGAAAAGTTGCAAAACGGTTGGGCATAAGTCCTAAGCGCATTCAAATAGCGGGCATAAAGGACGCTCATGCCCTCACAGCCCAGCACATCAGTATCCGCCGCATCACACCTGAACAAGTTTCACGGGTTAAAATCAAAGACATCACCCCCCGTCCACTGCGTTTTTCCGAGGAAATGGTTTTCTCCCAACTTCTTCTCGGGAATCAATTTCGCGTCTTGATTAGAGCAGTATCCTACACATCTTCTGTGACTGAACGGCGAGTTAGGAAAGTGCAAAGTGAATTGTTGAGTTTAGGCGGAGTTCCAAATTTTTTTGGGCACCAACGGTTCGGCACCATCAGGCCTATCACTCACTTAGTAGGTCGCTCTATCACCAAAGGCGACTGGAAAAATGCTGCCCTCATCTTTCTTGCTCAACCGAGTCCACATGAACATCCAGAGTCAAGAGAAGCACGCCAACAACTGCGGGATACACGAAACTTTAGAGAAGCGCTTCGTCTTTTTCCACGGTATCTAAGATATGAACAAATAATGCTTACTCACTTGACTAAGCAGCCAGAAGACTTTGTGGGAGCGTTCCGAAAGTTGCCTTTGAAGCTACGCAGAATCTTCGTTCAAGCGTACCAGTCTTTTCTTTTTAACAGATTTCTCAGTCAAAGAATCCGGCGTGGCATTTCACTTAACGAGGCTCAAGTCGGAGACTATGTGGTGAGCCTTGACAACCATGGGATTCCAACAGATGAGTTCACGTTGGTGACTACTCAGTCTTTCTCCAGTGTTAAGAAAGCGTTAAACGAAGATAAGATGCGTGTGGCTATTCCTCTTTTAGGCTTCAAGCAAAGCCCTTCTGAGGGAATACAGGGTGAAATTGAGCAGGGGATTGTTGAAACTGAAAACGTGGTTCCTAGGAAATTCTATGTGCCGTCTATGCCTGAAATAAGCGCACCCGGTAGATTGCGAGCTATTCTAGCACCTATGATTGATCTTTCTATAGAACAACCAACTGAAGATTCGGTGAATTCTTCCAAACAAAAGGTAAAGCTAAACTTTGCGCTGCGCAGAGGCTCCTATGCAACTGTTCTTTTGCGAGAGTTCATGAAACCACGAAATCTGATAAAAGCTGGCTTCTAATGAGGACTCTCGTTAAGAAGTGCATTAACAGAGTGATTGGGTTACAGAGAGAGAACGGAGCTTGGGCGTTAAGAGATGAAAAAACAGCTGTTTCCACAACTATCAATGTATTGAGAGTTTTGAAATGTATAGAGTTCGGCAGCGTTGAACGAGCTACGGTGTAAGCCTGAATCGATCTCTTGGAAACAATACAACGTCACGTATATTCTTCTTCCCCGTAAGCATCATAATCAGACGTTCTAAGCCTATGGCCCATCCTGCATGTGGAGGCATGCCATAATCAAATGCTTTCAAGTGAAATTTGAACGATTCAGGATGTAATCCGTGTTCTTTCAACCTCTTAATCAAAAGGTCCTTAGAATGAACACGAGTTCCCCCAGAGGCAAGCTCTATCCACCGCCACATCAGGTCGAAACCCTCGCTTAAGTCAGGATTGTCATCCCGCTGTTTTATGTAAAACGCCTTTGACTTCGTTGGCCAGTCAGTTATAAAGTAAAAGTATGGATGAACCTTGCCTAATATTCTGAAAGCAGGAGTAGGAATATCCTCTCCCCAAGGAATCGTTATTCCTTCTTTTTTTAGCTCTTTAAGTATTTCATCATAAGTAAACCGTTTGAAAGGAATTCTGGGCACATCAACCTTGCATTTTAAGGTCTCAAGCTCTTTTCGGCATCTTTCCGCGACAGCCTTGCACACATTATGTACGAGATCTTCCAGAATCTTAATTACGTCAGTTGCTGTTGCAAACGCTTCTTCGATATCCACGGAAATGAATTCACTTAGGTGACGACGGGTGTGTGATTCTTCAGCTCTGAAAAAAGAGCCGATCTCAAAAACTTTCTCAAAACTCATGATCAACTGTTCCTTGTACAACTGTGGACTCTGTGCAAGGAAAGCCTCATGATCAAAATATGCTACAGGGAAAAGCGCGGCACCGCCTTCAGTGGCGGAAGCGATAATTCTTGGTGTGTGTACCTCCACAAAACCGTGTTCAGATAAGAAGTTGCGCAAGGCTTCTAGCACAACATGTTCGATTTTAAAAATCGCTTGGCTTTCATCTCGGCGTAAGTCAAGAACCCGTGCATTCAATCGTGTGTCAATCTCTGCTGGGGTTCGACCAGTGACATCCAAAGGCAATGGATGCTGTGCAATTCCTAATATCCGAATTTCATTGGGGATGATTTCGATTCCTCGTGGGGTTATTTTGGTTTTTTTCACAGTTCCTTTTACGCCGATACTGAATTGAGTCTGTAGGGAATCGGCTTTTTCTATCACTTTCTTGCTAGTCTTGCCTCGTAGAACGGTGATCTGAACGGTTCCTTCCCTGTCTTGTAAGATTACGAACCGTACGCCGCCTAAGTCTCGAATGTCTCGAACCCAGCCTAAAACCACAACTTCTTTTCCATCTAATTCGGGCTTGACACTCGTTGAATAGTGGGTTCTGCGCCAGTCTCCTAACTGGTCAATTTCCATATGGGTCCTTCCGTTAACGCGTAAACTCTACTCTAAGAGTTATTCCTCGAACCTTCTGAGCGATCTCTTTTAACGCTTTTTCATTCATTGAAGATGGCCTTCGGTGTCTTCTTCTTAAGATCACTTTGGTTTCAGTGGTTCCGTCAGGCAGCCATATAGTGTTTATCGTTAGGATGTTTGATGGAGCAAACAGATCTTCTAAGAATTTTCTGTAATCTGCTCCCTGCTCCAGTAAACGGATCTTCTTTCCAGTTTTTTCTTCTAAAGTCCTTACGATTTTTCTGCCGTAAGCTAATAAACGTGCTACATCACCATGTCCGACTATTAAAGCTAGAATGCCGTTTGCTTCCACTGCCTTATGAAAATGAACGTCTTGAAGAGGAGGATATGTATTTTCAAGTGGCAAAAGTAGGCGAGCGATTTTCAAGTCTACCTTACTTACCTCTCCTGACTTGAGTTTTGCTCGACATTTTGAGCATAAGATTCCGCTTTTTAGGCAGAATTTGCATAATGTTGTTTTCACCCCGACTTTGCTCCTCCTCATGAAATAAAGGAGGGGGCGGCGGAGCCTTTTGAATCATTTGCGTTGTTTATTTCGCTAAGGTGATTTCAATGGTGCTGACGTTTGTTGGCGAGCCACCCTCTTCAAATGGTGCCAATTGTTCTGTGCCGATGTCTATGTTTTTGACTTTTACATCTGGCAAGAACCTTCGTCTGCAGACTTCTACAACGTCAACAGCTCGGCTGATTGCTCTGCCTCTTGCCTTTACGCTTATTTTGGTTGCTCCGCCGTGGAAGAGGGTTATGCAAGCCAGTACGTAGTTCATTACTGGCTTTCTTCCTATCAACACATCGGTTCTTTCTGACATTTCACCGCCTCACTCCTAGTTTTTTTCATGTTTTGTGGCTTCCTATGCTTTTTTGTCGGTGAATAAATACGTTGTGGTTTATCTCTAGTGCAATCTTTAGTATGTTTGCGTTGGGATTACGTGGGGAAAAATATGTTAGACTTTAGTAATGGTTTGTTACGCTATTTGTGTTATTCTCTCTCTTATAGACCCCCCTATAGCCCCCCCTACATTTTTTTCAAATGAGAGTCTATGGAGCGGGATCTGTTGGTGGGTTTGGTTTAGGGTTTGTTTTGGCCTATAATCTTAGAGGGGGGTGAGGGGTTGGGTTGGGACTGCACAAAATCTGCTCTGATGGAAGATCGGCTCATAGATGGGTGGCTAATACCAGCGAGTAAAAACCGAAAGCGTTACATGATTGTTAGCCTTTAAACAGTATACCATTGTAAAGGTTTGCTTTAACTAAGTACAGGTGAGCTTTATGACCAAAGAGGTTCCATCCGGACGACCATTCCGCCTGCTTCGCATGATGTATGCACAAGGCAGTCCCGTGACAATCTACACTATACAGATAAAGCAAAGTGAATTGGCAAAACAGCTTGAGATTAGTCGGCAGGCGTTGAACGTGCATCTACGCAAGCTTCGAGATCTGGGATGTATTCGAACTGGCAGAGGCTTCATCGACGTGACTGAGGAAGGTCTAAACGCGTTAGGGGTGGCGGTGAATCCTGCATTTATCTTTATCAAGATTTCTCCCCTTAGAAGAGAAGAGGCATATCGGGAAATGTCGAACTTACCTATTCAACGGATTTTTAGGGTGGCTGGAGACATGGACGCGGTGCTTTTAGTGGAGCAGGATAAACTTAATGAGACGCTTCGAAAACTAGCCTTGCTGAAGGGAATTAAAGAGACAAAATCTTACGTCACCATCCAAACCCTGAAGTAGCCTAAGGAGACAATCCATTGAAACTCTTTGAACACGAGGCCAAAGCCATCTTCTCGAAACATGGCATACCTACTCCTCTGGGAAAACTAGCAGATTCTCCAGCAAAAGCGTGGGAAGTAACCATGCAACTCCACACTCCTGTTGCTATCAAAGCGCAAATCACGGTTGCAGGAAGAGGAAAGGCAGGCGGAATCCTTTTCGCAAATTCGCCAACAGAAGTCAAGGTTGCGACAAAAAAACTGTTGAGTACACGAATAAAAGGCACCAAGGTTCAAAGCGTTTTGATAGAAGAGAAAGCTTCCATTCGAAAGGAACTGTATTTTGGCATAACTATAGATCGGTCAACTCGTAGCTACGTGGCTGTAGCCTCCTCTGAAGGTGGGATGGAAATTGAGGAAATCGCTGCCACCACGCCTGAGAAAATAATCAGGGTTTTTATTGATCCATTGTATGGGTTCCGTTCTCATCATGCGCGTCAAATTGCCAAGAAACTCGGCTACAAAGGGAGGCAGATGCTTGATCTCGCGACGATCTTTTTTAAACTGTATAAAGTAGTCTTGAATTACGATGCTGAATTGGCAGAGATGAACCCCCTTGTTGAAACGGCCGAAGGAAAATTTGTCGCGGTGGACACACGTCTTATCATAGATGACAACGCACTCTATCGACACCCAGAGTTCAAGAAGCGATTAACAGTGATAGAAGCTGAGTTGACCCCGCAAGAACTTGAGGCTCAAAAAAACGGGTTAGTTTACGTTAAGCTTGACGGAAACGTCGGTGTGATTGGAAACGGCGCAGGATTGGTCATGGCAACTCTAGACGCAATAAAGCTATACGGGGGACATCCAGCGAATTTTCTCGATGTAGGCGGGGGCGCGACTGCAAGTAGAATCGCAGCTGCGCTTAACCTCGTTTTCTCTGACCCACGAGTCAACGTAGTTTTCGTTAATATTTTAGGGGGCATCACTCGTTGTGATGAGGCTGCGAGAGGGATTCTGGAGGCGAAAAGACGAACTGGTTTTCTCAAGCCTGTTGTAATACGGTTGGTGGGAACCAACGAGGAAGAAGGAAAACGTATTCTCACAGATGCTGGCTTTCACGTTTTAGACAGCATGGAAGAGGCTGCTGAAAAAGCGATGGCGATTGTGAAAAGTGGAGGGTAGCTATTGGGCATTTTCGTTGATAAGAGCACTAAAACTATTGTTCAAGGCATCACCGGAACTCAAGGCAGTTTTCACACTAGGCTTATGCTAGATTATGGAACCAAAATCGTTGCAGGGGTAACTCCTGGAAAGGGAGACACACAAGTTCACGGAGTTTCAGTTTATGACACCGTGGATGAAGCAGTGAAAAAGCAAGAGGCGAATGCATCCATAATTTTTGTTCCTGCACCTTTTGCCGCTGACGCTGCTTTTGAAGCTTTAGACGCTGGACTAGAAACAATCGCCATAATTACTGAGCATGTTGCCGTTAAAGATGCTATACAGGTTATGGCACGTGCTAAAAAACAGGGCGCAACTGTTATCGGTCCTAACACTCCAGGTATCATCACTCCTGATGAGTGCAAGCTTGGGATTATGCCTGCGCACATTTTTAGGCGAGGGATTGTGGGGGTAGCGTCAAGAAGTGGAACGTTAACCTATGAGATTGCTTCAGGGCTTTCCGCAGTGGGGTTGGGGCAATCTACTTGTTTGGGTTTAGGAGGCGACCCTGTTGTCGGCCTTAGCTTTGTTGACGTTCTCAAAGAGTTCGAGGAAGATGAGCAGACTGAGGCGGTTGTGTTGATCGGCGAGATTGGTGGCAACTTGGAAGAACTTGCAGCTAAGTTTATCTCCGCTGAGGGTTATAGTAAGCCTGTGGCGGCTTTTGTTGCCGGTAGGACGGCGCCTCGAGGTAAGAGGATGGGTCATGCTGGCGCGATTATTATGGGTAGGACTGGGACCGCTCAGAGCAAGATTGATGCGTTTATGGAGGCTGGTGTTATGGTGGCTGAGAAGCCTAATGATGTGGCTAGATTATTGGCTGAGAAGTTGAAGAAGAAAGGTATATTTACTGGTGGCATGTCTGGAACGTAGTTAATAAGTTGAGGGTATGGTTATGCCTATTACTGATCCAGTTAAGAAGGCCATTGCTCAAAAGAGTAGGCTTTACATGAAGATTTGTCGGCATTGTGGAGTACGTAATGCGCCTACTGCGGTTAAGTGCAGGAAGTGTCACAGTAAGAACTTAAGGTGGAAGAAACGGGAGCTTGTCAAATAGTTTATGTGTGTTGACACTTCAGGCAAAGACATTGCCCATCGCAAAGATTACACGGCGTTCAAAATGACATAAACAAAAGAGTATTTATTCCCGTACTTTCTTGAATGGCAACAGATTACACAGGGAGAGATGAGTGTGGCAAGTGCGAAAACTGTGATCGGGTACATCATATCTGCTGTTCTTCTGCTTTTCGCCGTTATTTTCGCTCTAGCTTCAGCGTACGAGCCGATAAGATTAGTTACAAGCGCGTTTCTTTTTCTCGCAGGCTTTGGAATACTGTACTACATTAGAAAACAACAGCCTGTACAGATCACACAAAAACTTGAGGTTCCTGGAAAGGTCAAAGTTCAAACAATAAGATGCCCCAACTGCTCAGCTTCCTTGGACATAAGTCAAGCGCAAGTAGTAAAGGGCGTACCATCGGTCAAGTGCTCCTATTGTGGGCACGTCTTCGAGGTAACCGAGGAACCAAAATGGTAAAAGTTCAACACCTGCTTGCAGCTTTGCTCACGATATTCATCTTCATGACTCTTGTTGGCGCTGTAACCGCACAAAGACAGTACCATCTTCAACATGAATGGGCAGAAATATGGATTAACCAGGATGGAACGATCGATCTGCTGTACGACATAAGCATAACACTCGATTCGGGGGCCAATATCACCTACGTAAACGTTGGTCAACCCAGAAGTGACTTCACAATCGGAACAGCAATGGACCAATATGACCACGCACTAACGACAACTGACGTAAGTGAAAGAGATGATTACAAAGTGCGCGTCAACCTCTACGCGCCCTTACCAGCAGGACAAACCATAAGGTTCAACCTCACCACCAACGTTGCCCACATGATATGGCAAGACGAGGACAACCCTGGAAACGTGGGGATGCAGTTCATTCCATGTTGGTGGGACTACGCCAGCCTACACGAACTTCATGTTTTGATTGTCCTGCCTCTAGGTGTGACTAACCAAACTGTAATATGCACCCCGGACTGGGAGAATGCCTACTACGATCCAGCTGAGGAGAATAGGCTTGTTTTGTATTGGGAGAGGCACAATCTGCAACCGGGCGAGAAGTTTCCATGTGGCGTGTCCTTCCCTAAAGAATACGTTCAACATTATGATGTGCCCCAAAAAGATTGGGGGTGGATTCTCCCAGTTGTCGCATTTCTCTTCATTGCTTTCGGAGCTGGCATTATAGTCTACAAAAGGGTTCCGCTTAGAAAGTACGTAAATCCTAGTATGCGAATGGAAGCCTTGGGAATAAGACACGGTCTAACAGCTGTAGAAGCCTCCCACCTATTAGGAGTCCCGCCTACCAAGATCGTCACCGAGATGCTATATAGCCTGTTGATGAAGAAAGCCATCTGGGTCACAGCCACAACTCCAGCCCTGAAACTGAAGGTCATGGAACCGTTCAAAGACAAAACAGGAACTCCTGAAACACCTCTACGCTATTACGAGAGAAGCTTTATTGAAGCAGTAAAAAGGGACGGAACCCTAGGCGAAGAAAAACTTGCAAAAACAGTTATGTTGCTACGCGACACCGTGGAAAAGAAGCTTCGTGGATATTGCCGAGGAGACACTATCACTTACTACAAGAAAGTTGTGGGAGAAGCATGGGGACAAGTGGAAAAGGCAGGTACCCCCGAACTTGCGTCCAAGGCTTACGACGAAAATCTTCTCTGGCTTCTCCTCCACGAAGGCTTCAGATCTAGAACCGAAGACGTTTTCCACGAAAAAATGTTTGAACCGGGAATAGGCTGGTGGTGGTACTGGTACGGCTACACCTCTTATAACCCTCATCCAACCTACAAACCAAGCCCAACAACAACCCAGCCGAAATCGCCCCCAACCATTCCAGGCGCGGACTTCGCCAACAACATTGCAACATCTGTTGAAAAAACCGCCAATAACATAGTTGCAAACGTGGAGAAATTTGCGAACTCCATAGTCCCAGCACCACCCCCATCCGCAAAAACATCTAAAGCACCAGCACACCACAAGTCTAATTGTGCCTGTGCGTGTGCTGCATGCGCGTGCGTGTGTGCATGTGTTTCCTGTGCGTGTGCTTGTGCCTCAGGAGGCGTAGGTTGAAGGAGAAATGATCGTGGGTATTCTAAGAAAAGTGAAAAGTGTAGTTGGCAAGGCTTCGAAGACTCCAGTTGGGCTATACTCGTATCGTGGTAAGGGAAAATTCGCTGGTCTAGCGCTTCAACTTCGTGTGGAGGCAAGCGGTGAAGGCTTGCTTGTCATTAACGCGAACACTGTTCTGTATCTGAACGAAACTGCAACAGCTCATGCGTACTTCTTCATGCAAGGTATGCTGACAGAAGAAGCTGTGAAGAAAATTAGAAGACTTTACCGAGTTGAGGAGAAAACTGCTCGTAGAGACCATGAACAGATCATTTACACAATCAGCACACTTGCTGAGACAGAGGAGGTCTGCCCTGTATCATTCCTTGATGTGGAGCAGGCTGAACCATTCACACAGGAACTAGCTGCCCCAATACGTATGGACCTAGCCTTAACGTTTAGGTGCCAAAACGATTGTGTTCACTGTTATACTGGTGGGCCACACAAGACGCCTGAACTAACTACTGACCAGTGGAAAAAGGTGATGGATCGACTCAAGAAAATAGGCGTTTTCATATTTACATTCACTGGCGGTGAACCAACCCTTCGTGAAGACTTGCCAGAACTTCTGCAGTACGCACAGGAAAAGGGAATTGTAACAGGTCTCATCACAAATGGACGTAGGTTAAAAGATAAAAAGTACGTGAAGAGGCTCGTGAATGTAGGGTTGGACTTCATACAGATCACGCTTGAGTCGCATGATCCCACGATACATGATTCAATTACGTCCGTGAAGGGAAGTTGGCGAGAGACTGTGGAAGGGATCAAGAACGTAATCCCCACGCCGATTTACACTACGACAAACACGACCCTCAACAAGTACAATGCGAATAGTTTTATTGAAACCATAAGGTTTCTGCATGGCCTAGGGCTAAAGGTTTTCGGATGTAACAGCTTGATCTACTCTGGTAGCGCTCCATCAGTAGCCAACGAGTTTGCTCTAACAATCGATGAGTTGAGAAGCCTGTTGCCCAAGATTCTGATCAAAGCCAATGAACAGGGAATGAAGTTCATGTGGTACACGCCGACTCAATACTGTCAACTTGACCCCGTTAGCTTGGGACTAGGCGTGAAGTCGTGCACTGCTGCGAGAGTGAACATGTGTGTAGGACCTGAAGGCCAAGTTTACCCATGTCAGAGCTATTTCGAAAGCGTAGGCAATATCCTCAAAGACAGTTGGAAAAAAATCTGGAATCATCCGCTCTCTCTGAGCCTAAGAGCCAGAAAATACGCCCCAGAAAAATGCAAGGAATGCCCACAACTACCTGTCTGCGGCGGAGGTTGCCCCTTAGAACTAAAAGAAACAAAATACATATGCGCCGAAACTCAATAAGCCTATTATCGGTCTTAATGTCGGTTAATAAAACTGGTGTAAAACCTTGGGCGTGAATCTACGAGGCTTGGTGCCCAAAACAACAATTGACCTCAAAAATTTGAGTGGAAAGTCCATCGCCATAGACGCTTACAATGCTCTTTACCAGTTTCTCGCCATCATCCGCCAGCCAGACGGAACCCCCCTCAAAGACTCCACTGGCAAAGTCACCAGCCACCTAAGCGGCTTATTTTACCGAACCGCCAACCTTGCCCAAATGGGCATCAAACCCGTCTACGTATTCGACGGAACACCACCAGCACTAAAAGAAGTTGAAATCAAACGGCGAACTAGAATAAAAGAAAAAGCACTTGTCCATTATGAACGAGCCTTAAAAGAAGGAAAAATTGAAGAAGCACGCACATATGCCCAAGCTACAAGCCGTCTCAAAGACTACATGACAGACGATTCGAAACGACTCCTCACCCAAATGGGCGTACCATGGATACAGGCACCCAGCGAAGGCGAAGCACAAGCAGCCTACCTCGCCAAAAAAGGCAACACAGACTACTGTGCCAGCCAAGACTACGACAGCCTCTTATTCGGAGCACCTAGACTGGTAAGAAACGTCACCATCAGTGGAAGAAGAAAACTCCCACGAAAAAACGTGTACATTGAAGTCACACCCCAGATAGTAGAACTAGACCAAGTTCTCAAACAACTAAACATCACGCACAAGCAACTCATAGACGTCGGCATACTGGTCGGCACAGACTTCAACCCAGACGGAGTAAAAGGCGTAGGACCGAAAACCGCGGTTAAACTCATCCAACAACACGGAACCCTTGAAAAAGCAGCGTCCACACTAAAACAGGCCGAGTTTCCAGTCGAACCAAATCGTATACGAGAAATCTTTCAACATCCAAAAGTCACAGACAACTATCACTTAACATGGAAAGAACCAAATGTAGAAGGAGTCATAAGCTTTCTGTGTCGCGAACGCGACTTCTCAGAAGATCGCGTGAGAAAAACCCTCAAAAAAATGATAGAAGGCTCGAAAAAGGCAAAGGGAAAAGTAACCTTAGAAACATTCTTCGGTTAGACTCTAAAATCGATGCCCATACTTTCCAGTCAAAGGCACAAACGCAACCCCACCCAAATTCTCCCGAACAATCTCTCCATCCCTCTTCCTAATACGTAAAAGTGTTTGATAGAGATAAACACCCCCAACCGGAATAACTAAGACTCCACTAGGCTTCAACTGTTCTATTAACGGTTGAGGAACATCAGGAGCCGCAGCCGTCACCAAAACACGATTATACGGAGCTTCTTTTGAATATCCCTTCGATCCATCTCCACAAATGACGGTGACACGATCTCCATATCCAGCCTTTTCAACATTTTTTCTCGCAAACTCAGCCAGTCCAGCAACTATTTCCAAAGTGTAAACGTGCCCCCACTCTTCTTTAGGCGTGTCCGTCGGAGCTACAACCTCAGCTATCGTCGAGGCATGCCAACCCGAACCAGCACCTATCTCCAGCACCCTGTGCCCCACTTCCAACTCAAGGGCTTCATCCATAATTGAAACCATGTTTCGCCCGGCTGACCACATAGATCAGCCGAGAGGCGCCGAAATGGTCTGCCCAAATCCTATTGGAAGCGGAGAATCTATAGTTCCGTAGGACTTCACATTCTCTGGAAGAAAAGGCTCCCGAGAGACTCGACGCAACGCTTGAATAACCTGTGGCGACTGAAGTATTCCTTGCCCAACTAACCTTTGGACTAACTCCTCCCAAGCCTGTCTTTTCATACTTTGTCCTCACAACAATACTGAAAACCATACCTTAAGAGTTTATGATTGGAAGCGTCTAGAAGGTTGAAAAAATCGGGCCAACTACTTGACTGTAACTGACTTGGCTAGATTCCTAGGCTGATCTGGGTCACAGTTTCTTTCAACCGCCATGTAATACGCGAAGAGTTGCAGTGGTGTAACATAGGGAATCGGCGAAAGAACTTCAGGCATACCCTTCGGTATTTCAATGTAATCGTCAGCGAGGCTTTTGATGTCCTCGTCTCCCTCCTCAACTACAGCGATAATGGAAGCCCCACGAGCCTTCATCTCCATAATGTTACCCACAATCGTTTTACGCGTGTCATCTTTGGGACAGACGAAAATCACAGGGAACCCTTGCTCAATCAAACTGATCGGCCCATGCTTGCTCTCTCCAGCTGGATACGCCATAGCAGGAGCATAAGCTATCTCTAAGAGTTTCAACCTACCTTCGAGAGCAGAGGCAGAGCTTACCCCTCGTCCCAAGAAAAAGAAGCACTGCTTATCTCGATATTTCTTAGCTAACTGCTTGATTTTCTCTTCTTGAGTTTCAATAACCTTCTCAACGATGTCTGGAATTTGCTCCAGTTTTTCTTCAAGTTGCTCGATCTCCACATGTGAAACCTTTCCCCTCTTCTTGGCCAGCCTCAACGCAAGCTGAGAGAGAACAGAAAGTTGAGATGTAAAGGTCTTAGTGGCGGCAACCCCTATCTCTGGACCCGACTGTTGACACACGTAGGCACGAGCAACACGGGTCAAAGTGGATCCAATAACATTGGTTAGTCCTAAAACGGTGGCGGCACGTTGCCTTGCGCATTCAACAGCCTCTAAAGTATCAGCGGTTTCTCCGGATTGGCTGACGGCGAGAAGGACGTTGTCGATGTTGATGGCTTTTCCATGTTGCTCAACGAACTCTGATGCAATGATCGGATGGGTTGCTAGCATTGCAAGCTTGGAAAACATGTAGGAGGCTGCTAGACAAGCGTGATAGGATGTGCCGCACGCCACTAAGAAAACCTCTCCAGCCCGGTCGAGGAAAGTGGTCATTAGGTCCAAATACTGTTCCTGCAGCCTAAGCGTATTTCTGAGACAAAGCGGCTGCTCATGAATCTCCTTTAGCATGAAATGAGGATATCCCCGTTTCTTAGCCATCTCGGGATTCCAATCAATGACCTTAGGCTTTCTTGAAACTAGGCTCCCATCAGCGATTTTCCTTATTTCATATCCCTTATCATTCAAAATAAGTAATTCTCCATCCTCAACAATGATAGTAGCATTCGTTAACGGGAGAAAAGCGGGAATGTCTGATGCGCAGTAAACCGCGTTTTCGACAACTCCAACAACAAGAGGACTTTCTTTCCGTGCACAAACGATTTTGTTAGGCTCTTTAGCAGAGACAACCGCAATGGCGTACGACCCCTCTAACTGCTCTACAGCACTGCATACGGCTTCAGCCAAGGCGCGGCCTTTCTTCAACTCTTCTTCAATAATGTGGGAAATGACCTCAGTGTCAGTTTTGGACCGAAAAACATGTCCACGTTCTTCTAGTTCCTTCTTGAGCTCTGAGAAGTTTTCGATAATTCCGTTGTGAACAACCGCTATTTGCTCACTGCAGTCGGTGTGGGGGTGCGCGTTTACTTCGTATGGTGCGCCGTGAGTAGCCCATCTTGTGTGGCCTATTCCAATTCGTCCTGGAAGATCGTCTAGGTTGTGCATTGCATGAACTTCATCGATTTTTCCTTGATCCTTCTTTATGAATAGTTTGCCTTCATGGATTGTTACCTCACCCACAGAGTCGTATCCTCGATACTCAAGCCGTTTTAACGCAGCATGAATTATGGGTGCCGCATCGCCGTTTTTAAGGACGCATCCGAATATTCCACACATCACCGATTCCTCAAACTTTATCGCATAAATAATGACCAAGTCGAATCTCTTACAGGCAAGCTCTATTTAGATTAAAGAGGCTTCTATAAGCTTTTTTAGGAAAAAGCTTTTAATTTTAAAACTGAAACCATAAGGGTTTCTAAAGTTTTGATGTGTTTAGGTCTAAACCACTAAAAAAATGTTTATAAGGGATTTCTTTTAACTAAGCAAACATGAAGAAAAAGCTGTTACTCACTGGTGAAAAAAAAGAATACGAAGTGAAGAACATCGCTGTTTTCGAGGATCGCGACAGGCTTAAGGCTGTTTTGAACAAACTCAGCTGGAAAATTCTCGAGATTCTCGGCGAGAAAGAAATGTATCCAATGGAAATCGCGAAGAAACTGAAGGTGCATGAACAGAAAGTCTATTATCACATCAGAAAGCTTGCAAGAGCCGGCATAATCAAGGTTGTCAGAGAAGAAGAAAAGAAGGGAGCCATCGCAAAATATTATAAAGCTTCTTTTCCAGCCTTCGGAGTTGAACTTCCATTTGGCAACAGGACAATCAACACGGTTTCAATTCCCAGCATGAACGAAAAAATGAAACAGTTCTTCAGTCCGTTCTTACGAGAAGATGGAAGCTTTAACGGAAAGGTTGTGGTTGGAAGCCCAGACCCGCATGGTCCTTTCAAAGCAAGAGCTAGGGATGGCCATTACGCGTCTTATCTAACGCTTTTCCTCGGTCAATTCGTCAAGTTGCCAGAGGATTTTGCGGTAAAACTAGATGTGGATGTAAAGGCTGAGAAAGAAGAGGACAACAACTTAATCTTGGTGGGTGGCCCTGGGACAAACTTGATCACCAAAGAGGCTAACGAGTTTTTGCCCATACAATTCGATATGATGCCTTCTGAGCACGGATTCCTTTTAGGAGGACTGGTCTCCAAGAAAACTGGAAACGTTTACACCGGCGACACTGTAGGAGTTATCTCAAGAATAGTTAACCCTTGGGACAAGGAAAAACGAATAATTGTTCTTGCAGGCAACAAGACTGTTGGAACAAAAGCCTGCGTCATAGCACTCACCAAATTCTGGAAAGAAACCCTAAAGAATTTCAGTGGCCAAGACAAGTTCGCAACTTTAATTCAGGGATTTGATCTACACGGCGATGGAAAAGTAGACTCCATAGAAGTCCTCGAATAGTCCTCGTCAAATCAGGAAGGGGAACCGAATTCCAATGAAAACAACCCAAATTATTGATGCATATGGACATGAGAACATTCGAGCAACTCATGAGACAACATTCGAAATCACAAAGGAATCGACTCTAACGAAGCGTGGCGATTGCGTAATTGCCGTTGGTGCAACAAAGGGAGCAAAGGACTTGGATTCAGAGTTTGAGGAAGCCATGAAAAGACAAGACGCCCAGATCACTATAACGATCGAGGCTAGCAAAATCCGGGAATTGATCAAGGCAAGAGGAAGCACTCAACTGTTGTTCACCCACCCAACCGACATGGTAGTGAGAAAAAGCAACTATATTTGTGATCGAACAATAGCCATAAAAGCGAACAAGGCTGCCAGAGACATTTCTAGGAAACTTATTCAAAAAATACAGAACCCAGATCAAAAAATCAAAATAACGTTCACCGTGGAGAGCTATTGAATTTCGGCATCCACAACCACTTGAAAAGTATAGGGCGCTGTTGCTCGAACGAGCCGTGCAGACAAGATTTTCTTAATGTTGCGACTGGTCTGCTTCATGGCTTCGATCAATCGAACCTTCGCGGTTTCCAAGGGTTCGGGCATGCTCGTAAATTCGTAATAATGCACAATGCCGCCCTTAGGCCTGAGGGCTTCGCAAGCCACATCTGCGTATTCTATCGCCCTTTCAGGCAAGTTCATGATGACTCGATCCGCAATTCCAATCAGTTTTTTATTCACGATCCGCCTGATGTCGCCTAGAAGTGGCGTAACACTTTTCTCAACGTGGTTCGCTTTGATATTTTTCTTCAAATAGTTCACGGCACCAGGGTTCACGTCGATAGCGTACACTTGAACGTTTTCATGCTTCTTCGCGATTAGAATAGAGAAGGGTCCAACTCCGGCGAACATATCGATCACCGTTTCGCCGTCCTTGACTTGTGATGCAACCCGGTCGTGCTCATTGGAAAGCCTGGGTGAAAAATAGGCCTTCGCAAGGTCTACGTAAAACATACAGCCATGCTCCTTATGAACGGTTTCTGTCTTCCCCATGCCCGCTATCGTCTCAAACTCTCTCAGACGATACATACCTTCTACAGCGCCGGATTTCGCTAAAACCGTATGTACCCTCTTATGCGCTTTCAGTACAGCTTCTCCAACAGCCTTTTTGTAAGCCTCAAGTTCTGGAGGAATCTCGATAACTGCTACGTCGCCCACAAAATCCATCGCGTGGGGAAGACTCGCCAGAAGATGGGGGGGCAACTTGTCCTCTAGCAAGTCAGCAGGCGTGAGTGAACGCTTGGTGTGCCTAGGAAATTTGTGTACGGCGGCTTCACAGTTTGGAAGGCTTCTCTTGAACTCTTTGACATCGGCTGAAAGAGGTTCCCTGACTAATGGTATGAACAGATGCTCTCCGACTTGCTCAACCTTCAACTCTCGATTAAAAAGGCTAAGCCCTCTAACAAGACGAATGGCTTTTTCACCAAAAGCTTTAGGAACCTTTAAGCAAGGCGCTTCCGACATTGTTTACCCCAAAGTATTGAGTAAAAACGCACTTAAATTCATGGAGTTAGGCAAGGATTAACCATTTAGAACTTGTCGCCTCTAAGAACAAAAGTAACATAACATTAATCTGCAAGGCGTTGCTTTTTGAAGGTGTTTCAGCGGGCGCACACCCAACATATACTGTTATGAAGGGGCAGATATGATCGACGAATATAAGCGCAAAGATTTGCACGAGGAGAGCACAGAAAAGAACGTGGAAGCGCCAATAAGACGATTGTTCGCCTTCTTATTGGTAGCTCTCGGCATCACAGTCGCTACAATCATCGGTGCTTGGTACCTGTCCCAGCTGCCATTAATGGAGGGAAGCGCTGGCGAAGGGCACCAAATAATAATCTTCACCATATCTGATCTATACCCGACAGATCACCCTGCCGATGAACATCCAGGAACCTTAGCTGCAAATTTTTCTCTGACAGACCCAAACGGAATTTCTTCGTGGCTAAGTGACTTCCGAGGTAAGGTGGTTGTCATAGATTTCATGGCTACGTGGTGTGGACCATGCAGGCAACAGTTGCCCCACCTCAAGGTCATTTGGGAAAAAGAAGATTATAGTGACAAAATTGTTTTGATGTCTATTGATATTGATCCAACAGAATCTGCGGAGACACTTAGGTCCTTTGCCCAAGGATTTCCGTATGCAACATGGATTTGGGCTAGGGATACAGCCAACTTAGGGCAGGCTTATCAGGTTGCGGGTATTCCCAAGACTGTCATAATAGATCAGGACGGCTACATCAGGTTTACACATACGGGTGTAACATATGTCTCAACTTTCATCGAAGAGATTGACCAACTGCTGGGTTAAGACAGCTGATAATGCATTCTTTTTGCGTGCACGTGTGCATGCGCATGGGCGTCAATTTTGTTTGAATATTTGTCGAGGTGATATCATTGGCTCTTGATCTATCGGGGTTGACACTCATTTTTACTGCTGGAGCCTTGGCACTTCTCTCTCCATGTGGTTTCCCGATGCTTCCGGGTTACATATCATACTACATCGGAGCAAAGGCTTCCTTAGAAAAAGCGGTTTTCGGTGGAGTCGCATGCACATTAGGTCTTCTCACAGTGTTTTCCACAATTGGTGTTGTCGTCTCCACACTTGGCAGTTTCGTATCCCAGCATATACCATTTCTCGAACTTGTAGCAGGTGTAATTGTGATTTTTATGGGCATCTGCATGATCGTTGAAATTAGGTTTCCAACATTCTTTACAATATCAAGAGCCCCAAAACAAAGAGGTCTCATAGGCGTTTTCCTTTATGGTGTGGCTTATGGCTTAGCCACATTGGGCTGTTCAGCTCCGATATTTTTTTCCATTCTCTTCTATGCAATTGCCGCAGGCGGACTTCTCTACGGTATGATAACGTTCTTCGTTTATGCCATCGGTATGGGACTCCCGATAATCATAACTACCATCCTCGTAGCCAAGGCTAAGAAGTTTATGCTTAAAAGAATCGTGAAGATGATGCCGTGGTTCCAAAAGATCAGTGGCATAGTCCTTATCATAATAGGAATCTACTTGATCTACTTCTACTACATGTCGTTTTATGCTGTGTGATTAGGGAATTTTGTCCACTAAACCATCTTCAAGATGGAGAAGAATGAACAGACAGTAAATTTCACAACTGGGATTGGCGGGCCCGGCGGGAATTGAACCCACGACCTACGGATTAAGAGTCCGCCGCTCTGCCTTGCTGAGCTACGGGCCCACACATGCATCTTTCTGATTTGTGTATGGTTACCCTAATATCTTTCGTTGCCACAGTAACGTAGATTGACTAGAGAGTTGAACAAATTGGGCGAGCTTGTCTTTGTTGGTTTGGGTTTGTGTGATGAGAAGGATATTTCGCTTCGTGGGGTTGAGGAGATAAAAGAGGCAGATGCTGTTTTTGCGGAACTTTACACTAGCCTAATGCCTAGATTGTCTGTTCAGAGACTTGAAAGGCTCGTTGGAAAAAAGGTTTCGATTGTTTCGAGGCGAGTTTTGGAGGAAGAGGAGGGAGGGGCGATCTTGCGGCAAGCAAAGAGGGGAAAGACGGTTTTTCTGGTTCCTGGGGACCCTCTAATCGCAACGACCCATGTGGACTTGCGAATTCGTGCGGAAGGGCAGGGAATTAAGACACGTATCATACATGGAGCATCTATTATTTCAGCGGTCATCGGCTTGTCGGGCTTACAGAACTATAAGTATGGAAGAAGTGTGACCATACCGTTTCCTGAAAATGGGTTTATTTCTGAAACTCCTTACAGAGTGATCGGTGAAAACAGAGAGATGGGGCTTCACACATTATGTTTCCTTGACATCAGAGCAGATGAGAAGAGGTGTATGACCGTAAGGGAGGGGTTGGAGACACTTTTGGCTGTAGAAAAGCGAAAGCGAAGTCAAGTGATCACAAAAGAGACGGTGGTCGTGGGTATTGCAAGAGCAGGTTCAAAGATCCCTATAGTCAAAGCAGGCTATGTAGAAAACATGATAACTTACGACTTTGGCTCTCCGCCTCACACCCTCGTTTTTCCAGGCAAGCTTCATTTTATGGAGGCAGAAGCACTCATTACGCTCGCGGGGGCACCTGAAGAGATAAGGAAGAGAGTTCAATGACGTTAAAGGAACTGGCGTCAAAATACATTCAGAACAGTGAACGAGTGTTCACTGAAATAAAAATCACACAGGACCCAATACAAGTTGGTGGAGAAAAGGCTCAAAGTGTCGTTGAAACTGCTAAGCATTATTTAGAAGACGCTAAATATTATCAGAAGAGGAACAGGCTGGAAACAAGCTTGGCGTCGGTTGCCTATTGTGAAGGATTACTAGACGCTTTACGGCTCCTAGGAATCGCAGAATTTTCATGGAGAGGAAAGAAATGAAGAAGAAAAAGGTTGTCCTAGCCTCAGGCACCTTCGATCTACTACATTATGGACATGTGAAATATCTTGAAGAAGCAAAGAAAATAGGCGGAAAAAACGCGGAGCTAATCGTCATCGTCGCCAGAGATAGTACAGTCAAGAAAAGGAAGGGAAGAAAAACAGTGATGCCGGAAGATCAACGAAGATCACTCGTTGAAGCGTTGAAAGTGGTAGATGAGGCAATTCTGGGCTGTGAAGATTTTGACATGATAAAGGTGGTGGAAAAAACGAATCCTGACATAATCGCTGTGGGACATGATCAAAATGACATAGAAAGGGAAGTACGAAAAGCGTTGGCAAAAAAGGGAATTGCCATTCAAGTTGTGAGAGTTGGAAGGTTTGGAAAGGACGAACTGAATAGTTCTTCAAAAATTAAAAGGAAAATTATCGAGTCGTTTGAAAAGTAGTGGGAGAAGAAAATCATATTTAATTTGGTTACGGTAGGATGAGAACTTCTACTTTCACTTTGTGTCCATCTTTCAGTTTCAGTTGGCTACGTAGGTATGTAGGGGCAATGATTTCTAGCACAGAGGAGTTGTAGTGACTTCGTAATGCGAATATGACTGCACCTTTCGTCTTGTTATTGATTACAACAGGATAACATTTCACATTGCCAAAGGTTCTAGACTCGTCTTTGAACCCTTCAATTTCTATTCCTGGATAAGTCTCAAGTTCCGATCGTGCGTTTGTATCGTATTCACTGGTAAGTTTGAGGTTAAGGGTTCCAGGGTACGGGTCAAACCCGAGTTTTTCCATGAACTGCTTACGGTATTTGTCCCGTGTCACGTAGTAGGCACCTTCACCCAGCCCTGTGAACAACACTCCTTCCAAAGTGACGGATGGAGGGTACGCCGCCTCCATTATTAAACGCAAGTTAGAGTACAGTTTCTTCAGCTCCGTCACACCAGCTTCTGTTATTTTGATAAGACATCCTTCCGGGGTAATAGTTCTCTTAATCCACGCTTTCTTGTCCAATTCAATGAGGTTGCGGGAGGCGGTTTGTTGAGAAACCCCCATTTTCTCCGCTAGATATTCTGTGGAGACTTTTATGGTTCGGCTGCGTGCACCCATCTCCGCCAGCTTGTATAGTGTAAAAAAATGTTTCCACTCCCGTGCATCAACGTTCAAGGAGCTCATTTGAACCGCCTTATTTGAGGAAAGGACAAACTATCTATTTAAAGAACTCGAAGTTTGTGGAAACCCAACAACACCAAATCTTGAGGTGAGGTATTCATGAATCTGCATGACGTCAAAAACTATCAGAGCTAGTCCTCCTGTAACTCCTGTGAAAAGCTTAGCAACTGGTTCATTTACAATAGTGTTGAGTCCAAGGGCTAATAGAATGATTAGGGAAAACTCGACAAGGTGTGCCCAACAGCAAATGCCAGACCGCCCCTAGCCCCTAATTTAGCGCCGTGAGAGATGGCGGCGAAAAACAGTGGACCTGGAGCTAAGGCTCCGGAAGCAGTGACTAAGACGATGGTTACAATGAGGCTCAGTATGTCCATATGGCTATAGGAGTCGGGTTTATGTAAAAAACTAAGTGTCTAGTGGGTTTGAGTTGCTAACTGCTACGGATTATCTTTTGTCAGGTTTAGTTTTTTCAGTTCTTTCATGATCTGTTCTATTATCTTTTCTGGGGGCGTATCTATGTCGTTGCATGTTACGTTTATGAAAGGCACTCTACTTTCGTAATATCTCATCAGAGGTCGGGTTTGTTTCTCAAAAACTTGGAATCTTTCTTTTACGACTGGTATGGTGTCGTCTTTACGTTGGATTAATGGCCCACCGCATCTATTGCAGATTCCTTCTCTTCTAGGCTTCAAAGTCTTAAGATTGTATATTTCCCCGCAGTTTTTGCAGGTTCTCCTATTCGAAAGCCTTTCGATGATAATTTGTTCAGGAACTAGTAGGTTGATGATTGCATCAATTTCGACGGTTTTTTCCAGAGCTTTTACCTGTTCAATCGTTCGTGGGAAACCGTCTAGGATGAAACCCTTTTCGCAGTCTGGCTTGGCGATTCTGTCGCTCACTACTTTTATGACCGTATCATCTGGCACGAGTTGACCACTGTCCAAGTATTTTTGAACTCTTTTGCCTAGTTCGGTGCCTTGTTTTACAGCTTTGCGGAAAATGTCTCCAGTGGATACTGAGGTTATGTCAAGTTTCGATCTTAGTCTGGAAGCGTATGTGCCCTTACCTGAGCCTGGCGGTCCAAATATCACAAGCTTCATTTGTCGTGTCCCGCTGTTTAGGAGACAATTTATTTGTGTATATCAACTATTTAATGTTAAGTAAATGCTTCGCGTGCTCATTAAACATATATAGTTTTGCGCAATCTAAAACACCGGAAAGGTGTGAAACTATGAGCTTTGATCCTTTGGCAACTCCTTGCCTGCTTTACTGCGGGTCTTGTCGTTATTACATGACTGGAGAATGCAGAGGCTGCGGTAGTGAAGATAGACCAGACTGCAAGATATTCAAATGCTGTAGAATAGACAAAAAACTGCGATTCTGCACCAAATGCGACGAGTTTCCCTGTGCAGTATTGAAAAAATCTGTGGGGGTTCATCCAGACTGGTTGGAAGATCAAGCAAAGCTTTCACTAAAAAAGTAGCAACTATGTGTGCGTAAACAGAAAAATTAGGTTGAACCTGCAGAATAGACTTCCATACATGGTTCGGCCGATTGGTTAAAGTAACACAAGGAGCTGAGTCGTTCATTGCACAATTTTTCAATAGGTTTGACGTTATTCTGATGGAAAGCCCATGCTCTTGAAATAGCCATTCAGAACCTTCTGGAAAGCCGCCTCGTCCTTCACCTTCAGCTCATTGTCGATGTACTCGTCAGCGTTTAGGCTAAATTCAAATTTCTTAGACTCTTTACCTCGCCCCATAAAGCCGCCTTCTTTGTACACCACTTCAAATTCTATTTTAACCCTCTGCGGACCCAGGGCCTTAGAGATGTCGCCGATGGTACCCCCGATTCCACCTGCCCGCAACCCACCTGCACCCCTCCTCGAAACCTTTACTTCAACAGCCTTGACGCTTTCAAACGACGATTCAAATCTTCTATAGTGATAGTCTCCACCGCCCCTTCCCCTTAAACCCTTCTTGGATGGGAAGCCTCTACTCGAAAAGAAATCAAAGATCTTTTCAGCGATCACGTCATCCTTTGACTGACCGGTCATGGCTCTTTGTGCAATCTTTTTTCCTTCTTCAAATATTCCCAACCGCTCCATCACCCTACAATCCATTATTCATAGAAGATGCCTATAAATACGCCTATAAAAGATGTAAAGAACCTAGTCCCATCATTTCTACTGTGATTCTCGTTTCCACTCACGATTTTTGGGTTCCCATTTTTTTCGAGGCAGGCTGAACAGTAACTTTTTCCAAGATACGTTTTGGAGTGGTTCCTGCATGCATGCAGTTCCGAAATAATGCCTCAGGTCATACAGCCTAATAGTTCTCAGAGTAGGATCCTGAAACTTCAGAGCCAGTTTATTCCTGTGATTCCTCCACGCATCATACATCTGTTTCCTCATCCATAGCAGAGTATTGATAATCCTACCTGTTTCTCCGTTAGGTGTATCCTGTAGTGCGGGGGGTGGGATTCGAACCCACGAACGCCTACGCGACAGGGACCTGAACCCTGCGCCTTTAACCTGGCTTGGCAACCCCCGCTCAACCAGAACTTTCTCAATACGACGAATTAACTGTTACTAGACTATTTTTGGCTTATTTCTACTGTTTCTCCAATCAAGCCTTCCAGCGCTTCTTGGATTGCTTCACGCGGGCTAAACCCTCCTCCCTCCCAGCCACAATACTCACCCTTAAAAGCAGACAACAACACCTATAACCCATCATTTACACTCGAGGAAACCATCAAATTGACCGACTGGTTAAACACACTCAAAGCATGCTCCAAAAAAATCAGAAAGGAGGTTCTTCCTCTTTTCGGATCAGCTGACGCCGCCATCGGATTCGGCAGGGGCGCAGGAGGCGACATCATGAAGAAGATTGACTTGTCTGCTGAGAAGGCTCTTATCGACACTCTGCAAGATTCTGGCGCATCATGCACCCTTATCAGCGAGGAATCGGGAGTCAAAGAAATCGGTTCTCAACCCTCTAACTTCTACGTGACAACTGATCCAGTCGATGGCACAACTAATGCAGTTCGAGGAATCCCCTTCATAGCCACTTCTATTGCTGTGTCCAAAGCTCCGTACCTCAAGGACGTAGAAGTAGCACTCGTATCAGACCTAATCCATGATATCACCTATACGGCTAAACGAGGCTACGGCGCCTTCAAAAATGAAAACAGAATTCAGGCCCCCTTAACATCCACGCTGGAAAAAGCAGTCATAGGCTTCGACCTTAGCGCCGTCGAGAAAAAAGAGTTTATCACTTCTTTAATAATGGTACTCGGAAAAACAAAACATCTTCGCCATCTTGGAGCCAACGCTCTTGAACTTTGCTACGTTGCAGACGGCATTACCGATGCCTTCATAGACCTACGCGGTAAGCTGCGAGTTACAGATATCGCCGGCGCCTATCTCATCCTCCGCGAAGCAGGAGGTATAATGGTTACATTAGAAGGAAAAGAACTGAATGCTCCATTGACTACAACTCAACGCGTATCGTTTATCGCAGCCGCGAATACGTTGTTGTATGAAACAATTACGAAACTCTTGCTCCCCCATTAAGCGTACTACATGTATCGGTTTTAACTCAGAGCCACGATATTCATAATGAGGAGCGTCCTACGGTTTGATAACGCCTGCAAGCCCGTTTCCAGCCCTGCTATTACGAAGAGGCTCTGAACGAGTTTTAGCGGTTGCAGATCTCCACATTGGTTGGGAAGTCTCTCTAGCAGAGAGAGGAGTCCACGTTCCATCTCAAACAGCAAAGATGTTAGATAGAATGCTTCAGCTGATCAAAATATGCAGGCCAACGAGTTTAATCTTTCTGGGTGACGTGAAACACGCGATTGCAAAGGTTGCAATGGGAGAGTGGCGAGATATCCCAAACTTTTTCGAAACCATCTGCAAAAAAGTGCCGAACATTCAGGTTATCCCGGGAAACCATGATGGAAACCTTGAACCGCTTCTGCCCAAAACTGTAAGAATCTTGCCCTCTAAGGGTGCTGTCTTCCACAATGTCGGGTTTTTTCATGGACACGCCTGGCCAGCCCCAGAACTTTTAGGATGCCGCAACCTCGTTACCGCTCATGTTCATCCAATGGTTGCCTTTCGAGATCCCATGGGCTTCCGAATAACAAGACAAGCATGGGTTAAAGCCACTTGCAGCTGCGTGAAGCTAGCTGGACCCCTTCTTAAGCACATGCGCATCAAGGTTGACACAGATCCTGTTGCTTTGCTCAAGAAACGCTTTGGTGTAAAGGTGAAGCCTTCATCAGAGTTGCTTATAATGCCCTCGTTCAACGATTTTCTTGGGGGTCAGACCGTTAACAGAAGGGCTTTGAGGAAAGGCGTGAGGTCTAGGGCATTCATCGGCCCAGTCTTACGTTCTGGAAGCGTTGATGTTGACAATGCTGAGACCTACCTTCTGGACGGAACTTTTGTAGGGACAGTTGAACAGTTGAGAAAACTAAGTTAAGTTGGAGACAAACAACAGGTGTGGCTCGTCCAAAAGGGAGCCAAGCGGAAAATAGGTATATCAACGTGGAGGGATGCTTCTTCTTGACAGATTTTGAAAGGAATTTTAGTTACATTCTTTTGTATAGTTTGTATTCCAATGGTTCTGGTTCGAAATAGTGGCAGCGTGTTGTATTTTTTACGTGTTGTTTGAGTTTGATGCAGTAGAAGCCTTTGCACGAAGCAATAGCGTGCCTACAATGGGTGCAATTAGCCGAGTCCCTTTTGGTTAGTTCGAGTTTAACTTCTTGGCATATCGAGGTCATACTGATATGCACCACCATATATTATGTCTTAATATGTAATAAAAGTTTCTTCTATATTACATCTATGAAAGTGGAATTCACATTCAGACTCAGATATAGACCAAGGGGAGCTTTTGAGAATGTTAGATAGACGGAGTGGAAAGGGTTTCTGGTTGGTTTTGGGAGAGTTAGACGGAAAATGCTTAAATCGGAATGAAGTGTGGAATTAATGTTGGAGGGCCCGTAGCTCAGCTAGGTTAGAGCGACAGAAATTTTCCTTGTCGAAGCTCATAACCTGTTGGTCGGGAGTTCAAGTCTCCCCGGGCCCACTAGGACGATTTTCGTAGCGTAAAAACTTTGTGACATTCTTTTACTGAAGCATTCTCTTCTCTAGTCTGGCGAGTTTTTTCTTCTTTTTCTTCTCTTTTCTTTCTTTCTTCTTAAGCGGCTTAGGTTTCCCTGCTCCTCTTTCCCTTCCTTTTTTTCCACCTCTCGTTCCTCCACTCACAGGGTTCCCTCCTTCTTTTCAACATGAAACAGATAGTTACGTTTCCTAAAAAATCTTTGTTCTTTTATGCTCAGTCTAAGGTCTGTAAACCATGTAAAGAGTTATGGTGGACCGGGCGGGATTTGAACCCGCGTCCTCCTGGATGCAAGCCAGGCATTCATACCAAGCTGAACTACCGGCCCACCTAGATGTCATGAGCAACAACGTTGAACTAAACTTTTTCGCTAAGAAAAGAATGGTGAGGGCCGGGGCCGGGATTTGAACCCGGGCGCCAGGCTCCACAGGCCTGTAGGCTACCAGGCTACCTCACCCCGGCCACTTTTTTGTCTCTAGATTGCGTGCGCTGTTTGATTAAGAGTTTCTAGACATTGTTAAGCCTTTTGACCGTCTTCTCTGTCAGGCTTTAATATTCGTATCGATAATCTATTCTCAGTGAGTTTCATGTCTAATCCTTCTCCATCTGATTTAGTGATAATTGAGTCTAAGTTAAAGGGAAAAACCTTACTTGTGTACTGGCATCTGCTAAAGTCTCCAACGTCTAAGGTGGGCGTTCGTGAAATTCAGCGTTCTCTACACTTTTCTAGTCCCAGCGTGGCTGCTCATCACCTAGACAAACTTCTTTCGCTTGGGTTGGTTGATAAGAGCAGGACAGGAGAATATTTTCTAGTTCAGGAAGTTAAGGTCGGTCTTCTAAGATTTTTCACAAAGCTGGGGCGTTTCCTCGTTCCCCGCTACCTTTTCTATTCTGTTTGGCTTTCAACTATGCTAGCGTTCTATCTAATATTCTACGGATTCAGTTGGCCAACTTGCGTCCACAACATAGCTGCTATCATTCTCGGCACTCTAGCATCTTTCATTCTATGGTTTGAAACCATTAGGCTTTGGAGGGAAAAGCCGTTCTAAATGAAACACGAGGTGTTCTAAAACGTGGCTTTAAAAGCACGGTTTAGCCTCTCATAACATGGAGAAGACAGGATAATGAAAAAAACAGTGCTCTACGTGTTTACTGCAGTTTTGCTAGGCATAGCCATGATGATTATGCCATTATGGTTCTCTTGGACTTCTCAAGTAACCTTTGCCGCAGAAGAAAAAAATCTTGAGGATTTTACGGAAGCTCTACTTCGTGCCGCTTCAACCCCCGAAAGATGGGAGGACGCACAAAAGGACTCTTATCAAGTCAGTCATAAGCCAACGGCGTCGTACGAAGGCGTTGAGATTTTTGCAGTTGGTTTCATTTTGGCATTGGCTGCCCGCTTCATTATCAAGAGACGAGCACCATATCCGCGCTTTCCAATTCGTCCAGTCTAGCTGTTCTACTTTCTAAGGGCTTTACGTGCGAAAGTGATGTAGCCCGTGTGCCCTGTCATCAAAGTTTCAGGTCGTGTTTTTCCTTTCACGATTTGCATCCGTCTCATGAGACATTCGACGGTTTCAATGGCCACGAATGCGTTTTCTTTCAAAGCTTCGACAGTTTTCACGACCTGGTCGATCGTGGGACTGAAAGAGACAAGGGTGCCACTTCCCTTCAAAGCCGAGTAAGCGTGGGAGATAACCAGCCATGGAGTTGCTAGGTCAAGAATGACAGCGTCTACATCTTGCTCATCTATACCCTCTGTAACATCTTTGTTTTTAAGCTCCACATATTTGGATACACCAGCTCTCTCCAAGTTTTTAGACGCCGTCTCCATGAACTCTTGTCGAACTTCGTAACTGTAGATGCATCCTTCTGGTTTGACGTAAAATGCGAGGGCGGTGGTAAGTGCTCCGGTTCCGGTGCCCGCTTCCACAATACGGCTGTCTGGGCCGGCTCCGCTGAACATGACAATGAGTGCGATGTCTTTTGGATATGTTATCTGCGTCTTTCTCAGCATCTTGAAAACGTAGTCTCTTAAGATGGGTTTCAGGGCCACAAATTCGACGCCCATGCTACTTGTTACACAGGTTCCATATTCCTTTCCGATCAACTCGTCCAGTTGAATGAAGCCCTTATGAGTGTGAAAACTTTTCTCCTTCTCCACCATAACCAGATACGTTCTTCTTCGATCCAGATATAGCAGAACGCGGTCTCCCTCGCTAATAGTTTGCGACAATAGGGTCTACCGTGCCCATCTAAACTGACCTACAAGATAATAACGTTGCGGGCTTTTGTCTATGGCGTATACTTAAAGGGGTGTTTGGCTCGCTCCTTGTTCTCTATGATTTCTCCAACCGTAGGTCTACCCTCCATCGCCCGCCGTATAGCATGCCTCATGGCCTTGTAATTGTTTATATAAACCCGTTGACGATCCACAGCAGTCGGATGAACAAAAACGTTAGCAATGATAATCAAATCCTCAACAGCCCCCTTAGGTACAATTCCATCCGCCAAGCTATCTGCCACCGCCTTTGCCACAGCAGCTTGCGCTGGGCCGTAAACCATGCTAGCCTGCCTCATACTCTTAATCGTAACAGTCGGGACAATGAGCGTTACTGGCTTAACAGTAAGATTAGGCTCTAGAATAGCAATTAGAGGCTCATGCCCAGGCGTTGGGGTAGCTTTGGCCTTTGCGTAAGCCTCACCTAGTGGGCCAGTCTTCTTTCCAATCATCAAGTCTATATGTGCAACTTCAGCGCCTTTTCCAGCTAAAGCCTCACCAACGCGCAGGTGAAAGTCTCGGATGATTTTTGGCGTGACCTCGATGGCGGTGAAGCGTTCTTCCAAAATTTTCTCCTCGATTTCAAATTTGATGGGTTTCGGAGTGATCTTTCCAATCTTTTCTAAGTCGAGACGAAGCTCTTCCCGTGCCTCGTACGTCAACTCTCCCCCGACACTTAACGGCATTCTCACTGGGCCAACTTTCATGCCCATCATATTTAGCGCCTCTTTTGTTCCCACAGCTCCGCTTCTAGCGATTATTCTTGCGATTTTCTGCACTTTATATTGCAGTTCACGAGCCTTCTTGAGGTCGCCTTTTTGAACTGAATTGTAGACATCAACCCATACATCTGGCATAACATTGGCACTTGCCAGTATGGCGCCTGAAGCACCAGCGGCAAGGGCGGATAGAACCACCTCGTCGTAACCGCATAATACATTGATCTTGTCTCTGACTTTCTCCAAGACTGCGAGAATGAATTTCAACTCTCCGCTGCTGTCTTTTATGCCGACTATGTTAGGGATTTGTGCAAGGTCTTCAACCATTTGCCAACTCAGCCAAACTCCAGTGCATTGGGGAATATTATAGAGAATAACGGGGAAATCAACCTTGGTTGCAATGGTGTAGAAGTGCTCGTAGATGCCCCGGTCAGTAGGCTTCAGATAAAACGGCGTCACAATCAGCGCTGCATCTGCACCAGCGTCCTTAGCGTACCTTGTCATTTTAAGGGCTTGATCGGTCCCACTTGCGCCAGTTCCCGCAACCACCGACACTCTGCCGTTAACTTCATCCACAACGATATCAATCAACTTCTTCTTTTCATCCTCTGTAAGATTTACGAACTCACCCGTTGTGCCGCACGGGACAACCCCGCTCACTCCTTTTTCGATACAGTGGTTGACGAGGTTACGCATTCTTTCCTCATCCAATTTTCTTCCATCTTTAGTGAACGGAGTTACCAAAGCGGGTAAGATTCCTTCTGGCTTGAACATACAAAACCTCCAAACTGTCTTTCCAGACCCTACGTATTGTAACAACACTATATTTCTATATTTCCAGAGTAACGTTAAACACCAGTAGGATAAATAATATGTAATTCCATAAACTGTATTTTAGCACATTTTGACGGAGGACTATTGGCGATGCTTGGAGGTTATACTGGAAAAATTCTCAAAGTAAACCTGACCAAAGGAAAAACCGAGATAGAAAAACTGGACGAAAAGATAGCTAGAAAATTTATCGGCGGAAAAGGATTAGGCGCCAAAATCCTATATGACTCCATAAAACCCGGTATCGATCCGTTCAGTCCTGAAAATCTGCTCATCTTCGCCTCAGGTCCATTAACCGCTACGTTAGCTCCCTCATCTGCTCGATCTGCTGTTGTAACAAAATCACCCCTTACAGGAATCTTTTTAGATACACAATTTGGAGGCTTTTTCGGCGTCGAAATGAAGCTAGCAGGCTTTGATTGCGTGGTCATACGTGGTAAAGCCGCCAGCCCTACATATCTATGGATTCACGAAAATTTCGCTGAACTTATGAACGCCGATGATTTGTGGGGTAAAGGCTGCTTCGAAACCGAAAGAAAATTGAAGAATCGTTTGGGCAAAAGAGTCAAAGTAGCCTCTATCGGCCCTGCAGGAGAGTGTCTTGTCCGATATGCATGTGTCACTTTTGATAAGTATAGGCAAGCGGGTCGAGGTGGCGCTGGCGCGGTGATGGGATCTAAAAACATGAAAGCTGTAGTTGTGCACGGTGCAGGTAAGATCAAATATGCCGATCTTGAAGGTTTCAGAGAAGCCACCAAGGCAGCAACTAAAAGAATTAAAGAGCATTATTACACTCCCTTGCGGAAGAAATATGGGACTCCCTTATGGGTTGCTCCTGTAAATGAGGCAGCACTACTTCCAACTAGGAATTTTACAACTGGAGTGTTTGAAGGAGCCGACAACATTTCAGGAGAAACCATGAGAAGCAAAATCGTCACAAAGGACGGCGCATGTTACAATTGTCCGATTGCGTGCTGGAAATACAGTCAAGTTGACTCGGGCAAGTATAGAGTAGATGAACTTGTTGGCCCTGAGTATGAAACGATTGCATTGATGGGTTCAAACTGCGGTGTAGACTCCATTGAAAACATTGCATACGCAAATCTGTTGTGCGATGATCTTGGTTTGGACACCATTTCTACGGGAAATGTGATCGGCTTTGCCATGGAATGCTTTGAAAAAGGCTTAATCAAGAAGGAGGACACGGGAGGTCTTGAGTTGCGTTTTGGTAACGCAGATGCTGAAATAAAAATGGTGGAAAACATCGCTTGCCGAAAAGGATTAGGAAACACACTTGGCGAAGGAGTAAAGAGAGCAGCTAAAAAGATCGGAAAAAGTTCAGAAAGTTTTGCGATGCATGTGAAAGGCTTAGAGTTTCCTGGCTATGATCCTAGAGGAGCCTTCGGGATGGCACTGGCCTACGCAACATCTGACCGGGGGGCCTGTCACCAGAGAGTATGGACTGTTAGTGCAGAAATTCGAGGGCGTTTGACCCCCAGATATTCAACTGAAGGTCGAGCCAAGTTTGTGAAGAACGTTCAAGATGAAAGAGCGGTGTGTTTCTCTCTTGTTCTCTGCGACTTTATGCCACTGAAAACCAAGCATTTCACAGAGCTTCTGAATACTGCAACGGGCTTCAACCTCACTGAAGACGAATATCTGAAAACAGGAGAAAGAATCTGGAACCTAACCAGACTATTCAATATCCGTGAGGGCATAACGAGGAAGGATGATACTCTACCACCACGCATTATGGAAGAACCGTTGCCAGACGGTGTGGCAAAAGGACAAATGATAACAAAGAACATGCTTGACGAAATGCTTGACGAATATTACGCTTTAAGAGGATGGAGCGAAAACGGTATTCCAACTCAAGAGAAGTTGAAGGATTTGGACCTGGCATCTTAAGTGCCGATCGATTGGTCTCTTCTAGTATTTGTGTAAGTTCCGAGCGGCGATAAACGTTAAACCACGCTCAGTGAGGGCTTTGGCAGTTCTGTTCACCGAGTCATGTTTGTCGAGAAAATTAATTGTAAGCTTTGGCATCAGACCCTGTGCGAGTATATCTTTTTTGGGAATGAAGTATTCCAAGATGTCTGACGGGTGCTCTCGGGTTGCCTCAATCTCAGGGGATCCACCCTCATGCTTAGCGCTAATGTTTTTCACATGGTCCGCGATTTCCAGAAGTTCGTTCAATCGATCATATGGCTGCCTAACAATGCTCTTGCAGGTTTCCACAATATGGTGTTCGATGCGAACGATGTCATCAAAGTCAAAGGCTTTTCGTATATACGCTGATAGTTCAATCGTCTCATTATTGACAGAATTCGAAAGGTTAAAGCCGATGAGAGGACTCGTGCCATCATCCCGACTGAAGAGTTTTGCAGTCATTAATGTCCAGAAGCAGGCATAGGGATTATCATTGCCCAGAAATACTGAAATCTTAAACTCGATGTCAATTCCGAGTTTGTAGAGCCAGTAGCCCAGCATTACGCCCCCGAGGTTTACATTCAATACTTGCCGAACACCATATTCAGTGTAATAATGAAGAAATTCATCGACCCATTTCAAGGCGTATTTATTTGGCACCCCCACGCCTCCGAAATAGCCTGTGATAGTTCCGGGACCTCCTAAATGAACGTTAATAGGCAACCCATCGGGTCCGGGCAGGGTTCCTTTTGTGTCTAATGTTTCCACGTAGGAAGCACCTATAATTTGCATCGCCGCTGCGAACGCGAGGATTTCATCGTCCTCAACTTGTTCTTTCATGAAGCGGACGCGTATGAAGCGACTAGGCATGAGGTCTTGCTGTGCAATGGCTTTCTTTGCTTCTTCTATGAGCCACGGGAAAAAGTTGCAAGCACTGATTTCTAGGGTAACAGCAAACGACTCATCGAACGTCATGGAATCAGTTCTATCTCCTAGAATTTTTCTGCGATAGTCTGAGATGCTGATAAAAGCATCTTTATCCCGTTGTTCAATCAGCCACTCAAGATCTTTCACAAAAGGCGAGTTTTTCGCCCTAAGTCGGGCTATAAGATTTTTGAGCTTGCGGGCTTCCCGAGCCTTGCGGTTAATCTCATCAACACCACCATACTTTGCAATGACTTTTAGCAAACCACTTACAAGAGGGTTGTCTTCTTTCAGAAGAAAATCGTTGATTTCCCTTAGAGTTTCCTTTTTAATTGTCAGTTTTTGCCTGAGATCAGTCATGAATCGTCCTCCAAATTCAAGTCCGAGATTGGATTAGTGCGCGCTAATATAAGAATTCCTAGATTAAAGGGTTCTAGAAGGCTTCAGTATGAAGCATTGGGCGGTGTCGTTAGAGCATTGGAGTTCGAGTCTCCCCGGACTTCCATGCTTTTGAAAGAGAACACTTTTCATTAATAAAATCGGTTTGTGCGACAACTCATTCTTCTTAAACTTGCTTACCTATCATGCATGCATTATGGATATTATGGAGCTAGTTGCCGAGGGGCTTTTATCCTAGAGTGAACAACACGGGTGATTAAAAGAGTTAAATATTGAGAACACCATTTTTCTCAAATCTACGGTTCAGATGGCAGGTAGATAGGGAAGCGAATGGAATGAATGTAATTGTCTGTGTGAAGCATGTCCCAGAAACAGCCGAGGCAGAAATTGCTATTCATGAAAGCGGAAAAGGAATAAAGACAGAAGACCTCGTTTTCGACATCAACGAGTGGGATGACTACGCTGTTGAAGAAGCAGTTTTATTGAGCCAAAAACTTGGAGGCTCGGTTACCGCTGTAACAGTAGGCTCAGAAGACGCTGATAGCACATTGAGAAAATGTCTGGCTAGGGGAGCAGACAGAGCAATAAGGTTAACGGATAATGCATTCGAGGGGTCAGATAGCTACGCCATCGCCAAGATATTGTACAAGGCGATCAAAGATTTGCCCTTCGATTTGATTTTAACTGGAGCTCAAGCTGGCGACGACGGCTGTGCCCAAGTTGGCGTTGTGCTGGCGGAGTTGCTTGGAATTCCTCACGTAACTATGGTGAAGAATATTGAATCCATGGAAGGACTTGTGAAGGTTAATCGCGAGCTAGAAGGCGGTTTAGAGGAGATCGTGGAAGTGAAGTCGCCAGTGTTGTTCACCGTCCAAACTGGAATCAATGAACCTAGATACATATCAATAATGGGTATCAGGAAAGCTATGAAGAAGGAGATAAAGACCCTAAGCTTGAGGGATGTTGGCTTAACAGAAGAAGAAGTTGGAGAATCTGGATCATGGATAACCGTGGAAAAGATGTTTATACCTCCAGTAGAGAAGGAAGCCGAAATTTTAACTGGAGGAGTTGACGAAATCGCAACGAAAATCGTTGAAACTCTGAGGACCAGGGGGTTGATCTAGATGAGGGAACTTTTTGTCTTAGCTGAACATAGGCAAGGCGAACTCAGGGATGTAACATTTGAAATGTTAACCAAGGGTATGGAGCTAAGTCAAAAAATAAATGCGGATCTAACAGCAGTTCTCTTAGGTCACAACGTCGAAGAATTTGCGAAAAAGCTTGTAGATTACGCAAAAAGGGTTTTGATTGTCGATGACGTAAGGTTGGAGAACTTCAACGCAGAAGTATATCAGAGGGTTTTGTTCCATCTAGTTTCCGAATACAAACCGTCACTGACCTTAATCGGGCACACTGCCTTTGGCGTCGACCTAGCTCCAAGCCTTGCAACCGAACTAGATTTACCGCTAGCTACAGACTGCATAGACCTAAATTTTGAAGGAGAAAAGTTGGTTGTGGTTCGTCAAGTGTACGGTGGCAAGGTAAACCTTAAAGCGTCGCTCCGCAAGTCTGAGAGCTATATTGTGACGCTCCGTCCGGCAACCTTCGAAGCCCAAGAACCGAAGCCTCAAGATGGCGATATAGTCAAAATAGCATCTCCACTTTCGGAGGACATAACCTGCAAACGGTTCATTGAATACTTTCAACCTCCGGCAGGAGAAGTAGACATATCTACAGCAGATATCATAGTTGCCATAGGCCGCGGAATCAAGGACGCCGACAACATTCCCATGATGAAAGGACTTGCAGAAGCACTCGGAGGAGTGCTCGCCTGCTCGCGCCCCATCGTGGATAAAGAGTGGCTTCCAAAAGATCGCCAAGTCGGCACCTCAGGAAAAACCGTGAAGCCTAAGCTGTACATAGCCATCGGCATCAGCGGCCAGTTCCAGCACATATCGGGCATGAAAAACTCTGACCTGATCATTGCTATAAACAAAGATTCCAAAGCACCAATTTTCCGTGCGGCCGATTACGGCGTTGTAGAAGATCTATTCAAAGTTGTGCCCACATTAACAGATAGAATATCGGAGGAAAAACATTAAGTAATTGAGACAGGAGGATAAAACATCTCAAAAAATGAGGTGAAATGATGAATTTTGAATTGACCGAGGAGCAAATAGCCATCAAGAAGGCTGTTAGAGAGTTTTGCGAAAAGGAATTAACGCCTGAGCTAGCGTTGGAGTTGGACGAGAAGGAGGAATTCCCCATGGCGCTTTACAAGAAAGCCGCTAAGCTAGGATTCACCAGTATGAGATTTCCAGAAGAGTACGGCGGTCAGGGATATGGTGTCCTCGAGGATTGTTTAGTGACTGAAGAAATGTGTCGAACCGACCCTGGACTAGGTATTGCAGTAACATTCGGAACCCTCATGTTCCCGGATGCGCTACTGAAACATGGAACCGAAGAACAGAGACAAAAATATATTCCCCCCTTATGTACGGGCGAAAAAATATGCGCAGCAGCGTTTAGTGAACCAGAGCATGGAAGCGACATCACACGCATGGACACAACCGCTGTAAAAAGTGGAAACAAATGGGTGATCAACGGCAACAAAGAGTTCATCACAAATGCTCCTATTGCGGACTTCTTCTGCGTACTTTGCCAAACAGACCCTAAGGCTACGCCTTCACATAGAGGTGAAAGCATGTTTGCCGTGGAAAGAGGCACACCAGGACTAGATGTTACTAAACTGAAAGGAAAGATGGGAATTAAACCATGTGTAACAGGTTCTCTTTCATTGACCGACGTTAAGATACCTGAAACAAACCTCATCGGCGAGTTAAGCAAGGGCTTCTACTATGCACTAGAGCTCTTCGATGAGACTAGAATTGCTGTCGCCGCTCAAGCTGTCGGCATGGCCCAAGGAGCACTTGAACGCGCCTTCAGCTACGCCAAGGAGAGGAAGCAGTTTGGGTCACCAATCATAAAGTTTCAGGGCGTATCATTCAAGTTAGCTGATATGGCAACGAAAATCGAGACAGCAAGGTTGATCACTTACAAGGCTGCATGGCTGTTCGATCAAGGAAGAATGGATCCAATGATCACTGCTATGGCGAAGGCGTACGCGGGTAGAGTTGCAATGGATGTCACAGATGAAGCTATTCAAATTTATGGAGGATATGGCTATCTAGCGGATTACCATGTTGAACGATTTCATCGTTGTGCAAAGATAACTGAAATTTACGAGGGAACAACTGAAATTCAGAAGCTGACAATCATGAGGTACCTCCTGAAAAGAATGTGAGCACAAGAAAATCATGTGTGCACATGGGTTAAATCGAGTTGCACATAAGAAGGTTCGTGGTTTTTCTTATTTTGCTAATGAATGTATTTTATTGAAGCCTAAAACAGAAAAGGAGAGAATTAAAGAGCGATGACAAACATGAGGCGTTCAACCAGTTCCTTGTAGCGGTTTCGAATAGTAACTTCAGTTACCTGAGCAATTTCAGCTATTTCCCGTTGAGTCTTCCTTTCTCCAGTCAGCACAGATGCGATATAGCTAGCGGCTGCCGCTATGCCGGTGGGTCCCCTGCCCGAGGTAAGTTTGAGTTGTTGTGCAGTATTAAGGATTTTGTGAGCAATTTCTTCGACTTTTCCTTGCATTATGAGCTGGTTGGAGAATTTGGTCACGTATTGACTGGGTTTTACGGGCGGAATAAAATAATCAAGCTCCTTGACTAAGAACCTGTAGCTGCGGCCCACTTCCTTTTTGGCGATGTTAGACGCTTGAGCGATTTCCTCAAGTGTTCGTGCGAGTTTACACTGTCTACAAGCCACGTAGATAGCGGCAGCAGTTACACCTTGAATGGATCGCCCACGAATTAGATGCTCTTTAACGGCTTTTCGATAGATGACCGAGGCGGTTTCCAAGATATTTTTTGGCAGATTAAGATTATTGGCTATTTTTGAAATCTCAGATAAGGCAAAGGCAAGATTCCTCTCAGTAGCGTCAGAAACCCTGATGCGACGTTGCCACTTTCGAAGCCGATAAATCTGAGCCTTTTGCCCAGGAGAAAGCCTCTTTCCATAAATGTCGCGGTCGTGCCAATCAATCATTGTGGAGAGCCCTTTGTCATGAATAGTATACGTAAGAGGAGCGCCGACACGAGTTCGCTTAGCACGTTGTTCGTGGTCAAACGCGCGCCATTCTGGCCCTCGATCTGCAATTTTAGAGTCAACAACAAATCCACAGTCCATGCATACAATTTCGGCACATTCATAGTCTCGCATCAGTCGGGCACTCCCACATTCAGGGCACTGTCGAACCCTTATGGGTTGTGTGGAAATTTCTCTACTCACTTTCTTCTCCTTCTCTTCACCTTTTTGGATTTGGAGGATGGGATTGAGTAAAGAACACTATTAACGAGACGATGTAGATCCTTCATCTCAGTCTTCACTGAAACATATGGAGAGGAGACAGGCCCGAAAATGTCAAAAACGGTTCCTACGGGCTTGAGTTTTTCATCGACAACTTTGTCTCTGATTCGTGGAAGACTTTCCGCCTTAAGAATCATATTCCGATTGGAGCTTATGTGGAGGACTCGACCAATTCTCTGCAAACTTGCGTATTCCCCTCACAAAAAACAATGTTGTCAACGAACCGCGTTATTTAAACATTTCTTTTGGTGTTTCTAATTCTGAGCCTTTCTAGGCTTTTTCTCCTTTCTAAGCCCGTTTTCAGCCGTTAACGATCCCTTCACGTCTCAGAGAAGTGCCATATAACACCGTAATGATTAAAACACTTGAAATTCATAACAAGTTAGGTATCAACATGCGAAAACGAGACAAGATCGTTCTGTGGCCCGTCTACTTTGATTCCACAAAAACTAGGTTGGAAGGGCGAAAGGTTCCCAAACGCCTCGCCACACCCTCACCCAAACTAGATGTAATTCAAAAAGCAATTAAGCAAACAGGTTCTAAACCCGAAGTCGTTCCCGGCGCCGCCCGCCCAAACGCTCCATGGCAAAAAACGGGTTTCATTGTCACAACTAAAAAGGGGCCCAAAACTCAGATCATATACAGAGTTGCCAAAGAACTTCAACGCCTTCGTGCACAAACCTGAATCCTACTGGATTCCTTGCGCAAGGATGCCCATTATAGCATTAAGCGGCCTTTTTTGGAACAAGAATAGCACTTACTTCGCCATTCTGTCCGGGGCGAGATGTCACGCGTGCTGTCCCTAACGATGTTTCGATGATTGTTCCCTTTGTGATTACGCCTCTACGGTCATAATCTACGTTGGCTGGGTTTTTTATCACTCTGGCAATCTTAACCTTCTTGGTTTTCCCAGTGGATGGATCAGAAATGTTTGCATGCGCGGTGTTTAGCAATCGAATTTTCCCTATACCTCCTCGTTTTCGAGTGAAACTTTTTTTATCCGTGCCCAGCGAGGTTTCTGTGGGAAAGGAGCCTCTTTCGAATCTTCTCTTCTTTCGAGAAGAGATTTTTCTGCCGCCGGACGCTTTTTTCTTACGTATGTTGCCATGCCATACCGACAAGTCTACATCTCCTTAACAGGTTTCGATGACTTTTGAAGGCCAGCTATTGCTATTAAGCTTTATCTTTCAATATGATTGGCTGTAATAAAAATGATTACGCCCCAGTAAAACATACGTGATAGAAAGTAAGTCCATTTTCCAAATAATAAATTAAAAAGCAACAGTTCACTTTTTATCCTTAGAGTGAATGCAGTTGCCAAGAAAAGTTTCTAAAATTCGTAAAAGAGACGACAGAATTGTCGATTTTGATCAGGAAAAGATTGCGACCGCAATTTCTAAGGCTATGGCCGCTGTCAATCATGAGGATGGAAAGCTAGCTCAGAAACTTTCAAACGAAGTTGTAAAGCTTATAGACGAACGGTTTGAGGGCAGAATTCCAAGCGTTGAAAACGTTCAAGACATCGTTGAGGAAGTTCTTATCAGAGACGGGTACGCCGAGGTAGCCAAAGCCTATATTCTATACCGGCAAAGACGCACGGAGATTCGAGAGTTTAAGAAGTTCTTTGATGTTGTTGATGATTTAAAGTTAGGAGTCAATGCAATAAAGGTGCTGAAGACTAGGTATCTACTTAGGGATGAGAAAGGTAATGCTACTGAGACCCCAGGTCAAATGTTTCATCGAGTTGCTAAAGCCGTAGCTAAGGCAGATCTTCTGTACGATAAGGAGGCAGATGTGAAGAAGACGGAGGAAGAGATTTATCAAGTCATTGCAAATCGTGAGTTTTTGCCGAATTCTCCCACCATGATGAATGCTGATACTCGGCTTGGACAACTTTCTGCGTGTTTTGTTTTGCCTGTTGAGGATTCGATTGAAGGAATTTTTGACGCGGTGACACGTATGGCAATGATTCACAAGTCTGGTGGAGGAACTGGATTTTCGTTTTCGAGGTTGAGGCCTAAGGGGGATATTGTGGGGTCTACGAAGGGCATTGCTTCTGGCCCCGTGTCTTTTATGCGTGTTTTTGATGTAGCGACTGATGTGATTAAGCAGGGGGGACGGAGAAGAGGAGCCAACATGGGGATTTTGCATGTTACGCATCCTGATATTTTGGAATTTATTACGGCAAAGTCGACGGAGGGTATGTTAATGAACTTTAACATTTCTGTGGCTGTTACTGATGAGTTTATGGAGGCGGTTGAGAAGGATGCTGAATATAACTTGGTGAACCCTCGGACAGGAAGGGTTGAGAAGAAACTGCGTGCCAAAGATGTTTTTGATCTGATAGTTATGACTGCGTGGAAGAGTGGTGATCCTGGGCTTGTGTTTATTGATGAAATAAATCGTCATAATCCGACACCGAGCCTTGGAGTGATTGAAAGCACTAATCCTTGTGGAGAACAGCCTCTATTGCCTTACGAATCCTGTAACTTGGGCTCTATTAACATGGCTAATATGGTTAAAGATGGGAATGTGAACTGGGAGAAGTTGAGAAGAGTTATCATAATCGCTGTTCATTTTCTGGATAACGTAATTGATGTGAATAAGTATCCTATGTCGGAAATTGAGAAGATGACTAAGGAGAATCGGAAGATCGGACTTGGTATCATGGGGTTTGCTGACATGCTTGTTCAATTAGGGGTTCCATATGATTCAGAGAAAGCTTTGGCTATAGGTGAGAGGGTTATGAGGTTTATTGATGAAGAGGCTAGGAAGGTGTCAGTGGAGCTCGGTGAGAAACGTGGCTCCTTTCAGAATTTTAAGGACAGCATTTGGAAGAAAAAAGGCTTCAAGACGTTGCGTAATGCGGCTATAACCACTATCGCTCCCACGGGGTCGATCAGCATTATCGGTGGTTGTTCAAGTGGAATTGAGCCCCTGTTTGCTGTAGCCTTCGTCCGTAACGTTATGAGTGGGACCCGGTTGTTGGAGGTCCAGCCTCTGTTTGAGCGTTTGTTGAAGAAGAGAGGTTTATATAATGAAGAGTTGATGTTACGAATTGCAAAGACTGGGTCAATTCAAGGCTTAAAGGAGTTGCCTGAGAATTTAAGAAGGACCTTTGTTACGGCTTTGGATATCGCTCCCGAATGGCATGTGAAGATGCAGGCAGCTTTTCAAAAGCATGTAGATAACGCTGTTTCGAAGACTGTGAATTTGCCCGCTGATGCTACACCTGAGGATGTTAGAAAAGTGTTTTTGCTAGCTTATAGATTGAAGTGTAAGGGAGTGACCGTGTACAGGTATGGATGTAGAAGGGAACAGGTTTTGTATGTGGGTCCGATGTTGGCTAAAGAGATGATGGGAGAAGGTCATGTCAGCGCTGATTCTGAATATGCGGGTGGTTGCCCAGTTGGCACATGCCATTTCTGATGCACTGAGGCCTTACACATGTGCATGTGCGAAGTGATCTACATAGGAGAGAGAGTCAGAGATGGGTATACATACATCTAGAGTAGGGACTTGGGCGTGCGTGACAGTTTCTACGTAATCTACTATGAGTCAAATAGGATTCTAGTGGGTTTTTTATTATCAGATTAGCTGGGACTTGTCATGGAACAATGCTTATGTAAAGCTTGTTGTAGAACATGTTTAATGAAGGGGGCTGTCGGCTAGTTTGGTCTAGGCTCTGAGACTCGGGCTCTCGGGACCCCGGTTCAAATCCGGGCAGCCCCACCAGTTTCGTTGTTCTCTGTCCACACGTATACTCAGTGAGGCTTAGTTTATCACAACTAAAACCCCAACGGAATCTTGATAAGTTTATATCCGAAATATATCTCGTGATTAAAAGTGAGCGAGTTGGAGAAGGAGAAATCCTTAACATGGTTTGTCATCGTGAACCTCGCTTTACTGTTTATCAGTGGCTGCTGGATGATTGGAAGTCTAATGGTAACTTCTTGGAAATCCTCGCTTGGATTCGCTAGGCCTCTGCTACTGACAAGCACCGCCTTAGCGAACATTTCATTCCTCGCTTCAATGCTGGCATCAATTCTGGGAGCAACAAACATTGTAAAGGAGGACCCAGCAAGGCGAGTAATGGTATACGCCTTCACCATTGGCATACTCCTCCTGATAGTTTCTATAATCACGTTCTGCTGGACAATTGTCTCTACATCGCCCTACTCATTTGACTAGAGGAAAAATAGGAACAACTTATTCCACCTAGTGAAGCTTAGATCAAGATATGCCCGTATCTCTGTCTGTACCTAGTTCTCTTTGTCTCCAGCTCATCGCCCGTATGCATGCATACGCTAGTTTGCTGTTTTCTCTCTTTTGATGATTTCTCTTGCAGCAATAACACCTGAAGCAGAGGCTTGAACAAGTCCTCTCGTTACTCCCGCCCCATCGCCTATAGTAAACAAATTATGAATCTTCGTCTCCAAACAGTCGCTCAGCTGAAGCTTCGTAGAATAGAATTTCACTTCCACGCCGTACAGCAACGTGTGTTTCGAGTTCACTCCCGGCGCAATTTGATCCAAGGCTTGAAGCATTTCACGAATGTCCGCTAGGTGGCGGTAGGGTATGACGAAGCTGAGGTCTCCTGGCGTGGCGTTCTTTAATGTCGGAACAACTACGCTTCTTTTCATTCTCTCCTCGGTTGATCGCCGCCCAACTTGAAGATCGCCCAGTCTCTGAACGATCACGCCCCCGCTGAGAAGATTCGTGAGCCTTGCAAGATACTTCCCGTACGCAATTGGTTCTCTGAAGGGCTCGGTGAAAGACGTGCTAACGAGGATAGCGAAGTTGGTGTTTCCTGTCTTCCTCTCCGCATAGCTCTGACCATTCACTGTTAAAATGCCTTCATAAGATTCCGCGATGACTTCGCCCTCAGGTGCAACACAGAAAGTCCTCACCTGATCATCGAAACACTTTGAATAATAGATAAACTTGGGCTCATACAACACGTTTGTCAGCTCCGCCATAACCGACGCCAAAACTTCAACCCTAATGCCCACATCGACAGGATTGTTCAACGTTTTTAGGCCCAACGACTGAGCCTCGCACTTCAACCATTCAGCCCCAATTCTACCAGGTGCCACAATAACGTATCTTCCAAGAATCTTTTCGCCCTTAACCGTCTCCACACCCTCAACTTTGCCTCCTTTTACCAACAGCCCTTTCACTTCGGTTCTAGTTCGAACCCTAACCCTGTCGTTCAAAAACCTACGCAACTTGTGAAGAGTGTCGGCGCAATTCTCGGTGCCCATGTGACGAATTTTTTGCTGAACAAGTTTTAAGCCAACAAGGGATGCTTTTCGCTCGATCTCGTCGATTTTGTCAGGATCAACCCCATAAAGATCCTTGGGGGCCCCAAATTTCAAGTAAATGTTATCCACGTAGTCTATAAGCCCTTCCAGCTCTTTCTCAGCACGATAATCGGTGAGCCATCCACCAACTCCAGTGGACAAGGTTAGTTTCCCATCGCTGAACGCTCCCGCGCCACCCCAACCAGACAAGAGCACAGAAGGGTCAGGGTGCACTCGCCCCAAGCCTTTATCTGCAGGACGCTTGCGCTGGTCAATGTCGGGTCCCTTGTCCAAAATAAGGACGTTCAATTTTGTGTTCTCGGTCAGCTCGAACGCGGAGAATATTCCCGCTGGGCCAGCGCCTACAATTATTACGTCGAATTTCAACTGGAAATCCCTCGAAGACCACAACTACATCTCATAGGTATAATATATGTTTTAGCAAAGTCAATGTGGCTTGTTGACTTCTTATACTGAGAGGCTTATCGCTATCAAAACGTTGATAGGAATTTAGGAGATACGCGTTGACATGTTGCAATGATCCTCTACGAAGGTTAATCCTTGATTGCTTCCAGTATGCTCATCACGTTCCAAAGTTTCACCCTAGTGTAAGGCGGCATATTGGGGTCCTGCAAAATGTCGTCAAGGATGGATATCGCGTTGGACGCCCTTACTGCTGGTGTGTACTCCGTCAAATCAAGAGCGCTGATGGACTGTCTTGCAGCCCTCCTTATGTTGCGGGGAGTTGTGGTATCTTCAGAAACTTGTCCGAGAACAACAGTTGCTTGTTTTATTCTTTCCTCATACTCCTGCAGCTTCTTTTTTCTTACCATACAGAAGCCTCCTAACAGTGGTGTCGCGAATACTTAGATTACTAATTATTGCCCAGACACTGATTTATACCATTTGTGTTCTTCTTACGTGTCTCCTACATAGTCTTCTTCTCATTTTCTATGGCGCATATAAATTAGACCAAGGCATATATTATCTACCTTAACTAAAATTTCTTCAAGAGGCTTCAAAAATTGTCTAGAAGGTTAAAGGATATCCAATCCATGGCCGACATGCTTAAGCAGGGGGGTACACTCACAGAGTTTTCGTGCCCCGCATGCGCTTCACCGTTGTTCAGATTGAAAAGTGGGCAACTCTGGTGTGTGAAGTGCAAAAAACGTGTGGTAGTGGTGAAAGAAGGAGAGCAAACGATAGAGAAATCCGACTCTGTGCTTCTCACCAGTTTAGAATCAACTCTTCTCAAAAAGATAGAGGAGATAAACACGAAAATAGAAGAAGAAAAAGATCCGGGACAGCTACAAAAATTGGGAGCCACTCTGTCTGTGTTGCTTGAAAACCTTGAGAAAGCGAGAAAGATGAAAAGAACCTGATTTGGTCACAGGAAGGTATTGCCCTTTGCTGGGGCGTTATGAAAGTTTTCCAGAAACCGTTCACGGAATTGCACGATTCGCGTCCCCGTCTTCAATAGCGAAGATGCAAGAGGCGATTCTTCATGCTCTCTATCAACTAAACCATGAAAACTGCGATCTAAAACGCATTGTGCCTGTTTCCTTATTGAAATGCGAGGTTAGCTTCGAGTTCGGAGTAGCTGAAGCCGAAGAGTTCAGTTATTTAGATGAGGAGGAGTTGAGTAAGTTTCGTAAAAGCATTGTTGATAAGACTTTCTCGGTATTAGATTTTTTCTGCGTTGTCCGTTATCATGTAAACAAAAAGGGTAAACGTGTTCCATTAAAGTTTGATTATCAACTGCTCCGTTTCATGTTCTATGACAGTAGCATGGAATTGCAAGTAACCCATGAGCGTGGTGCACAACACGTTTCTTTGGAAGAATTCGTTACTTTCATAGCAAAACGTGTAAATGAAAACCTTTCTAAAAAAAGACTAAAACCATTAACTTTAGAATATTTAAGAACTCTTTGAACAATGCATGTCAATGTTTCCCCCTACTTTTCAAAAAATCTAGAACAAATGTTAAAACATCCTTTGACACTTCAGCCCTCGGGCGGTCTCCATCAATAGCGATCAAGGTTCCATTCTTTACCAGTCTCATGTAAACCTCTCGAACTTTACGCTGAATCTTCAGTCTCTCCATCACTGATCTCCTTCCCCGCAACCTCCTCACCACAACCTCAGCTGGAACATCGAGGTAGATCGCAAGATCCGGAGGAAGAGCCAATTCGTTGATCCCCTCAATCCACTTTATGTCCAACCCCGCCGCTCCTTGGTAAGCCAGAGACGAATACACATACCTGTCAGAAACCACGATTTTACCTTCTTGCAGCGCAGGCTTAATCTCCTTTTCCACATGGTCGACTCGGTCAACCGCGAAAAGAAGAGCCTCCACCACGCTTGGCACACGTTTTCTCCTCTGAAGAACATATGTTCTTATGAACTTTCCAATCTCTCCTGCACTCGGTTCCGTGGTGTATATGGCGTCGAAACCTCTCTTTTGCAGATCTCGCACAAGCCGACGCGCATGCGTGGTCTTTCCGCTGGCATCCAGCCCCTCGATACAGATGAACAGCCCTCTTTCCTTCACATGGCAGCCCGCCTTTTCACACAAAATGTTTCCTACAGAGTTTCCATTACTCATTATATGCATCAATCACTTTATTAATATGCCAAGGTTAGCAGAGCTTGAGGAGAACTTGCAATGCGGCGATACTGGGGCGAAATCAAAGACCCTGTTTACGGATACGTTTACATCACCGAAGCAGAGAAAGAAATCATTGACTCTTTTCCAGTGCAGAGGCTTCGTCGACTACGGCAACTTGCGGGAACGGAGTTTGTCTACCCTGGCGCCAACCACACCCGATTCGAACACTCCGTCGGTGTCATGCACCTAGCTGGTCTTTTGTCAGAAAATCCGAATCTCTCACAAGTACTATCTGAAGACGAAGTTCAAATCGTCCGAATAGCTGCTTTGCTACACGACGTTGGACATGGCCCGTTCTCACACGTATTTGAGCACATACTAACAAAATTTCTCAACAAAACGCATGAACATATGACTACATGGATCATCCAGAAGTCAGAGCTAAGAGACGTAATTAACAAACTTGGATATAGCGGTAACATGATTGGAAAACTCGCAGTGGGGTTGCTACATAAGCCTCGCAGAGCATATATGGATCAGATCATCCGAAGTTCTGTTGATGTGGACAAACTCGACTTCGTCGTTCGAGATACCTATCACACAGGTGCTCAATACGGATACGTGGATATCTTCCGACTCATCCATATGCTTGATATACTCGATGAAAACCTTGCAATCGATCTGGGAGCCCTTTCAGCCCTTGAATCCTTCATTCTAGCCCGAATTGAATCCTTTAGAAGCATATACTTTCATAGAGTCGGGCGAGCAGTACAGATAATGCTTGCCATGGCCATGGAGGAGACAAAAGACGAGTTAGGCTTGACAGACTTTAAATCACCTGAGCAATATCTAGCACTCAACGACTACACTATGTGGACTATGCTGAAAGAATGCGAGAAATCAAAGGAAATTATAGAAAACTTGGAAAGGCGTAGGCTGTTGAAGTGTGTTTATGACCAAACTTTCTATATGAAAGATAAAACGGTATCCAGCATCTTCAGCGTTGAGGAAATTCGAAATCAAATAAGAGACCAAATTGCTTCAGAAGCAGAAGTGGAACCACGATCAGTTGTCATCGACGTGCCCACGCTTCCAACCGTTCCGTATCGACACTCAGTCTTACTGGAGCCTATGGAAATCCCCGTGTTTCACAAAACACGCGACGGCCAGAAGATTCCTCAGCGGCTGAGCGAAATCTCTGGAATATTTGATGTGCTCAGGGGCTTCATAAATATTCTACGAGTCTATACTGACGAAAAGCATCGCGAACAGGTGGGGTCGGCAGCGGCAAAACTTCTTGGCAGAACTCCTTCTTCGGCGAAGATTTCCTACTAGGATGTTATAGGAAGTTTTTATGCAGTCAAACGCCTTCATAATAGAGGAGACCTAGAAAAGAGGTGACACTTGGGCTCTTATGTGAACCATTTCTCGTCCTTTTTTCATTTCATCGAGAAAACTTCGCAGACTCATGCCTCAGCCTCGCCGCCCCTAAGAGTCTTTTCAACCAGTTTTAAAAGGACGGGCCCAGCTTCCCACTCGTCAACTGTCTTAATGAATACAGATACTAACGCGATTTTGTTCATTTTCGCAGCAAGTCTCTCGGCGAGAACACGAGTAATTGTCACGTTTCTATCTCCAAGCAGAATGGACGACAAGGGAGGTCCCACCGTTTTCGACGCCTGGGGTATGGCCACCGCCAGTGTGCCTAATCGATCTTCTCCCTCGCTTAAAAGAATTAAGCTCGCGTTCTTTGTCCCTAGATAAAGGGCAAAGAATAGCGTATCTTTTCCCTTGATTTTTTCCCTAACAATTTTTGCACGTGGCATATGCAACCCTGCCATGTTTATTTATAGCGTTCCTCACTCACTATTTATGTTTTCAAACGAACCGGAAGAAGTCAGCGCAATGGCGAAAAACAGAGCAAAAGATATGTTGCGAATACTTCGAAACAATTTCACTCTTCCGTCATGGCCCAGAGCAAGCAGACACCCTTTTCAAACGTTAATTAGAACGGTGCTTTCTCAAGCAACCGCTGACAAAAATACACATAGAGCGTTCAGAAATCTCTCAACAAGGTTTCCCATCACTCCGAAAGCTTTGGCGAAGGCAGACGTCAGAGAGATCGAGAAAGCCATAATGGTCGCGGGGTTGTATAAGAACAAATCTAAAGTCATAAAAAATCTTTCCCGCATAATTCTTGAAGACTTTAACGGCTCCATGGATTTTATCTATTCTATGCCATTTGAAGAGGCACGAAAAATACTTATACACATTCCTGGAGTAGGACCGAAAACCGCTGATGTTGTCCTCCTCTTTTGCGCCGATAAGCCAACCATCCCCGTAGATACTCACGTGAACCGGGTTTCAAAAAGACTAGGGTTAGTTCCGCCAAACGCTAGCTACGAGACGACACGACAAGCTCTTCAATCTCTTTACACACCTAAAGACTATCTTCCAGTTCATCTATTGCTCATTTCACTTGGACGAAAATATTGCAGAGCGAGAAAACCGTTGTGTAACCCCTGTCCTCTCAACGAACTCTGTCCGACCAAACAGATGGAAAATTAAGACAAGCTGTCGTCAATTTGCAGAAATTGAGCCCAAGCCGATTTCTCTTCCGTTTTTGCTCAATTTTATTTGACCAACACAAATAGTTGACACGTTCTCGCTTACTGGAGTGTAAACTTTCATTACCCGCTTTCTATAGTGCACCTCAAGCAAGACACCAATTCCCAGAAAACTGCCCAACTCATCTTGTAATCCAACAAGCAAGCCTTCCTCATTGCCTTCCGTTATCACTACTGCTTTCCTCTCTAAACTTTCCTCAATCTTCCTTATCTGTTCTTCATCAATCCATTGAGTTTTCCTCAAAACGATGAAAATGTTAGTAGGCGTTTCTTCACAGTAAATAGGACTTATCCCCAAGCATTCCTCTATTTGTTTCATATGCTCCGCAGTTGGAGGAGCACCGACCCCTAACGGAACTCTTTCAACTCTAATCCAGTTCATGAAAAACGACTGCACCTTAGCCTTTTTCAAATATTTCTTGTAACTTAGCTCACGGAGGATTTTTCTTTTCTCTCTATTTCTTTTGTGTATCACGGACGGGCAGTCTATCGCCAGAACCTTCGTCTTCTTCAACGCGGTTAATATAGGCACCAACTCATCGTCACCCTGTATTCCTACAACTATGTTAGGAGCAACTTTTTCCGTCAACAGAACTTTGTATCTGGCGGCGTCTTCATCGGCAACCCATCCGTCCGTGTTTATGACAAGAAAATCTACATTTACATCTAAGGCCCTATCTTTTAACGTAATTAACCCTTCCACAACTCTGTTTATTGCCCTACTCGGGCTTGTCAGTCCCACAAAATACGCGTTTTCTGCGTTTATTTCAAAAAGGTCCTTTATCGGTGTCTTAACGTGACTAAATCCGATGGTGGAAGGAGGCCCTACATCAGACTGCCCCAAATCAGCGTCAATAACGGCTGCTTTCCATTTCTTTTCCAAAGCTTGGTTTATAAGATAGGTACAGAAACTCGTTTTGCCCGAGTCAACGCCGCCAATCACCATGACTGCCGACGGCTTTCCGCATAATGTTATCTCGTTTAAGGCTTTTTCCCAAGAGGAAGGAATGGTGCTTTCGTCGACTTCTTCAAAAGAAGCACTCTCACCCAACATCAAATCAAAAACCGCCTTTTTCCTAGCCTCAAAGGGCACACGTTTTCCCTCTCGCACCACGACTTTTTCTCCCGTTCTAACAGTTGCGCCCAAAACCTCAACCTTTCCAGCGAGAAGGATTACAGACGCTGGACCGTCGACAACTAGGGTTTTCCCCTTTTTAACCGTGCATTTCACTGCGTTATCTTCCTCCTAGACAAGATTCGACCGTTTCTCTCTGCAATTTTTATGGCAGACATCATGTCTCTAGAACCCCTTCGATGGGTGGTTTCCCTCATGAAATGGCTTGTTCCTGCTTCGCTCACTATTTCTACGGCAACTCTCTTCGGTAAAGATATGTCTAATAAACGTATCAGTTTTTCAGCATAGATGGGCGCGCCGTTTCCTATTTTCACGACGTTAACCGTAGCTGGTGTTCTGTCCAAAGACTCTAAAACCGTGTTTACTGTTTCTTCCAAACTTGAACATGCGGTGGTTTCAAGGACCTTCCCGTCAGCTGTAATTGCTACGCCAAAGGTTTTGCCAGGGTCTATCCCAATAATTACTCTGTCATAGTCTAGCTTTCCTTGAGCCACTCGAATTGCTTCATCGACAATAGTTGTGGGGGCCATTTCATTTTCGAAAATAAGAATGTTTGGATGCTTGACTAAGTGTTGTTCCTCCTTGGTTGTGATTACAACTTTAATGTTTAAGGAAACATGGTCTCTGGGGATTAGACTTAGGAAGGGTATCTTTCTTTGTTTAAGTTCTTTTACTAACTTGTAGTATGCTTTACCAGATACAGTTGCAAGCGCTATCTTCACTTTATTCGCTTTCATTAGGTCCCCTTTACGTTAATGAAGACAAAATTATTAACTTAAGGGTTATTATTCGCTTTGACGTGGAGCTCTTGCAAGGCGTGATTCCGACTGGTTGTAGTTCGCTTGATAAACTGTTAGAGGGAGGGCTCCCCCTTAAGAAAATCGCTCTTGTTTACGGAGAGGCTGAAACGGGTAAAAGTTCTTTCGCCATTCAATGCGCCGTTAACTGTGCCAGAATAGGGTACAAGACAGTCTTTATAGACTCAGATGGCACGTTTTCTACAAGACGATTGTCTCAAATAGCCCATTATGATTCTGAAAAGGTCTCCCCCTTGATAATCTTAGTGAGGCCAACTACCTTTCAAGAACAAGCCCTTGCAATAGATCACCTTGACGAGTACATAACCAGAAAAGTCGGATTAGTAGTCGTTGACACCATCACATCGTTATACCGCGTCGAGATAGGAGGCAAAAAAGAAACGTTTGCATTAAATCGAGAATTGAACAGACAAATTGCGTGCCTAGCTCAAGCTGCAATAGCCCATGAAATAGCAGTTCTTATCACCAGCCAGGTTCGAAGCGTCTTTTTTGAAGACTCGATTAGAATGGAGCCTGTGGCTACACGGGTTCTAAAGTTCTGGTCGGAGGTAGTGCTTGATTTCATACATACCGATCAAACATGCATGATAAAAGTCCGTCTAGAAAAAAATCCAAAATATAAACGGGCCGCCACATGTCATTTGGTTATAAAAGGAACGGGCATTAGCGATTATGACCGTTAACCTTTTTTCTTTCCTGAATCAAATGAACTGGAGATGGGGCATGCCAATAACTATAATCATTGACATCATTAATGCCTTGTACTTCATATTTCCAGCTTACTGCGCCAATGCGGCACCCGTGATTTTTGGAGGGGGGGCGTCCATCGATTCTGGTAAGAAATTCTTAGACGGAAAACCGATACTGGGCTCGCATAAAACCTTTCGAGGATTTTTTGTTGGATTGGCTCTTGGAACTTTTGTGGGTTTCGTTCAGTACGTCTTCCTTCAATCTAACAATTTTCTCAAAGAGACACTTCAATTTCAGTTCAGCATATCGCTTGGATTCATGCTCTCGCTTGGAGCTTTGGTTGGTGATTTGATCGAATCTTTCTTCAAACGACGACTGGGGCTTCGTCCTGGGGCCTCACTTCCCATAGCTGACCAGCTTGACTTTGCAGTAGTGGCACTCCTTTTTTCTCTGCCAGTTTCGCCGCCTCCTTTGGCTATTGCCCTGATAATTATCGTGATAACGCCTCCTATTCACCTTTTGACTAATTTCTTAGGAAGTTTTCTACGAAAAAAGAAGGCTCTTCCGTTCAGTTAGTGTGCATCAGTAGGTTCCGAAGGTTCTTTATCCCCCGCGAAATCTACCCATGAAAACGTATTCAACACATATGTACGCAGCAAAAATGAGAAGAGAACCCGTTAACAGTAGAATAAATGCTTGGCGGGGCCTATAGGCGTATTTTGTGCTTTGATACGTCAAGAGGAGACCTATGGCTCCGAGAGCGTAAAATATCATAATAAACACGCTTTCAAGCACAAATTGCTCATTCAGAGAATAGGGATAGTAAAAAAGAAATCTTTCACCAGTCCACCACAACACTAGGGGGCCTTCTAAGAGATTATAGACTCCACCGGCCAGCAGAAAAATGGAAGCGGCGAGTACTATAGCTGTGATAACGAGGACTGATGGTCTAGCAGTTACTATTTTCCAATAGGTTTTTTGCATAAAATAACCGAGAGAAGAAAAACTCCTTTTAATTCGGCTTGTCATTGTTCTCATTCTCCTTTTTTCATCAAGTGCGCGGCTAATTCTTTTGCAGATGAGCCTGTATACGGATTCTTAGCTATCTCATTTAAATATTCCTTCCATGAAATGTTCAGCGCTTTGTTCCAGACATCGTACTTCTTCACGATGTTTTTGTTTACTTTCTCATGTAATTCGCAGTATTCATTTATCGCTTCTCTGTTGCAGATTTTGCATTTCAACGCGTTTCCTCCTTTCTTCCTTTAATGGACATTCAGGGTTGAAGCACAGTCTCCACGGTCTTCTACCTCGCATTCGTATCTGCACTAGTGACCACCCACAGGATTTACAATTTTTCCCTAATGGTTTCGCGGTTCCTCGTTGGGGAAGGGGGAACGAGGTTTTACAGAGGCCTTTGAAATAGTTGGTGCAGCCGATGAAGCGTTTTCTCGTTTTTCGTGAGTACAAAATCATCAATTGACCTGTGCCGCAGTTCGGACAATTGCCTATGATCCGTTCTTGCATTCGTGCTCTTTTAATAGCATTACTTAACGTTTGACCTATTGTTCCCTCTTTTTGCTTAAACTCCTCCAGCAATGGTTTTAACTGATTAACAGCATCTATGAGTATGTTTTCCCTCTTATCGCTACCACTTTGAACTTGTTCCATTTTTTCCTCAAGTCCTCGAGTGAACTCTACCGAAATTACTTCGGGGCAATGTTTTTGAAGAGTTTCGAAAACGTCAATTCCCAAGTCAGTAACTACAATCCGCTCGTCTGTAACGTATCTCCTGCTGTAAAGGGTCTCGATGATGTCCGCTCTTGTGGCCTTAGTCCCGATTCCTTCTTCTTCCATTTTCTTAAGCAGGCTACTTGGATTGTAACGTGGTGGAGGTTTCGTAAATTTATCCTCTCGTGTTACCTGCTTTAATTGTATCTTTTCTCCCTCCTTTAGAGGAGGCAGCAGCGCTTCTTCGGTGCGTATATATGGTTTGTAGAAATGCATCCAACCTTCTTTCAGGGTTCGTCTTCCATGTAAGTAAAAGCGATGATTCTTTGCTTTTATACAAACTCTCATATTTTGCTTGATTCCTGGTTCGCCGAAAACAGCCATAAAGCGTCTAACAATCAGGTCCCAAACTTTTTTTTCAGGTTCGCCCAATGCTCTTGTAGGCAAGTTGCCAGTTGGATACACTGCTGGGTGTGCAGGGTCTTCTTTTGTTCCTTCTCTCGGTTTCAGCTTCTCTTTTTCAAGAAGTTCTGATGCTAGTTTTCTGTAGGCTGGTTTTTTACTTAATGCCTTGAGTATCGCTCTGTAATTGATTCTTGGGGGTAGTTTCTGACTGCTTGTTCTTGGGTAAGAAATTAAGGCGCCGAGGTATAGGCGTTCAGCGATGCCTGCAGTTCGTCTCGGTGTGTATCTGAATAGGCTGTATGCCTCGGTTTGCAGCTTGCCTAAATCGAAGGGGATAGGGGGCGTTTGGCGAAAATTTTTTACATTAATCTTTTCTATTTCACTGATTTTTCCTCTGCACTCCTCTACAATGGTGTCTGCTTCTACCTTTTTCGCAATCTCCTTTCGCTCATACTCCGCTTCGTATCTAGAGCCTTTTATTTCAACCATTGCTTTTATGCCCCAGTAAGGGGTGGGCACGAAACAACGAATTGCCCTTTCTCTTCCAACCAAAAATCTGAGAGTAGGGCCTTGAACCCTTCCTGTACTCAGTGTGGCATATCTTCCGCTCCAACGTTTGGCCGCCAAGGTTAGTGCACGCGAGAGATTTATGCCATATAACCAGTCTACTTCGTGCCTAGTCTTTCCAGACTCTATGAGAGCGAAGTCAAGCTGGGGTAGCGACTCTTCATAGGATTTTTCTAACTCGATTTTCATCAGTGTAGAAAACTTCATCCTTTTCGCGGTGGCTTCTTTGTTTCCACATGCATATTTCAGTATGCAGTAGCCGATGAGGCTTCCTTCAAGGTCGTAATCGCAAGCTCCTATAAATTGATCAGCGTCTCGGGCGAGTTTTGAAAAAACTTCGATCCATGCGCGAATTTGTTTTGCTCCCTTCTCTGCAACATATCGTGGGGCCCATTTGAAGTTGAAGATTGGATAATAGTTTCTTTTTCCTTGTGTTTGGACAATCGTGTATAGGTGTCCAAGAGCTGGAACTACAACAAGTTTCTTTTCTCCCCGATGAGCTATAAAATAGGGTACGCCTTTTTCTTCAATTTTTTTAAGTTTCTCTTTATGGTCTAGTGCTTCTGCTACTCGTTGAGCAGCATTTGGCTTTTCGGTGATGATTAAAGTGTATTTCTCCATTTAGTCCTTTCCTTTTTTCAAGCATATGCAGAAGTTATAAATAGTTTGCGACGTTTGTTTTTCTGCGTTTGACAACGGTTGTGATGCCATGCCTCAACGTGCGATTTGTCAGAATTGTGGCGCTCTTCTTTATGAAGGCGTAGACTTGAAGCCTCCTGACGAAATCATTCAACAGTACGATGGCAAGTGCCCGAAATGTGGCAAAAAGTTATCTTCTATCCCGAAAGATGTGGAAGTTAACCCCATTAAGTAACTGACGTGTAAATATCATTTCGCCTTGCAATCATGTTGCCATAATGTTTGGAGGTTTGCTTGGTTGAGTCAACCTGCACGAAGAATCCATCTCTATAGGTTTCACAGTCAAAAGGGCAAAATGTCCCTGTTTGCCGGATTTGAAATGCCAATGTGGTACCGAGGAATCGTCTCGGAGCATATGGCTGTACGAAATAAAGTGGGGATTTTTGATGTTTCGCACATGGGGCGAACACTCGTCACTGGCCCAGAAGCCGAAGCTTTTCTGAACTACGTAACAACCAATGACGTTGCAGCACTGTCACCTCTTTGCGCACATTACTCATTGATGTGTAATGAACAAGGCGGCATAATAGACGACTTTGTCCTATCTAGACTAGAAGAAGAAAAGTTTCTTATGGTTTACAACGCAAGCAACCGAGATAAAGATTTTAAGTGGCTAACTGCACATTCTCGCGGTTTCAACGTTAACGTCAAGGAAAGCTCAGATAGCATAGCTATGTTTGCGGTGCAAGGTCCAAAGGCAGAAGAAACACTACAGAAAATATCTGTTGAAAATCTAAGCAGAATCGAACGATTCAAGTGTGGCTGGACCAAATTAGCTGGAGTCGACGCTTCTGTTTCAAGAACAGGATACACAGGAGAAGACGGGTTCGAAGTCTTCGTATGGAACACTTCTCTTTCGAATCCTCATAAGGCTGAAAGGGTGTGGAACGCTGTCTTAGAGGCGGGTCAAGAAGCGGGGATAGAACCATGCGGACTAGGTGCTAGAGACACACTTAGACTGGAAGCTGGCATGTGTTTATACGGCAACGAAATCGACGAAAATACTAACCCTTTTGAAGCAAGGCTGAGCTTTGTTGTCAAACTTAAGAAAGGAAACTTCATCGGCAGAGATGCATTGATAAGACGGAAAGCTGAGGGTTTGAAAAGGAAGCGCGTTGGTATACGAATGTTGGAAAGGGGGATTCCTCGCCGGCATTGTGAAGTGTGGAGAAATGAAGAAAAAGTGGGGCTGGTGACCAGTGGAACATTGTCCCCAGTGCTTAAATGCGGTATAGCTATGGCATATGTTTTCAAGGAAAATGCAATTGATGGCGAAAAAGTCGTGGTAGAGATACGGAATAGACGCGTAAAAGGGGAAATCGTTAGGTTTCCTTTCTATGACACCACGCAGTACGGTTCCAGAAGAAAAGTATGACTGAGCCTTGCTCTTATGAAATATAGGTAATTCGCTCTTCTTCCATTCTACGCATTTTCGATGAATAAATCTCTCTTCGCCTCTCGATTTCTCGCATTCTCTCCACGATTTTCTTAGACTTCTCTATTTCCTCATCCAGCCTAGTCAAATCAACTTTTATCTTCAACATTTTTCGTAAAATGCTAAGAATGCTTTTGGCTGCTTTTGGATCTGGCAGATAGCCACGGGTTTCCCCTAAGAGGCAAAGTGCATTTATGTTCCTAAATCTTGCCAGACCTAAGAGTAGCCCAGCTGTTCCAACAATTGGATTTCCCGCAGGACTGGTTGATGCCTCCGCCTCCAATGCTTTTTTCAAAAGCTCAGAATTGGTTGACACCGCTACTACCTTTGGCGTCTCTTCCGGCTCTTTCCGATACCCTCCAATTGTGACTATTGTTTTTACGTCGTGTTTTTCAGCAAAGTCTAGTATGCAGTCGGCTACGTCATATTGTCCCTCGATTGTTTGTGCTTGGCTGTCTCCGGTTAAGAAAATGAAGTCGTTTTCTCCAGCTTCGTTTTTCCAGAAGTAGAATGTTCCATGAAGTAGTCTTACGCTTCCTTTCTTGCTTACAAGAACGTAGTAGGGAAAGTGGGGTGAATATAGTTCTGCGAGTTTTTTGGCGTTTAATTGTCTAGCGAGATACCGCGTGGCTATTCTTCCAACCATTCCTAATCCAGGGAGTCCCTCTACTAGAATGGGATTTTTTAACTTGATCTGCGTTTTTTCCTTTACATGCGTTGTTTTCATTTCAGCTTCAAACCTCGCATTGCCCGCCTATATTTCGCATATCTATCGTCAGGAGAAAATTTTGCCGGATGAGGGATACGCACGTTTCCTCCGCAGTAAGGACATTTTTCTAGCTTTAACGTGTATTTTTTGCACTTTTCACATTTTCTAAGCAGCCAGACCATTATTTTTCCCTTTTAAAGGTGCCTTGTCCGCCAGCCTTTGCTATTTTTTTCAGGGCTATTTTTGTGGCTTTTTCAAGGATTTTTTCAGCCTCTTTGTAGTCTTCAGCTAAAACATCAATGCGATATTTAGGTGGGGAAATTACGTGAATATGAACCTCAGCTTCTTCAGAATCCTCAGCTTTTTGAGCACTTGATAATGCGTCTCGGATTTCGGTTACTCCGTTGGGCTTTGTGCATTCAAGCTCTAGTATTCCTTTTATTTTTACCGTAGGTATTCTGATTCTTTCTTTTGTAATTTCCTCAAGAGTTGTCGCTATGTCTTTAGGCACACCTATCTTCAGTAGGATGTCTGCTCCGTCTTTTGCAGTTTTTTCTAGTCCTTCATATATTCCTCCAAATTCTTTTTCGAGCAGAACTCCAGCTTTTTCATAGATTTCTTCCGGAGACATTTTTAATTCTTCAGAGGCGCTCTCCAGCAGGGTGTCTGCTTTTCTTTCTTTTTTCCAAAAGAGAATTTTTTCTTTTTTCTCACGTCTTGTAACTCTTCTAAGTGAGAGATCTACTTGCTCCTTTTCTACGTTGACCCGTAGAACCTTCAATACAACTTTTTGTCTTTCACGCACGAAATCGCGGATATTTTTAACCCATGTTGTGGAAAGCTCGGATATATGGAGTAGGCCTCTTTTGTCATACTCATCTAATGCGACATAGGCACCATAACTTGTTACTTTTTCAACCGTTGCGATTACGAGGTCTCCTACCTCTGGCCATTCCATTTTTCTAAATGCCATTTTCTCTCCTCATTTACTCAAGCACCGCGACAACTTCTCCCTTAATTGCAACCTTTCCACTAGAGGGTTTGGCAAGCAGAGCTCCACAAACATTGCAGTGAACGATGTTCGTGGAATGGCTGAAGACTGTCTGCTCGTTTCCACAGTCGGGGCATTTTACTCGAAGGAACCTGCTTCTAGGTTTTGGTATTAGTTCTTCCCAATCACTCATTTTCATCCCTTCTATTCAAAGTCTAATTTTTTGAGACGCATTCCTTTCTTGTGTCTTGTGTAACTACAAGTTTTACATGTAAGTTTTAATGTTTGTTTTTTCGTTGTTTTGGCAAATTTTCTTTGAAGCGCGTATTTTTGCCCGCCATACCCTTTCTTTTCACGTTCATGTCGTCGTTCGCCCTCGGCCAAAGCCCGCCTCTTCCCAGCTTTATAGAGAGCGACCGAGTGAAGCTGATGGGTTTTACATTTCGGACAGTATGTGGTGACTTCCTTAGGTGTTTTCATATGGATCTGCCAACTAAATCGGTATAGAACAGCCCACTTAATTACTATTTAAATGCTTCTGGGCACAGATTTAAACACTCCCCCATTTTTGCATTCTCCTTTTGTATGGCTGTGGTTCTTGCCCATGTTAAGGCCAGAAAGCCCGTAGAACAGAATGATAGAAAAAACGCGTAAACCCCATAAATCTAGGTATACTGGTTTCCACTCTCTTCTATATCTACACCGCACAGACGCCAATTTGCTTAAATGCGCAACGTGTGAGTTGCCGTTTCATCTCCCGTGCTAACCATGATTTCAGTCTTTTGCTTCTACTTCTACAGCTACACCTTGTTTAATCAGGATTCGAGCATTTTCAGAAGGTAGAGTTGCTATATTCTCTGGCTTGAACGGCCCATACGTCTTCATATCAGACCCGATTATAGCTGGAATTTCTTCAAGAAAGCGCACCAACTTCTTTTTTGGCTTCTCCTTTCTTTTCACGTGTGGCAGGCGCCCTCTGAGAATTTCTTTCACCACCGCTTGATACGACTCGGCTAGCGGCGAAATCTCTTCTATGAATTTTTCCTCTTCTTCGGTTAAACTTTCTCTGGGCACGATTTTTCCATTTATGGTTTTTCGGAAAGTCTTTTGGTAGCGAAGTTGAATTAATTCATCAACCATTTTTTTGGCATTCGTAAACTCACGTTGCATGAGTCTGGCTTTTGTTGTTTTTTCATCCATCATTCGGCCTTCTTCTTTTATTTTTTTCATGTAGTCAGCTAGCTTCGCGTAGAAATCTCGAGGAAGCATCTGAATCTCAATGTTTTCTCTTTCTTTTTTCCATGCTTCATAGAGCTTGTCGTACATGGTTATTCCTCCATTTTCGCCCTTCCTTTACACAAGAGCAACAAGGCAGCAGCCGTTGGTAGTTCAATCGTTTCTTCTTGATAGGGGCCATAAGTTTCATCTCCTAATCTAAATTGAGGAGCATCTGCTGCCGTGACCACTACTGTACCTTCTTTGAACGCAACAGCGCTTTTAAAGGGGTCGAAGTGTTCGATGCCGACGATTGGAACCATAATTTTTCGCAAACCTGTTTTTCCATGTAACGTGTTACTGAGTCTTAGTAGTCGATGAATATCCGTTGTAACCACGGTGTCAATTTTTGCTGATTGCTTCTCTATCCCATGTTGAGCTATCTTTTTCCAGCTCTCAACGCCTACGTCTTTTATGATTCCCCAAGGCCCTTTTCCTTTCCAGCTTTCCAACAGCGTCTCTCTATGGTTAACCAGAGTAGCGGCGATCTTTTTTCTTAATCCTATTTGTTGTAATTCTTCTGGAGTAGCTGACAGAAGGAACTCGTAGGTTCCCTTAGCGATTCTTCCTTTCCATCCAGAATCATTCAAGTCTGGGCCAGTCAGTATGCGCGATTTCTTTTCGCTTCTTTCTCCTAAACCGTGGAACCGAGGTTCTAACCCTATCCCTATGACGTAGTCTACTATTTCTTTGCGAGCCATTTGATCGAGTGCTTGAACTTCCCCGCTTTCCACACAAACATGATAACCACGATGCCCCGAAAAACTCACCTCCATTTCTTCTGGGGAAAAACCGAAGTCCCTCATCAGAAAGTCTACAAGTTTCATCGTTTCCGTCTTTGCAGACCCCAAACAGACTTCACATGGCCAAGTTTTTTCATCAAACTTCTGTTCTCCACAGGCAGGACAGTTTCTAGGCGTAACACCTCGGCCAGCAGCACCACAGTTCTTACAGACCCATTTGTCGTGGTCTTTCTCGCAAGGAGTTGGAATATGATCTGCGTCGATGTCAAAGATTAAATCTGCTCCCATCCAGCCTTTTTCTTCCATTTTCTCTTCTGGCCTTGCATAATAGGCACTTGAATAGTAAACATCCGAGGGAACTATCATTTTTAAAAACGACTCGAGGGCTTTCACGTTTTTGAAGCCTTTATGCCTGACCATGACTCTTTCCTTAAGCAAGATAAAACCGAACTCACGCCTTTCAATAGTAGAGGGCGGTTGAATATCAGATGAATGCTTATGATAATATTCAGCGAATTTCTCTCGAACAAAACGTGGTAAAGAGAAAGGTATGCGTATTCCTCCCGGGAACTACATCACAGTTTGTTATCAACCCATCCCTAGTACAACGATGGATAATTACGTTTCGACGAGTCCTTCTGTTCTAAACCCAAACTAGACTCGTTAAATGCGCTTAATCACTGCTACATTTGTGACACGCTTACGCCCAGCCTTTCAGTAGCAGTTGCCCTTGTAAAAGCGTTTAGGCACGCAGGTTTTCCATCTTTTCCACCTTTTCCACCGGAGTCTTTCTTCGTACAGTCCTTAATTTCCTTCGATAATAGGCTAGAGGATGGCGTATTCTTTTGCATATGGCATCCATGCTGTGACAGACTCCGTGGGTGCGTAGCGTGTCGCAACGAGGGGGAATATATTTTGTTCGGGATCCTCTTCCGCCAGCTATGTGTTCAACTTGATATCGGGTTAGTCTTTCGTTGAAGTCGGAGACTGAGCTGAAGAGGTTGACAACGTTTTTTGTGGTCATGCCTATGTTTATTAGGAATGATGTTAAGGCGAAGCGACCGATGTGGGAGACGTTGCGGCCGGACGCTATTGTGTCATATAGTTCTTTTATGCATGGTGGAAATGCGTTTACAATTACTTCTTTGGGAAGTTCCTCTAGTTGGATTTCTCCTCGTTTTTCTATGAACAGTTGTTTTAGTCGGTTTATGCGGTTCATTACCGCTTCAGGTAGCGATCCTATTTTTATGTCGAGTTTTCCTTCTATGTGCTTTCGTACTTCTTCTTCTAAAAGGCGTGCTACTTCACTTTTTATTAGGTAAACTTCTCCTTTTAGCATGCACCTGTTGATAAGTTTCCATTTTTTATCGTGAAAAATTGTTGCGCTTTTTAAAAAGTCTGTGTAATGGAGTGCAAAATCGTAGGTTAATGAAACAGCAGGGTCTTTGACGGGTTTTATCTTCCAGTTGAAGTTGTTTGCGATATGTGCGATGCTGTCTTTGTTTTCGTTTCCAAGTAGGTTAGAAACTCGTTTTGCTTCTGCTAGTGCGTATCTTCTTTTGATAAATGAATCAGCCGTTGCGGCTGCCATCATTACGGCTATTGGAAAGGAGGGGATTTCGATGTCGTCGTTGGATGATTGTTCGGTTACTAAGCCCAAGAGAATGGCTTCTTCTATCCGTTTTTCAGCGCGGTCTAGTATGGATCTGTATTCTGGGCTTGTTAAGTCGCTTATCTTGATGTCCAGTGTTTTTACGTATTTGGCTGCCTCTGGAACAAAAGGGTATTTGGCCCAGTCACTTTTTGTTAGTGGCAGTTTCCCTTCCCTGCCGTAGTTGTTACTCTACTTCTATGCGGGGAGCCAAAAAGAATGATAGTTTTCCTTCTTTTTGCTGTTTAAAGTCTAGTTTCACGGGCATGTCTGAGGAGAATTCTAGCGTGACGATGTCTGACGTTGCTGCTGCGGCTTTAACAATTTCGGAAAGGTAGCTTAGGCTGAAAGTGGCTTTCGAGTTCTCTTTTGTTTCTAGGTCGAGGAGTGCGTCGCTTCCTTTCTTCATCTCTATTGTGGCGCCCATGAGGTCTCCTGTTGCATTCAAGATCAGCTTTTCGTTGTCCGCCTGAATTCGAACGTGGTCACTCACTAGAACGGCGTCTTCGATCGCTTCACGCAGCCCTTCAGTGGTTGTCTTTGCTTTTGCGTTGAAGGCGACTTTGGGGGTGGGAACCTCTTCTTCTACTGCTTCTAACGTGGGCATGTTGAACGCACGCGTGTATTTCCCTTTGATAGTTATTTGTAGTCGCCCAGTCTTTTCATCCAATGAAAGTTCGACGGATTCGTCTTTTCCCGCACGCCTGAGCAGTTTTAGCAGTTCGCTCACGTTTATGCACATTTTCATAGTCTCGCTGGCGGCGTATTCATCGAAGACTGTTTTTGGCCATTCGAAGTCTATCATGGCTACACGTGACGGGTCCATTGCGCGGAGTTTAATTGCGTCTGGGGTTATGTCGAATGTTGCCTCGTCGATGAGTGTTGAAATTGTGGCGACCATATCTTTCAAGAATTTTGCGTCGGCCATTTTAACCTTGAACAACGATAATCCTCCTTTAACGCTTACTTTTAATCTTTCAGCCATTTTAATCTTTACTTGTTTCCATCTTGCTCGTTCAACTTCTATTCTAGGTTGATCGCGCTAGGGTTGAACTCGAAATCAATGACACAACAACGTAAACATCTCGGTATGATTGCACAAAGAAGTGGGTCTCGCAAAAGCTTTGTTTCAGCTGTATTCTCGGAAAGTATGGTTACACTTTGTACAACGGAAAAATTGTGTAGAAGACTCATCACTCCCCCGAGTCTGCACCTGCCACGCATAAGCCAACATATTCCTACACTTAGGGCACTCAACTCTAACAGTAGGCAAAGTCCGCAACTTCTGCGCCTCCTTCCCAATTACAACCACACGCTCCTGAGGCCCATGCTCTATAACCTTTGGGGTAGCCACTATTTGCACCGCTCGTTTCTTATAGCCACACTTTGGGCATGAAAGCGCAACAGTGACCTTACTTCCCTTTTCCTTTCGGGTTGGAGTCAGCCGCATCCCACATTTGGGGCAAAACTCCATAATATATCACCATTCCGTTCACTTCCCTTACTTTCGCGTCTTTTAAATCTTTTCTTTCGATTGGGTTAACCCGGATGCTATGATGTGCGCCACTCGCAACGCTTCGGGAATATTGCTTCGTGTAGATGTACTCTTTAGAATCTTCTCGGCATCCTTTTCCGAAATTCCCACAATCTGCACATACACGGCTTGTTCAGCGTCTCGCGTACGCACCTCTATTAGCTTTCCAGCATTCTCCATTGCTTCCAACCTTTTTTCATATTCAGGTAGATTCCGAAGTGCCTTCCGTATATCATTGAAATCTGGCTTCTCTCGTGTAACCGTTATGACGGGTAAACGTATTCTTTCGAAAAGTTTCTTTATATCCACCACGTTGAAGCCGGCGAAGGTGACCCCGTTTAATATTATTACTCGAAGTTGATTATAATGAGGTGATGCGGTTATCATGTATGCTATCTTTTCTGTTGCATCCATTCCATCAATCTTCACCTCTGTTTGCATAACTCCGTCAAGCCAGTATCCTCCCCGGTAAACGATTCCTACAACAGTTGCTACGCCCTTTGAGTGTGGAACAAAAGCTCCATCATCAATGCCGAGTATCCTGATCTCGGGCTTTATGCGCCGAATCTTCACAGTGTTTCCATGCATATGTTGCACCAAACATATTATAATCGAACAACTGTTTAAAAGTGAGAAGTAAATGTTCACCTTCATATTCCAACATAAAAGTTTGCGTGAAATCTTAACGGATCACAAACTCGCTGCCTTGGGAGATGCCTACGTGAACTTCATTTATTCTGTAGCTTTGTCAAAGAGAAGGGGACAACCTGTAGGCACCAAAGTAAGTAGTAACATACTTGCTGAAGCACTCAAAAAAGCGGAGTTGAGGGGGTTCTTGCCTCGGAGAACCGACCGCCATAGCCAAGCAGACGCTGCAGAAGCTCTAATCGTATATGCTTGGATACAGAATGTAATGAGTATTGAGGAAGGAGTTAACCTTTTAGGGCGGCATGAAAATGTGATCGAAGCTTTCTGTTCGCTACTTTGCACTGCAAGAAGAAGGCTGAAGTTATGAGGTTTTACGAGATTCCGCCAATTTAGCAGAAGTAGTAGAGGACAATTTTTGTTGCCATTCTTTCAACGCTTTCTCAAAGGTCGCCTTGAATTCTTTGTTTTGCTTTCGTATTTTTTTCACTGCGTTTCGAATTGCGGTTTCTGGTTTCAATCCTTTCTTGGTTTGAATATAAATTGTTGGGTTTGACGTTAGTGGATGTGGCAGATCGTAACCCGCCATTTCGGTTGCATCGTCCTCAAGGAGAGCTTTCTGCAGTACATTGCAGAACGTGTGACCTTCGCCTTCAATTTCTATTTTTAGTTCGTTGGATGTCCTCTTTAGTACTTTAATTTTCATTTTTCTCCCTCTAACCAGCGTTTTCCCCATAGTCTGAAGCCGCTTTCCGTTTTTCAATTTTTCCGCATTTCGTACATCGCATTCTTTGTCTTTCCAAGAGTAACATGTGCCCACACCGCGAGCAGAAGGCGTAGATGACTCCAAGATTTTTTTCCACAGTTGACAGGTGATATGTTCTATTTTTGTTTACGATTACTTTGGCTCTCACAATGTCGCCTGGTTTGCACACTTCGAACATTGTTTCAACATAGCCGAAACTTGTATCAGAAATATGTAAAGTTCCAGTGAAGAAACCGGACAGCAGTGTCTTTCCTATTTTGAATATGCGTAATGCCGCCATTTTGCTTTGTACGCTTGAAACTCGACCAATGATGGTGCTTCCCGCCAGAGGAACAATTGCCCCGCGAACCATAGGATACACAGACATTTTTTTATTCAACGTATCTAGGAGCGTGCGTCCAATGATGTTTGAGTATATTGTTCCATGTTCTACGTATGTTCCAGAGTCGGGTATGAATTCTTCAATGACGCCTAAACGGTCTCCTGGCACGACAAGTTGCCCACTTTTTTTCTCAGATTCTCCCACAAGTCTTCCCTTCTACTTTGTATAGATCAACCTCAACGCTGTACTTTCTTTTTGTATGAAACTCGAAGAGTTTTGGAATTGTCATCTGCATAGGAAATATGCTTGTAACCTTTCCTCCACACTTCTCAATAAACCTTTTGATGAACTCTCGGTTGCGTTTTCCACTTTTATGAAACGAGTAAATCCTATGACCTAGCTCCAAAGATTTCTCGATGAACTTTCGATCAGCCCTTCTTCTTTGTACGCCAAAGGGGGGATTCTGTAAAACCGTGTCGAAAGAACCATGCACAGCACCGATATCCGCCACAACCCAACTTGTCTTTTCCTTCACACCCATTTTCTCTGCGTTTTTCAACGCTATTTTTACGGCTACTTTGTCTAGGTCGACGCCGACAGCTTCCTTTGCTCCAAGAAGAACCGCGCCAATCGCTAATCTCCCAGTGCCACAACCCAGATCAATAATTGTTTTGTCTATAATATCGTCATAGATGTACGTCGCCGTGTAGAGAATTTCTCCAGCGACTTCAGGAGGTATCGTGTATTGTTCCAAATAAGCTTTAGGCGTCGGATGGGGTGCGATCTCTAACAATGCTTTTTCTAAGTCTAGCTTCCGAACCATCCTTTTCTGCATAATTCTTTCCAGCTTATTTCTTCCAGCATAACGAGTGTTTCATTGAACGTTAGAACGGGTGTGCGAAAGCTTAGTGTGTCATCTAGAGAGATGCGGGGGCAAGCGGTATTTACGTACGCGTCTATGTCAAGGAACTGCATAAGCCCACTTGGTGTGACCTCTCTTACTGCAAGCAAGGTTGCTTTCTTCCCGTTCTTCTCCAGTTTTTCTTTCATTTCAAGGGCTTTTCCAACTCTTTTCTGACCAGTTTTTAGGCCAATTAGCACTCCGAAGGTTTCTGCTTCTTTTGCTTCACTAATGCTTGCCCATCGCTTTTTAAGTATCCTTAAAACTTCGTCATGAATGGAATAGGCTCTTTTTTCATAGGGATCAGCAATTATTGTGGGCTTTCCGGTGGTTAACTCTACACCGATAGCATGGAATCTGCCTCCTCCTAGGAAAAGGAATGCCTCAACATCTTTTGAAATCGATTGGGCGTTGCTGAAATCACAGCCGATCACTTGTCCAGCGTATTTTGATTGTCCAGCATCTCCGATCGCGACTGTTTTTCCTGCTTTCAGAAGCAATTCTCTTGCTTCGTTGAGCACATGGGCGTGTTGAACTGTGGTTGTTAATCCGATGCTTGTATAATCTTCAAGTAGTCGTATTGCTTTTTTCACTGCGCCTTTGATGCTGATTTTTGCCCTCGCTTCAATGTACAGCGTTTGCATCCGTTTCTGTTTCATCATTTCACTGTGGCCATAATGTACAATCAAGTCTACATCTAGACTTTCAGCATCAAGCGTGGCTAAATCACAGGCGCCATAACATGGATCAGCCGAAACAATTGCAACTGCTCCAGTCTTTTCGATTACAGCTGCAAGTCTTGAACCTTCTTGTTTTAATCCTTCAGGAAGCTGAATAAGAACCCGCCTTGCTTCAAGCCTTTCTATTTCCTCCTTTACTCTCTCTTCTTCAAAATCGAATTTTTTCATAAGAACACACTCAAATCATCAGGACGAAAAATATTCACTTGAAAGAAATAAATGATATTGCAAAAAAGGGCAATTGAGTGTAAGCATTTCACCACCATTCAGGGTTTTGGTTGAGTTTCCCACACCAAACCAGCTCGACTTGTTATATCCTCTCACAAGAGTTGTCAAATGACACAATGCATCACCCTCGTCAGCAATCACTACTGTAACTGTCGGCTATACCACGCCACATTGTATGCATGCAGTTTTGTGCCGCCTCAAGTCTTCTATATTTTTCAATTGCACCTGCGCGATGAAATTAACTTGTCTCAGATAATTTCTTTATCAAATAATTAGCATTGACTTCGCTTACTACTAAATCTCTGGAAATCTTTACAGGATCTTTGTCACGTTTTTCTATAAGACCCATCAAGTCATCTTCTATTTCTTTCACAACCAACAGAGTTTCAACAACTTTGTCAGGGTTGACACCGATTGAATCAAGATGTACTACGAGGAATTTTATGAAATCTTTTCCCAAATCACTCGGTGCTTGTCCACAGATACCAACAGAACGAACAGGTTCCATAGAATGGGCTCCTTCACACAACATCTCTATAGCCTTTTTCACTGCGGGATTTGACTCATCAAATTCCCATGCCAAGACCTCAGAATCCCTGTCGATAGCCAGAGTCAGTTGGGTTAAATCGTTACTACCTATGCTGAAGCCATCGCAATAGGCGCCAAACTTTTTGGGAGTGATACAAATGCTAGGAACCTCTGCCATGAAAATCATTCTTGGCATTTTCAAGTTGGCTTCTTCGAAGCCTTTCCTAATCATATCAGTGACTTTTTCAGCTTCGTCGGTCGTCCTTACAAATGGAACCATTGGTATAGCATTAGTCAGATTCGATTTATGAACTCCAGTGAAAGCTTTTAGTTCCAGATTGAATGCTTCAGCAAAAAGTTCACTGATGTATCTTGAAGCTCCTCTGAACCCGAGCATCGGGTTATTCTCCACAAACTCCAGCTCGATTTTATTACATTCAATCTTGTTTGAGTCGCAAATTGGACATCTATCTTGTTTTAATAACGATATACTTTTGCCACAATCGCAAACGATCTCATAATGCGAGGCTCCAGGGAGTCCGGAATACTCATTCGTCTTGAAATCACTGAATCTAACTATTATGTTTCTTGGATGAAATGCAGAAGCAATTATCGAAATTCCAGTCTTGAGTCTTTCTACATATTCTTGAGAAAGAGATCTTATTCCCGGATATTTTTGTTTCATGTCATCGGCCCATCTATCGTAGCCAAGTCTATCAGCCTTCAAAGCAAAAACAGGATGCATATCTGTACTAGCAACTATGAATTCTATTCTGACCAAAGAACTCCCTTTTGAAGGTAATTGACTTACTTTCAGGGCTTCATCTGGAGAACCTATATTCACCAGAACTTTAGTAATAGTCTCAGGGATTTCTTTCAACTCTACTTCTTGCACTTCGAACGGCAAGACTTTGCTGTAAATTCTAGCCTCTCCTAAAGAGCAGTCGAGAGTAATCTCGTCTCCATCTTTTAGTTTGAGGGCGTTAGAAACGCTCACAGCACATGGTATTCCTCTTTCTCTCGAAACGATAGCCGCGTGTGAGGTTCTGTTCCCTCTCTCACATATTATTCCAGAGACTTTTTCTAGATTCATCACGACTTCCCAATCAGGAGTAGTCATGGAAGTTACTAGTATAGGTCTTATTCCTTTGTCATTCTGGGTCTCAACTTGCCTTTTCGCTTCGGTGTGATCCAAGGCTTTAACAACTGAGCCTATTGCGATTTTTGTTCCTACGGCTATACCAGTATGGGTCGGTTCTATTTTTGGCGTCCCTTTAAGTTTATACAGAGTCAGAGTTGTTCTCGTGGCATGAACGGTTTCAGGTCGAGCTTGGGTAATGTGCACTTTCCCATTCTCAACTGCAAACTCAATGTCCATCGGTTTGCCGTATGCCTCTTCAATTCTTGTTACAAACTCTGCAACTTGTTTTGCTTCGCCCAATGTTAAGACTCTTGGATCATCGGCTTTTACAGGGACTTCAATATTCTTTCCAGTTTTAGAATCAAAAATGAGCATCTTTCTTTGTGGCTTTAGAGGAGCTATTGTACCGAGCACTTTCACTTCAGGTTTTTTAATGAAAGCTGTCCAAGGAGCGTTCTCTTTTCCTTGAACTATCATTTCTCCAAGACCATAAACTGCTTGGATGACGCCAACGTTTCTATTACCGGTGTCAGGATCTATGGAAAAGGCAACTCCAGCCTTTTCAGAGTCAATCATGACTTGAATTATAACAGACAAGATTCCTTCCTTAACGAGTTCGACTTCAGAAATGTCTAGAAGGCGTTTTTTTCTCAAATCATTTCTGTAGTCTACGACCCTCCAACCATAAGCAGATGCAATGCATTTTAACACGTATTTAGTCACGTTGGAGTCAAGTGGAACATTCAGGTAAGTTTCGAATTGACCGGCAAAGGCAGCAGTAGGTAAGTCTTCAGTAACACCAGAACTCCTAACAGCAACTCTGTGTCTTTTTGTATCTCGTCTCATAGAGTTAACTCTGTCGATGAGAGCATTGGATAGTTCTTCGGGTACTTCCATGTTTTTAATTTCTTTTTCTATTCTAGCTGCGATTTTTTCTGCAGTTTTCTCATCGCCTTTAGTGAGTTTTTCGTCTAATTCTTCAACCGATTCAATTATTTTCTCATTATTTAGTAGAACTTTAGAGAATTGGGTGGTAACCATGATTGAGTGAGGTACATTTTCTTCGCCTACGATTCCCACTAGTTTAGCTAGGTTAGATCCTTTTCCACCCGTTACCCTCCCATCAGAGGCAGATGGATCGTTAATATCTACAACGTAATTCATTTTCACTCTTCTTCTAGTCCTTTCTCAATAAACACCTTACAGGGCGTTGGTAATTTGGCGCCCCCACGCTTTAACGCTTCTTTTGCAACTTCAATGCCAGCCTCATTTACATTTACTATTATAACCGCCTGGTTTGGTTTCACTCGTGCAGCCGTTCCTATGGGCTTGCCGAAGGATCTTTTCATCCCATCTTGCAGTCGATCTGCGTGTGCTCCAAAGATCATTTTGTTTTCTCGAAGTACAATATGTGGGTACGGCAGGATTTGTAAGCAGTAGTTTTTCCCCAATTTTTCCGATAGCAAACGATTGGTTGCTACACGGGCTGCCTCTAACGCGTTGTGGCGTACTTGGACTTCTCTTTGGGCGATCAAAGAGGCTTGATACTCAAAACTACTCGCAGGGTCGCCCATGGTGAATTTGGTAATTTTCGGCGCGGGAAAGCCTCGCATATACTTCTTTCTCGTATAGGATTGGCCTTTCACCTTTCGATAATTGCGTGCCTTCATGGCTTTTCCCCTCAGCTTACAAAGTCCGAGGTATTTAAAGAATTTGTTAGCACTATTCTTTATTAGAATTATGAATCCATGATGCTGTTAGCTTATCTGTCAGGTGGTTCTTCATTGTCTGTCGTATTTTTCCACTTCGTCGTTCATTACAACGAGTCCGATTCCTGCGTCCTTGAACATTTTCACAGTATCTGCTTCAGCGTGATAATGTTTTTCTGCAACCACATGTTTGATGCCAGAATTGATAATCATCATTGCACAGGACCTGCATGGAACCATTTTGCAGTAAAGCGTCGCTCCGTCTATAGATACCCCGAACTTTGCAGCTTGGATTATCGCATTTTGTTCTGCGTGCAATGTTCGTACACAATGTTGAGTAACATTTCTAGCGTCGTCAAAAACCTTACGCATGTCATGTCCAATTTCATCACAATGGGGCAATCCTGCAGGCGAACCGACGTATCCTGTAGTTAGAATTCTTTTGTCTTTTACGATCACGCATCCGCTTCTGCCTCTATCACACGTCGCTCGTTTTGAGACAGCTTCACATAGATCAAGGAAATACCTGTGCCAACTTGGTCTCTTGCACTCTTCCATGTTTCTGCACATCGATTTGGAGTTATGATGCGTGCCTTGACCAAGCAATAATATGTACTCGTATTTATACTTCTTTTCAGAACGTAGGTCACTTTCGAGTTTTGCAGCCGACAATGCAGCTCATTTTTGCTCTTTTTCTCTCTCTAACAACAAATGCTCCTTCAGGAACCCGTGTTTCTTGTACAGACGTATCGCTCGCTTGTTTTCTTTCTCGGTTCCTACATGGAGTTCCATGATTCCCATTTTATCAGTCTGCTTGATCACCTCTTTCAGCAGTTTTGAACCTATGCCCCTGCCTTGGTAGTCTTTGTGGATGAAAAAGTAGTTGATGGTTGCCTCATTCCATTTCTCCCAAACAGACGGTAGAATGTAATAGTCGATGAAACCAACGATTTTGCGGTTTAGCTCAGCCACAAGGATTACGTAGTTTTCGGTTGCTAAAAGTTTCTGCAACGCTTTTCTAGCCCAAGCCTCATCTTGCAGATAAATCGTCTTTAATACCTCAATTATTCCGCTAAAGTCGTCGCTTGAGGCTTCCCGTATGACCAAATCTTTTGTATGTTTCATAACCGTTCCTCTGAAAAGATGTTGTATTGTAACTTTAAGTTTATTTCACCGGGCGTTGCCTAGACTGACGCTCGGCTTGTATCACTATTATTGTTTCAAATGCAACCTTCTTTTTAGCTATAATCATGGTTTTTAGTCCTTCTTCCTCGAGTTTTTGAACTGTCTCATCAACGTTGGAAAGAGTTGATTGAACTAAGACGATTTTGCCTTTTTCCGTCAAATAGCGTGGCGCCTGAGAAATAAACTGATCGCCAAGTTCTCTTCCAGAGGACCCTCCAGCCCAACTTCGTTCTATCCATGTTTTCTGTTCGCTTCTTTCTGAGGGTAGATATGGAGCGTTGAAAACTATCATGCTAAACTTTTCGTTTCCTTTTACGGGTTCAAAGAGGTTACCCAGCCGTATGTCCGATTTACCTGCGACCCCGTTGAGTTTTGCGTTCATTTGGGCACAACTAACTGCGTGAGGGTTCACGTCTATGGCGACCACTTTTTTCGCTTTTTTCGCCGCAAGAATCCCTATAATTCCACATCCTGTCCCCACATCCAGCACAACATCATTTTGGTTCACAACGAGGTTTTCAGCCAGAAGAAATGTGTCCTCGGCAGGTTCGTAGACGTCCTTCAAAACGTAAAAAGCATGGTTTTCGAAGAAAATTTTCTTCTTAGGCGAATTCATCGGCTAGAGCCCCAAAATCTTCTGGCGCCAATTGCCGCACTCTTTTGTCGTGAAAGAGTAGGGAATCTGCCCGTTTTGCCATGTCTTTTTTCTCTATTCCTCGATTGCGCAGAAAAGGAACAATTGCATTTCTCACTTTTTTGTTTCGTTGGGTAAACAATGTCCGTGTGAGTTCAAAAAAGATTTTTTCATCCCTCACTCGGAAAGGAGGCTTCCTAGGCTTCAACCGCACGACTATGGAGTCTACGTCTGGAGGTGGATAAAACATGTCTCGAGGCACGTAGTCTAGGAGCTCCGCTTCAGCTCGATAATATGTAGAGACTGTTAGCCGCCCATAGTCTTTGCTGCCAACATGAGCTACCATTCTCTCCGCAAATTCCTTCTGAAAAGTCAAGGCGGCGCAGTCAAACGATCTTTCCAAAAGCCAAAACAAAATAGGAGATGAGATAGAATATGGAGGGGTGGAAATCATCTTGTCGAATGAAGGAACATTAACGCTTAGTATGTCTCCTTCTATCAAGTCCACGTTCTGCAACTCATGAAGTTGATCTTTTAATATCTTCACTAATTTGGAATCAACTTCGACGGCAACAACTCTTTTGCATTCTTGAGAAAGAAGTTCGGTGAGAAAGCCTAATCCAGCTCCCACTTCTAAAACAATGTCTCCCTTGTTTATAGACGCGTAAGAGATCATTCTCTGCAGAAGGGCACGGTTCACTGTAAAGTTTTGTCCTAGGCGTTTTTTGGGCGAAAGTTTGTGAATGTAGATGAGTCGTTTTGCCTGTTGAAGGAGGCTCATAGTTGTACCAACTACGGTGCTCTCGTGAACAATCTATATTTGCTTTCGCCGGGTAGTTCCTCTAAAATCCTCTTTGCCACGAGTTTAGCAGGGCTGGGTATGTTGGCGCGTTGCTGCAAGTCGTCAAAGTTTTCAAAGGGTTTTCTTTCTCGTTCATCGATAATTTGCCACATGTATTTTTTTCCGATGCCTGGAATCAATTCTAACGCGTGCATCCTAGGTGTTAGCGCTTGAACCATGTTGAAGAAGTTGATAAACCAGCTTTCACGATTCAGCACAATTTTTTCCACTACGCTGAAAAGTTCCATTTTTGCATTAGACGTCAACTCGTCATAGTTTATTCTCCCGATGATGTATGTGATCTTTTCACGGTTGCTTTTTCCAACATAGACCCGGTCATATGTCTTTAGAACAACTCCTTCTTTTACGATTGCTTCAAGGAGTGTGAAAAATTCTTCACCGACTACTTGAGCTAGGGCGCCTGCTCGATATCTGTGTCTGGCTTCTGATCTTCCGTGAGGGAGATAGTCGAGGACGTATGCGTGTTCTTCATAACGTTTTGAGGGTTCGTATACCCTCTCGGTTCTCTCTTCTCTACGTCTTGAAAACTCGTTGCCCCGCATTTGAGTTTCACGCCTTATATCAACTACTTTTTCAGAAAGTCTGTTCTGGATTCGCACTTGTGGATGGTTGTTTTGCGGGGTTTGCTTTCCAACGTTGCATCCTTCTTATGGTATAATATCCTTTACGAGTTCGCGTTTATTAGTTTTCTTACTTTTGAATACACTATTTCTTAGTGCATTCGGTTTTTCCCTAAAAATTTTATTCGAGCTTACGCAACAAGTCTTGCCATATCCACTTCTGGTTTGTTCGGTGGGTCGATTTCCCACTGTGCGAAACTTCTACTCTTTTTTTCGGTACTCATCTAAGAAGGCGAGTATTGCTTCTAGCTTGGAGGTTTCTACAATTTTATGTCCGCCAGCTAAAAAGACTCGAATCTCCTGTATGCTTTCAGGCATGCAGTTGACGACTTGAACAGCCTCTTCTTCTTCCAATTTAAACTGCTTCACAAGTTTTTTCACGATTTTTTCTGCAGTTTTAGCATCTACCTTGGAGAATTTTGCCGTGTAATCCAGCGATCTTCGTTGGAACTGATCAAGCTGTTCTTCGCCTATTGATTCTAGCATTTTCTTAACCTCTGGAATTGTGACTATATGCTTCTTCGTTGTGTTTCTTGGCATTTTTCATCCTCCTACATGAGGTTTTAGATGTTCTGGACGTACAATTATCTCTTTCACCGCTTTTCCCTGCGTGACGTTTACGATGTATGCTCTGCCTTTTTTATCAGTTATGACGCCTATTCTTCCATGGAATCTTCGATGAGGCATGCCCTTATGAACGCTTGGATCAATCTTAACTACTACTTTCTCTCCCGGCTTATACTCGTAGAGTATTTTACTAAGACCCGTTTTTCCTCGTTCTCGAGGCTTTCTCTTCAAAAGGGAGCGAGTTTTCCTTTGATATCCTTTCGCTTTTCTTCCCATTTTCAAGATTCCCCCATAACGACGTTTAGAACGTCTAACTCGAGAGGTTTAGCCTTAGCGTTAACGATCTTAGTGACGTTGGGGTCGGTTCGACCTTCGTCGCCGGTTATTAATTCTTTAATGTAAAGTCCTCCTTGACAACGGATTCTCATTTCCACTCGGCTAGGCTTTAACCTCTTTATTTTCGTCGTATATATGTACTTTTCTCGAATGCGGTCTGCTCTTCTGTGCAGGACACGTAGAGGGGTTTGCTGATGAACAAGTAGATTGGTAAGCGTTTTCTCTAGAGCCTCTAACTCTTCATCAGAGATTTTTCTATCAAACTCGACGATTGTCTTGTAGATTTTTTGTGCTGCCTCCGCTTTCTTTAATTTTCTAACCATATTTCTCTCAGTGACTTGCAGATTAAGAACTTTCACTTTGCCCTCTGCCTGTTTATTGATTGTTCGCGCAAGATTTCGTAAGCTTATAAATCGTTTTTTAGGCTTTTTGACTTCTATAATGAAAGGTCTTCCAGACCCCAGCATGCGAGCATCGACATCTTCTCGCCCAGCCGCATGAAATGCGGTCCCTGCTCCACAGGTTTTTTGTAATGTTGGTCCTGCGATGATTTCTTCAACCGATTCTGAGTACGTTTTTCCTGTTCCGTTGCATCGTGGGCACCCTTTTCCTCTACATTCAGAGCAAAGCCATTTTGACTGCGGTATTCCTCGGGTCAGCTTTTTGTATTTACCCATGATACACAGTGGATTTACTTGGAGTGTGACTTGTTTGGTGAATGGGTTGACGAGGACTACAACTTCTGGCTTTGCGTATTCCGCTGTTTTTTGTATAATTTCTGAGAGTTTCTTACCGATGTTACGGCTAAATTCGTTCCTCATGCTTTCTCCGTGTTTCACCGCAAACTCAGCCTTAAACTCGTCTTCCCTTTCCTCCACTTCGGCTGGTAGTTCTATGCCTACCAAGAATGTGTCATACTCGTAGTCCTGCAATTTTTCCACTGAACTGTCTACTAATTCTTGTAAGAGTTCAAATTGGCCCTCACAGAGATGGCACTCCCGCTTTTTTCCGATCCTTTTTTTCATTTTTCTTAATATTTCGGCAGCCATATCGAAGGATCCATTGGTTGCCATTGTTTTGAGGAGCAAGACCCCTGCTTTCTCCCCCACGAGCGCTAATTGGTGACCCTTCAGGGTTAACATTAGCTTGAGAGCTTCACCTCGTTTTTTGTTGTCTACTCCGTAGCCTAGGAGAGCAAATTGTCTCCCTAAGCAATGGTTGCAGAGGGGATGTTTCTCAAGCATCTTTTGCGCCCTTTCAGGTATCTCCGTGAAGAACCATCCTCCTTTTACTTGAACATACTACAGGTTTTTTAGATGTTTTCTATTGCGGGATCCTAAGTTTTTTTCCAAAAAATGGAAGCTTCTTCCTTCGCAAGGTTTTCATCATCTTTTTCATCATCGAGTGTTGTTTAAGAAGCTCTTTCACTTCTTTCTCGGTGGTGCCTGATCCTCGAGCTACGCGTCGTATTCTGGATGCATTGAAGATTTTCGGTTTCTCCCTCTCAGTTGGCGTCATTGATTCGATTATTACCTTCCATCTTTCTAGGCGGTCTTCAGCGATGTCCATTTGGTCTTCAGGTATGTCATAAGAAAAACCGGGAATCATCTTCAGAAGATGTCGAAGCGGGCCCATGCTTTTCACGGATTCGAATTGCTCATACATATCCGTGAGAGTGAACCTTCCACTCAGAATCGCTCGCATCTTCTTTTCTGGAACCTTTACCTCTGCTTCCCGCACTTTTTCGATGAGCGTTTGAAGGTCACCCATGCCTAACAGTCTACCTACGAACCGTGATGGAACAAAGGATTCTATGTCGTTGATTTTTTCACCTGTGCCAATGAATTTTATGGGTGCACCTATGGCTGCGACGGCTGAGAGTGCACCTCCTCCTCTCGCGGAGCCATCCAGCTTTGCAACTAAAATTGATCCAATTGGTGTGGCTTCATGGAATGCCTTTGCTTGTATTGCTGCTTGCTGGCCTATGGTGCCGTCAACTACCAAGACCACTTCTGTGGGTTTGACTGCCTTTTCCATTTCTTTCATTTCTTTGATCAGGCTTGTCTCGTCTTTGTGTCGTCCAGCGGTGTCAACGAGGATCACGTCATATTTGAGAAATTGTTCCAGTCCGTCTCGAGCAACTTTGACGGAATTTTTTGCTTTCGAGTCTCCGTAGACGGGAATGTTTATGCGTTTGGCTAGTTGTTCTAGTTGTGCGAGTGCGCCTGGTCTATAGGTGTCTGTGCAGACAAGCGCTGTTTTTAATCCTCTTTTTTGGAGGTATCTAGCAAGTTTTGCCGCAGCCGTGGTTTTGCCTGAGCCTTGTATTCCCACAAGCATGAGGATGTTTGTTTTTCCAGTTTTTATCTTCAGGGGAGTAGGTTTTTCACCCAAGAAGCGTGTAAGTTCTTCGTAGACCACTTTTATTACATGTTCTCGTCTGGAGACCCCGGGCGGAAGCTTTTCTCCTAAAGCTCTGTCTTCTATTCGTTTCGAGATTTCAAGAACAAGCTTCACGTTAACATCCGCTTGGAGTAACGCTCGTTGAATATCGCGGACCAGCTCCTTTATGGTAGCCTCGTCTACGATGGGAACTCGGAAAATCTTCTTTAACGCACTGTATAGGCCTTTTCCCAGCGTTTGGAGCGCCACCGTTTATTCATTGTCTCCTTTATTCTCGTGCTACATTCATTCTGTTCATTGCATCTTTTAACGAAGCGTCTTATTTGTTTGTTATCCCTTTCCACTTAGCGACACAAGTCCTCTTCTCCGTTTCCAAAAACTTTCATCATCAAATACAATTCTTCGGTTTTTTCTAGAAAGAGGTCATTATGGGATTTTGGAGTATTTTTCAATAAACCGCTTTATTTCCTTTGAAAAGTTAGGGTTTGAGAAAAACATCTGTGCCATGACCAGTCTTCTTCTTTCCTATCCATCCCATCTTGATTAACTTCTTAACTACAGTTTGGCAGATTCCATATTCGTGAGGGGGAAGCCCCTTGGGAACATTTTCAATAGGGGTGTGTCTTTTGCCCCAATAGTGGTGATGATAAAGTTTCCATAAAATTCTAAACTTATGTTTGACAAAGGCTTCCTCTTCCAATGCAATCGCCACATCCTACTATACCTTTCACACAAATTAATATGATCTCTTGAATCGTACACTAGATGACTACAATATGTTACGTTAAGTGTATCTAAAAGTTATCATTGAGTGTAAACACTTATATATCCGTCAGTAGACGTTTGCATACTAGTAAAGAAGGGCGCCATGAATGCTGGAAGATTTGTTCGGTAACAATGCTTTCACGAAAGTCTTAGATTTCTTTCTAGAAAACAGATTCTGGGACTACACAAAAAAAGACGTTGCAAATGAATCTGGAATAAGTAGGACTCAGCTATACAGATTCTGGAATGTTCTAGAAGAATTTGAACTTGTCAAAGAAACCAGAAAGATAGGGGGAACAACTCTCTACAAGGTAAACCTAGATTCTCCAATAATAAGATTGTTAGAGCAATTATCACAGAATGTAGCAGACGAAATAAATGAAAGAATACTCATAGAGGAAAAGAAAGCCATTAGCCCGATGCAACTCATGAAATAAGTCCACTATAGTTTCCCCATTTGTTTCTGCGACCTACACAAAAAAATTCTCATTTACCATAACTCTTTTCTCCCACATCAACAAATCTAAACAGAGGAAACGAACTATGTCACAACCCGTAAGAATCATAGAAAAAAAGCCTATACCTACTGAAGCGTTGATGCTTCACGGACTTCCAGACGTGGGCCTCGTCGGACTCATCGCAACCTCCTACATAATATCCGAACTCGACCTAGAAGAAATAGCATACGTAGACTCAGACCTCCTTCCACCAGCGGTTGTAATACATGAAGGCTTCCCACACGCTCCACTGCGAATCTACGGAGGCAAAAGCGTAATCGCAGCAATCTCTGAGATGGCAATCCCCGCCGCAGCAATCCACCCTGTCATGCGGAAACTTATCGACTGGGCACAATCAAAAAAAGTGAAAATGGTTCTGTCAATCGGGGGGATGCCATTACAAAACAGACAAGACATTAAGGCCCCAAAGGTTTTTTGCGCCGCATCAAACACAGACCTTCTCGACCTGTTAGACAAGAAAGGCTTGAACATTTTGAAGGAAGGTTACATGGTTGGACCTCAAGCACTTACCATGCGATATTGCGCCGAGAGAAAACTCTCAGCCATAGCCTTTCTAGCCCAATCGTTTTACAATTATCCTGACCCAGAAGCGGCAGCCGTGGCAATCAACGAAGTTGCCAAAGTAGCTGAATTCAAAATAGATGTCTCCAAACTGCTTGAGAAAGGAGAGGAAATTCGGCTGAGAGCGAGAGACATAATGAAACGAACCCAACGTGAATTGACCCACATGAAAAAGTCGCAGGAATACGACCTTCCACTGTACGTCTAGGAGGAAAATGCATTGACGTACAAAAGACAAAGAAAACGTTCAATCTTCGACATAATGAGCGATTATGTAGAAGACTTCAAAACTTGGGCTGAAGAAATAATCGAGTCTGCCACCAATGAGCGCCCTAGCTGGGACATCGAATCCTGCTCGCTTGAACCGCTATGCAACATTTTCGTCACAACAAAAGAAGTAGTGGTCACCGCAGATCTTCCTTACACAGAACCCAAAATGGTCAGGGTCGAGGCAATAGGCGAAGACATTATCGAAATAGAGGCAAAGATGAAACGAAAAATGCATTTCGACGACTTCGGCATCACCCATCGGAAGGGCGAGTTCTCCTCATTCCTTTGCCAACCCCGCATCCCAGTGCCCATTAAGCCTGAACAAATGAAAATCTCCTTCAAACACGGTATTCTAGAAATACGTCTACCGAGGAAAAAAGGCTACGAAATCAAAGTAGAGTAACTGCATCGTTGCATGCATGCGTTTGTCCTTGCCGAATGTTAACTCATCTATTCTTTAACCATTGTGCGACTTGTCTTAGTTTGGGGTCAGCAGTTTGATTGATTATTGGGATTTCTCGTGCGCCGATTTTTTTGATGGGTTGATATTTGGGCATTTGTGAAAAGATGACTCCAGTCCAATATCTTGTGCCTTTCAACGCTTGTTCCACTATTATGTCATTATGGGCTTGATATGGCAAGGCAAGAAACACTATCCCTTCCGCCCAGTTCAACGCTACTTGCTCTCCAGATATCGCCATCATCTCTACCCTCTTAAAGAACTCATCAATCTGAAACCCCGTGCAATTAAGAATAACAATTTTCTTTATAGACCGAAGACTAATCTCAACCTTTTCACTCTCTTCCATCCATGAACCACCAATTGCATCAGAGTTTTCAAATTTTGCATGCTTGAAAAATCTTTCAAAAAAAGAAGGGGGAATGAGAGACTTCAGTGATTTGTTCATTCCTCTTTCTTCTTGCCCTTCTTACCTTTCTTCTTTCCTTTCTTCCCCATCATTTATCACTCTTCTTCTTCGTCTTCTTCTTCCCAGTCTTCATCTTCTTCCATGCCCTAGTCCCTCAAAAATCCCTTAAGGCACAGTAAGATGTATATATGCATTTCGTTCAAAGAAATATGAATAAAAAATCCTTCTCTAACGAAAATATGGCTTGTTTGGGCTCCAATTTTTGCCTTGCATACAATTTTTCACCATGTAAGCGAACATGCATGCGTATATGCTTAAAGCTGTTTGTCTTCACCCTAAACACAGCGTGCTTAGAGAGTTACAAGTCAGTAAATTGACTTATTCTTAATATTGTGCTAGTTTGGTTGGTTTTGAGGAGTTGCCCTCGGAGCCTGTACCACGCCACCCGGGATAAGTCACGTTTGGCTTTCTCTTTATGAGAAGAGCAGGTACGGGATTTATGCGTGCAGAGCAGGTCTTCTGCAAGGGCAACCCCAAAACACAAGCACATTCTTCAGTTTAAATGATTTATGAACCTGAAATGTCTTTTTTCTGACCTTGTTTGGGGTTAAATTTTGACCACACACACAAATTACTGGAACATTATCCTTCCGTTGTTCTATTGCATGCGTGCATGCATCGCAAATCATAAAACTGAAGCAAAAGATCACTGACACTCAAATGAGACCGAGAATTGTTTTGATTGCGTATCGCCGTTTTGCCATTTAACCTATCTGCAGTAAGTGCTGACCAAACTCCTGATTTTGCCTCCAAAGGCCTTCCACAATCAGCTAAAGCACCGTCTATTAACCACCGTTCTTTTTGGTCTTCCGCACCGCCTGCCACAGAATGGAACAGAACACATGCATGCGGGCATATTGACTTGGAATGTTTAGTTGTAATTCATAAATCAGATTTTTGCCAAAATCTCTCTAAGAGACTGGAGAAGAAAATCAGTGTCAGCTGTTCCAAGGAGTTGCGTTGAGAAGTATCGACGTTTCAGTCAGAAACTGGCAAATCCAAATGTCCTTGCTGAGTTAAGGAACCTTTTCGAAAGAGAATACACTCTACCTGAGTTATTAGAATGGCTTCACCACAAAGTAAAATGGAGCAAGGGCAACATAAAACGACATAACGCCCCAATGGAAATTTTGGCTTATGGAAAGGGGAAATGCGGAGAATTCGGTATCTTATTCACAGCTCTCTGCCTAGCCCACAACTATCGTGCAAGGCTAATTCTTGACATGTCTGATCACGTTTGGACAGAGATATGGAACAAAAAGGAGAGAAGGTGGGTTCACGTGGATCCATCAGAGAAAAGAATAGATGATCCTGAAATGTATGAAAGAGACTGGAAGAAGAGCCTGAAGAAAATATATGCTTTTGAGAATGGCGACATGGAAAATGTAACACGGAGATACAAGCTGGGCATGTAACGAGTAGATGACTATAGGCGAAAACAATGAAAAACACGGTTTCCACTGAAAGTAAGCAAAATCGGCAGGCAAAAGGATTCTATCAAGGGAATATTGCAGTTATCGCAAGTAGCAGTGCAACTAGGAGCTTTGGAACAGGGATAATAAGCACTTATGTTTCCCTATACTTCGTCAGTATCGGTGGAGACCCTATCACACTAGGGTTAATGACATCAATAGCATCTGTAGTTCAGTGTTTTGCGCTTTTTCTTGGAGGGTTCATATCAGACCACTATGGCAGAAGAAGAATCATGGTTTTAGCAGCCTTCTATAGCGTGCTCTTCCCGGTGCTCTACGCAATTATCCAAGACTGGCGCATCTTCATTGCCTCAACCATAATTGCCGCTTTTGGAGCGGTATCTAGTCCTGCGTCTCATGCAATAGTGGCTGACTCCATCCCTCCTGAAAGACGAACCACAGGGATAGCATCGCTTCAAGTAGCCTCCTCTTTACCTGTCATATTTGCTCCATTGATTGGAGGATGGCTTATCAAAACCTACGGACTCATTGATGGCTTCAGATTGGCATCCGTCTACACAGCCGTAACCACTTTAGCTTCAGCTCTAATCATCTTTTTCTTTCTCAAGGAAACGATGCTGAACAGAGTCGGTCGAAAACCAAGATTGCTGAGTAACGATGTGCTAAGAGACTTCACGAAACGGTTGAGACAGTTGCCCAGCAGCCTAAGAACTCTACTGATTTCATACGCGCTCGTTGTATTTGCTAACGGGCTGGTTGGTCAGTATTACATTCTTTACGCGACAAAAATTATTGGTCTCACGGAACTGGACTGGGGAATCATCGTCAGCCTACAATTTCTATTAGCAAATGTCTTGAGAATTCCTGGAGGATGGGTAAGTGACAAAATTGGAAAGAGAAAAGTTATGGCAATTTCAGTTTTGACATGTGCCCCATGTACCATAATCTTTGTTTTGTCTCAGTCATTTCTTCAAGCTGCTATTGCTGCTCTTCTTCTCATAACTACTGGAATATATTATGCGCCAGCTCATGAGGCGCTTCAAGCAGACTTGACACCTAAAGCGGTGAGAGGACGAATTACAGCACTTTGGGACATAGGCAATGCTATTTCTGTAGCGTCAGGCACACTCATTGGTGGTTATCTCTTTCAGACAGTCAATCCTGCAACACCATTTTACCTGTTTACTGCAACCGAGTTAGTTGCTGCATTCTTGATAATGGGTGCCGTTAGAGAACCTTCTGAAAAAGAAGCCTAGATCTATGGATGCATGCAGGAAAAAGTGGAACAACATAGAGCAAAAGGCAACCACAGAGCCATGTATTCAAAGTTGAGTGAATTGCGAAAATGAACTGAACTGGTTAACCTTTCGTCCGCGTTATTTTCGTTCTGCCCAAAATGCGCCAGTATTCAACTTCAACACCGGAGACAAGCTTTGACTTTAATCCTTTCTCTTCAGGCAAGGGGGCTTCAAATATTTCATATGTTTCTAGGTCCATCACCTGAACAGCCGACGGCAATATCGCAACGACTTGACCTCCCTTTTTCTCAATGAGAGGCACTTCAGCTTGTGCACTAACCGGCTTGACAAACGTTCTTTTTGCTCCATCAAACGTGCCTATAGCTACGATTCTCGCCTTTGCAGAGCCGTGTTTTCCCGGCTTTGACTTTGTTACACTGACGATGCGGCATGGTTCTCCGTCAACGATTACGTAACTGCCAACTCTCAAGGCTCCTACTTCCATGGGCTTACTCATTTTTCTTTCACCTTGTCACACAGCAATTCTTACAACGTGATTTATAGATTAAGGTATCGCTGTAACGTTGTAAATTAACAGATGAATTAACCATTTAAATAGTTAATTTTCAGCATTCTCTTATATCAGGTTTAAGCAGTAAATGTTAGTCGTTGCGTTGGAGGAAATAGGACTGTTTAATACCGTGGGTTTAGTTGCACGCGTTGACCGAAAAGCTGCGTTGAAACTTGCAACAGAACTGCTAACTCACCTCGAAGCTAAAGGACTGTCTATATTTCTTGAGACAAAACTAGCAAGGCATATCAACAAGACCGAGGCCGCCTTGCCGCTGAAAAAAATGACGCCTGATCTAATCGTCACAATAGGCGGCGACGGCACCATCCTGAGAACATGCCTTCAAATTCCGAAGCCTGAACCCCCCATTCTAGCCATTAACATGGGTGTGCGAGGTTTCCTAGCAGAAGTCAATCCTGAAGAAGGGTTAGATGCATTGGACAAATGTTTGGAAGGAAAATTCATGCTTGAACGTTACATGAAACTTGCAGCTTTTATAGCAGGCACCCGACTGCCCGACGGTTTGAATGAAGTTTTCATCACGTCCCACGCACCAGCTAAGCTTTTGTACGCTAGAATATGGAAGGATGGTGAGGCGGTGGCAGAATGTCGAGCTGACGGAGTAGTGGTTGCGTCCCAAGCTGGCTCAACGGGATATTCGTTGTCGGGAGGGGGTCCAGTGTTGGACCCGGAAGTTGACGCTTTCGTTTTAACTCCTATTTGTCCGCTCACCGTTTTTCATCCTATAGTTTTTTCTGCAAAATCCACAGTTAGCATTGAGCTTCTTAAACCTAAAAGGGCGGTTGTGGTGATTGACGGGGATTATCAAATGAAGATGGAACCAAAGAATCCACGCATTACGATTAAAAAGTCAGAATACGAGTCCTCTTTCGTTCGGTTTGAAGGCAATTTTTATCATCGTTTGAAGGGTCGGCTTCTTTTCTCTAGAGGGGAAAAGCTCTGACGGCGATTAAGAGGAAGGCCCTCGTCTTAGATGCCTCTGCGTTCATAGCAGGCTTTGATCCTCTTTCACTCAATGATAGACAATATTCAGTTCCTCTGGTGAGAATGGAACTTTTTGCAAACTCGATGCCCTCCATGCGGTTTAACACAGCGGTGGAAGGTGGGAGATTGAAAGTTAGGACCCCGAGCACATCTTCCATAGAAAAGGTTGAAGAAGCTTCTGAAAAGGTTGGGGATGTGCTCCTTTCTAAGGCGGATAGGCAGGTTTTGGCTCTGGCTCTCGAATTGAAGGATGAGGGTTATGATCCACGGATTGTAACGGATGATTACTCTATTCAGAACGTGGCCAACCTGGTGGGAGTAGAATTCGCGTCTCTCATGACTTTTGGCATACGGTACCGCTTATACTGGATCAAATATTGCCCCGCGTGCCACCGGAAATATCCTTCAGACTATAAACATAAACATTGTGAAATCTGTGGCACCGAGGTTAAGAGAAGGCCCCTGAGAAGAAAGCCTGTAAGGAAATAGGGAAAGAGGCAGAGTCTTGATGCATTTTTTGGGGTCTTTTCGTAGGTATCAGAGCCTCTTTTGCATGGTATGTTCATGAACCTTCACAGCCGTGACTAGAAAGACGATTGCGAATGCTACAAGAACTGTAAGGTCAAGCTCAATTGGATAGTAACTAATGCCTTGTATGGAATATCTTGCCAAGTCTGTGAAATATGTTAGAGGAGAAATCGAAGAGATTGTTTTGCCCCATAAGGGCAGTTGCTCTATTGGAATGAAAACTCCGCTTATGAAAATTAGTGGGAATTTGACCATTGATGACAACATCATTACGCCGGCTGGGGTATCCGTGGGAGGATAGGCGGATAATAGTATACTGAATGATGCGAAACAGAATGTTCCGAGAATAATTCCAAGTCCTAGAATCAAGGGATTTGAAATTTCGACACCAATGAACAAGCTAACGATTACAGGAAATACAGAAACAAGGGCTCCGAAAAGGAATGACGAAAGCACGTCGCCGAAGAAGATTGCCCAGATGGAAATGGGAGAGGATATAAGTCTTTCCAAAGTTTTTGCTCTTGCCTCCCATGGAACGATTGCAGGTCCAACTGAAGTAGCCGTGAAAAAGGCGGTCATTCCAAGCATTCCTGGTACAAGAGCTTCAGCAGGCATGTTTCGCCCGATGTAGAATGACAGAAAAAGAAAGAAGGGAACTAGAAGGCCAAAAATGACGACTGGGCCTTTTGAATAATAGATGCGTATATTCTTTTTGACGATGGCAAAAGACCGCTTGAACTGTTCCCAATAGCGACTATTTTCCATTAGAATGTCGCCACCTTAACTTTCCCTCACAAGTTTGAGAAACACATCTTCCAAAGTGGGTGCAAGTGTGTTAAGGGAAACAATTTCAAGTCTTTTTGAACGTGCAAAATCAACCAGCTTATCTAGTACTACACTGGGCTCGTCCACGTAGAGTCTTATCTTATCTCCCACCTTTTTTGCTTCCTTTACACCTTGAAACTTCGACAAATCTTCAACGTTTACTGCTTTGTCAAAGCTAACTTCAATCGATTGTAGTCCACTACTTCGTAATCGAAGCTTTTCTGGGCTATCAATCGCTGCGATTTTACCGTGGTTGATGATCGCTATTCTGTCGCAAAGCTCGTTGGCTTCTGCCATGTTGTGCGTTGTCAAGAACACGGTTGCTCCATTTTTACTGAATTCTCGAATCATATCTTTTATTAGTCGTTGGCTCTCCACATCCAAGCCAAGGGTTGGCTCGTCTAAGAAGAGGATTTGAGGTTCACTAATCAATGCCATGCAGAGCAGCAGCTTCTGTTTCATCCCTCTTGAGAAACCCCTGACAAGGTGTTTCCTTCGCTCATAGAGTCCAAATTCTTCCAGAAGCTTGTTGGCTCTTTTCTCCCTGAGCTTTCTACTAACTCCATATAGTTCTCCGATTAGCATAAGGTTGTTCCAAGCTGAGAGGTCCACGTATGCATTCGCCATTTCAGGAACAATTCCCATTAGTTGCCTAGTCTTGAGACCCTCTCTAAGAATGTCATAGCCAAAGATCGAGGCTGTACCTTCATCTGGCTTAATTACGCCCGTAAGCATTCGAATTGTAGTAGTCTTACCTGCACCATTAGGCCCCAAGAAACCAAAAAGCTCTCCTCTCCTAACTTGAAAGTTGATATGGTCAACGGCTACTAGCTCGCCAAAATGTTTCGTCAGGTTTGAAACTTCAAGTGCATTTTCACTGTTCGTGGCTAGGCACCTCTGGCAAATCCGTTAAGAGATTAATTCGGATTTCCTTGGTTTTCAATTTCCAAATCTTTTCAGGAGCACCACCCCCGATCTCTCGATATTCAGCTAATTCGATAATGCCCGCCTCTTCCAGTTCGGAAAGATGATAATAGAGCCCTGACCTAGAAAGACTCTCTCCGGCGTCCTTTAACCCCTCGAAAATTTCATTAGTACTTATTGCCCCGTCCCCTATGAGGCGTATAATCACCCATCTAGTTGGACAATGAAGAGCCCTGAAGTACTTCTGAAATTTACCAGACTCCTGTGGACAGCGCCCTTTACATCCGTCGCCGCACATCGAGCTCTCACCTGAATTAACCCTTTGAACTGAAAACCACTTCCCATGCCACCCGCAAGATGGTTAACGAGTTTATGTCTCTTTCAGATGTTTTTCAGCGTAGCTTAGGACGACATCAGCATCTTCGAATTTGCCTTTGGAAATCAACTTTCGTGCTTCACTTATGTGTTTTAACGCACAGCCTTTCCGATCATGTTCAAACTCACATTTCTCTTCTTCTTTGCACATGCATGTCCCTTCTTGGCTATTTGATGATGTTATCAAAAATACTGTAATATTACAGGAATATAAGCTTTTTCAATAACACCCAGACTTGTTTACTGCCACAGGATTAAGAGAAAAGTAAACAAGACAAGCCACATATCTTGGGCTCACCCCAAAATCCCGTTTGAAGTCGTTTTCGGATTGTTTTGGCGCCGGGGAAGGGATTTGAACCCTTGAGGCTCAAAGAGCCACTGGATCTCGACTCTGCCCCTTCTCCTAAGCTTCTATGATAGGAAAAAGGGTGTCCAGCGCATTACCACTCTGCCACCCCATGCTGAGACACAATATGTCTTGGCAACGGAGGACTAATACCCCGGCCCGTGTCTTTCCCAAACCCTCAAAGCCACTCTACATCTAAAAGCATTTTGTTCCACGCATCAAGTTCCGACAAACCAAAACAACAAAACAATGCTCACAAAAAAATAGCCAGAAAGCAACTATAACAGAAGCCATGACCCCCCTAGGTAGGGGGTCTAATAAGAGAGAATGAGAAACTGTAAAAAAATTATAGGGGGGGTCTAAAGAGAGAGACATACAAATAACGTAATAAAACATAAGCCTCAAACAGGCTTAGGCATCACCAAATCAGCAATATCAACACTGTTATCATAAATCCGATTCATTAAAGAAGCCACAGCAAGAACATGCGTCGCAACATCAACAGACAAACCACCCATAGCAGCCTCAACCTCACCAAACACAGATAAAACATTCTCTCTTTCATTCCTAACAGACTCAGCCACCGAAACACTGCGAGAGAACACAGCCCTCAAAGCATTCTCATGCGCCTCATAAACCAACCCGTGAAAACGCAAAACAAACTGCAACAACTCCTTCGGAAGCTTCACACCCTTCAACTTAACCACCTTACCAGCAATCTGAACAGAACGATCACCAATCGACTCAACCAAACTAGCCATCAAACGATAATCCAAACAATCAATAGGAAACACACCTAACTTCTCACTCAAACCTGGATTCTGAACAACCGTCCGCAAACTACGCACCAAAAGAAAATACAACCGATTAACCTCATTATCCCTCGCAACCACATTCTTAGCCAAATGCACATCACCCTCAACCAAAGCAGTCACAGCATCCCGATGCATACCAGACGCAATAGAATATTCACGACGAAGAACCTTCCCAGGCGGAAAAGTAGAAAGCTCCAAAAGACACTGCATAACAATCTTAGAATAGTCCTCCTCAATAATTTCTAAGCCAACCAAACGAATCGACGCCTGCTTAACACGCTCACGATCAACAGAGCTTATCCTATCCTTCGCCTCAACCCGAATAACGTCATACCCCAACAGATACTTCCCAACAATCTCACGATCAAGATACACAGAAGGCTTAATCACCGCCACCTGTGGAGCACGCTCCACATCATACTTCGGATCAACACAAAGCCGCCCATCAGCCATCTCAGAAACCGCAACAACGGAACTACGCTGAAGCCCACTTCGCTCAGCCCACTCTTTAGGCACACAAACAAAAAAAGTCCCACCACTTGTTTTCTGAACTCTCCGCAAATCCATATCAAACCCTCAATACGAATATTAACTCATCTGAATAATAATCTATTATTAAAAGATAGATGAACAACGTCAGGATTAATAGAAAACATCAAAATAGGCATAGACTTGACGGAATAGAAATCACTAAAAATCATAAAAGAAGGATTTGACATAATTGACACCCACCCCGCTTCACCCGCAAGGCGTTAAAAATGCCCACAAAAGACTGGCAAAAAATTCAACAGATTTTCATAAGCATTGGCTTAGAGGGAGGCTTAAACACGCATATTGGCGCCACATGAAACTGACGCCGTGACTGCAACATCAACTGGACACCTTCACCTAAAAGGAAAAACAGAGCTAATAAGAGACAATAAAGAAGGCTACATCGTCGTCCCAATAAAGAGTGACTGGAGAGTGCTACAATTATGAGCGACAGACTTCAAAGAGCCGTTTCCTTCACAATAGCCGCAGGATATCAATTAGATAAACAAGCCTTCGATTTTTTAAACACACTCTCCCAAACAGAAGACCCTGTTAAATTAATGGAAGAAGTGGTCAAAAAAATAAAAAATCTCCCTCAGAAAACTTTGTTCATACAACGAAGCTTTCTAGAAGAGATTGCGGAAAAAACTCTTCCAAAGGTGAAAGAAGAGAAGCCTAGTTTGCTTACACCTCTGTCGCCAATTCTAGAAGCCAAGAAGGGTTTTCACGCATTTGCAAAAGACATCGACGGAGACATAAAAGTAATAGAAGATCCAACAGATGAAATATGTGAAACCGGGTCCATTGAAGAATATCTAGAGTATTTCCAAGATCGCTTCCAAAGAACACAGAGGTTTCTAAGAAGAAGAATGGACGTTAAAGATGCGACATCAATATCGGAGGCACTCAAATCTTCAGCTAACACAAAGGTGAAGATCATTGGCATGGTCACTGAAAAACGGGAACGCAAACAAAGGGTATTCTTAACCGTTGAAGACTTGGAAACCAGCGCCACTGTACTTGTATCCCCAAGCACAAGCCAAGAGGTCATAAAAAAGGCACAGATGTTACTATTAGACCAAGTTGTTTGCATAAACGCCATCAAAGGAAGAAACGACTTGCTCATTGCAGAAGACATTGTTTGGCCTGACATGCCCAAAAGAAAACCCAACAAAGCCTCAATACCGGTCTACGCAGCACTCATATCAGACTTGCATATCGGAAGCAAAATGTTTATGCGAGAAGAATTTAGTCGGTTTGTGCTTTGGTTAAATGGGAAATTTGGAAATGAAAGTTTGAAGAATCTGGCAAGCCATGTCAAATATGTGGTGGTCGCCGGCGATCTTGTAGATGGGATAGGGGTTTATCCGAGACAGTTAGACGAACTGGCGGTAACAGACATCTATGAACAGTATGGAATGGTCTCGAAATTCATTGAACAAATCCCAGATTATATCGAATTGATAATAATACCTGGAAACCACGACGCGTCTCGGAAGGCATTACCTCAGCCCGCCATACCTAAAGATTACGCAGAGCCACTTCATGAATCTAGGAAAGTATATTCCCTAGGAAACCCAAGCACTGTGAGGCTTCACGAAGTCGAACTGCTTCTGTATCACGGACGTAGCCTAGATGATATTGTTGCATCCATTCCAAACGTAAGCTTTCAAACTCCGGACAAAGCCATGAAATTTCTTCTACAAAGCAGACATTTAGCGCCCGTTTACGGAAAAAAAACGCCTATAGCACCAGAAAAAAAAGACTTCATGGTCATAGAAAGACCACCAGACATTTTCCACGCTGGACATGTGCATGTGATAAAGTATGACACTTATCGAGGAACACTTATCGTTAACTCGGGGACTTGGCAAAAGCAGACTGAATTCCAAAAGAAAATGGGGGTTACTCCTAACCCAGGAATCGTTCCAATCGTAAATCTTCAAACATTACAAGTTACACCCATCAATTTTACAACATCTTATGCGTGACAATTTACGTAACAAGTCTATCCACCAGTGAAAATTCACAAATGACTTCTCCACACCTAACAGCTCATAATGCTTCCAGACAATTTATGAATTGAACTATGTTTCTCGAAAGCTCTCTGGCGAACTCACCAATCTTAAAACAGCAGTACCTTTATCTTTAATGCCTACTCGAAATCTCTGCCAAGTATTTAGGCGCATACTTGACCAGACGTTCAAGTCTATCATCCGTGGTGAATGACGCTCGAATAATACTACGTGGTATGCTCAGACGAATCTTTTTCGTACGCCCGTACCGTCCCATGCTCACAACTCGTGCGTTCAACAACCCTATTACATCCAATTCATTCACTAAACTGCTCACCCGTCTTTGAGTTAACGGTGTAAGCCCTGACTGACTACAAAGCTCACAGTAAATTTCATAAATATCACCAGTCACCGCACAGCTAATTTTCGCCTTGCCCAACAGATAGACGCTACATAAAACGAGTTTTGAGTGAAGTGGAAGGTTCTCCAAAGCTTCCGCAATCCGATCGTGTTCAATCCTCTTTTCCGCCCGCCGTATATGATCCTCTACAACAGCTTCAGAACCTTCGCGCTCAGCCAACTCACCGGCAACCCGAAGAAGATCCAAAGCTCGCCGTGCATCTCCATGCTCAGCAGCGGCCAACGCGGCACATAGACTCAGAGCGCCATCAAACAAAACGCCATTATGAAATGCCGGTTGGGCACGGTCTAGAAGGATGTCTCGAAGCTCAGCTGCGTCATATGGCCTAAATACAATCTCCTCCTCACTTAAAGAACTCAAAACTCTGGGATCAAGAAGCTCTTTGAATCTAAGATCGTTGGAGATTCCCACAATTGAGGCTTTGCTATAACGAAGAGTTTCGTTTATTCTAGTCAATTCGTAAAGCAGAACATCCCCCCGGGTTTTTATGAGGGCATCAATTTCATCAAGAACAACGATAAAAAGGATTTTACATGAGTCTAAGCCCGTTTTAAATCGGTCAAAAACTTCTCCCACAGCTAGGCCTGTAAATGGAACCTTCACCTCCAAAGTAGCACATAAACTTGAGAAAATCCTGTACTCTGTACTCATTAGTCGACAGTTAATATAGCAGACCTTCACAGGTGCCCCAAGTTCACAAGCCTTATGACCAAGTCTGCTCAACACATATTTTATAACCGCGGTTTTTCCTGTGCCTGTTTTTCCATAAACCAAGACGTTAGAGCACCGGAACCCCTTCAAAACAGGGGCACATATTTCACCAAGGTAACGGATCTGCTCCCTACGATGTGGGAGCGTGTCAGGGATATAGTCATGCCGCAACACTTCTCTGTCTTGAAATATACCGTTGCCTTTCAAAAAATGTTCAAATACCTTATCTAGCACAGTAGTTTTACTCATAACATTGCCCTCAGATGTTAATTCATTGTTGAACGTTCACACCCAGACCCCTACATTTCCTATGGAATAGCCTAAAGATTTTTAGGAAATATCCTTCCTTTTTTATAAGGAATAGCCCTCCAACGGTTAGGTATCATTTTTTTATTTAATAATTATGATAAAACACTTTGAAGTGTTTATACAGACTTTTTGGTTAAACATCATCTACTCCCTTTTCAACGGACTTGGCCGTCCAGTGGAAACTTAGGGGTTGGCGTCAAAGAAATAACCATGCTTGTTAGCAATTTTAAGTATGATGTACGCAACCATTCTTATTAAGTCGAAGTACGCTTTTATTAACACGTTAGATTGAACGAGCTGTTTACCTGTTGAACACTTAACTTTTTGTGAACCATTGTAGAATTGGTTCTTTTATTATTCTACTAAACGTCCTGTTTCATCAAAATTTACCTTTTTCTGTCCTGTGACGTGTAAAGAGCTGACCCCTAGTCTTCCACTGGAGAATTAAGGTTACTGCGCTCTTTGCGTCCATTTTACAAACATCGGTCTTTGTGAAGTCTGTGAATCTAAAAAGATGCAAATTGCGTTTATTTTTCAATTTTAAGACATAATTACCCTTTTTACCCTTTCAACGTTCACCGTAACTTCTATAACCTGTGATGTGTTAAATTGTAAAGAGTTTTGTTTGGTGCTTAGGGATGCCTGCAAGGAAAATGCGAGTGGAGGTCTTCGACGAAAATGGAAATCGTTATACGATAACCTTTGCGGGTCATATTACTAGAGACAAGGCTCTTCGTTTACTAGATGTTGTTGAATTACTCGGTGGCATGCCTGGGCTTAACCCTGGCGTGGGTGACTTTCCTTCGGAGTTGTCCAAATTTGATAAGGTTCGCTTGATTGTTGAGAAGAGTTTTCCAATTGCGTGGTTTTCTTCTAAAGACGTTCAATCTACATATGAACAAGAGTTTAAAACCCCCATCAGCTTGAGCACAGTCTCCACATATCTGTCTCGGATGGCCCAGCGTGGCGTCCTTGCAAACAGAAGTATGTCGAACCGCAAACGTTATCGGCGGATGACTAAAATGCCACAGAGCGCATTAAATTACATGAAAGGTGATAAATAACAATCAATTTTAAAAATGCTGGATGTTTCAGTTCCGGATTGTATACAAGCTTTATTTCTTACGGAGGGAGCTGAATGAGCAAAATCAGCGAAGATTTAGCAGAAATGAAGAAGAAACTGAAAAGATACATTGACAAAGGGCGCGAAGTAGGCTATCACATGATTAGGGAGGAGCCGGTGATAGCGGTTAAGCCTGATAAATCCAAGATAAAGCCTTTGAGAAAAATGAAAGGCCGTAACGTAAATTCTCTGGCCGTAGACTGCTCAACCAGAACTTTGAAGAGAGCAAATAACTGGGGCATTTACCTCATGCGGGCAGCATACGCCTCTGTGGAGGAGCGCAACGTGAATTGGGGTTATGAGGAAAGTATCGTCAGTGTGGTTGGAGATCGCCGAACACGCTCTAATTTCTTAAAAGATAGAAGACTGCAATTAGAAAGCGAAATGGCTTTGAAAATTCTTTACGAAGAGTCTGAAAGTGATGATGTGGGCGTAAGTAGGAAGGCTCTTCGTAGACTAGATGAAGGAGATTATATTCTTCTGGATGGAGCCAGCTTCTTTGGCGGAAAGAGGGGGTTCTATACCTCACTTTACGAAGAGGCTCTTCGTAAAAGGGTCACTCTCCTTGCTGTAAGTAAACAGTCTCCGATGCTTCATGATGAAAAGGGACGAGATCTTATGGCAGCAACATATATGCTCACGTCTTATCCAATCTGGGTTTACTACCCAGTTAGAGAAGCAAATAAAGATAAACATCTATACGGAGATGTGTCTATTGTGAAATTGTGTGAAGATAGCTTACACGCTTTTCGTTGTGATATAATGGAATATTTGACTAATCGCGAGGTATCTGAGTTACTTTCTCCACTCACGGCAATCTCAGAAGATCCAAGATGCCTAGGGTACCCGATTACCCTTTGGCTTGCCCATGATTTTTCTGCTCCATCTGACTCAAAACTCCTTCACCATCATGATCAAGTTGAGGAAACACTAGCTAGCGCCGGATTCTTAAATATACTTCGGGTTGAAGAGCTCTCATGCAGTTTTCCAGATGAACTTCATGGTGTAAAACATCCATTTCAATGGGAGCGGATTGAACACGCCTGAGCCCGCAGGGTTTGTCCGTGAGGTAAAGGGAGATAAAGTTTCCTTCTTCCTCAACAGAGGAACTGACCTCTCATTCGGCCAGATCGTTAGGATAGACTCAGACAATAGAAGCTTCTATGCACGTGTCGTGGATGCTGGGAGTTCCTCCACGCTAAAGACGGATGAGCAACTTCGTGAAGCAGAGGGGAAGGAATCCTTTGGGCCATACTCTAGCTATAGGCATGTTGATGCAATCCTTTTCCTTGAGAAAAACCTCGGGAAGATTCGTTCTCCAACTTTTAACCCGGATTATATGGACAAGGTGTATGCGGCTAGTGATGAGGACTGTTCGGTTTTAAGGCTTGCAGGGGAGTTGGGGATAGGGCGTTTACGTTCAGGGGAGCATGTGCTTGGCCCTGTCGGTATAAGTGTTGAGGCTATTCCTTTGATGATGGGAATGTTTGGAATGACAGGATGTGGAAAGACGAATTGTGAATTGATGCTCAACGCTCGGATTATAGATTCAAGCCCAAGGACTGTTGGGTTAATTTTTGACTTTGCAGGCCAGCTTCTTGAGGGAAAAGGGATAGCGCCTCAACGAGGCCTGAGGGATCATCCACTCTTTCACACAAAAGTTCGTTATTACTCGGCTAGAGAGCAGAAGATGCTTGTTGGTCTATATACAATTCGTCCTCAAAAGCTTTCAACACTCTTTCCTGACATTTCACATCATCAAGTTAGGCTTGCTCAAAAACTTTACAAGAGTTTGGGGAACACTTGGATAGAACAGTTGCAAGAAGCCTATAGCATAGGCGGACATAAGGGGGTGGCTGAGCTTACCGATTACAAGGGCAAAGCCGTGATAGATGCCCTTATGCTGAAGCTTTCAAGTTTGTCTCCACATCTTTTTCCGCCGTCTGACTACAGTTTCGTTGACGATGTAGTACAGAACGTTGGTCAAGGCGTCACATGCCTCGTCGATATTTCAGGTCTCAGTTCCGAGGAACAATATGATGTTACCTGCCTCACAGCTTCTAGCGTGGCTCTCTACTACAAGAGGTTGTGGGAGAGTAATTTTGGTGAGTGGAAAAAGCTTCCAACCCTTTTGATAACTCTTGAAGAGGCCCATGAGTTCCTTGATCCAAACATGCCTAAAACAATATTCTCGGATATTGCACTGACATATCGAAAGTATAGGGTGGGACTGAACGCGGTGACACCACGGCCTTCAAGAATAAATCCTAATGTCTTCGCTGAGCTTTGGACCAAGGTTGTCATGAAGACAGAGTTGCGACGTGACAGGGTTTACCTAACGGACAACACGCCGTATCTTGAGTACAGTGACACTGAGATAAAGATGCTTGATGTTGGGGAAGCTTTGCTTATCTCAGAGCCTAAAATCCGATTCGCAGTTCCGATAAAGGTTACTCATTATCCCGAGTATCTCAAAGAGCAGAAAAAGGTTGACTACAAGCTCTCCATGTCAAAACCACTTTCTGAAATGGATAAAAAGCTCAAAAAGCTTCGTGAAGCTGGAAAAACAAGTTTGTGACATCACGTTAAGCTTTAGATTCCTTTTTTAGGATTTTTTGCATCTCTTTTTTGATGCTGTAAGCATATGGAATTTTTTGTACGTCACGTTCTAGATATCCTTCTTCGTACAGTTTTTTCATTAGGCGAGCGGTGTGCTCTCTTGTGAGTTTTACTCTTTCTCTAATTTCTGGGGCAGTCTTTTTTCCCTCTACAGCAAGAATCTCAAGTACGATTAGCTCAGTTTGCGTCAACGGGGCCAACGCACGTTCCCTCTTGATTGGAATCGCGGCCTCTATTTTCGACTCAGGTGTCACTGTGGGTTTGCGTCTAGCCTTTTCAACCTCTTCAATTCTTTTCATAATGTTCTCTTGTTTTGTGAATATTTCGTTCATTCTTTTGCCCATGGTTTCAATTTCCGCTGAAACTTTCCGTTCGACTTCTGAAATAGGTTTCATTTCAGCGGTGAACTTTGCTAGTTGTCCATCGTACTCCTTCATTCTTTTTGCCGTTTTTTCACTCTGAGAAGCGGTTAACTCGGTTTTGTGAGCAACAACGTTGAGCCTGTTTTCTTGGGTCCGCAACTGTTTATTGAAACTTATGATAACGTCATCTACAACACTCTTCGCTTCGTCGTACTCTCGATATGCTTTCCTTATTCGCCTATAATACAGGACAGCAGTGCCCCCGGTCATGAGTAATAAGAGAATTGTGGCTACTAAGAATGGGTCGTACATGCTAAAGATTCTCCAAGCAGTTCAAGTACGTGAAGACAAAGGAACCTACGGCTTGTAATATGCCCCAGAAAAAGCGTGATTTGAACGTGACATCTGTGATCTGCATAAATATCACACATCACATTGTGCTATGAATGAACTTAAGGATTATGGTGAATGGACGCGAACAACGTTTATCCTGTGACGTGTGACATCACAAATGCCCCAGCTATTTTCGACTGGTATGGATAGGCGGTTGGGTATGCTCTGTGGAGTGTTTAAAGAAGTTATCACTCACTGAATCTTGCTGATTATGTTGTTTCTTGGTGGGTTCAATGTTGGCTGATGATGAGGATTGATGGTGGGACCTGTAATTGACCGTAAGGCTTTGTACGAGGCATTTTGTGGCTTGTAATTTTGGAAGATTAATGTATCACTTGGAGCGCCTTAGCGTCATTAGTGTGATGTGTGATATCACATCTTTCCCGACATGTTCTTCGGCTTAGATAATTGTTCTAGGCTGGCTTCTAGGTCCTTGCGAAGCATACTTATCACCGTTATATATTCATGCGTTGCTTTCCGTCCTCCTAAGGCTTCTCTATAGGCACTCATGTAGGTTTGCAGTTTGTTTGCGATTTCAATGTATGGATCTAGAAGTGTGCTTTCGAGGACTCCTACGTAGCCGAGAAGAAGAATCGTATAGACTGATTGAATGACATTCTTCTTGGCCTGCCTTAAAGTTCTGTTGAAAGCGCCGCGACTTACTGCTGATATTCGTAATTTGGCTTTTTCTTCGTATTTTAATGATTTTTGAGCTATATTTTCTGTTAGAGCGTCGATTAAGAGTGTTTCGAGCTGTGTTTTGGTTAAATTACTGTTTTCTGCGAGTGTTTTTGTAATTGGGTCGTCTATGGAGCGTTTTAGCCATTTTTGGGTTTTTTCCTTTAGTCGCAATTGTTTCACCGACGAGTTTTGCTTAAAGGATACAATTTTGTATACGGAGTAGAAAAGACTTGTGGTCTTTGTTAACACTGTCTGCGTGGCTGATTCAACGTACTCTTCGTCGAAAGGTTGACAAACGTAAACATTTTATGCATAGAGGAGGATCATTGTGGTGAGGGTTGGTATTGGCAAAGCACTTCAGAACTGCATCGCGACTGAAAGGAATTAGCCCCTCTGATATTCGCCGCCTTTTTTCATTGGCACAGAGCATTCCTGGGGTTATTAGCTTAGGGATAGGTGAACCAGATTTTGTGCCTCCACCGCATGTTCGAGACGCAGCTAAGCAGACTTTCGATGAAGGTAAAACGCACTATATGCATACCGCAGGTATTCCAGAACTCCGCGTAGCTCTGACGAAAAAAACAAAGCGTGACTACGGTTTGTCGTATGATCCAGAGTCTGAGGTGTTAGTCACGGTTGGAGGAACGGAAGCGATTTTTTTGGCTTTGCTGACGGTGATAAATCCTGGCGACGAGGTATTAGTTCCTGATCCAGGGTTTGTCTGTTATAGACCCAGTATTTTGATGGCGGAAGGTATTCCTGTTTCTATGCCTCTGCTTGAGGAAAATGACTTTACGCTTAATGCCGAAGCTGTGATGTCTTTGATCACAAAGAAATCACGTGTGATAATCATAAATTCTCCTAATAATCCAACAGGGTCTGTTTTCTCTCACGATGACTTGGCTGGGTTGGCAAAGCTTGCGGTGGAGCATGATTTGATTGTGATTTCTGATGAGGTTTATGAAAAAATGACGTATGATGATGCCAAGCATTATTGTTTGCCTACTTTTTCTGGTATGCGTGAGCGTACGATAGTTGTGAACTCTTTTTCAAAGACGTACGCAATGACAGGTCTTCGTGTTGGCTACGCGTTGGGTCCTAAAGAGTTGATTGCTCCCATGATGTTGGCTCATCAATTTACCACAGCATGCGTAAGTGGACCAGCACAATACGCTGCGATTTCAGCTCTAGAAGGACCGCAAAACTGTGTTAGGGATATGGTTCAGGAGTTTGAAAGGCGGCGTCGATTTCTTCATGCTAGACTTGATGAAATTGAAGGGTTTAGATGCGGTCTTCCTAAAGGAGCGTTTTACATGTTTCCAGATATCAAAGAGTTTGAGATGTCGTCTAAAAAATTCGCTGCCCACCTTCTTAACAAAGCGAAAGTGGTGACTGTGCCAGGGTCTTCATTTGGAGAACGTGGCGAAGGTTATCTACGATTTTCGTATGCTACTGCCCATGACAAAATCGAGGAAGCGTTGGACCGAATAGAAAAAGCTGTGAAAGGATTTAGATAAGGACTCCTGCCTTTTCTAGAAGTTCTCTTAATTCTTTTTCAATGTCCTTGTTCTTTCTATATGTTTCGAGCAGTTGATGCGTTGCGTAGCCTTCTTTCCGCGACTCTTCTGTTAGGGGTTTCATTTTGAGTTCTTGAGCCTGAATATTCGGGTGGGTTTTCATGGTGATGTATGCTCGTGAGATGTTTGCTATGGTGGCTTCTTGAAAGATCATGGTTGATTCGTTTTTAAGTTTCATGCAGACTCGCAGGTGTTTATGGCCTTCAGGTGTTCCTATTAACACTTGATTTACATCTTCGTTTCGGATTACGTGGATTTTGTTCACTGCGTGTGCCTCACAGATTTTCTGCTTGTTCTTTCAAGGAGTTGAAGAGTTCTGGTCTCAGGTCGCGGAGGGTTGGGACAAAAGTTTCTATTCGTTCTAAGTCGGCGTAGGCGATGCTTCCTGTTGCTAGGTCTTCTTCGTCGTATTTGGCTTGTGTGGTGATTCTGCCGTTTGGGGCTATGAGTCTGCTTCCTCCCCAAAATTGTAGGCCGTTTTCCACGCCGACAAGATTGACGTAGGCTAGAAAAACGGTGTTTTCAATGGCTCTGGCGGCGGTTAGTACTTCAAAGAATTTGCGTCGTCTGGCTGGAGAGGCTGATATGCAGATTATGAATTGGGCGCCTTTCAGTCTTAATAGGCGGGAGATTTCTGGGAAAAACACGTCATAGCAGATTATTAACCCTAGTTTTCCGATTTCTGTCTCAAATACTGGTGTTTGATATCCTAGTCTAAAATAGCGTTTTTCTTCGAAGACGCTGTGTGTTGGTAGGTGCATTTTTCGGTATTTGCCGATGAATCCTTTGGGGCCTAACAGAACTGCTGTATTATAAAGGACTGCACGTGCTTTTTCGCTTCGCTCCAGCATCCCGAAGATCACGTGGATGTTTTCTTTTTTTGAGGTTTCTTCTAGGAGTTTGACTGATGGTCCTGGGATGGGTTCTGCCAGTTCGTAGGCGAGGTCTCGGGTTGTGTAGCCGGTTAATGAGAGTTCTGGGAAAATAATGATGTTTGCGTCTCTGTTTTTTGCTTCTTCAACTTTTTGCTTCATCTTGTTTATGTTATGTTTTTTGTCTCCGATTTTACAGCTCATTTGTGCGAGAGCCACATTAATCTCCTTTAACATTCGTTTTCCCTCCGTAATCATATTCTACTATTTTCATTGAGAAAAGGCTTAGTATGGTGTGTAGGGAAGTCTGAAGTCGGCTCCAACCGTCCTGTATCCCAGCTTTGTTGTTAGGGGTGTCCGCCGCTTGTGCTCAGTTGCTAGCCATCGCTTCTTAATGCCATCAACCAGTTTTATAGAGAGGTTTAATTGTTTTGCAATTTCCTCTGTTGTCATGAAGCGTTCTAAGCCGAATAGAATCAAGTCCAGTGTTTCATATTTGACGCCTAATTCTTCCTCTGCTAGTTGGTCAGGCCAGAGTCCCGGTGTTGAAGGCTTCGTAACTATTTCAGTGGGGACGTCTATGTGCAAAGCTAGTTGCCTCACCTGCGTCTTATAGATATCCATAAGAGGTGAAATATCCGCGGCAACGTCTCCCCATTTTGTGAAGTATCCCATCATGGTCTCAGACTTGTCTGAACTGCCACACACTATCTTCTTGAGTTCATTAGCGTAATAATAAAGGTAAACCATTCGGATTCTCGCCTTTACGTTTCCTTTGCTGAGCTTGTCAGAGGCGTCGTAAATTGGAAGGGATTGAAAACAAGCGTTTAAGGTGGGTGAGATGTCAATAGTCTCCAGTTTGAAACCAAATTTTTCCGCAACCAGTTTTGCATGCTGAACATCAATAGCGTTATACGTTTCTTCTTCCGGCAGTGTGATGCCCAACACCTTGCGGCCTCCCAGAGATAGAGCGGCGAGAGCGGCTGTTGTGCAACTGTCTATACCACCAGATACTCCTAGGACTACGCCAGTTGCTCCGCATTTTTCTATGTAGTCTTTGATGAACCGTTTGATTCTAGTTTCAACTGATGGTGAATCTAGTTTTAAGCGTTCTTTTGTCAGTTTCAATGTTAAGGCTCCTTGCATTCTGTTTCTATGATTTCTTTTATAACTAAAGTTTACTCTTTCTTGCTTCTTCGTTTATGCGTTGGGAGAAATATTTAAGCGATAGTAATATAGTGGAGATGTGGCAAATCTCTATCTTGATTGTTATGTTCATGCAGAGGATTTGGCATGGGTAGAAGAAAAAGAAAAGTAGTTCGCATTCCTAAAAAGCGGTTGCCCAAGGTTTTCTTATGTCCTAAATGCGGAAAAGAAGCTATCAGAATTGAATTCTTTGAGGGGCGTGAGCAAGCCACGGTGCGTTGTGGGAGTTGCGGTTTGAGTGAGGAGTTACCTGCTAAACCAGCCTTTCAGGCGATCGATGTCTATTGTCGTTTCACTGATAAATTCTATTCTGGAACCGTTGCCAAATAATGAGGATCGGTTATGATTGGGCGAGTGGAAAAGTACCTACTGAATAAGATTAAGAAAGACGGGGCTATTCACTTAACTCTCATTGACCCCGAAAAAGTGTCTCTCAAATCAGCCTCTCGCATAGCCCGTGAAGCAGAGTCCAGCAAGACGGCATCTATCATGATTGGCGGATCTACCATTGTTTCCACTTCCCGTTTAAATAATACTATAAAAGCAATAAAGAAGGCAGTTGGCATTCCAGTGATTCTTTTCCCTAATAACGTAACAGGTATCAGCAAACACGCCGATGCCATATGGTTTATGTCGCTTCTCAACTCCTTGGACCCATACTTTATCGTGGGTGCGCAAGTCTTGGGTGCTCCACTCGTCAGAAAGTTTGATTTGGAAGCCATTCCACTCGGTTACATAGTTGTTGGAGAAGGCGCCACAGTAGGTGTTATAGGACGAGCCAGTCCGATTCCATATGATAAGCCAGAACTTGCTGCTGCACATGCATTGGCGGCGCAGTATCTTGGCATGCGGTTTGTGTATTTGGAGGCGGGGTCTGGGGCTAAACAACCTGTGCCAGATGAAATGATTAGGATAGTGAAGGATCTTGTTGGTGTTCCTTTGATTGTTGGTGGGGGCCTGAGAAGTGGTGGGCAGGTGAAGGAGAAGGTGAAGGCTGGGGCTGATATAATTGTCACTGGTAATGTTGTGGAAGAGTTTGAAGCTAAAGATAAGGTTGAAGAGTTGGTGAAACAGGTGAAATGGTATCGAAGGGCCTTGAAGCGGCCTAAACGTAGATGATCCACTGTTTTTTTGAGTTCGCGTGGAATAATTCTGTTGCGTTCTCTTTGACTTGTTCTTGTTAGAAAAGTTGAATATGCACGTTACAGACTTTACTGAGGGAAAACCGTTTTGAACGTCGCGATGAGCAAGGAACACCAGCAATATGTGTCTACATTAGAGAGCAAGCTCACGGGTATATATGAAATTGCGGAGAAGGCAAGAGAAAAAGGGTTTGATCCCTCTCTTCACTCTGAGCCTAAAGTGGCTAAAGACTTAGCCGAGCTTGTGGAGGGTCTGGTTGGTCCACAAGGTGTTGCTGAAAGCATCCGAAACTTAAGCAAGAAATTGCCACGAGAAGAGCTTGCGTTCAAAATTGCTGAAGAGATTGTATACGGAAAATTCGAGCACATGAGTGCAAGTGAAGCCGCTGAGCAGGCGATAAGAACTGCCCTTGCCATACTGACCGAGGGTATCACCGCCGCGCCTCTGCAAGGCGTAGCACAAGTAGCCGTGAAGTATAACTCTGACCGAACGAGGTATTTGGCAATTTATTATGCTGGTCCTATACGTTCTGCAGGTGGTACGGAACAGGCCTTAAGCTTGCTGGTAGGAGATTTTGTTCGTCGTTTGCTGGGGCTGGACCGTTATAAGCCGACTGAAGATGAGATTGGGCGTTTCATCGAAGAAATGCGACTATTTGAACGATCAGTAAGTCGGTTTCAATATCATGTGTCGGATGAAGAATTGAGAAGAGCACTTCAATTTCTCCCCGTGGAAGTTACTGGGCTGGAATCTGATCCCGTTGAGGTTTCTGCCTACCGTGATCTTCCTCGAATCGAGACAAACCGGGTACGAGGTGGTGCACTCCGTGTTGTAAATGATGGAGTTGTGGGGCGTTCTGCAAAGGTGTGGACGATTGTGGAAAAACTGGGGATTGAGGGTTGGGACTGGTTGAAGAGTGTTCGAGAGATCGAGCGGAAGAAGAATGCTGGTTTTATGGAGGATATTATTGCGGGGCGTCCCATCTTTTCATTTCCTTCAAGGCGTGGAGGTTTCAGACTTCGCTATGGAAGATCTAGAAACACCGGTTTAGCTGCAGTGGGGGTCCATCCGGCAACCATGATGGTTCTTCAGAACTTTCTTGCAGCAGGCACTCAAGTACGCATTGAAGGCCCAGGGAAAGCTGGGGTTGTTCTTCCGGTAGATACGATAGAGCCTCCAATTGTACGATTGAAGGATGGATCTGTTGTTCGTGCTTCACTTGAAAACTTTGCACAAATAAAAAATGTGGTTGACAAGATCCTATTTTTAGGCGACATCCTCATCGGGTTTGGCGACTTTCTGTATACCAACAAACCTCTTCTCCCGTCAGGGGTCACCGAAGAGTGGTGGTGTCAGGAGCTTCAAGCGATCATTAAACAGAAATTGGGTGGAGATCTAAAGGAGGCTGCGACGACGGCGAAAATTTCTACAGATCGCCTTGAAGGATTTCTCGTAGACCCTTTTAGAAACAAGCCAACTGCCGAAGAAGCAGTATCACTGTCCCTAGCGTTCGGAGTTCCTCTTCATCCATTTTTCACGTTCTTCTGGGCGTACATTTCTTCTGATGAACTCCGAATGTTACGGAAGTGGCTCTTAAACGCTCGAAGAGAGGTTGAGAACGAAACTGTTGGTGAAATATCTGGCGAGATGAACGAATCAGTAAAGCAGCTGCTTGAAAAGATATGTATTCCCCATAAAGTTGTGGAAGGCAACATTAGGATAGAAGGGGATGAAGCTTATGTCTTTGCATTTTGTCTCGGGTTAAACGATTCCAAAGCGAGAATAGCTAGTGCGAAGTCTGTTCTTGAAAACATTGGTAAACTCTGTGGTGTTAGTGTCAGAGATAAAGCTCCGACGTTTGTGGGTGCGAGAATGGGGCGTCCGGAGAAGGCGAAGAGGCGAGAGATGAGGCCTCTGGTTCATGTGCTTTTCCCTGTTGGGCTTGCTGGTGGTCCTCGGCGAAACATTGTGAAGGCGTTAAACAGAGTTATGATTGATGTTGAGCTTGTGAGGCGTCGATGTCCTGATTGTCGAACGGAAACTCATAGAATAAAGTGTGCTAAATGTGGGGCAGAGACGGTTTTGGTGAAGTGTTGTCCTCGGTGTGGCAAGGTTCTGAAACAGGATGTTTGTCCGATCTGTAAAGTTTCAACAAGGAGCTACAGTAAACAAGCAATTAACTTGAGGGAGTTAATGAATGAGGCGAGTGAAAGGCTGAACCTTCCTGTTCCAGAACTTGTGAAAGGCGTAAAAGGTTTAATAAACGAAACAAAGATGGTTGAGACGCTTGAAAAAGGGATTTTGCGAGCCAAATATGACCTTTCTGTTTATAAGGATGGAACAATTCGGTTCGACGCTACAAACGCGCCATTAACGCATTTTAAGCCGAAAGAAATCGGTGTCTCTGTTGAAAGGCTTCAGGAAATGGGTTATCTTCTTGACTGCTACGGGAATTCATTAACCGACCCTGATCAGATATGCGAGCTTAAAGTTCAAGACATTGTTATTCCAGTGGAAAATGCTGAATACTTTGTTCGTGTGACCAATTTCTTAGACGATCTTCTTGAGAAGGTGTATGAGCTTCCTCCATACTACAACGTTAAACGTGTTGACGATTTAGTTGGACATTTAGTCGTAGGCTTGGCACCGCACACCTCAGCGGGTATTCTCGGCAGAATAATCGGGTTCACAAACCATAATGTTTGTTATGCTCATGTCCTTTGGCATTCAGCAAAGCGTCGGGACTGCGACGGCGATGAGGACGCTTTGATGCTGGCTTTGGATACTATCTTAAACTTTTCTAAGGCTTACCTGCCAGCTCAGATAGGTGGAATAATGGATGCGCCACTTTTCATTATTCCCCTGGTGAACCCTGCGGAAGTACAACGGCAGGCTCATGAGGTGGATGTTGCTGGGACGTATCCGCTGGTGTTTTATGAGAAGACTTGGCAGAGCGTCATGCCCCGTAAAATTGGCGAACTCATAGATCTAGTTGAGTATCGATTAAACAGTGAAGCGCAGTTTCAAGGTTTCAACTATACGATTCCTGTTTCGGATATTAACTTGGGTAATCGTGAGAGCATTTACAAGAGGTTGGGGCGAATGCTTGACAAGTTGAGCAGTCAACTTACGTTAGCGGAGAAGATTGAGGCTGTAGATGCTGAGACCGTGGCGAGGAAGGTTTTGACCACGCATTTCATGCGAGATATCATGGGCAATTTGCGGGCGTTTACCACCCAGAGCTTTCGATGTAAAAAATGTAACAAACGTTTCAGACGATTACCTCTTCGCGGTAGGTGTTCCGTGTGTGGAGGCGAGGTAGCCTTGACAGTTCATCGTGGTGGAATCGAAAAGTACTTGGAAGCGGCGCGTCAGCTTGTGAAGAAGTATGGGTTATCCGATTATTATGCTCAGCGACTTACGTTGGTGGAGGAGGAGATTAGGTCTTTGTTTGAAGGTGATAAGCCTAAGCAGGTAAGCCTCTCTGACTTTATAGCCTGACGTGCTAGTGGAAACCTTTTCTATGTGAACTGAGAATTTTGGTTTGAGGAACCATGTTAAAGGGAGACTATGATCCTAAGGCTTTTCTGTCTCTGAAGAGGAATATCCGACCTGGATTAGTCGCTAGGACAAAAATTCTTTTGCTTCTAGAGAAAGGATCGTCTAACACTAAGGATATTCTGAAGAAGAGTAAGCTTAGTTACGCGTCTGTTTTACATCATCTGCATCTTCTTGAGGCTGAGAACACTCTTGTGCATAAGGGCAAGAGGCTGTACGTTTGGGAGTTGACTGGTGCTGGGCAGCAAAGATTAACGAATGCTACGTCGACCTGAAGCATTTGCAGGGTGACTGTTGACATTACATGCGATCCTAATTGAACGTCTACCACATGTTCGTTTTCAATTTCGTAGAATCTTTTTCTGCTAGTTCTTCTATGCTGAAGAGCTTCGCATCAGGTATGGAACTGATTTTTCTCGCGGTCTCTTCCATTTTCTCTGGGTTTCCGTGCAGTAGCTCCGCTTTGAGGCTTTGGAAAACCCCTGTCTTCATTTTCACTCGAATGGCCCTGTGCTCTGCGTGGAATACAGCTGAGATTTCGCTGAGATTTGCTACGGCTATGTTGCCTTTTCCAAGTGTGCATCCTGTTGCCACTTGTATGCCATCGACTACACAGGATAAGGGTGGTTTGTTACCGGTGTTAACAGTCACAGATAGGTCGCGGAATCCGTTTGTCTTGAGAGTCCGTCTTGCTAACAATCCTATTCGAACTCCGATTGTTAAGAACGGGCCGAGGTGTCCATGGAATTCCGCTGCTTTATTCAGTATATCCTTAAGCTCTGTGTCTACGCTTCGTCTAGATATCACGGCGAATTGCTCCTTGCGACTTATTTCGAGTGGCTTGGAATAACTATTCTGGTCTTAAGAGCGTTGACTAGGACGAGTCCGAATATGCCTCCAATAATGCCGCCGATCGCATGGTTTGTAGCGAATGTGATGACTGCCCAGATCGGGTTGAGGCTCATAAAAATGCTTCCGATGATTAGACCGGCTACGCCTGCGCATATTGTGGAAAATGAGATCATGCTTATGGTGCTGGGTAGAGGCTTTTCGAAACAGTTACTGTAACCTATTGTTCTTGTTAGAATGTCGAAGAGGATGCTTGCTGCCATGAAACCGAGCATGTGGTAGCGGCCTGTTAATGCGAACGTTAATATTGTGACTATTAGTCCAGTCAGTGAGACTGCGCCAAACTTTCTTGTCCACCATGCAACTAGTATTAGTGATGTGAATGCTAGAAAGTCGCACAGGAATGGCATACCAGTCATCTGCCAGAAAATTGGAGATAGTGTGTTATTCAGAACTGCCCATAAGACGGCGCACATGATTATGGCGGTTATGTCTCGTGTGTTGAAGTAAGCCATTTGGTAACACCTTATTTACAAAAAGTATTACTACGCTTGATAAAAGCTTTATGGTAACACGCCGAACAGTTCAACGAGGAAAATGATATGAGCAAAATTGTACGCGTCGGCGTCACTTTTCCTCCTGACCTACTTAAAGAACTTGATGAAGTGCTTGAGGAGACGGGTTATGAGAGCAGGTCTAAGGCGATTCAGGACTCTGTGAGCGCTTTTGTCAGCGAACACAAGTGGCTTCGGGAGCAAAAGGGCGTGAGAGTTGGCGTCTTAGTGGTGCTTTATGACCATGAGGTGAAGGGCTTAAATGAAGCTCTTATCGACACTCAACATGAGCATGCTGACGTGATCTATTCCTCCATGCACATTCACCTAAGCGAACAAGACTGCCTAGAAGCCATAGCAGTAAAGGGCGAAGCCGAAGAGATTAAAAAATTAACCCAAGAGTTAAAAACAAAGAAAGGAGTAAAACAGGTCAAGCTATCCATAGTTTACTGATAATCCTTGAAACAACAACTGTAAACCTACCACCTCTTGTTCACGTTCTTCGCTTCGAATTTCGAATGTCAATTTGGTAAAACCAAGAGTTTATGTATGCACCTACTGTGTTCATACAATAGGAAGAGTAAATATGCAATAATCACCTTCTCAAATTGAAATGAGGGCGACCTCTTTGTCTGACGAAATGACAGAAGAAGATTGGGAAACACATCTAGCGAGATATTTCCCAAGGTGTCCTCTGTGTGGCTCTAAATCACTTGAATTTGACATAAAATTCGAACGCCCATATGATTATATTCGTTGTCACAGTTGTCATGCTAAATGGGAAGTTGATTGGAAAGGTCAAGACTATGCCATCGAATCCATCAAGCTTGTGGAAGTCAGGAATGTAGACAAAATTCAATTGAAAGGAAAAAAGCTTAAACCCGAATTTTGGCTGGAGGCAGCATCAGAAGCAAGAGAAAAACAGCCAACCACCAAAGAAAAAGAAGTAATAAAAGAAAAAGAGGTAATCGTAAAAATCCGATGCCCATACTGCCATAGAGTCTACAATGAGGACCTGGACACATGCCCTCACTGTGGAGCATCAAGATAACATGTGTACATTAGTTATGTATAGCCATAACAGGCATTAGAGTAATTGAATTTGCAGAGCTTTTAGGATTTTATCTCTTCTTAATGGCATTAGTGCCTTGACGACAGCGTTCGGATTCAATCACAGATGAGAACTAAAATATTAGATATACATGCATGGAAGACTGCTTTATCGATTTCTGACTTTACCTTTCTGAGTTCAATGGTTTCTGTTATCGTTGTTCCTCAATGCATGCATTTTGCGTCTATATTTTTGGAAGAAAAAACATAAATACCACACTGGTATTGGTGCCAATTACGCAAGAATCGGAGGTGAAAAGCATGAATGAGGAAAGGGAATGGGAAGAGGAATGGGAAGAAGAAGATGATGAAGAAGAAGATTGGTAGGAAAAAAGGGAAAGGCATGAAATAAAAGCAAAACACACTAGGTAGAGTTTCTTTCAGTCTTTTTATGAATTCTCTTTTTCGAAAAACTTCATGTAATTTTCGTGATTTTAGGGTTTCTATTTTTCCGAGTTTCAGGGCATTTTCCCTGAACTTAAATACCTTGCTGAGAATATTATATCAAACTAGTTTCAAATAGACTCGGGTTTTCTTTGCAGACGCCCGAGCTAGAAAGGATAAATGACAATCTTGTTAGACAAAATGAGAATAACTGCTCGCTCTAAAAAACGTGTGGGGTTCACTAGAAATCACATAAGTTTCTACACGAAATATGCCGTGGTTGTCTTCAATACCTTGAGAAAACCTTTGTTTCACAAGTTTCTTAATTGGGTGTTAAGAAAAGAAAGAATAGAGAAACATAAGGTCCAGGATGTTCAAATCAGGATGTTCCCGTTGAGAAAAGAGAATGGAAATGGACTTGCCGGAAAGTGTAATAGTGAAGGAAAAATTCTCCTATATCCAAGGAGACTCGAGTTTTGTCGAAAAAAGATGCGAGGACTTGGCATGGAAAACCTTGACTTTTACATTAAGAGCAGAGCTAGGGCTACTTTGATACATGAGCTTCTGCACCTAAAATACGCAAGTGACGAAGAAAAAGTCAGAGAACTTACAAAAAAATACTTTAACATATTTACTAAGCATAAACGTTCAAAAAACTCAGATTTGCACAACATTACGAAAATGTTGTTCGCGTAGTAGAAAATGTATGCGTGCATGTTATTATCCAATATCAGTTACTAAGCCAGAAGGCATAAGAATTCTTTCGCTTGCTAGTGACTGGCTTTGGTGATGTTAAACATCTAATCCCTTGATAAGCCAAAAGAGTGTGTGCATGCACAGCCTTAAGGCTTAATTCTGTCTGCCCCCCCATATAGGCATATCAATTGACGTAAATCTAAGCTTGGCATTGGACTTCGGGGGATGTCTCCACTGCAATCAGATTAATTCCAATCTGCTAAATTTTTGCATGCACTATTTTTGTTCAATAATTTTCATGTAGGCAATCGTAGCTGCTGTAACGAATATTGCTGAGAAAACAACTAGGTTTCTTATCATATCAATTGCAAAAGGCGGGTTACCCAAGAGAAAGGCTCTAATCAGGTTTGCACCGTTGCTTAAAGGGTTGAGTTCAGCTAGCACTACCAAGGGCTGTGGCATTATTCCCTCTTGACCAAGCGTCTGTATCAGCGACAGTGGATAGAAAATACTACTGCAGAAAAAGAGCACATAATATATCAAACCTCTTACAGTGATGAATTTTTCAAAGCTAGATATGGAAACTGCAGCAGCTATGCTTACACCTGAAATTCCTGTCGCCAACAGAAATAGAGCACCTAGAATTATGAAGAGTTGCAGAAGTGAGGGGAAACCAACGATAAGAAAAGTGGTCAAAAGTAGTGGCGTCATATACATCATTCCTCTCAATCCACCTGCTAGCAATCTACCTAAAGCGAGCTCCAAACGTGTAATTGGAAGGCTGAGCATGTAATGGTGAATTTGGCGCCGTACTTCCATGTTAATCTCTCGACCAATCATAAAAGCCGAGGCAAATAAGCCAACAACCGTGACGCCTGGAGCGAAAAAGCTGAAGTAGCTTTTGATCTGCTCAGCTATCTCAGGACTCAACATCTGATCATATACAACTGCCATTATCAGCAAGTCTGCAAGATTCATGCTTATCAGACCTGCCAGCCACCACTTATAGCGGAAAAAGTTTCTAAAATCATGTTCAATCAAATGAAGAATCGCTTTCATCTATTGCCAACCTCCACCTTCAAGTCGTTTCTCATAAAATGTGACGCCGACAAACGTGAATATGAAGAAGAATATGACAATACCTATTATCGCTGCTAAAGGCATAGGAGACATGGTCAAGTATCTTTCTATTCCTGTACCCCAACGGAACAAGTCAGAAGCATAAGTAACTGGATTGAATTGTGAAAATGTTGCATACGCTTGATTTGCGTCTTGAACAAAAGCTTGAGGATACATTGTAGTGCTTAGTCGAATTATAAGGGCACTTAAGACTCCCATGAAAATATCAAACCGGTCACCTGACTTCAACGTAACTGCGATCGTAATGCTCATCCCCGAGATACCAAAAGCAAACAAAAAGAGCGCTGAAAAGGCAACAAGAAGGTTAAGCGGGTTCGCAAGTCCAATTATAAATAGTGTAATTGCGATAATTGGACCTACAAGAATGAAACTTCGTATTCCACCGCCAATAGATCTCCCCAAAACAAGTTCCTTGCGGGAAACAGGGAGACTTAGCAGATACTCGAAAACACCGTGTTCAGCTTCTTCAAAAATATCATATCCAATGAATACAGAGGCAGAATATAGCATCATTATTACAACACCTGCAACATAAAACTCAAAATAGATATCTGCCAACTCAGGTACAACCATGCGAGAAGCAATTAAACCAAAGAAAGCAACCTGCGCAGCAAACCATATTGTACGCAAGATTATGATGAATTTAAATTGTATGAACCTGCGCAGATCTCTTTCAATGACTAGTAGCAATTTCCTCGTCTTTTTTCACCTTGAATTGCCCTTTTGCTCTGCTTCCTCGATAGTCAATCCCGTATAATGAACAAAAACGTCATCAAGCGATGGTTCGCTCATACGAATCGAAGAAATCAGTAACCCTGCATTCGAAAACAGGTTCATAACATGTGGGACAACTTTCTCCACCTTGTTAAGATGAATTCTCAGGTCATCTGGCTTCACCACTACTACTTCCACTACTTCTTTTAAACCCTTCAATTCATCCAGAACATTCTTGCTCACTTTCTTTTCAAGTTGAACCTCGACAACATCTCCTCCAAGAATGCTGTCCTTCAATGTTTTGGGCGTATCGCACACTAACATCTTGCCTTTGTGCATAATTCCAACACGGTCAGAAAGTACATCTGCTTCGTAAAGCTCATTAGTGGCCAAGATTATGGTGGAGCCTTCATCTCGTAGTTCTCGAATCATATTCCAAATTTTGTGTTTGCCAACAACATCGATTTGAGAAGTAGGTTCGTCAATGAATGCGATTTTGGGTCTTTGAATCAGAATCTTGGCAACTTCAACACGTTTCTTCATCCCACCAGAAAGACCATGAATCCTTTTCCGCCTATGATCCCACATATTAACATGTTCCAACGTCTGCTTGACTCTTCGTTTCCGCTCTTGCGTTGAAAGACCACAGACTTTCGCGTGCCAATTCAGGACGTCCCATGGCGTGCTGACCCACATAAGTTTAGGGTCTTGAAAGCAAATACCAATCAGCTTTCTCACATCATCCGGGTTTTTTCTTATATCATAACCACCCACGACTGCTGTTCCATTGGTCGGCTTAATCACGGTTGAAAGCATAAGAACAGTTGTTGTCTTTCCAGCGCCGTTAGGACCCAACAATCCAAAGATTTCTCTCTCATCAATACTCAAACTGAGTTTGTCCACTGCCACCAAGTCCTCGAAACGCTTTGTCAAATCGATCGTCTGAATAATAGCCACTAGCGTATCCTCATTAGCCTGCGAGTTTTTTGGAGCATAATAATGAAGAGGACTAGTGGATAAGCATATCGACTTTCACGACGCCTATACAGCGGATTAATCAAAGGCTGCTTCTCTGTCTATGTCCCAAAAATATACATGCATGAAGAATTACGGTCTTCTCTCACCTTTTTTCTGGTCTTTTCGCACGCAAACACTAACGAATCTTAACATACTTGTACGCTTCAGTCATATTCTCAAAGCAAAAATGAACCTTCTGGAAATCTTTCCGAAACTCAACGACATCCTTCTTCACTTTATTCACGTCTTCCTTGTCAATGACAACTCTTTTCATAAACTCCGCAATCTCAGCCATCTCACTTTCCTTCATTCCTAACCTCGTAACCTCACTAGTTCCTAAGCGAATGCCGCCAGGATGCATAAAATGACGCCCAGCTTTAATGTCCCAAGGAAGCAGATTTCGATTCAAAATGACATTAGCCTTCTCTAACTCACCCTCCAAGGTACCCCCGTCACCATACTTTGTAATATCAACTAGAACCACATGTGACTCGGTGAAGCCCTTGTGCTCTGCCAAAACATCAAAACCACGCTCGAACAAAGCCTGACCCAAAGCTTTCGAATTCTTAACAACCTGCCTAACATACTCCTTGCCAAATTCAAGCAGCTCAGCACAAGCTATAGCAACTCCAGCTACAGCGTGAAGATGATGATTACTCGAAAGCCCAGGAAAAGTCGCCCGCTTAATCCTATCCGCATACCGATCCCAAGACAAAACACCACCATGCTGAGGACCAAACAACGTCTTATGAGTACTCAACGTAACAACATCAGCCCCTTCCCTCAAAGGATCCTGAAAACACCCTCCACCAATCAAACCAGCCACATGAGCCGCATCATACGCCACTGTGGCTCCCACATCGCGAAACGTATCAGCCAACTCCCGCACAGGATGTGGAAACGGAAAAACACTGGCACCAAACATCACCAACTTAGGAGCCTTTCCCTTCTCCACAAGCTTCCTAACCCTCTCCTTCGTCCTATCAACATCAATATTCAACTCCTTATGATCTAAGGCAAGGTATTCCACCACCAAGTCGCAAACAGCCCCAGCAGTTCCCCCAAACTTCTTCTTCCCCGTGCTAATGTGGCCCCCACAAGGAATAGGTAAAGCCATCATGACATCGCTTGGGTCTGTGAACGCCGTATAAAGCACCAAATTCGAAACAACACCCGATATCGGGCGGACATCAACAAATTCCGCCTTGAACAATTTCTTCATCAGCTCAATACAAAGAAGCTCCACTCGATCAATATACACACATCCCGCGTACACGCGCTCTTCAGGCCAGCCTTCTGCATATCGATTTCCAAAATCGGTTACTAATGCCTCACGCACAGCTGGGCTTGGCACATTCTCACTTGCAATCAGCGGAACCGCCTCTCTGAACCATCTATGATGCTGCTGAAGGAGCCCAAACGTTCTGTCATAATACTCACGAGCAGACGTCATAAACACACCTCAACCTCATATCAACCTTAACAAAAATAAAACCTTTGGAATGGACATAACTTTAATTAAAGGGTAGCCATCCAGCTTATAACCAAAAGAACCAAGCCTGAGGCCGTCATTAATGAGTAGCGGACGAAAGAAAAAACGCGAGAAAAAGGCACCTATGCCGATGCAAAGTGCTGGTTTGCTTCGATTCTTTGAAGAGGAAACTCGTGGCGTAAAAGTAAGACCCGAGATAATTATGATCTTAACAGTAGCATTGGTAGTGTTTGCTATCTTGCTGAAAATGGGTATTTTTCCAGGTCTTCCTCCCTAGTGTTTGCAACGTTTCGCAGTCTGGAAAACGAGATAATACTGAAACTATTTACTTCTGTGCAAAACTTCGATACGTTGAACAGAGTTCAAATTGACAAAAATCTCGCTTCTTTTCTCTTTGCTCACAACCTGCGGCACTGGTTGCGCTATCGTGGACCGCAATGTTATCACGTCAGCGTCAGAAAGCCAAATTCCCGGCGGTTGTCGCGTAACTGCAACTAGCGTTCCTTCAAATCCATACGAAGCATCTAAAATCGCTGCTATTCGTCGACCTATGTTTCGTTCAAGCATGTGAAATATCGTTGGAGGTAGTCCAGTCTGAGACATTGCAACCACTATAATGTTGTGATATTCAAGAATAAAACTTTATCCTACCTTCTAGGCTGTTAAACATCAAGGGCTTCTGTAAATGATGAAGAACTCATCAGGTCATATAAACATGCGTCTAATGTATCCCGCATATATGTTGAAGGTGATTACTCCGTTTACTGAGCGTGTTCGAATTCCTGTCATTTCGCTAATCTGTCTAACTGTTAAAGGTTTTTGTGATCTATGTAATGAACGAAAGATTTTTTCCGTGTAACCTTTATACGTCGGAGTGTCTTGTAAATAAAACTCGCCCTTGGTGCATCTCCTTTCTCCTTCCTTCGTTAAAGTATACTTATACCTTAACATATCTAGACCAGCTTGGGAGCCTGTCTACATAATAATCTAACCTGACTTTATTTAAAAGTTATGAAGAAAATCTCTACTGAGTGTCGAGCACCTGAAATTTCAGCATTGAATACCTTCTAGGTTACCGTTTTGCAACCCCAATCTTTTTGAACTCATATTTTACAGTTTATGAACACGTTATAGGGATGCTCAACATGGTTTCTGACAGGTCACTGGATGGGTACATAGGTAAGGCGACTAAGCGCTACTCATCATTGTTTACACTTCCATCTCGAAGAAAGATTATTCTTTCACTATGTATATTATGCATATTCGGCAGCGTTCTAGTAATCTTGCCATTGTCTTTTTCCTACTATGGACTTACGCTAGGCTTGATGTTTGGCGCATCTTTCTTTTTCATTGTTGTATTATCTGATTTCACAATTACTCAGAGTTGTATGAAAACAGACCATATTTTTAATTTGAGACGTTGCTTGGGCCTCTCTTTTTCTTCCAGCCTACTATGGTTTGGATTGATTTTTCTCGGCGACATCGTCAGCGTTTTTTCTGGAAATTCAGATCTTTGGATCAAGTTTTTCCTTTTCGGTTATTGCGTAGCATTGATTCTTCGTTTGCTAGTCTTTTCTACAGCCTCAATTGCTGACCGTGGAAGAGCTATCCTTTCTTCTCTTCTGCAGCCCACATTATGTATTATCCCTATTCTTTTCATGAACTCGGTGATAAAATACGATTTGACTTCCCTTTTCATCTTCTTCTCGCTTTCCATTCCAATCGCTGTGCTGACGGTTTTTCTTTTCACTTTCCTTCTAAATCGCGTCGGCAAAAAAACCCTGGGGATACCTTCTCTTCCTCTCTTCAAGGCATTTCTAGTAAATTGGACAGAAGATATTAACGCGCCTCTTGAAAGATTCTTTGAGAGACTTGGCAATGAAAGAGACATAAGGTTTTCTTTACTAGCGTTCAAGAGTGATGAGAGAATAAAAGCTGTGATTGTTGTTCCAGAGTGTCATCCGGGGCCGTTCAGAAATGTTGGCAGTAGCCTTCTCCCCTATATGATTCAAGGCGCGCTAGAAGATAAATTGCAGTGTGTAGCTTCAATACCTCACGGATTACTTGGGCACGATTTCGACCTTTCCTCTCAGCTTCAAAGTCGAAAAGTTGTAGAAGGCATTCTTTCTCACATGGATTTTTCTCACTTCAACCATGAGGTTACTCCTTTCATTCGAATTCGAAAAGGCGGAGCGAGTGCAAGTTGCCAAATATTTGGGGATTGTGCTTTTGTTACGTTAACCATGGCGCCTAAAACTATGGAAGATTTACCTCAAAGATTAGCGTCATCTATTGTTGGTGAGGCTGAGAACCGAGGGCTGGCTTCCACAATAGTCGTTGATGCCCATAACAGCATAAATGGGCCCTTTGAACTTGACGAAGCAATACGATCTCTTAGAAAAGTTGCAGTGACGAGTCTTGAGGAAGCGCTTTCAGCTAAACGATCTTCATTTGAAGTAGGAGCTGCAAAGGGGGTTCCTAAAGAGTTCAGCGTTAAGGAAGGTATGGGGCCCGGGGGAATAAGCGTGATCGTAACGAAGGTGGGTGACCAGAAAACCGCATATGTGACCATTGACGGAAACAACATGATGTCTGGGCTACGAGAGAAGATTCTTGCAATGCTTCAGGAAATCGGCATCGTTGATGGAGAAATTCTCACTACCGACACGCATGTCGTGACTGGTGTTGTGCCAACCGCCCGTGGCTATTACCCTATTGGCCAAGCGATAGATCATACAAAGCTAATCAGTTACATTAGGGAGGTTGCGGCAAAAGCATTAGATGATTTGACGCCAGCAGAAGTGTCGAGGCTCACAGGCACGGTTCCAAACGTCAAGGTTATTGGAGAAAGACCCATAGCAGACTTATGTCTCCTTGTCGACGAATCGATGAAACAAGCCAAAAGACTGGCGGTTTCTCTCTTTTCGGCAGCTGCTATTCTTTTGATTGGGCTGCTTGTGCTTCTTTAACTCATTAGTTTTCAAATCGGAGGCTAACACTAATATTGCTGGGCTCATATTTTCATTTCTACAACCGAAGGAAAACACGGTCTTAAAAAGGCTCATGGGTGAAGCGTGACAAGGTGATCATTATATGATTGCTCTGAAAACTTTACCAAAGGAAGAAAAAAGACGAAAAGGAATGATCGTAATTAATGAGGAGTTATGTAAAGGGTGCACACTCTGTGTAAACGTCTGCCCTTTCCATCTTATTCAAATCGCGGATCACATCAGCTCTAAAGGCTACTATCCCGCAAAATTCGTTGATTTAGAAGGGAAGTGTACGGGATGTACTTTGTGTGCTATAATGTGCCCTGACGTTGCAATAGAAGTTTATCGGTAGAAGAAGATGGAGGAAGGGATATGGGCAAGAAAACACTAATGACGGGAAACGAAGCCATAGCCGAAGCTGCGGTTCAAGCAGGGTGCAGACATTTTTTTGGCTATCCAATAACTCCGCAAAGCGAAATTCCTGAATACCTGTCGAAGCGGTTTCCTGAAGTTGGAGGCTGCTTCCTTCAAGCAGAAAGCGAAATAGCATCAATCTACATGGTTTTTGGGGCAGCGGGAGCTGGTGCAAGGGTGATGACCTCGTCTTCAAGCCCGGGGATCAGTCTAATGCAAGAAGGCATCTCCTATATTGCAGCTGCAGAGCTTCCATGCGTGATTGTTAACGTGATGCGAGGAGGTCCAGGATTAGGGGGGATTCAACCATCTCAGTCAGATTATCTTCAAGCAACTAAGGGAGGAGGGCATGGGGATTACCATGTACTTGTGCTTGCACCGTCTACGGTTCAAGAGGCTGCTGACCTAATGATGGAAGCTTTTGATTTAGCGGACAAATACCGTAATCCAGTGATGATTTTGGGTGATGGTTTCTTGGGGCAGATGATCGAGCCGGTAGAGTTTAAGCGTAGGCCTTCTACTGATCGCCCAGTTAGGGATTGGATCATTACAGGCGCAAAAGGGCGAGCTCAAAACGTGGTGAAAAGCCTTTATCTTAAACCCGATGTTCTGGAACAACATAACCTGAAGCTTCATCGTAAATATCAAAAGATGATCAAAAATGAAAAGCGTGTCGAGACCTATCTAACAGAGGATGCACAAGTCGTCATCGTAGCCTTCGGGATGGCTGCAAGAATAGCGAAGACAGCTATCAAAATTCTGCGTGAAAAAAATATCAAGGCGGGGTTAGTGAGACCAATCTCGCTTTTTCCCTTTCCTTATCAAACTCTTGAAAAAGTAGCTGAGAAAGTGGATAAGCTGCTGGTTGTTGAAATGAATTTAGGACAGATGATTGAGGATGTTAAACTCGGAGTTTGTGGGAAAGCAGAAGTTCATTTCTATGGTAGAGTCGGAGGTATGGTCCCAAGTTACGATGAAATCGTAGCTGAGGTAGAGAAAATCGTAAAGAAGAGGCGGTGATCTGAGATGAAAAAGGTTTTTGAACGCCCCAAATCTATGTACCCGGTATCAACTCACTATTGCCCCGGATGTGGCCATGGAATAGTCCATCGTTTAATAGCTGAAACAATTGATGAGCTAGGGATTTTGGAAAAAACAGTTGGAGTGGCACCAGTGGGCTGTTCTGTTCTTCTATACAATTATATTAATTGCGATATGTACGAAGCAGCCCACGGGAGGGCACCAGCGATTGCAACGGGTTGTAAACGAGTGAATCCTGAACTTGTTGTTTTCACCTATCAGGGAGACGGAGACCTAGCCTCCATCGGAACAGCCGAAATTATTCACACGGCTGCTCGAGGGGAGAAGATCACGACAATTTTCATCAACAACGCTATCTACGGGATGACCGGCGGACAAATGGCCCCAACAACTCTTATTGGTCAGAAGACAACGACTTCACCCTTTGGACGAACTTCGGAAGAAGCAGGCTACCCGTTGAGAGTGTCGGAGATTCTTGCAACTCTTGATGGGGCAGCTTATATCGCACGAGTAGCGGTAAACGATCCCAAAAATGTCATACGGGCAAAGAAAGCGATAAAGAAGGCGTTTGAAACTCAGATGAAAGGTTTGGGCTTTTCCTTGGTAGAAGTTTTATCTCAATGTCCAACGCCTTGGAGAATGTCTCCTCGCGAAGCGGTAAAGTGGGTGGAGGAAGAGATGATGCCTTGCTATCCACTTGGCGAATTCAAGTCTCCTAAAGAGGAGGGATGAGAAGAGAATGAAAGAACCTTTCTATGAAGATATTATACTGGCAGGTTTTGGTGGACAAGGAATAATGTTTATTGGAAAACTGCTGATACATGGTTCAATGAAAGAAGGGAAAAACGTGACATGGATTCCTTCTTATGGTCCTGCAATGCGAGGAGGAACAGCTAACTGCACGGTAGTCATTTCAGACGAAGCAATTGGATCACCCGTTATCACGTCTCCTCATTCTTTAATCGTGATGAATAACCCATCATTAGATGCTTTTGAACCTCGGCTAAAAGAAGGCGGCGTGCTAGTAATGAATAGTTCCTTGATCACCCGCAAAGTCAAGAGAAAAAACATCATTGTGATTGGAGTGCCCGCAAATGAGATTGCTTCTGAAATCGGTGACAAAAGAACTGCTAACATGGTGATGTTAGGAGCATACATTGCACACACAAAGACCGTGTCTAAAGAAAAGATTCTTGAAGGATTGACAGATCTTTTAGGAGAGAAAAAAAGGCAACTGTTTGAAGTAAATAAGAAAGCCTTCGAAAAAGGAATGGAGTTTGGAAAGGTTTAGCTCGTTGAAAAACTAAATTAAACCGAGCTTTTTGCCACCTTCCTCAAATACCTCAACGGCTTTGCTCAATTGTTCTTTTGTGTGCTTGGTGCATAACTGAGCTCGGATTCTTGCTTTGTCACGGGCCACCATCGGATATACAATCGGTAGCGCGAAGAAACCCTTCTTCCAAATGAAATCTGCGAGATCCTTCGCCCTCTTGCTATCACCACACATCACTGGCACGATTGGTGTTTCGCTGTTCCCTGTGTCAAAGCCTAGGTCTTGCATTGCCTTTATGAAGTAGTTGCGATTTTCCCAAACTTTCTTGACGTGTTGTGGCTCCGATTCGAGGACGCTGATTGCTGCACTGCATGCAGTGGCTACTCCTGGGGGTACGCCTCCGCTGAGTAACCATGTTCTCGACTTGTTGTAAGCAAAGTTTCGCAGGTCTTCACAACCTGTAATGTGCCCACCGACAACCCCAAAGGCTTTTGAAAACGTTCCCATTTCAACATGCACTTGCTTGTGGTCAAGGTGGAAATGATTGACAATACCACGACCGCCGTCTCCAAGTACACCTTCTCCGTGTGCATCATCTACGTATACACCTGCACCATGCTCTTCGCCAATTTTTGCGATTTCAGGTAGTGGAGCAAGGTCGCCGTCCATGCTGAAGACACCATCAGTGAAGATCCAGATGTGCTTGTAGGGTGGTTTGTGCTTTTCCGCTTCATCCATAACTCGTACTAGGTCTTCAACATCCTTGTGTTTGAAGATAGCGCGATCCGCGTGGGTCAGTCTTACACCGTCGATGATGGAGCCGTGGTTCAACTCGTCTGACACGAAAAGGTCACCTCTGCCACCAAGTTGAGGGATGAGTCCCTCATTTGCCATGAAGCCTGTTTGATAAGTCAGCGACGCGGGTGCGCGTTTAAATTTGGCAAGATGCTGGTCCAGCTCTTCATGGGCTGTCATGTTTCCAGCGATCGATCGATCACTACCAGCCCCTGCACCATACTTTTCGGTTGTCTCAAGCATTGCTTTAACGACTTTGGGATGAGTAGACAAGTTGAGATAGTTATTGGCGCAGAGCATGATGACTTCTCTGCCGTCGACGGTACAGACAGGTTCGCTGGGGGTCTGAAGTTCTTTAAGTTCCCAGTTCAGGCTTTCACGGACTAAGCGTTGATATTCTTCGCCCAAATATCTTGTTGGATGTCGCTTTACTGACACTTGAATCACCTTTTAATGAACAGTTTAAACCTCTCTTTCTAATTTAACGAACATTCTCTTAACATTTACCTATTCCCACCTAGGCTCAAGAACAACCTTTCCAGCTTTTTTGGAATGAATTGCTTCCATGCCTTTAGCTACGTCCTTAATTGGAATACGATGCGTAATAATTGACGCAATCTTATTTCTAAACGTTGGGTCAGAGAGCAACCCCCTCACTTGATACCACGTTTGAAACATCCTTCGTCCAGAGATGCCGTAAACAGTTGCCGCCTTAAAAACCACCGCGTTATTCAAATCGAGTTCCACGGGGTTATCAAACAAACCAAAGAGAGAAACCCTTCCACCCGGAGTAAGTATTTCAAAAGCCTGTTTCACAGCTGATGGAGCCCCCGACATCTCTAACACAACATCCACACCATTACCATCCGTCGCATCCCGTATTATCTTCACAATGTTTTCGCCCTCTTCTCTAGCGTCGAGAACCATATCCGCCCCCAACTTCTTTGCTAATTCCATGCGCACCACGCTCCGACCACCACCAGTTGCAAAAATTTTCCCAGCTCCTAACGTGCCAAGGACTGCTATGGCCATCAAACCTATTGGACCACAACCCAAAACTGCCACGTTTTTTCCTGCAACGTCTTCAATATGATCTTTCGGTAGGACTGTTTGAACTGCATTTCCTAGTGGTTCTTGGATAGAGGCGATGGCTGGGTCTAAATCGGGGGGGTTCTTCCAAGCGTTTCTTTCAGGTAGTGCAGCGTATTCGGCGAAAACTCCGTCGGTGTCTACCCCTAAGATTTTTAGGTGTTGGCAGATATGCATGCGGTCGGTTCTGCATTGATAGCATGTGCCGTCTGCTATGTGGGTTTCTGCTGACACCATGTCTCCTACTTGCACGCTGGTTACGTCTTTGCCAACTTGGGTTACTTCGCCTGTGAATTCGTGGCCGATTATGAGTGGGATTTTTCTTATGCGGTTTTGCGACCATTCGTTCCAGTCCCATATGTGTACGTCTGTTCCGCATATGGCGGCCATCTTGGTTTGAACGAGGACCTCTTTGTTGCTGATTTTAGGGGTGTTTACG
>CAZKWF010000003.1:0-55116 GCA_964556565.1 uncultured Candidatus Bathyarchaeia archaeon
GACCCAGTCGCAGAGCTTTCTCTATCAGCCTTCGGATTTCTCGAAACCTTTACAATAGCCTTAGATTTGGCGTCTCAGTTTTCTATGGGGAAGCTTGTGGCAGTTCTTGAAGGCGGATATAGCCCTAGCTTTCTTGGAAGGATGGCAACTGCAGCGGTTGCGAAGATGGCTGGGGTTTCATATAACCTTCATGATAAACGTCCAGTGGCGAGTTCTAGAGTAAGGAAACGGGCCTTAGAAACTATAGAAGACGTTAAGAAGAGCCAATCATTGTTTTGGGATTTATGATTCTCATTTTATTAAGTATGACATGAAATAGAAACGCGTTTGACTTGCCACTATTTCTGAGAATAATCGAAAAGCGGAGCGATGTTACTCGATGATTTCTATGGCGCCTTCGGGGCACTGCACCTCGCATGCTCTGCAAATAAGGCATTCATCGAGGTTTACTACTTTAGATTTCTCATCTTTGATTTCTAATACCTCTACGGGACAAACGTCAACGCATGTTCCGCATCCAGTGCATTTTTCTTCATCGATTTTGATCTCAACCATGAAGGATCAAGCTCCTTTGAGATTCTAATGAAATAAACAGTTATAGATAAAAACGTTTTGCCTTTTCGCGTAGACTACCATGGAAAAACCGCAGTCACAAAAAAGAAGGAGCTATGAAACATTTTAACGTCAGTTCAGCAGCTTCCAGCAGTTTAACTGATCTCTTCTCGAAGCCTCAGTAGAACCCCGTCAATCGTTGTTTTCGCCTTTTCTCTCCTGCGGTTATATTCTGCAATTTGCGTACGATAGGTTTCTGTGGAGAGTTCTCTATGTCGGTATCGAATTTCGATTCTTCGAATAGCAGCTTCCGCTCCTTCCAGCTCGGTTTCAGCAGCTTCAATCTGCCTCATCGTATTTGCATAACGCGGGCCTGCCTTTCGTATTTTTTCTCGAAGACCAGTCAGATCCCGAGACAGAACAGAAACACGACTTTCTAACCCTCTTCTCCGCACCTTGTATCGGCGTCTGGAAATCTTCCTCTTCAGCACCTGTTGTTCCAACGATTCAAGATCCCCTAGTATCGTCCTCTTTTCTTTGTAAGAGTCAAAGAAGCTTTTCAAAACCTTTGTTGGAACAGGAATTATAGGAGCTGAAGGCAGCTTAGGAGCTCGCCAAAGAAAAACTACAGCGCATACAATGGCAATTAATACTCCCATCCACAATGTGGGGCGAAAAGAGGCCCAAAAAATAACGTATCTATATGTTAGCTCAAAATCAAGGTCGTGGAACGGTGTAACGTTGTAGAAAGTAAAGACTATCGTTTCTTGAAAAACGCCTTTTTCAACGCTTTGCGGTTTTGGATGACACGCATCCAGCTGAGATTCTGCACCCTCAGGTAGACCTATGGTCACGGTTAAATCACTTATCTTCCAATCAAAACCTTCAAAGAAGCTGAAAGTCAGGACAAAATCGCGCCAACTATCTTGCCTAATGTAGATTTCTCGTGGAAGTCGGTAACTCACTGTGAACCTTGCAGACATTTTATGGTCTATGTATTTGTAGATCGTCGCGTTTCCTTCTCCCACATCTACTTCAAGGTCCTCTGACGCATCTCGTGCAGATACATCGTAGGCGCCTTGAGGCAGATGAACTACTGGGAGGTAACTCCCGCCTTCATTAGTCAAATAGTAAGAGTCTGATAAAAGAGCGTGACCCCACTCGTCCAACACTATATCTCGCTTTACTTCATCGACGCTGATCAGATGCAAGGTGTAGTCGGTAAGGGCGTAAAATTCCAACCATGCTGACTCGTATGAAAAGCTTTCAAGAGGGCTCTCAGTGTGATTCAGTATCTGATGCGAATCATGTGTTGTCGTGTCGAAATCGAGTCCATTAGTTTCAAAAGAACTTGCAGTGTAGTTAGCACCGTGTGGTAGGATAATGGTCACGTTGCATGTAGACATGTCTTGAGTGATGCTGGGGTACGAGGGGAAGTCAACAGTGAAGAAGACTTCCTCTTCGCCATTTGCCGCGAAAACTTCTGAGGAAACAAGGTTTGAGAAAGCAAAAACTACCGTGAAGTTGTATGATCCTCTGTCGCCTATGTTAATGCCAGATTCGGGAAAGAGCACTTTTACTCCGTAAAAGCCGATTCTACCTAATCCAACGTCAAGTGCTACCTCCAATCGTTCATCAGGATTCGAGGCGTCATAAGCAAAGCAATGATCAAGGTTAGACCTGTATTCGAAAGGAAAGCCTATTGAGAAATTCTGGAGCGGTTCTATGTTTTGTCCCTGTTCTGTAGATAGTCTGATTGTGTCGTTGATGACAACAAGTCCGCCGTCTCTGATCTGTACCGTATGATCTGCTTGGATATCTGCAGAGGATGAAGTGTCTGTTTGGGCACTAACCGTTAATATGTTGATGCATGATGGTAGGGCTAGTGAGAGGAGAAGAGAAAACATGAATAGGAGTATTGGCAAGGGGGTTCTTTTCAAGTTGGACACCAATTAGCCGTTAAGTGTTTTTCATTTTAGCTTTGCGTACCTATTATTGATCACCTTTATTTACTTTTATTAGAAAATCGGTTAACCTCTTATCTTTTAACTCGGCACATTGTTTTTACTCTTCATGTCAAGCCTGCTCCGATAGCTTGTTCAAGGCATTGATCTATCGAATTTCAATGTTTTCATGCTTCAAATCTTTTTCATGGCTATTGGTCCAGTATGAGAAAGGGGTCGAGACACCTTTTGCTAGCCGTTAGATAGTAGTGCCTTAAAAGAAAATATTTTTCCAGAAGGTTACGGAGTTCTCTTTGTCTTTTTGATTGCACATTACTTATTTGGATTAGCTGATCTTGAAGCATGCTTTTTTGAGATAATAGTCTTCTTCTTTCTTCGGTCCGAAGCTTCTTACGCCTTTCTCCTTAAGTTGTTTTCTAAGTCTTTGAGCATACTGGCGACTGATTTCTCTCCTCTTTTCTAGGTAAGCAATTATTTCTTTCGCTTGTTGCTCGGTGTCGCATCGACGAATGTAATCAATTACGTCTGGTGTGTAGCTGACAAACTTGCTTGAAGATGCTTTTTCTCCAGTTTGGATATCTGATCGAACCGAGTTTATTGCTATTCTAGCTTCTTCAGTGTTCATTTCTTTGGCTAGTGAGGAAACATTTTTCTGAATCGTTCCTTGTCCATCGGCATCTGAGTGAACACCTTTGTGTCATGCACTAAATTCGTGTGACTGTTGCTATCTTGGTTGTGGCTATTCAATATATCTTATGAAACAACGCCTATTTAAGATCGTGTGAAATGTTTCTCCTTGCTTTCCAGTCAGGCATCAGTTGAGTCAGCTAAGGCGTTACAAGGATTAAGTGGAGGATATTCCATATGATGTCTCCGAAAAGAAGGGCTACTATCAATCCTGTGGTGATAAAAACGAGCATGGGCAAGCCCGGTGTCACCCATACATCGCCTTGAAGTTTACGTTCGCGCTTGGCGTTCAATACCCTATCAACAATCTGTTTTCTGTCCTCATCCTTCGGGAATACAAGCAATTTTCTTTCATTTTCTCCAGTTTCAGTTGTGTAGATGTCTTCAAGCGGATATAGGTGGCCTACTTTTTCAAGTTTCGTGATATTCACTTTGTAGCCGCAAAGAAGTGCAAGAATCTTTCGACCAACCGATTCGCTTTCAAACCCTTCAAAGAGTTTTCTCCCGGTTTTGTACTTCCAAAGGTAATTGCGGATAAGGGCGTAAAATGCACTAGATGCCGCCAAAAGAACACCGTTGCAGAACACGGTGATCGGGAAAAGCTGATAACCAAAGCTTAACAATGGTTGGAGAAGGTTTGTGGGATAAGAAGGTAAGGCGAGAGATAAGCAGATTAGTGCTTTGGCATCTGCTCCTCCAAAAGCTCCAACGTAGAAGAGAGTTACAGACATAACCGAAGTTAGTGCGAAAGATAGAACATAGGTATACAGAAGTTGTGGATCAAAGGACATAAAGAATTGCAAAGAAGTCAATGCGAGGGCTATAGGTGCAAAAACTGCCCATACTCTATTACTTACTTCCCGGGTCTTAAGATCACTCCAGGACGCGTATGCTAAAAAAATCAAAGAGATAAGAACTCTAAGACCATCGAGCAATTCATTCATTTCCGTATCACATGATTTCAGTGATATCGTGAGTTGCATTTAAAAATGAACCGTTTCGCGACAAACAGAAAAGCTAGAAGTTCTCTTTCTGGACATTTGCAATTTGTTGTAGCCGTTGAACAGCAAGCTATGAATTCAGCGTAAGCATGTGTCAGATACTTGAGAACTTTCTGGGTTTTCTAAGATGCTGGAGATGTTTTGTGGAATTCGCAATCAGCTCCGACTTCTGGGTGGATTTTGAAGTAGTATTCCGTGCTGGCAACCCATGTGTAGGTGACTACGACTTTGATTGTTCCATGAGAGGTTATGATTTTTGATGCGGGGTCATAAGTCACAGACCCTTGCAGGTTAAGATTTGTAGCCGAAGTGCCAATGTAAACAGAATCGATTTTGCCATCAGCCGTTCCTTGATTTGTCAAATAAACTGTGATTGTGTTTGCTGTGCTATTCCAAGATGTAGTGATTTCGCGAAGTTGAACATCTTGTCCAGTGACGTTTGTTGTGAAAGTTATGACCCACGCATAGGTAATGACTATTGCTGCGACAGCGATGACTATCAACAGAAGTGTTGCAAGAATAGGTGATATTCCCTTCTTTGATCTTAGCATTTTGAGCAAGCGTATTTTCACCTCTGACTAAGCATTTCTGGGCGCTGACATATTTAACATGTATGAATCTGAGGTACGTATTGATAAATACACTACCTAACATAGAAAACATGCTTTTCTTCTTTATCCTATTTTTCTGCTTTCACCAAACTCTGTTTCTTGCTGATTACGCTCTCTTGGGCTTGCTTCACATAGTCAGCAAATTCAAAACCCTTCTTCTCCTCAAAATTCAGGTTTAGCCTATCACACAATTCTCTGAGTATAAACTCCTGAATGATTTCTGCTCCGGGACCAAAAATGCCGTTTAACGCTCGAGCGAATTCCCCAGGCTCTTCAGGAATGTCCTTTTTTTTCAGCTGGAATTTTCTCTTAAGATGATAGTATACAGCCTTTTTAGGGGTCTCCCCTAAGGTGAGCAAACCGCAGTCCACCGCTCTGAGCAATGTCCTCTGGAAATCCAACTTAGCTGCCCCTAATTCTCTAACAATCAACTGGAATAGGCACACTTAAGATGCCCATTGTCGAGATCCCAAGTCTCAATATACACCGTAGCTTATACAAGCCTTACAAGTCCTTTTCTGGGAAATCATCTATTATGGAAATGGTTTGGGAACTCCATGAATAAATCTTATGAATCGTTAGTATAGATTTTGACTCTTATTTCCCAGGTTCATCAAGCAACAATTCGCCTAAGCCTCCATTTTTTTAAAGTACTCTCTGTGAAGAACATGCAAAAATTTCTATTCACTTTTTCATTCTTTAGGTGATTTCAAACGTTATAACGTATTGAGAGTAAGTTGACATGTCTGGAACAAGAATTTCGAGATAAACGTGGGCGTATGATTTTCCACTTGTGTTTACTTGGAGGTGTTCATGCTCATGTATATGGTTGCAGATCCTGCTAAACCATCCAGTTCTCCCAAGCGATTTCGCTGTAATCCTCATGCACATAAAGTGCGACGGCTTAGTGTATCTAATAGATTTATCTCCTTTTCATTTTTAATAAAAAGAGCCAAGATTCGCCGCTCTTGCCAAAATGATAGATTCTGCTGCTAAATTGTGCTACTTGTGATTGACACTTAAACTCAAAACAATAGCTAGACAACAGCTTGTACTAGTCTGACGATTTTTTATAGCAAGGACAGCTGGTCTTAGTCCTTTTTGGGACGCTCTTTCGTTGAGCTTTTTTGTTTTGTTGTCCACGCGATTTTGAAACCGTCTTTGTCAATATGGCATTCGTGGATCTCTTTCGTGTGATCTGTTCCTCGCATTTTTAATATCTTCAATCTTCTTCGTAACGTGGTTTTTTTATCATAAAAAGTCTCGAGGAGAATTATCCCATCTACTAGGAACTCCGCTCCTCCCCGTCCAAACGATTCAGACCCCCACGGCTTATCTACAATCAACAGGGATACACAGTTTTTCTCCTTAAGAAACTTGTATAATAAATGAAGTAAAACACGGGCGCCGATCGGGTCCTTCAGGGCCATGAATAAAGCCGTAGAAGAATCTATAACTAGTCGATTAACGTTTAGTGTGGTAACTATTTCTAAGATTTTGTTGATGTTGTCTTGTAGCCCCTCCTCCTGTGTAGTGGACAAATCTAGAAATGAAACTTTTCCCTCTTTTTCAAGTTGATTAAAGTCCCATCCAAACGTTAACATGTTGCGTAAGAAGGCTTTCTTCGTTTCGGCGAAGCAAATGTAAGCGCCAACCGCTCCATACTTTCTTGCTCCCATATACAAGTACTGAGCTGCCAGCGTGCTTTTGCCTGCTCCAGGGGGTCCAACTAAAAGGACTAAGCTCTCCGTTGGAAAACCACCCTCAATCAACCTGTCAAGACCTGGAATCCCTGTTGAAACACGCGATACACTCATTGTAAACACCGAGTTGATCGTATCATTATTGCAGGAGGACTACAGATCATTTTCAATCCCAATCAGGAACCATTTTCTTAATCCCAGTTTTGGTTAGTTTTAGGTCATGATTTATGTATCCTTTCCTATTTAGGTTGGCTATTGTTGTCTCCACTTGTCCTGGGTCCATGAGAAGTCTCAGGCTAATCTCATAAACACTTTTTCCTCCAGCGAAGAGCTTAAGAACATCGAACTCTCTCGTGTCTTTTGTTACAGATTTTCTCTTAGCTTTTGGAGGCTCACCCTCTTTTGACCTTTGTAGACACGTTTGAAGATGGGTGAAAATCTTCTGCTTGATCTTCTCAGCAGAAGCGCCCACAGGGGTGGGACCCTCAGTTTTTGGGATACCCTCTGAGATGGGTTTAGCCTCACCAGGGAATCTTCGAGTTAAGTGTTTTCTAACGGTGTAGGCCATTGATGCAACCAGACCAGATACGAAGGGTCGAGGGAAGATCGCTGTCACAATATCCCACTGGAGACTCATCTTGATTATGTAACCAACCAAAATTATGACATATAGTGCTGATATGATTAATCCAAATATCAGACAGAAGTCGCAGATGGTCAAAATATGTGTGAGTTTCAATATTAACCCCATATCTTTAGTTTAAAGTCTTACGATACAAGCTTTTGCTTCGTGAATAAAAGGTTTGTTAATCAGAACTCAGTAAAAGAGCCGTCAAAGGAAGTTGACATTAAGGAGCAGAGCAAATCATCAGTAGTTTACAGGTTAGTCCTTCCGTGTTATGAGAAATAGGCCAGTCAAAAATGCTATCACTGCGTATATGAAGCAAAGATAAAGGTAGTAAAAATGTAATGCCCTATCCCAACTTGTGTAATATGTCAAAAAACCGATAATTCGGATAATATGCCCGTCGTTCCAGACTAGGAATGGATAAAGCGCTGCCATCAAAACAAGGAGAAGACCCATCGCTCTTTTAATGGTTAGCTTTCTGTACATGTTCTCACCTCATCGTCTATCCATAAAGCTCCTTTGTTCATATTAGGTTTGTCTAACAATCTGCTCATAGAGCCTTAATGTCCTTTCAACGATAATATTCCAGCCGAAATTCTTTGCAATCCTCTCCCTGACCCTACTGCCTAGTTCACTCGCAAAGCTCTCATCGGTTAGTAGTTGAGAGATTTTTGCTGCAAAATCCTTTTCATCTCCTGGTCTTGCAAGCAAACAAGCGTCTCCCAAAACCTCGGGAACCCCGCCAACATTACTAGCAACAATCGGTTTGCCCATACTACCAGCTTCTAAAGCTACGAGTGGGCAGGGATCAAACAAGCTTGGAATGACCGCAACATCACATGCAGCATAAAATTGAAGGAGTTTCTCAAGGGAGACAAGCCCTACTAAGTGGACGTTCGGTAAGTCTTCAGCTACCTTCACATAGTCCCTCCACTGCCTAGAAGGTCCTATGATGACGAAATTAATGTTATGACAAATTTGAGCTGCTCTAAGCAACGTCATTATCCCCTTACTTTTACTTAGCCGACCAACGAAAAGGACGAACTCTCCAAACTCATCTTTAACTTCTGAGCCGTCAACCTGTGGGTTGAACCGTGAGAGATCAACTCCATTAGGTATGATTACTGCTTTATTTTGTCGGTAGTACCGTTGCACGGCCCTTGCCATATACGAGGACACTCCGATGGCTAGATCTACGTGCCGAAAACCGAGGAGCTCAGCCATGCCATGGCTTAACCAGTAAGTCTTTGTCAGGCTGGACGCGTATTTCCACTCTAAAAATCCGAGACCATGGATCGTTGCAACCGTAGGTTTGTCAAAGCCGGATAGGGCGAAGCTTGGCTCATGGAGGTGAACGATATCGGGCTCCAACTCTTTCGCTTTAGATGTGATTTCTTTTGCGAAACGCAGATCGTACGCAGGGGTTTTCCAGAGGAAAGAGCGTGGCGGGTTAAAGGGAATTCTGTGAACATGTACCCCTTCAATCGTCTCTTCTGGTGGAAGATCCGTGATTTCTGGCAGTCTTTGGCCCTTTGCTTCACCATAAACTATTTTTGATGTGATGATATGGATGTCTAGCCCAGATTTTGCCATTCTTCGATAAATCTCGTACATATGAGATATTACGCTGTCTCTAGAGGGCAGGAAATGGTCATTCACTGCAACAATCTTCATTTTTGTTCGCCTTATTCTGTTTTTAATCCACCGCCGAAGCCTTATTTAAAGCCTCTTTGTATATCCGAAGAACTCGATTCGCAACGGCTTTCCACGTAAATCCTTTCTCAATTATCCTTCTTCCTTCTGCTCCGTATTTCTTTGCTAGTTCAGGATCTTTTAACAACTCGACGATGGCAGACGCTAGTTCATTGGCATCCCCTGCCCTCACCAAAATTCCAGTGCTTCTATGCTTAACAGCCTCAGGAACCCCGCCAACATTAGTAGCAACGATGGGTTTGCCGCAGGCCATCGCCTCCAATAGGACAAGCGCGAAGGCCTCTGCTAATGTCGGAAATGCGAAAACATCACAAGCAGAATAGTAAGCGGGCAAAAGCGTATCTGGAACGTAGCCAACGAAAGTTGTTGAGTTAGAGACGCCCAGTTCGTGGACTAATCGCTCGTATTTAATTTTCCAATTTCCTTTTCCAACAAAAACAAACTTGGTTTTCGGCATTTCCCTCAGAACTTTAGGGACGGCTCTGATGAGGTAACCTACTCCCTTCCGGGGAAGCACATCGCCGACGTACAGAACCATTGAGTCGTCTATACCGAGTTCTTCTCTAATTTCTTCGCCACTCTTTGGATTTGGTGAGAAGTATTTGGTGTCTACCCCATTATAGCAGACTTTTATTTTTTCAGAATGTAGCCCATAGTCTTCCATTAGCCCGCGTCTCACATGGTTGCTGACCGCCAATATTCTGTCTGACGCCCGTAACTCGATATATTTAGATAGTTCTTCGGTTGGGTGGATGAAACTGGATGTGAGAAGGAACTTGGCTCCTGTATGACTCACATATTTTCTGATCGCGTAGTCGTATATTCGCCACGAGCCATGATAAGTGGTGACTAAGGGGGTCTTCATTTTGAAGGTGTTTCGATATAGAGAGAGGGAGACGCCTCCCCCACTCATACAATGGATTATGTCGAAACCACGGAGGATTTGAGAGAAATTCTTGGCAATGAGGAGGTTGAAGGCGTAGGAGTGAAGGCGACCGAAACGCTTAATGGCTGGAAATCTGGGCACCCAAACCTCGTGCCCCCTTTCCTCCAATTGATGTTTAAGGTTGATCAGGTGTGTGTAAGGCCCGCCTTTAGGCTCTGAACTCGGGTAAAGCATCACGATTCGCATGTTTCTACAGCCTCAACATTTTTCCTTTTGTGGTTTGCTTCAATAGGCCGCCCACATTCATTTCTTGCTAGATATACTAGATTATTTGAAAGGGCGGGAAATGACCTACCCAAGAATGAAGCGACGCTCCATAGAAATCTAAACCGTCCAAGAATCGGCATAACCATGCTACCCGTAATTTTTTTGATAATAAAACCGTTTGTCGTTAAAAGATTAAAAAGCAGTCCCGGATCCCATCCTTGCCTATGTTCTATAGGTGTCTTATAGCTTAGAGGTCTAAGCCAATTACGAAAAACTCTGTATGGACTTACAACGTTTGGTACGCTCACTATAAACGTTCCTTCCTCTTTTAGAACCCGCTTCACTTCTTTCAGGCAATTTATTGGGCTGTCTACGTGTTCCAGAACTTCTAAACATGTCACAACATCAAAGTAATGGTGTCTCAATGGTAAGTGATGCGCGTCTGCCAAAATCGCATGCCCATGATCTTTGGCAGTCTTTATCGCCTTTAAATTCGTATCGATCCCGAATCGTACTCCCTTTCGCCCGATCAGAGCAAGAAAACCTCCGTCCCCACATCCAACATCCAACATGGTCGAAGAATTTGTGGGAACAAGTCTCAAAGCCGCACCATACCAGCCCCATGGGACAACCTTGAAATCACTACACAAACTATTCAACTTCCCTCTTTTCTTTATTCGGTGTAGTTAGTGTGGACGCGTTATTTCCCATATCTAGTCTCCTCTGACAAAGAGGATAGTACTGGAGAGTGGCTCTTGAGCCGCTGTAAGTTGTCCTTAGCCTTTCCTCTAAACAATAATCGCGTACTGTTTATAATCCACATCTAACACACATCGTAGGCGGGTCTTTATTCATCAACTTCTTTCTAAACTTTTGATACTGTGAATTATTCCAGATTCTCCTAACAGGTTCATGAAAAACATTGCCAAAGTTGATTATCGACGGATTTGCTATAAGACAACAAGGAACCACAAAGCCATCATATGTTATAAACAACCCTACCCAAGGCCAAACACATTCTTGTGCAATTGATTTAAGGGGTTGAAATGAAAAGCTGATTCCGTATTTCTCGCTAAGTTTCTGGGCTTTCGTTAAAGAACATAGTACACTCTGATAACTTAGTCTCTGTAACTCTCTTATTTTCTCATCGTATTCGCTCAGTCTTTTTCCCGGATATATTTTCCTAGCCATAGTTACAGTAACAGCATCCACTTGTAATTCATGTGCAAGGTTCATAATGCCCACAATCTCGGAGTAGTTTAGTTTAGAGCATACAAAGTTTATGTATGTTCTGACACGGTACATCTTGGGGCGTGTCTTATTAACGTCGATGAACGTAGAAATGTTGCCCATAACCTTATCAAAATCTGCTCCTTTCCTGATGCCCTCATACGTTTCTTTTTTGGCTCCATCTACGGAAAAATGTATTCGATCAAGATACATCACGAGGTCTTTCACGTTGTTCTCATCTATCAGCGTCGCATTTGTGTATATGGCCGTGGTAAAACCTCTTTCTTGGGCATAGTTTAGCATCTTAGTTAAGTCTGGATTAAGTAAGGGTTCACCTCTGCCAGGAATCTCTACATGTCGCATCTGATGATGTGGAAACTGGTCCAATATTTTCTTGAAGTTATCAAACGATAAGTGGCTGCTAAACTCGCTTTTAGGAAGGGTGTGGAGAGCACACATTTCACAACGTAAGTTGCATGCGGTTGTCGCATCAAAATGGATCGCGACAGGCATGTAAGGAACAATTGTACTTCTCCGACTAACTAACCTTGCAGGTATGGCCTCTAAAAAGTGAGCAAGTGGATAAGCAAACCTGTCCATTCGCCTATATTTGATAATGTTAAAGATGGAAGAATGTGTAGGCTTAAGCATCTTCGATTCTCTCTAATTTTTTGCCTTTTCTGCAAACGAAAATGTGGTGATGACACAACGAGGCAGGCACACGCGTAGGGCTCAAAATTCTCTTGTTTATAGAAAAATACTTACGCTGATACAAAACGACATCGCGTTGATATGGCATCCATTTAACTATCGTAAAACCACTTTTTTCTAGAAAGGTCTTTCCGAATCTGAAGCTGTACTCTCGTTCTATGGGCTGGCGTGACGCAATTCCACTTTTTCTGTTACCGACCTTAGCTAAAGCATAAAGTGGGAAGAGCAAAACTTTGGGTATGTTGCCCAACCAACATCTATTTGGTATTACCACACATAATGTGCCTGAAGGTTTAAGAACCCTCCAAATCTCACTCAGAGCTTCAGCAGGTCCGATGAAGTGCTCTAGTGTTCCTGAACATATCGCCATATGGAAAAAATTATCCCTAAAAGGCAACGATTCAGCAGGGCTTAACACCAATGTAGCTGCGGGAATAACCTTTTTGCAGATATCAATTGCTCTCTCACTTATTTCTACACCATAAGGGAAACCGCCCTTGTTATGGACTCTTAACAGTATTTCCCCTCGCCCAAAGCCCACGTCTAAAACTCTTTTGCCTCTCACATTGCTAATTAATTCAGAAATAAAGTCATAATATGTTTCCTCGGCGCATTTAAAATCCGTTTTGTATAATGCATCGTAAAACTCTAAGGCTCCCAGATTTTTACTTTTCCCCTTTTCTTCTTCAAACATAAAAGGTCCTTCTCTCTATTTTCTCGCTACAACAATAATTGTATTGGAATATTGCGGCAGAAAGTATCCTAGCTTGCAATTTAGCAGAACAAAATGAGGAAAGATCCTCGTTGAAGGTTTGTAGGTCTCTTTAATGTTCTGTCGGCAGGGTTGACGCGGATGCCGTCTTAAAGGTCCGGTGATTACGTCGTGCCATCTACTAAGGTTCTGCCCGATCACTTTTACAACACTGAAGCCGTGCTGGTGCACTATTTCAAGTAATTCACCTAAATAGAACTCTCTAAGGTGGAGGGGGCGGACCATGCCATCTTTAGAACTATACTTCCTGTTGGGCGTTGAGAGTATCAAGTGTCCTTTGTTTTTAAGCGCCCCATAAATCCGTTGAAGAAGTTTTTCCGGTTTCTTCACATGCTCTATGACTTCAAGGCAGATGACCACATCGAACGCGTTTACAAAGGGCATCCTCTCAGCGCTTGAGCGGACAAACTTCACATTGTGTGTTTTATACCTCCTTTTAAAGCAATTAGCTACATCCAAGGCTACAACATGCCTTGCTACCTCTGAAAGCATGTACGCTCCATATCCGGTTCCACAACCTACATCTAACACCACTTTGTTTCGGCAGTATCTCTTAGCAAGGTTGTATCTGTAGGTGTGGTGAAGTTTCCACGCGTTTGGAATGTTCCTGTCAGAAACGTCTAACGCGTCTATTCTCTCTGGAACGCGCATCTGAGTCCCCCTACCCGTTCAAGAGTTTTTCATAAGCCTTGATGTGTCTGTCAACAACCTTATTCAATTCGTGGATTTCCTTTACATAACGGAACCCCCTCTCACCCCTCTCTTTCCACCTGTCATCCTCTAGAAGAAATCGTAGTCCTTCAGAGAATTTGTCATCCTTCACGTGATACCCAAAGTTCTCAGCGAAATCGTCGGGGTTTTCTGAACTCAATATGGCGCATTTATTAGCAGCGGCTTCTAAAAATGACACCGGCAAGCACTCGTGGACACTTGTGTTTATCATTATCCACGATCTCTTCAGTATCTCGTATTTTTCTTCCTCGCTGACAAATCCGGGCACTTCTAAATTTGGAATCCCTGAATATCGTTGTCTGAGGTAACGATCTCGTTTTTCATCGTGCGCCCTTCCGATGGCTATGAATTTGACATCGGGAAACTCCTTTGCCAGCTTGAAGAACAATTCAGGTCTCTTGACTAGATCCCAGCGTGCTACAAAGCACACGGTTGGTTTAGCCGCCTTTTTTATAGTCTTACGTTCGACTTCAACCGGGTTTGGCAGAAAACATGGAGGCACGCTTAAGCCGTACATTGCCATCACCTTTGGAATGATGTATTTTGCTTGGCAATAGAGAGCATCTGCCATGCGAATGGCTTTCCTTCTCAGGGGTTCTGAAAGAAATGCATAAACTTTCGATTTAAACCATGGAAGCGGCGGTTCACGGGCGTAGGCTTCCATGCGCGTTCTATCCTCCTTCCCCACTGGGTCTTGGAAAGTGATTATGTGCTTGCGGTGAGGTGCAGCCTTAATTGCTATGTAAGAGCTGACTATCGGTTGTTCGCTGTGATAAACGTCGGCGTCGATTGATTTGATGCGTGCGCGTACAGAGGGAGAGAAAGCTGAATGTAGGTGTGGTGGGTAGCCGAGGACAACCATGCCGTCCAGTGTCTCAACTGGCTTTTGACCTTTTCGTTGAGTGGTTGCAACGTATACTTCAATCCCCTTCTCTACCAGATTGCTTCCGATGGTTCTTGTGAGCGCCCCGAAACCACCGTGCCTTCCCCAATGAAAGATCTCGCTTACAACAAAACAAACACGCATTCTTACCACTCAGCTCCTCTCAATTTGAAACCTCCTCGTATACTTGCAGAACTCGCTTTACAACAGCCTCCCATGTGAATTTCTCCGTAACGATCCCCCTTCCCTCTTTTCCGTACCGGCTAGCGAGTCTCGAATCTGATAGTAACTCTATCATAGCCTCAGCTAAACCTTCAATGTCCCCCGGCCTAACGAGAATGCCGGTTTTCCTCTGTTGAACTATCTCGGATATTCCGCCGACATTGGTAGCTATAACGGGCTTTCCGCAAGCCATGGCCTCAGCTAAGGTTAACCCGAAAGACTCCATTAACGAGGGAAGAACGTACAAGTCGCAGGATCTGTAAGCGGTGGGCATTTTGTCGTAGGGGATGTGGCCAAGAAATTTGACGTTTTTTCTGAACCCCAGCCTTCTGCTAGTGTCTTCGATGATTAACCTCCAGTAGCCATCTCCAGCGAACGCGAAATCCGCTTCAGCCTCTTTTAGAACCCTTGGAATTGCCTTTAGCAAGAAGCCGATACCTTTACGGGATATCAGATCGCCAGCGTAAAGAACAACTGGGTTCGCCTTGTTCTCAAGCAGTGTTTCACCAATCGGCTGAAAATATTTAGCGTCCACTCCGTTGTAACAAACTTCAATCTTTTCATCGGGAATCTTATAGTCGCATATCAACGTCTTTTTCACATATCCACTGACCGCTAAAACCCTATCAGCCTCGGAAAGAGCCAATTTCTTTGTCCTTTCCTCAACTGGATGAAACATCAGCCATGTAGGGAGGTCTCTCACTCCGTAGCCACTGCATTGTCTCGCAACGCTGTCCAATCTGAACCAAGAGCCGTGATATGTTGTGACCAACGGTTTTTTTACGCTAGAGATTTTTCGGTACAGTGAAAAGGAGGCTCCTCCTCCACTCATGCAGTGAACAACATCAAAATCCCGGATGATCTGGTTGAAATTCTTGACGATGAGAAGATTAAAGGCGTAGGAATGAGGACGGCCAAGGCGCTGGATTCTATTGAATCTTGGCACCCAAACCTCATGTCCCATTTTTTCCAGTTGGCATTTAACGTTGATTAAATGTACGTAGGGTCCACCTTTAGGCTCGGGGTTTGGGTAAAGCATTGCAATTCGCATTTTTTCACCGTCTGAAAACCTTTCTTGTAAAGGTGTGTAAGAAACCGAAGCAAAAGGCTAAGTTGAAGAGCAGATTTGGAATCTGGCTTAGACATAGAATACAAATTCTCATCTCTTACTTGCCCTCACAGCAATGTGAAACGCCGAAGACGGAATTAGTTTGGCAACCGCTTTTGCAATTGAGGTGGGAAATGGGCGGGCGACGTCTCCAAGTCTTTTTTCAACTTCGAAGCCAACATGAAGGAGAAGGTCTCTAAGCGTAATATAATCCCAACCTTCAAAATGGATTTCATATGTTTTTGTCCATGGTTTGATTTTATGTGGTACAAGGTTAGATAAAATTTGAAGTGGGTCTTGTAGATTTGGAGTTGTTAGAATTAGTTTCCCATTGGTTTCTAAGACGCGACTGATCTCTCTTAATGCTTGTATAGGAGAATCTAGATGTTCAATTACCTCCAGAAAGGTAACTAAGTCAAATATTTCTTTCTTAAACGGAAGGCTGTGTGCATCCCCAACTATAATATTGTAACCTCTTTCTCTTGCAATTTTAGCTTTTCTTCTATCAATTTCGAGTCCAACTTTTTCTTTGCTTAATGAATTTAACCATAAACCCTCGCCGCATCCTACATCCAGAGCTATAGAGTAATTGTTCGGTAAAAGTTTGCGAGCTACTTCGTGTTGCGGATACCAATAGTAACCTATTTTTGTTCTTGTTGCGCGTGCGAGAGAATGGTCGTTGGCTGTAAAAATTTTTAGCTTGTTATTCATGTTTTGTCACTTCTTTCTACACTTCACAATTAGGTTAGATGATAGAGTCGGGAAGATTCTACCTAAAGCATACGCCGCGAACTTCAGTTTCTTCTTAAAGAGCCACATTGGTAGAACGCCGCCACTGTACCTATCGATCTCAAAATCGTTTTCATGAAGCAAATACGTCAAAAGTACATTGTCCCAACCCTGTTTATGTCCGACTTTTATTTCTTGCATGACTTTGACCATTTTTCTTGTTCCTAACTTAGACATGTTATAGAAGATTCGTCCGAAATATTGTAGATTCGGAACGCTACATATCAGGCATCCACAGTTCCTCAAAACTCGATGGATCTCTTTCAGCCCGCGCTCTGGGCTTCTAAGATGCTCTAAAACTTCAGTACAGATGCTTAAATCGAAGACTCCGTCTCTAAATGGAAGGTGAAGAGCATCTGCAACGAGTATGTTCGCATTCGTGTTTTTCTTTGCCATTCTCGCACGTGTTTTGTTCACCTCTAATCCCACCTTTTCACCCTTAATGTGAGGGAGAAAAAAACCACATCCCATACCCACATCTAAGGTAATCGAGTATTCCTTAGGCAGAAGACGGAGGACATTGGGATACCACCATGAGTGTGTAAGGTCTTCGTAACGTTGATCAGCAACATGGATGACGTCGCCGCTGACGTTTAGTGCATCAAATCCTCTCTTAAGCATACCATAGACCGCACCAAGGGCGTGACCTGTCTCATTGACAAAGATTATTGCGGGCACGTAAATAACGGCAGAATAACGTTGTAGCTTTAGGGCTATCCTTGAACTAATGAATATCGTGGCCCCGACAATTGTCGCTATAAAGAGTAGCAAGATCGGCAAGAAAATTGAATTGATTAATGTTAATCCTCCTAGAAATGCTAGGCACGTTATTAGGGTCCATCGGCGGATTTGATGTCTAAACTTGGAGAGTTGACGTAACCTTGCATCCCCTTCCGAGATCCAGAATTTCTTCCAGAAAAGCCATCGGAAATTTTTAGGCAATTGCATGTATGCGACAGCATCCTTTGTCCGCTTAATCCTGAATCCAGCATCCTTAAGTTTGAATGCAAATGAAGTGTCTTCTCCGGTTGAACTATCGGGGTATCCACCCACCTTTTCCCAGACGTTTCTTCTAAAGGCGCAGTATGCAAAGTAGGCTGGCGAAAATAGATTAGTCGGTACTTTAGGAAGGGTCAGCTCGGATACGCATTTCTCAAAGAGCGTTTTTGCATCGTTCTCACAAATCCCAACAGAAATGTCTGCTGAGGTGAGCCCTGCGATTAGGTTTTCTAGCCACCTCGGGTCTAGGCGGTCGCAGTTCACGACAGCGACGGTCTCATTGGAAGCTTCCTTGACTATTCGGTTCCTAGCTTCTCCAATGGTGAGGTCACGCGTGTCTACTAGTCGTATTAAAGGGTGCCTTTTGGTGCAGTTTCGAATTATTTCAGAAGTTCTATCGGTTGAGTGACCGTCGGCTATGATTATTTCGTCTGGTCGGCGTGTTTGATTTAAGAGCGAGTCTAGAAACTCAGATATTCTATCTTCCTCGTTTTTGACGGTGGCGACCACGCTTACCTTCATGTCTTTTCGCGATTCCACCTGACTGATTTTGGAGAGTATGCGAGACCACTCTTCGCGTTCAGGATGTTAATTATGATTGGTGCGATGTTGGTTACGGAAGCTATGTCTGTGGCTTTGTTTGAGATGTCCTCTCTCCAGAGGATTATTGGAACATTCATTTCTGCCTCGCTCACTCCTCCATGATCGCCGGACTCAGCTAGAGGTAGGAAGTCGAAGCCGTATCCGTCTTCTAAACAGAAGGTCACGTCGCCGAGTCTTCTGTGGTATATGCCTATCGGCTTTGTTTCTTCTCTCGTTTTCACGAATGTAACGCCTTTTCTAGAACTCAGACCCTTGACAAGTCTTTCCATGTCTCTTTCGTTTTGTAGCCACATCTGGACGTGGCGTGAAACAATGGTAGCCACTGCCATGTTCTCTTTTCCCCGATTGTAGGTTATGATCACTGAGCCAGCTAGCTCTCTAACTTCGTCCACTTTGTACCCAACCTCGTCAAAGTAGAGGGTTTCAAGGGGGAGCTTTTCTTTCAGTGTGGTCTGTCCGTGGTCTGAGGTTATGATTATTGTCGTGTCGCGCTTAAGTTCTTCTCTCAGGCTTAGTGTCTCTTCGAGTTTATTGTCGCACTGTTCTATCGATTCGTAGTATCTGTTGCTTTCTGGCCCATGGCGGTGTCCTGCCTTATCCACTTCGTTGAAGCATAGGTAGTAGAGGGCGTGTTCTCCGCTTTCGTAGGCTTTTTTGAATTCTGAGAATTGTCCTACAGCGTATTTTCTGAGGAAACGGTAGAGCGATGGATTTTTTGACAGTGTGTTCATAATCGGCGTGGAGGCTATGTAGCCCGCTGTCTTTCTGATCACTCTTCTGGTTAAGGAGTCCTTTGATCCCTTTCTCATGTGGGCTCCTGTGCTTATTCCCTTCATTCCGTTTTTTGCTAGGATGTCGAATATGGTTGGGACCTCGATGTGTTCGTCTGAGAACAGGTTTACCAGTTTCCCTTTCTCTTTGTCCCAGTAGAAATGGTTTATTATTCCTGTTTTCTCTGGATAGGCGCCTGTTAGTATGGACGTGTGTCCAACGGCTGTTAATGATGGGTAGACGGTGGTTGCGTTTTCTGCGGACATCCCTTCTGAGGCTAGCTTCGTTATGTTGGGTACTTCAGCCTTCTTTAGGGCGTCTGCTCTGCAACCATCGAGAAGGAATATTATCACGTCTCTTTTCTTTTTATTTTCTCTTATCACCGTTTCACGCCTGCAAGTATACCTTTTCTATTTCTTGGACGATGCTCACCCACGTAAACTTCTCTTCCACCAAGCTCCGACCGTTTTTACCCAGCTTTTCTGAGATTCCGTTGTCTTCAAGGAGTAGCGTTATTGCTTCGGCTACCTCTGCGGGGTTGTCGCCCTTGATTAATACCCCTGTTTTCATGTGCGTCACTGCTTCTGAGATGCCTCCAACGTCGCTTGTAACCACGGGTTTTCCCGTGGCCATGGCTTCTAGCAGTGCTCTGGGTATGTCCATTAGGGCGTAGCTTGGTGAAAACGGCAGGACCACGATGTCTGAGGTTGCGTAGATACGTTCAATGTCCTTTCTAACTCCTAAGAGTGATATTTTGTCTTGTAACCCTAGATTCTCGATGAGCGATTGCACAGTCTTCCGTCTATATTCTTCGTGTTCGTATGTTCCCTTTGTCAGCATGATACATCTCACGTTGGCGTGGTTCTTTACGACGAGTTTTAGAGATTGAATCATGGTTTCGGCGCCTTTGTAGGGAGTTAAATCTCCAGCGAATAGTATGACTTTGCAGTTGTTCGGGATGTTGAACTCCTCTCTGATTTTCTTTCCTTCAAGTTTTGGGTTGAATCGGTCCGTGTCTACTCCTATGGGTATGTGGTGTAGCTTACCGCTCGGAAAGCCTTGTTCGACGAGTTTAACGTAAGCTTTTTGGCTTGTGACTATTACGCCGTTGAGGAGGTGGCTGCCTGATTTTAAGAATGATGGTTCCTTGGCCAGTGTGAGGGCAGTTCTTAGCGTTCTTGAGTATTCAAAATTGGGAGCTTTGGCTGTGTGGGAGTATTGGCTAAAAATTTTTCTTGAGTTTGTCAAGGTGGAGCATAGTGCTAGGTATGCTCCGAAGGCTGGGTAGGAGCTGTGTCCGTGGGTGACATTGATTTCGTGTTCCCTTGCGACTTCTGATAGGGTTTTAGGTAGTTTGAGGAGGAAGCGTTGGGCTCCACGCAGGTACCCAGTGCTTTCTTTTGTTGGGATTCTGTGGTAGGTTATTCCGTCGATGACCTGGTGTTTCTTTTGGTGTTTAAACCCTTTTGTTAGGAAATGGATGTTGTGCCCCTTGCTCAGAAGGTGCAGGGAGAGTTCTCGGACGCTGTTTCTTATCCCCTCTACCCAAGGAGGGTTAAGGTCTAATCCGACCATTAGCGTGTTCATCTAACAGTGCTCCGTCGTTCAGACTCGCAATGTTGATTCTGAATCTGGCTTTGACTACAGTAAAATAGGTTATGGATTCTGAAACTGAATTTTAACGCTAGTTTATGAAAGCTGTGATGTATTGCCTTCGCCTCGTCTTAGGGTTCGTTTAGAGACTATGTACCAGAACATCGTTGACCAGGCTAAAAAGAAGCCGTAACCGATTTTGTGGAATAACAAGACTCCGTCGAGCCCCCAGAGAATGCCAGCCACGAAGAGGGCGAGTATTCGAACAACATTAATTATGAAGGACCCTGCGAACCCGATGACGCCGTAGATAATTTTTTTGTTTCTTTTTATTGGTAAGTCTGGTAAGATTAAAAGGCACATGATGGTGTATAGGATCACTCCTTCGATTCCGCTACACTGTGGATTAAATATTACTGATGCCTGATTTTCGTGGAGGTCGTGGAAAGCGATCAAAGAACTGTTCGTGGGTACTCCGCTTAATGTATTGTAGGTTCTAGTGGAAATATTAACTCCTAGAAAGGCGAAGAAAGTAGTTACAAAAGCGATTAAAACGGTAGTGAAGTTGCCTGATATCGGCAAAAGCAATTGTTGAAGTTCCATGTAGAAGTATTCATTCAATCCGAATAGAACAAGGATGATAGTTGGAAGGTAAAATTGATTTGTTGAATTGAGACCGAACAAGTATATTGATATTCCTGAGAAAATGAAGGCAAAAATGATTCCTCGCGGAGCAGAGTAAAAACTAAGGGAAAATCCGAATAAAGCACAAGTGGCTCCAATGATTTTTTCATTTAATCTGGGACTATAACTCAGTTCCCTCAGATTTCCGTTCACAATCTTTAACCAGAACATAACCAGTCCGAGAATGAAGAATGGAAGGTAAAAGAAGTTCCACTTGAAAATCGACATCACTGTGGTGAAGATTCCGCTTGAAAGGAAGAGGAGGAAAAGGCGATTTTCTTTTAGTTGCGCGTAGATTTTTTACCCCTCCTGAGGAGATGGGAGACGATTAGTAGGTTGATGACGAGTATTGCGATCTGAAATTCTGTAGAAGGAAATTCAGGGATTGGAGGAGTCCCACTTGGTGTAATCAAGCGACTCGGTTCATCAACCCCGTCAAAGTATAGGGTTCCCTCCTTAACCGTGCAGTAAAAGTGGAGTCGAAGCCGCTCATCGTTGAAGCTTGTCTCAGCTCCTGTGCCTAAGTCTAATGTAACCAAAGTTACCACACCGCCAGTGTTATCAGCACTCCAAAGATAATCTGTTGTGATATCGACATAGCCTGATCCGTCGTTGGCGCATTTGCCCACTTCTATGGTCACGTCAAAGCCCGCTCTAGTGGTTGAAAAGTAAATGTATAAAGTGTAAGAGTCAGAAGCAAGGGTACCCGTGTAAAGTCTACTGTACCAGTACACGTCAGTAACCGTAGTATCATCTAAGGCGAATGAGGCTGGGGGGTCATCAGGGCCAAAGCAGTTCATTTCATAACGTGGAGTTGGGGATGGAGTTCCATCTTGGACATCGATGCTATCTAGGTAAAGAGTATCGGGTGAACAATGAGCTGGACGCGTCTGGCAAGCCACTAAAAGGATAACAAGAAGTAGTACGAGGAAAGCACAGTTTGCAGCCTTGGTTTTCACCTCTCCTCCACCTCTGTCCCTATAGTCCTCCTGGCGGGAAGTTAGCGGTGATATGCTCTATGAAACGAACTGCTCCTATGGTCGCGGTTAGGAACAGCGGGATCAAGAAAAGTAGCATATACTTGTTTCTTCGAATACCCGTGAGACTGCTTGCCGCCATTATCTGCAAAGGAAACACTAAGTAAACCCATGCCCGATAGGACAAAATCGCATACCAGAGAGGCAAAACCATATCGATATAAACGTTAAGAAGAAAATTAACCCCCATTATACACGCCCAGATGGTTAAAAAAACCATTTGATGCTCTCTAATCGGATTTCGAACTGTCTTGAAAAACTTCACTAACGCTAGCGCACCCACAATTATGCTTGAACCCAAAAGAGCGAAGAAGTCAACCCATCTCACTCCTCCACCTTCACTGGGCACCGTAATATACAACTTAACAAGATTTACACTAGATGGCTGTGCCTCTCCAAGAAAGGCAGATTCAAACGCTTGATAATACTTATCAAACGAACGCCCGATAAAGCCTCGATACCAAGGGGTCTGGGCCCACCCCAACCAGATAACCAACATCAAAAACGCGACAACTAAGAAGCGCCGAAACCAAGGTTGACCCCTGCATCTCCACAAAACGTATGGTAGAATAGCTAAAATCGGCAACAATGTCATTGAGGTAGCAAGGTGATGGGAACCTCCTAAAAATGCGTAAACTATTCCCAAATAGAGTATGCGTCTTTTGAAATCGGAGCATTTTAACGCTGAGAAGGCAAGGTAAAAAACAGTTGGCATTAGGAAAAGCCCGAAACCTTCCGCCACTGCGCTGCTCTGTCGGCAAGCCCCGATTTCACATATTCCCCACAGAAGTGAGGCGTAAATTCCTGTCCTTTTGTTGCCAGTTAATGTTTTGACAAGAAAGTACATGGGGATAATTGATAGGGTGTTAAGTATGGGGGGTAAGAAACGAATCATCGTAACTGAGTCTAGCCCAGTTATCATGTGAACAAACAGGATGAATAGTGGATAGAACGGAAGGTACTCCCAATAGTATCCACGCTGAATAAACTCTAGCGCCATCCAAGGGTCAAAAAAAGGAATGGTTCCCGACAAGAGCGGAGGAATTAAGCGAAGACACAAAGCAAGAATTCCAACACAACCCATCGTAAGGATAAGCGAACTTCGTTTCTTTATTTTCGAAAATTCAAGTGTCGGAAAATTCAAGTTTTAACTCCTCAGCCATTATGGTTAACCATTTTTTCGGGAGGATCAAGCAGTTCAAACATGATTTCTTGAACCTTCCGTTTTTCATCCACATCCACGTGCCGTATCATAACGCATCTATGTGTGTTCTTACACAGAACAGTGGCTATTGCAGAGCAAACCGGGCAACCAACTTTTTCACAGATAGTGGGGCATCGGTCTCGTATGGACCTGCAGAAATCGAAGAAAATGCTGTTGTGAAGAGTAACGTTCAGGCTGGGATTTCCGAGACCGATTTTCATGTCTTCCACGATCTCAAGCTTCTTCGTCAAGACTAACTCAAGTAGTTCTGGAACTTCCTCAATTTTTACGCGGCTGAAATCAACATTCAATTCCCTTTCAAATCTTTCTAAAAGGCTTAATCCCATTGGGAGGAGTAGAAGGCCTTCTTGTGAGGCTCCGTTCATACCATTTTTAACAAACAATTTAACATTATGAAACTCTTCCAGCGGAGGTATAATCACTCCATGATTATTCAACGGTTCTCCTCCATTGAGCTGTGTTCCGCCATTATGTAAGGTTCCTAAGCCGTTTTCCTCGATAGGGACATAAACTCTAATCCCGCCATTTGTGCTGTTTGGAATGTGAACCCCCTGCCCCTTGCAGTCGTAATGCTCCAGTACATGCTGATATTGCAGACACGTGGTCAGTGCTGCATCTCCTGCTAAGTTACTGTCGACATACCGATTCTGGGTAAGTAGAGTTAAAACGGTTCCACTAACCACTAAAAAAAGCCCAATTACCCCCATTAGCCCAGCCAAAGGACGCATAGTTATCCACAAATAGAAGGAGCAAATGAAAATCGTCGCCCCTAGCAACACTGAACCTAGACTTATCTCATTTATCCTGCGACGATAGTTCCAGTTAAGCATATCTCCTCAACCCCTTTCTGACGGCGGTCTCCAAGATGCGAAGCGCCACTTTGAGGATGTGGATCCTTGATACTCCGTAATTTCTTTCAGTATATGAGATTGGAGCCTCGACGAACCTGTATCCCTTCCTGAGCCCTTCCACAGTCATCTCAACTTCAACTTCAAAGCCCTCAGCATCTAAGTTGAGGTCGGATAAGGCTTTAGGAGAATACGCCCGGAAGCCACTGGGCACATCGCTGAAATAACACCCAGTAATCGCGAATACAAGGATGTTAATCCACCTAGCCCCGAACAACTTGATCCAAGGCATTTTAGGCCGCTGACTTAAAAACCTCGATCCAATGACAGCATCAGCTTGTCCCGATAATATCGGCTCAACAACCTTTGGGATGTCACTAGGGAGGAGGTTCCCATCACCGTCGATTGTAACGACAAACCCATTCTCGGCGTATGCTAATCCTCTTCTAATGGAATAGCCTTTACCACGATTTTCTTGATTCCTCAAAACAGTGGCACCGCGGCTCTCAGCAACCTCGCCTGTCCCATCAATTGAGGCATCGTCCACTACAACGATCTCATGTTCTATACCCATACGCAGAAGAACTTGTCGGGTTTCCACTACAATTTCTCCGATAGTTTCCCGCTCGTTATACACAGGGATCACAACGTATAGTCTCAAAGCAGCCTCTATCCCAGCATTGTCCGAAATTGAAGTTGGTTTTAATCTTGATATCAGATAATGAGCAAGAAATAGATTATGAATTCTAAATCTGAATCCGAACAAAAGCTTGTGTTAACCATCCTAGCTTTTACGCGAGATTGGCGATCGAGCAAGTGTTGAACATCTGATTTGATACAACTTCAACAGGCAATCAAGTACACCAACGCATCTAACATTATCGTATTAATGGCACGCAATATTTGCGCTTTAAACGAATTTTATGATGCGGGGAACAGAGGAAGTCTATGGTTAACATGGCGCAACCCCAAAATCCAACTAGTTAGAAGCTTGACATGAGGTTTGTATATAGCTTATCTATTTCTTCGACCATGTGTGACCGATCAAATCTTTTTTTAACAATCCCTCTTGCTTTTTGAATCATCTTCCGCGTCTCTACCTCTTCACTCAAGACCTTGATCACAGCTTGCGCGAGCTCATCTGGCTCTTCTGGTTTGACCAGCAGGCCCGTTTCTTCATTCCTAACAGTCTCCCCCATCCCATCAATCTCAGTTGCCACAACTGGACATCCCGCGGCCATAGCTTCTAGCAGCACCAACGGCATGCCCTCTCGAAGGCTCGGGAGCACTAGGGCAACAGCCGAGTTGTATAGCTTCTTAAGTTCCCCGTTTGACACGTGACCTAAGAACGATACAGAGTTTTTAATCTCTAGTTTATCGCAAATTTCTAGTAGCTCGTTTTTTTCAGGGCCTTCACCTACAACCACGAGTTTGATAGAGTTTCTCTCACGGAGTATCTTGGGCATCGCCATTAACAGGTATTTTACACCCTTTCTAGGAATCAGACGTCCAACAAACAATGTAATATTCCTATTTTGGTTCCACTCATTTCGTGGGAAATGATTCATTGCGTCTATACCATTAGCTATAACATTGATTTTGTCCTCCGGAGCTCCTAGTCTCTTAAGAATCTCTTTGTCTGAGTTCGTTAGGGCAACAATCGCACTGAATTGTTTCAGCATCATAGGGCCGACGGTATTATCATAAAGCCTTTGCATAAATCGGCTAAAAATTCTGAAGAATAACGCGTAACCATGAAAAGTGCAAACCACGGGAATCTTCCTAACCTTGCCCGCTAGGATGGAGAGATTTGAGGAGAAGTTAAAATAGCCATGACAGTGAATGAGGTCTGCGTTCCTAAGTAATAATGACGACAGCATGCTCGGCGCTATGGGATTATTAAGCGGCCTAAATAGGCTTTGATGGCTACTCACTTTAACCTTATCCATAACCATCGTTCTCGTCTCTGAAGTTACAACAGTGACTTCGTGGCCTTTCTCGGCTAAGCCGCGGGAGAGCTCTAGCACGTGGTATTCTAACCCTCCCGAGTACGGGGGGAAGTATGGAGACACCATCAGTATGCGCAATGGATATTCCGTCCTACTCTTCGGATTCAAACTCGGAGCCAAATATAGAAATAGATTATGAATTTTAAAACAAGATTGTAAAACCTATTGAAATGAACGCCTCCCAAATCAAATGGAAAATAAAAGTTTGAATGTGACTGGGTGATATTCAAGCCTTGAGAAGTGAGGGAAGCATCACAAGAAATCACAAGAGATGTTGATCCTGAATGGGCTCTATGCATTAAAATTCATGTGGTGAGTGAACTTCAAGGATTTTGACATCGATTAAAGCAGGAAACACATCAAACTACTTCTGGGTATTCTTAAAAGAAGACACAACCATATCAAACCGAGAGTACAATTTAACGTTGAACTACAGTATTGTAGGGTAAATCAAGGCTTCGATATAATGCAAATCAAGACATACACTGTGTAACGAAACAGACGCTAAATAACTGGAATTTCCCTGTTTTTGTAGGAAAAATCATGAACCGCGAAACTAAATTGATAATCGAATTCTACATTTTCCCCATAATTCTATTGATCGGACTCGCAGTTGAAATTTACCTCTTCATCGACGCAATTAGAATGTTGGCACAATTACTTGCTTGAACACCAAACAAGTTTTCTATCTTTTTTGCATGCATGCCAGACGGAAGATAATTACTCTACTTGTAATAGATTAACGGACAAAAAAAGACTATACATTAGCAGAGATTCGTTCAACACAAATATTTACAAATCAGCCAACTATCTCGAAAATAAGCGGAGGAGCAGACGTTTTCACCTCCAATCGGATACGCAATAAACCCTCCAAGAAGCCACATAACACCTCAGAGTTATTGATAAACGGCGTCTTAATAATAACGTATTTATCCCGCAGATAAAAATCACCAAAACCCTGAACACGCAACCGCTTAAACACGTCGGACCATTTTTCTCGATTAGCGGTTTGTATGTTTAGGCTCGCCTCCATGGACATTCTGGCAGCTTCCCCGGTTTTTTGACCAACCTCCCGCCACTTCTCCTTCGGAACATGCTGAAGCATTATGTTAACGAGCTCGACGTTTACGAAGGCAACACGGCTGATGCCGCAGTAATACTCACCGGGGTATTTCCAGTCGTAGATCATCATGCTGCGGTAGACATCTAGCATTTTTGATATGAGGGGTTTGATGCCTGGTTCTTTTCCTTCCCCAATGAGTGAATCAATGTACTTGCGTTCTTCTTCATCTAGGATGATGGTTGTTCTTTTAACTGGCTGTTCTTTGGACACCTGCGTTTTCTCCTCTTATCTAAATTGAACTAGTCATATTAATATGCCTTGTAGCATATTTTATATGTTTCGTTTGCAATCGGCAATTGGCCTACTTTTACAACTGTTAGAAAGTCTGGGTAGAAGCCTTAACTTTCTTCTATTCTTTAGCCAAGTGCATAAAGAGGATTACGCCTGCTGTGAAGGAAGCTAGACCGGTAAGAGTGAAAAGAAGGGAGGGAACACCCAATCTTTGAAGAGTGAGCATGAGGTAGGTGGGTCCTCCAAATATAAGTAGAACAGCCAGAATCGTCAATGTTGTCTTGGCGAATCTTTCAGGAATCTTCCATCCCTTTCGTGCTTTCTTCATGTAACGTCCCACATTTAGCAAATCAATGTGTATCGTTGTTCTTAATGCTTTCTCCTAAGCTTTTCTAGAGCGTCCTTTTTTACTTCTATTCCCAATGATTTCATGAGCAATTTGAAGACGGAGAATGCTGTTCTTCGATCAGTCTCGAGTCCTGTGGTTGCACCTAACAGGCATATGCCTTCGAATCCGCGTTTTTTGGCGAGTCCTAACAGGAGGCCAGTAGCACCTACGATTCTTCCCTTTCCATAGATTGCAGCACCTTTTTCCATTGTTTCTACGGCGAGCTTCTGAGATGTAGCAGCTATGTAAACTTCTTCTGCAGGACGTGGCGTAGGCGCTCCCCCCATGGTCACGACGAATCTACATCCATGTTTTTCTGCAAAGTCCAAGATTTCTCCGCATAGTTCGTAGTGCACCATTACGTCTTCGAGAGAAGGCTGTGCATCTCCTGTTAGGATAATGAAATGTTTTTCCTCTGTTTGGGCTACATGGAATTCATAGCGCGGTGGACGGCAGATTCCGTGGTTGTTTATGATAACGTAGTCTGGGAAAGATGGGGAATACAGTTCTGCGAATGGTTTGGCTTGTGTAAACTCGATTAGTAGTCGTGCTGCGATTTTCCCTACGTTTCCGAATCCTGGGAGGCCTTCTACGAACACTGGGTTTTCCAGTTTTGGGTGGAACAGATAACAAAATTGTGATTTGTCCATTTGCGTGCCTCATTGTAAATAAACGTCAGTCGTGTATAGACTTTTCGCGCAGTCTTTTAGAGGGCAATGCTGGGGTATACTGGTATAAAAATATTTAAGATACTCATGTGCCACTGTTGAGGTGGCGGGGCAAAACCGTAGCGAGAGGCACGTTCAGACAGAGAGGTGGATGTAGCCTCCTATATGGGTGGGGTAGCCAGGTGAACCCGCTGGGCTCATAACCCAGAGATCGGTTGTTCAAATCAACCCCCCGCTACCAACATACAAGTGCAGGTTTTGTAGAAAAAATGTGGGTATATGCGTTTATTTCGGGCTTTCGTGCTCTATTTTTCGTGCTCGTGTTTTGATCCATTCTGTAACCTTTTCCTCGCTCATCTTCTCAGCTGTTCGTTGTTTCTCCAGTTTTTCTTCTATGAGCCATAACAATTTCTCGGGTTTGACAGGTTTTATGGTGTATGCGTCAGCTCCTAGGTTTAATGCTTCAACAGCGTTTTCCAGTGAAGGGTAGCCGGTGATCATGATTTTCGTCATTTTAGGCACGTTCTGGTGCATCGTCGTGAGTAATTCTGTGCCTTCCATGTCGGGTAGCTTGATGTCTAATAGTGCTAGGTTGAAGAATTTTGTTCGGGATTTTTGTATGGCTTCGTGTCCATTTTCCGCGGTGTCTGTGTTGTATCCTTTTTGCTGAAGTATGTTGCTCAGGGTTTCGCGTATGTTTGTGTCGTCTTCTACTATGAGGATGCTGGCTTTATTCTTCGTCAATGGTTTTCACCTCCATTCTTTCATTGGATGGGCAGTTTAACTGTGAAAGTTGATCCTTTACCCACTTCGCTTTCTGCATCGATGCTGCCGCCATGGGCGTCGACGATTTTCTTGCAGATTGGTAAGCCCATACCCATGCCTTTAGCCTTCGTGGTGAAGAAGGGAGTGAAGATTTTCTTCATGTTCTCTTTGGGCATGCCTTCGCCTGTGTCTTTGAAACTGATTTCAACAAAGCCTTTTGTTTTCTTGGTTGAGACTTTCAGCCTTCCCCCGTTCTCCATCGCCTGTATTCCGTTTATAGCTAAATTCAGAAAAGCCCGTTTTATCTGATCTTTGTCTGCCTCTACGCGCGGAAGGTGACCCAGTTCTGTGATGAGTCCCACGTTTTCTGGTGCTTCGACTTGTGACAGAGTCTCCTTAACTGTGGCGTTGATGTCGGTTTTCTTGAGCATGGGTTTTTTCGTTGCTGAAAAATCTTGCAGATCTCTTATTATCTTGTCAGCGTAGTCGACTGAATCCTTGAGGACTTCTATCATTTCTATCGCTTTTCTGGGAATTGGAGTAGAGGGTGAAAGACGTGACATTTCATTGTTGAGATAGTATGTTGCGTTTTCTATGGATTGCAAGGGATTCCTCAAATCGTGCCCCACCATAGTGGCTAATTCTCCGATAGCGGCGAGTCTCTCGGACCTCAGAAGTTTTTCTTCCATCTTTTTCCTTTCTGTTTGGTCTCGAACTATTCCTCTTGTTCCCACGACCTTGCCGTCTTCAACAATCGTGGTTGAATTGTATTCTACCCAATGTTCTCGTCCTTGCTTGTCCAGTAATACGGTTTCAGCAGTGATAGTGCCTTTTTCCAGAAGAGTTCTGAAATCTCTCAAAGTCTGCTTCAAGTATTTCTTTGGAATGATCTCAGCGAAATTTCTACCTTTCAACTCGTCAACAGAATACTCTAAAACTTTCTTTACGGCTGAACTGCTAGAAGTTATGATACCGTTGACATCCAAAGTATATACAATGTCATCAACGTTCTCAATTAAATCTCTGTACTTCGCTTCGGATTCCTTGAGCTCTTTTGTTCTTTCCTCCACTCTTCGCTCAAGCTGCCCTGCATGGGCTTCAAGTTCTTTCCTCGCTTCCCTTAAGTTCTCAATGAGTTGAGCGTTTTCAATGACCATAGCAGCCTGATGCAAGAAAAGTTCTAAAGGAGCAAGGGTCTCCTTGGTCGGCCTTCGACCATCCACCGGGTCATCCATGCTTAAGATGCCAACTATTCTTCCTTCGGGTGTGCAGAGGGGAGCGTAAAGCATATCTTGAGGATGCCAATCAACCATTTCTTCTGGAGAGAGCCTGCTTGGGACCCCTGCATATGTTGTTGCTTCCTCAAGTGGAGCTCCAGGTGGAACACGATGGACGTATTCCCGAATCCACGGATCATTCCAGGGCAGATAGTAAAACTCACCTATCTTAAATCGTTCAAATTTTGGACCTAATCGTTCCTGCCAGACATGTCCCGGAGCCTTTCTTTCAAGTAAGAGTTTTTCTTCCTCCTTTGTGAGGCCCGATGTGACGAGGTCTGTTCCTTCTAAGTTTTCGTCTCTGAGGGAGATTACAACTCTTCTCCAGTCAGATTTTCTAAGAGCTTTCACGATTACGTCAAGTCTTTGATGTGTGTCTTTTATGTGCATAATTTCTGTGGAACTTTTCATCAAATTTGCAAGTTTTTCAGAGATTTTTCTCAGTTGTTTATGTCGTTTTAGGTCGATTATCGCAATGGCAGCGTGTGAAGCGAGAGTTTCAAGCTGTTCCATGTCCTTTTCATCAAAGGCCGCAAGTCTTTCACTTTCCACATTCAAAACGCCTAAAATCTCATTCCCTACCTTAATAGGTACAGCAAGCTCGGAAAGGATGTCAGCCAAGCCGACGTCAACATAAAGTTTTTCCTTTCTAACGTCTGGAACCAAAACAGGTTTACCAGTTCTCGCTGCCTTGGCAGTTACACCTTTCTCTCCATCTAACGGAAGACTAATGTCGAGCGATTTCTGATATCCACGCCAGGCGATCAGACGAAGCGTTTTTCCTTCTATCATCATAAAGGCTGCGTGCTTGAACCCTAATATTTTCTCCACGGCGTCTAATGTCATCGTGTGAATTTCTTTCATGTTCTCTGCCATATTTAGGCTCTGAGCGTACGTGTGCATAACAGAAAGCCTTTCCTCAAAATGTTTCCTTTCCTTTTCCGCTTTTTTGCGCTCTGTGATATCTCGCAAAATGATCTCAGCGCCTACAATTTTCCCTTTCTCTCTTACCGGATTACCCCTGTATTCTGCGGACACGTTTCCCTTTTCTGTGATAATCTCAACTTCTGCTTGAACAGTGTTTCCCCGTAGGACATCCATGGTGTGTTTGCCTAACTTTGGCCAGTATTTCTTTGGGACAAAGTTAAGCATGTTCTTCCCAATGAGAGCATCTCTTTTGTACCCATATCCTTCAACAACTTTATTGACTGATGTAACGTTTCCTTTGCGGTCTAGAATAATTATTGGGTCAGAAGCGTTCTCGAATAAATTCCGATGCCTCTCTTCCGATTCTTCTAATGCCTCTTTCGCTTTCTTCCGTTCGGTCACGTCTGTATCTACGCCTCTGTATCCGAGAAGGCTTCCTTTTTCATCGAGTATTGGAACTCCGCTTGTCGAGAGCCAGACTGTTTCACCGTTCTTGTGCACGTTACGGTTTATGAATTCACGGAACGGCTGTTTGTTAGTAAATACTTCAAACGCCGCTTTCTTCAGCTCCTCTCGATCTTCAGGATGGAATAGGTCGAAAAAATGTTTTTTGATCGTCTCCTCAGGCTTATAGCCTAGAATCCTCTCGACAACAGGGCTCGCGTAAGTGTACTTTCCTTTAGTATCGACCTCCCAAATCCACTCCAAGGCATTCTCTGATATATCTCTAAACCTTCTCTCACTCTCACGCAGCGACTCCTCTGCCTGCTTGCGTTCTGTGATGTCTCGGAATATTCCTTGGATTATTGGTTTTCCTGCGACCAAAGTTGTAGACGCGGTTATGTGAACCAGTTTTACTTTTCCTGATTTGGTTATTACCTCTGCTTCCTCATCAACAGCTCCTTCTTGTTCTATGTGTCTTCTGAACATCTCCGAGTAATTTTCTGCCTTTTGCGGTGGATGAAGTGACATTTGGTGATAGCCTACAATCTCCTCTCTGTTTTTCTCTAGAAGGTTCTCTGCTGCTTTGTTACAGCGGATAATGAAGCCTGTCGCAGGATCTGCCCAGAAGATCGCATCCTTTGCATTCTCAAATGCTAGCCTGAATTTTTCTTCACTTTCCCGCAGTACTTCCTCCGTCCTTTTGCGTTCTGTGATGTCAGTTACTGTTCCAAGGATGGCGGACTCTCCTCCGTATCTTATCAGTTTCGTCGTGAGTATTGCATCTATCCTCTTTCCTTCTTTTGTGACAAGTGCATATTCCAAGGGAACAACTTCTTCGCCCTTGATGTGTCTGCTGAAATTTTGCTTTACTAGGTCTGTATATTCCGGGGCGATCAAGGCAAAGAAGTTGAAATCTGGAGAGTAAAACTCCTCCTTTTTGTATCCCATCATCTCTTCGCATTTCTCATTGGCATACACCACTTTGCCTTTCTTGTTGATGAAAATCATGCTTGGCGACTGTTCTGCAAGGTTCCTGAATTTCTCTTCGGATTCTTTCAATGCTTGTTCTGCTGTTTTGCGTTCTGTGATTTCTCTCAATATCAGCAAGTCTGATGGTTTTCCTTCATATTCAATCTTTACTGCATTTACCTCGACAGGAATTTTTCCGCCGTCTTTTGTGAGAACCTCAACTTCATAATGTGCTGGATGCATTCCCGCCATTCTTTTGGTCAAGTTGTTTATCAGAATGACTTTGCTTTTCGCTGTCATAATTTTTGTATTAAGAAATTTTTTTCCGAGTAACTCTTCCCTTTTGAAACCAGTTTTTTCCTCCACTCTATCGTTGACTGCCAAAAATCTCCCTTTTCTATCAACAATAACCACAGGATCTGGCATAAGGTTAAATAAAAATTGGTTTCTCTCTCCACTTTCCTTCAGTTCCCCTCCTACGTCTTCCTCTTCTATGTAAACGCCTTCAACCGAACTCTGCACAGCCTCATCCTTTAACGAGCGCACTTCGGTTCAACTCCTTTATGTAATCCGAAAACCTGTAGCCTTCCTTCTCCTCATACTTCAAACGAAGCTTACGGCATAAGTTCTTGAGAATCAATTTCTCTATCACTGGTGCCCCTGAACCCAGTAGCCGCTCTAAACCAGCAGAAAACACCTTGGGTTTCTCACCAATCTCTTCCAGTTTCAAATGGGAGTTGTTCTCAAGATAATCGCGAATAACCTTTGTTCCTTCTTCTTTGAAAACCTGTTTCATCGTTCTATCTGTTACACTAAACAACAAATCATCTACACTTCCTGTTTTTTCAGTGGTGCTAAACCGTTTTGCCACGCCAATGACTTCCATCATCATGCAATCTTGTCAAGTGGAGTTTTTCAGGGTTTATTGGATTTAACTTGTATGAAATCGGAGTCTGTATTGTGACTAACCATGCATATTCAGATTCCGAACCAAAAACCCTCGTGCCTCTAAAACACACGTGATCGACTTCTCAAAGCCATCAGTTGCACACCGGACTTTCCTCTCTGAATGATGGAGCCAAAAGCTTGAACTCAGCAACCGTCACACGAATCACGTTGAAAACTCACATAATCAGATACTTAGCAGAGCCTCCAATAAACCCAAAAAAAGCCAAAAACAACTTTGACACAATCCACAGCCCTCCCCCCTAGGTAGGGGGTCTATAAAGAGAGAGAATGAGAAAACTGTAAAAAAAATTATAGGGGGGGTCTAAAGAGAGAGACACGCCCAAATAACATAACAACAAGCAAAAAATCAGAGTTTTACCATGTTTCGGAAATCCGATTCAATTTTCACTTTAGTAACATTTGGGTCAACCTGATTTGCCCATGTTCTCGCGAAAGAATAAGCGGTTAAAGTTTTTCTCTTGGCGAGAGATCCATCATCGTGAAACCGGAAACCATTTTTGGATAGAAATCCGTGGATTTTTCAGGCATCCTTTCATGGTTCTGCGCTATTTTCAAAACCATTTCCGGAGTTGTTGGATTAACCAAGAATACTAACTTGGCTTCTCCCTTACGCACTTTCTCCATAACGTCCTTTATCCATCTCACGTATAGTATCTCCTCATCAATTTTCAGTTCACCCGTTTTCATGATTGCTCTGAAGATTACCTCTCTCAAAATAGTTACGTCAAGAGAACGATACTCATCCGACCAAGCAGTATTCATGAACTGAGAAACAGCTTTCTCATCTTTCAACAACAAACCATAAGACCGTTTTCCATCATAAACGCAGAAAGCATGCTCCATCTTGTGACTTTCCAGAAAACTTCTCAAAACTTCAGCGCTAGAATTGATTTTTGAGACTGTGAAGAACTTCTTTAACTCCTGCAAAATATCACGAGTCAGCTCGATTTTTTTCAGAAGACGATGTGTTGGCAAGACAATCAATCCTTCATCTTGTACAGGAACCATGTAGCTCATCCGAAAGTTAAATGCTGAGTCTTCCGTCCATCCTTCTTGTCTGCGTCTTTCATCTCTGTACGCAATAGCCGTCTCATATCTATGATGCCCATCAGCAATCACAAACTGTTTATCTATCACAGCTTCTTGAACCAACTTTATCTTTTCTTGATCGGTCAATTTCCAGACAAGATTTCTAACATTTAAGGAGTCTTTAACGTCTATTAGCGGAACTGTTTTTGTGATTTCTGCGAAAAGGTTAACGGTTATCTTCTCTGGATCTGGGTAAAGCAGAAATCCGGTTTCGAGGTTCTTCTGGGTCGCCCGAAGCATGTTCAATCGGTCAATTTTCGGTCCTTTATGAGTGGTTTCGTGTGGAAGAACTTTGTTTTCCACATAAGGATGTAGGCGTAGAGCTGCAATGAATCCTGTGCGGGTATAGGTTTTTCCCAAGAGTTCGAACTCTTGTCTGTAGACAAAAATTGCAGGTTCGTTGTCCTTTTTTAGTATCCCTTCATTCATCCATTGGCGTATTCGTTGCTTGGCTATTTCGTATCTGTTTTCTTCCATTGGCAGGGTTAGTCGGCAGTAGTTATACAATGACTTTTCATAATATTTCCTCTGCATATCAGAGTCAATTTTGTCGTAGGGTTGAGCGATTAGATTCTCGTAGCTGCCTGCTTTCTCAGTGTATCGTACTGCTCGGAATGGCCTAATTTCGACCATACAGTTCGGCTCACTTGAGTTTTTCCAGTTCTTCGATCACTCTTTCAGCTATTTGCACACCTGCCCTTAATTGCGCCTCTTTAGTTTGAGCACCAATATGAGGTGTGGCATAGACATTTTCAAGGGTTAATAGCTTGTGTTTCCCAGGTGGTTCTTCTTCAAAAACGTCTACTGCTGCGGCTTTGACTTTGCCTGAAACAAGCGCTTGGTATAGCGCTTCTTGGTCAACCACTCCGCCCCGTGAACAGTCAATTATCATAACTCCTTCCTTCATCATGTTGAACTCTCTTGTCGACAACATATGTCTAGTTTCTGGAGTCAGTGGGATATGGATTGAGATAAAGTCAGCTTTCGGAAGCATCTCTTTCAGAGAAACAAATCGGTCGTAAACTCGGCTTCTCACAACAATTACTTTCATGCCTAGGGCCAATGCCAGTTTTTCAACGATTTTCGCAATGTTTCCATAGCCTATCAACCCAAGGGTTTTCCCATGGACTTCTACGCCTTTAAGTTCCTTCTTTGCCCATTTTCCCTCACGAAGAGTGACAGTCCCTTTGACTATGCCTCTTGAAAGGGCCAGCAAGTGACCAAATGCCAACTCGGCGACACTAATTGAGGATGCTTGCGGAGTGTTCACCACAATGATGCCCATTTCTTCGGCTTTTTCTAAATCGATGTTGTCCAAGCCAATGCCCGCGCGTCCAATGACCTTAAGGTTTTGCCCGTTAACAATCAGTTCGCCTTTAACTTTAGTGGCTGATCGAACGACAAGCGCGTCGTATTCACCTACGATTCTAGAAAGTTCATCTTTAGGTGTATCCCATGCTTTCGTGGCTTCGTAGCCTTTTTCCTCAAGTAGTTTTATGCCTGCGTCAGCGATTTTGTCACAAATTAGGATTCTAAATGCCACTGCTCTTAAAGCCCCCAGATTTCGTCAATATGCCCGAGGACCTCTTTGATTCCCGCAAGATTCCATTCACCCATGTGGCCGATACGGAAGGTTTTTTCAGCTAGTTTACCATAGCCATTGGAAATCATAAGATGTCTTTCTGCCAGTTTCTCATTCAGTTCTTTCACGTTTTTTCCTAACGTATTTTTGATACAGGTGACTGTTACTGATTCATATCCTGGTTCGGCAAATAATGCGAAATGTTTCTTTGCCCATTTCCGCGTATATTCCGCCATGGCTTTGTGTCTTTGGTACACGCCTTCAGGTGTTTCCTCCAGCAATAGATTCATTCGCTTGTCAAGTGCATACAAAAGCGAGATATTTGGAGTGAACGGGGTCTGATGCTTTTTCTCATAATAATCGAAAATGTGAACCAAATTTGTATACATGCCTTGGTTAGGCACTCCCCTAGCCCTTTCTAAGGCCCTATCGCTTACAATTCCGACTGCTAATCCTGGAGGCAGAGCGAAACACTTTTGCGTTGAAGCAAAAATGGTGTCACAGCCGATTTCTGACGGCAATAACTTGTCGCCAACCATTCCGGAAATGCTGTCAATTGCAAGCATTACGTCTGGGTAGTCCTTTCTTACCATTTTTCCTATTTTGTAAATTGGGTTTCGTACTCCTGTTGACGTTTCGTTGTGGCAAATGGTCAACGTGTCATACTTTGCTGAATCAAGTTTCTCCGCAATCATGTCTGGCTTGATTGCTTTTCCCCACTCTACCTCAAGAAAGTCAACTTTTTTACCGCAAGCCTGTATGGCCTTTCCAAACCTTTCTGAGAAGGCTCCGTTAGTGCAAGCGAGGGCTTTTTCTTTCACAATGCTTCTGCCAACTATGTCGAACCAGAGTGTTCCAGAAGACGTAGTAACAGTCACTTTATAGTTGTTGGGCAATTGAAAGAACTTGTTTAATTTCTCGATTATCCCAGTGTATAATTCCGTAAACTCTTTGGCGCGATGTCCAATCAAAAAGCGGTTTTGTTCACGGAGCATTTCTGCACTTACTTCGGTTGGCCCAGGTATTAACAGTCTTTTATGCATTTTCTCCACCTTTTGTGTGAAGCATTTACAAGAAATGCGATATTTAACCGTTTAGCGCGTTTTTTCATGTTTGATGTTTTGACGAAGAAAAATTCAGCTTTGCCCTCGAGTTTTTAGGGCTTCTCTGTTTACTAGATTGGGCGGAATTCTTCCCTCAAAAAATGCAATAAGGTTTTCGGCAACCATCTCAGCCATTCTGGAGCGAGTCTCATGACTACTGCTTGATATATGCGGAGCTACAACAACATTGTCAAGTCTGAGTAATGGATTATCTACTGATGTTGGTTCTTGCTCGAAAACGTCGAGGGCGGCCCCAGAAATCCATCCTTCTGTCAACGCTTTGTATAGGGCTTTTTCATCCACAACTGATCCCCTTGAATTGTTTATTAGACAGGCTGTTTTCTTCATCAGCTTCAGCTTTCGCTCATCTATCAGGTGATAAGTTTTCTTCATTAATGGAACATGAATACTGACAAAATCAGATTTTTGGAGGAGTGTGTCAAGATCTGCGAATTCCAATCCTAATGTCTTTTCCAAATTTGGTTTCCGTGTCGTGCTATAGTAGAGAGTTCTCATGTCGAAACCTGTCGCTCTCTTCGCAACGGCTGCTCCTATTCTTCCCAAACCTACTATCCCCAGCGTAGCTCCGTAAACGTCTCTGCCCAGAATCATGGTTGGGTGCCAACCCACCTTCCACTTTCCAGAGCGGATATACTTGTCCGCCTCTACAACTCTTCGTGCCACGGCCATCAAAAGTGCCCATGCGAAATCCGCAGTGGTTTCAGTTAGCACTCCTGGCGTGTTTGTAATGCAGATGCCTCTTTTCGTTGCTTCCTTTATGTCAATGTTATCGTATCCAACTGCAAATTGAGCTATTATCTTTAAGTTTGGCGCGGCATCAAGAACCTCAGCATCTATTTCGTCTGTTAGAAGCGAGGCTAAAGCGTCTATCTTCGCCGCCTTTTGAATGATCACCTGTTTAGGTGGAGGCTCAGAGTCAGTCCAGACTTCTGTGTCGAATCGTTTTTTGATGATTCGAAGTCCTCTTTCTGGGAGTTCGCGGGTAACAAACACTTTATGTTTCTGCACGTTCCATTCCCTCTCAGTGGTCTTCGCCAATCTCTTATCCCTATCAATTTATTGCACTTACTGATAAAACGTTAAAGGAAAAGAACCTTTACATGAACCATATGTGAGGAGATAGGATGGTTGAAATCAAAAACAAAGAAGAGCTCATAAACAATTCAGAATCACCCCTCGATAGAAAAGCTAGAAAATTAGCACTAAACAGCCTCGAAACAGCATTGAGAGCTGCTGATCCCAGAGGTATCGTCAAATCCAAGGTCAAGCTGAAAGAAAGCCTTCTTACAATTGATAGGCACCAGTTTGATTTGAAGAAATTCAACAAAATATTTGTGGTCGGCGGTGGCAAAGCCAGCGGTTCAATGGCCGAAGCATTGGAGATTATTCTGAAAGATCGTATAACTGACGGGACTCTAAATGTTCCTTATGCCCACAGCCATTATAAAGTTCAACGAATCAAACTTCAAGAGGCAAGTCACCCGGTTCCAGATGAAGCTGGGGTGAAAGGCACAAGACGTATGTTAGATTTAGTTAGTCATGCTGATGAGAACGATCTTATTATCTGTCTGATATCCGGCGGAGGTTCAAGCTTGATGCCTTTACCCCACGACGGAATATCTCTTCAAGATAAGAAAATGGTTACAGAAGCCTTACTCAAATCGGGAGCCCCAATAAATGAAATAAACGCTGTGCGCAAACACATCTCAGATTTCAAGGGTGGATGGCTGGCAAAAAAGGCGTATCCAGCCACGTTCATAAACCTGCTTCTTTCCGACGTGGTGGGTGATCCCCTAGATGCTATAGCATCAGGACCCGCTGTTCCCGATTCCACCACATTTCAAGATGCCATCGAAGTTCTGAAAAAATATATGTTATGGGACAAGATTCCAGAGTCGGTGAAAAAGGCTCTGCTTAACGGCGAGAAGGGACTTGTATCAGAGACCCCAAAAGCAGACGACGTTGCATTCAAGAAAGTCTACAATTTTATTGTTGGGAACAATCGTTCAGCAAGCCTTGCTGCTTACGACAAGCTTCGTGACGCAGGGCTCAATACGCTTTTTCTCACTTCATATATGGAAGGTGAAGCCCGACATGTGGGGAGAATGTTTGCCGCCATTGTGCGAGAAATTGTAGCGTCGGGAAAACCGATTCCAAAACCTTCTGGCATAGTGGCTGGAGGCGAAACCACTGTAACGGTCCTTGGTAAGGGAGCTGGAGGTCGAAACCAAGAAATCGCGTTAGGAGCCGCCTTGAAGATAGACAGGGTAGAAGGAGCAGTTATCGCGTCGATAAGCACAGACGGGGTAGATGGACCAACCGACGCTGCTGGGGCATTAGCAGATGGAAAAACGATATTCCGTTCTCGAGAGTTAGAGTTAAACGCGGAAGAGTTACTTGCGGACAACAATTCGTATGCTTTTTTCTCTGAGTTAGACGACCTCATCTTTACAGGACCAACAGGCACAAATGTCAATGACATCTCAGTAATAGTGGTGATATAACAATAGAGAGCGTGTCCATGAATGAGCCCTTATAGGGTGTGTGCGAAACAGTAAATGTTATGAGCGAAATAGCTATGAAACAGAACTCTGAGAGGACTATCCATGAAGAAGAAGTTTGATGCAATTGTGGTTGGTGCTGGAACTGGAGGATGCATGGCCGCGAAAACCGTGGCGGATGCTGGATTTGAAGTGTGTCTAATCGACCGGAAAAGAAGAGAAAATGTTGGAGACAAAGTTTGTGGAGACGCCATAGGTAAACATCACTTTGACAACCTTGGATTAAGCTATCCTGTAGGGGAAGAGCTGGAGCGCGAGATGGTTGGAGTTAAGGTTTATTCACCTGATGTGGAAACTGTTTTCAAAGTTGAAGGAGAAAGCCTCTACGGGTTCATGGTCAACCGTTACCTCTTTGGACAAAGATTGTTAAAAATCGCAACCGACGCAGGAGCAACTTTCGAGGAATCAACTCAAGCATTGAAACCCATAATAAAAGATCATTTTATCACTGGAGTCTTAACAAAGAGTCTGAAAACAGGAGAAGAGGCCACGTTATCTAGTCAAGTTGTTGTAGAGGCAAGCGGTCTTTTAAGTGCCTTACGTACGAAACTTCCTCCTGAAATCGGAATTGACACAACCATTCACAAAGAAGACGTTATTGTCTGTTATAGAGAGATTCGTAAAGTAAAACAACAAATCCCTGATTCAAATTTTTGTGAGATTTATCTTAATCCCCAATTTGCCCCAGGAGGATATTCTTGGGTTTTTCCGGAAAGCGAGACAAAAGTTAACGTAGGCTTAGGAGTAGTTGCATCTGGTGGTTCTCCAAACCCAAAAAAACAGCTTTATGACTGCATTCTGTCCAAACAACTGTTCAAGGACTCGTCCATTGTGACAGGTGGTGGAGGACAGGTTCCAACTCGTAGACCCCTAGATTGTATGACTGGAAATGGTGTTACCATCATTGGAGACGCTGCCTGTCAAGTAAACCCTATTCACGGTGGTGGAATAGGGCCATCCATGATGGGAGGCGCAACAGCTGGAAAAACAATCATCGAGGCTATGGGCAACGACGATGTAAGTCGAAGTGGGTTGTGGCCATACAATGCCAGCTATATGCAGTCTTATGGAGCTAAGCAAGCAGGTCTTGATGTTTTCCGTCTGTTTCTTCAAGGATTGAGTAACGACGACCTAAACTATGGAATGAAGTATCGACTGATCACTGAAAAGGACCTTCTCAAAGCAAGCATGGGTGAAGACATTCATCTCAACTTGACCGAAAAAACCGTTCGGGTCCTTAGAGGAGTAAGAAAGCTCAATTTCCTAAGTAAGCTACGTGAAACAACAAGCTTGATAAAGAGAATGCGTGATCACTATCAGAATTACCCGACTTCACCTCAAGACTTTAGCGAGTGGAAAAAGAAAACGCGACATTTAGTCCAAGAAGCGGTCAAAATGCGAGTTGCGTCGTGACCATGCGTGTTTCAGTGCTGGTTACCGGCGGCAAGGACTCCGCGTTAGCACTTCATCGCGTGTCGAAAGAGGGTTATCAAGTAGAACATCTTGTCGCTATGCTTCCTCAAAGTGAAGACAGTTGGATGTTTCATTCTCTCAACATTCATTTGGTCGACCTCTTTGCTGAAGCTGCGCGAATTCCACTGGTGAAGGCTGAAACCGCTGGAATCAAAGAAACGGAGCTAAAAGACCTCAAGAATCTGCTCGCAACCCTTGACATAGAATGCGTTGTATCCGGGGCAATCTCGTCGCAATACCAGAAGAAGCGAATCGACAAAATCTGCCGAGAACTGAACCTAAAATCTATTACTCCCCTCTGGCACGAGGACCCAAAACAACTGCTGAAAGAAATCATCCATCTCAATTTTGACGTCATTATTGTGGGCGCATACGCATATGGTTTCGATCAGAGCTGGCTTGGAAGAAAAATTGACTCGACAACGCTAGATGATCTCAGTGAGTTGAACAGGCAGTATCAAATATCTCTAGTCGGTGAGGGGGGTGAATACGAAACTTTGGTCCTTGATGCACCGTTTTTTCGGAAAAAAATGCAATTGCTTCGGGTCGAGAAGGTTTGGGAAGATCATAGCGGATGCTTGTTCGTAAAAGAAGCTAAGCTTGTGGAGAAAGTTGAAAAGGTTCGTTGACCTTTTCAGGGTGATATCCACCGCAACATCTCCTTTTTTCAGCTAGAGCGATTGAAGTGGGCGTTGACAGGTTTTATGGCTGACTTTTGAGATAGTGAAAAACCAAACATTGAAAGACAGACATAAAAATCAAACATCTATTAGGAAATGCGTGTGCACAAGTACGCGCACAGGCTATATGCATCGTGAAGAGTGTATGCATTCATTGTGCTAGTTTGGTTGGTTTTGAGGAGTTGCCCTCGGAGCCTGTACCACGCCACCCGGGATAAGTCACGTTTGGCTTTCTCTTTATGAGAAGAGCAGGTACGGGATTTATGCGTGCAGAGCAGGTCTTCTGCGGGGGCAACCCCGAAACACAAACATATTTTTCAGTTTAAATGATTTATGAACCTGAAATGTCCTTTTGCATGCATGCTTCGCGACGTACATACTAGCGCTGCATAGGGTCATTCTATGTACTCTGCTGCATGTATGCGTCCACAGGTTTCACCTCAACTCGCGTGGGAATGTGGGACAACTTCTTCCCACAATTAGGGCATTCACCATTGAAAATTTCAATGATTTCATATGGAGGCTTCAACTCTGCTCCCTCGTAAAGAACAGTGCCACAATCTTGACAAGTTACCCGTTGAGGCATCGATCTCACACTTCTACCATTCGATGTCTTTCTCTGCTATTTTTTGCCAGCAATTCCTGCAGATTGGCTGTCGCTTACCCTTATGGTAGATGTAGACTTCTATGTCTGTGTTCTTGCATTCACCATTCCAGGGATTTCTACAACGTTCAACATGATGAGCCATGGATATTCCTCAAATGGACTTGATCTTTCCACACATTTAAGACAATCCACCGAACGTCAAGCGAGAGGGCAGAGGGAGTTAGATGAAAGTAATGCATGCATCTTGAAGAGAAGAAAGAACGTTTCATGCATACATGTCTTGCAAAGTGATTCGCAATAGCTATTCAGAGTTCATAAGAGATAAGAACAAAGTCTCCTACTCGTTTGCATAAGTAAAAGGAAGAAAAAAGGCATGAACAAATATTTCGTTTTGCTGAAAACGGATGCAACGAGAACCAGAGATGTCACACAGAAGCTGAGAAACCTTCCAGGGCAACCCTACCATGGAGTTAGGCTGTACTACACCATGAACTGTTTCGGCGACTACGACCTAGCAATATGGTTTGAAGCGGAAAAAAACGACTACGCCAACGATTTCGTAGAGAACAAAATCCGCCAAATCCCAGGCGTTCTCGAAGCATATACGGTGCCAACAACCCCAATAAAAGAATACATCAACTGGAAATAGCTGCCTCAAACAAGCACCGACAAAACCTCTCCTTTTTTCTGTTTTCTCAAACGTATTTTGCCTAATGACCCTTGGCTACTTTGTAAAAGCTGGCGAGACAATAGCCGATGGGAAAAGGTAACGCTATGATTGCAGCAAACACTATGACACCGAACCCCACGATTGCTGATCCGGCTAGGACAACCAGAGCGTATAACGCCCAACATAGAACTGAATATTTCTTCCACTTGTTTTCGGTGAAGAATGAGAAGCCACAGAAAACGCCGATGGAGAAGAACAAAAACATCTCTGGAATGTTGTGAACATACCAACCGTCAACTAATGGTGGATTTCCAAAAACAGAAACTACCACATAGGTTGCTCCCAACAAGAACAATGAAGCAAAGAGCGAAAGCCACTCGATCTTCGACATTTCTATCCCTTCTTCTCCACTAGCTTCTCTACGACCTGTTCCAACCGTTCAATTTTGCCCTCTAACTTGTCCAGCCCTTCATGCAGAAGTCGAACGTCATCATGCATGCGTGCTTGGGATGTTAGCTTAACCACTTTCTTTTCTGTTCTTATTACACGGTATCGTGGAATTATGGTTTAGCCCTAAATCTTTCGTTTAGCCAAGACTGCCCTGAAGCTTTTTCCGCAACACTCAAAGAGACCTATCGTGAGCTCAGTTCTCTTGCCATTCCTATCTGGACGACCAGCCATCTTCCAAGACTTTCTGGGAGTAGATACTTCTCCTCCACACCTAGGACATTTTGCCATAAGTTTCTCTCCATGACAGCCAATCATTTTGTTATGATGATGGATAAAAGATTATTCCTTGCTTCTTAACCTCAGTTGAACCAGTTACAAAGAAAAGTGAGGTCAAGTGTTTAATTTGTGCGTGTTGGATATCTGCATAACGAGTGTGCATAAATGAAACCCTCTGAGAGCCAAGAGAGAGATGAAAGACTTGGATTACATACACTTCGTCTAGTTGACTTAGTAGACTACCAAGACGGAGCTGTAGTTAGTCGAACGATCGTTGATAAGGAAACGGGTACGGTGACCTTGTTCGCCTTTGACCAAGGACAAGGATTAAGTGAACATACAACGTCTTACGATGCCTTGGTCTACGTCATCGATGGTGAAGCAGAGATTGTTATCTCTGACAGAACCTTTCACCTGAAGGATGGTGAAATGATTTTGATGCCTGCTAATGAACCACATGCCTTGAAGGCAGTTAGGAAATTCAAGATGATACTGATAATGATCAAGTCTTAATCGACTGTGCACGATACCTGAAGACTGGACGCTTTTCAGAGATCCAAAGTAGGTTTAAAAGTCCTAGAATAGGCGGAAAAGGTTTATTAATCGTCTTGACGGTGAGGTTGAACCGTAAACGTGCAGAGAGAGGGTTTAGGAAATGAGCTACAAACACATCGCGGCAGCTTGGAAACGACCTGAAGCTTCCTTTGTAAAGGAATTAATGTGGCACAGGATTATAGAATGGCGGAAACAACCGACAATTCTCAGAATTGAAAAGCCGACGCGACTGGATCGAGCGAGAAAGTTGGGATACAAAGCCAAGCAGGGGTTTGTCGTCGCTCGCGTTCGTGTTAGGCGTGGAGGCGTTCGTAGACGTCGGCCGAAAGGAGGTAGAAGGCCCAAACGTATGGGTATTAAGAAATTCACGCCCGCGAAAAGCTTGAGGCTCATTGGCGAGGAAAGAGTGGCGAGAAAGTTTCCAAATCTGGAAGTTTTGAACTCTTACTGGACTTGGGAGGACGGGCGTTCTAAATGGTTTGAGGTGATTCTTGTTGACCCAAGTCACCCAGTCATTAAATCAGATAAAGATATCAATTGGATCTGTGAGGGAGTTCATCGTGGCCGAGTGTTCCGTGGATTAACCAGCGCTGGCAAGGAGGTTAGAGGGCTTCATCATAAAGGTCGTGGAGCAGAGAAGGCTCGGCTGAGTCGCAGAGCTAGGCGCAAGTGAAAAGAAGCATGAAAATGAGAAGGACTACACCTCCCTAGATTCTAACCAATGAATATCAAACTTAGAATCCGAGGGTGTTTGGATTTTTTTCTCGTTGGACAGAGTATTGGGAGTTGAACCACTGGATAGTGTTATGGTATGAAAACCAGTGCTGCTATGACACAGCCATAATTTTCTATGGGTACTCTCAAAACCTCTATTCGATAGTCTATTTTGCCGATTTCGATTTCTCGTGTCTTCGCCATCTCTTTGATTTTCCATTTGAGCATTTCCTTTAAAGCCCCTTTATCCATGTGTCCATTAGCCTCTGCTACGAGCCCGTGTTTCATGTTTTTTTCCCATGCCCATGCGATTCCAGCTGCAATCGTTGTTTCTCCTTTTCCGTCCATTCTGGCTATCACCGTGTGAGTGATGGAGCCGGCGAGTATTTTCTTCCATTCTCTTTCTTTGCACGTCTGTGGAAGTATGGAACTCACTGGAACTAGGTTACACTGCTCAATTCTAGCGTTCTTCAGGGCGCGGTCGAAGGCGTTAAGTTGAGAAATCGGGCTGATTGCTTCTCCGCCTGTTACAAAAAATTCTTTAGGAATCATTTTTCTGTTTTTTCCTTACTGGCAACGTAGTGCAATCAACAAAACTGCATTATTAACTTTGTGATGAACATCCCACGGTCTCTTCGAGGTTTCTTAAGACGATTTTAGCGAAATCTATATCAAACTTCGTTACACCACTCTAAGTTGAATAATGATGAAAATTCAATCAGTAGTGCAGAAAAGTAACGACAGGAGCCGAAAAGGGAAAGGTTTGTAGCCTTTCGCCAAATATAGGTGCGGAGCTGAGGCTTCGCATTGTAAAACAAGAACTCCAGAATTTCAAATCTGATTTGAACCGCGCTTTTTCGTGTTCGAACCATCTGTCGCACCATTAAACAGATTCTATTAACATGCACTCAACCTAAAACGCTTCCCATCATCTGCAGAGCCTATCATAATAGTAAATAGAGCAGTGAAAACTAAAATATTAAGATAGAACTGTTGATAAGGTTAGCATGCAGGAGTTTCACCTCCAATGTCCATAGCCTACATTGATATACGCTTCTTCGCACATGCGACCGAAGACATGGACAAGGTTACCGAAGCGATCCAGAATGTTCTTCCAGCTGACTACGTCGATGACATCGTATTCAAGAGAGACAATCTGCGAGGACACTATGGCAACCCCATCTTTCTTTTCGAAACCAGAATAAAGAATAAAGAAATAGTCAAAGCCGTTGTTGAGAATTTTTCTTTGCGTCTTGGAGAGTTTGATAAAAAAGCGTTACATGAGGAAATCGATTTGCACATGCAGAAAGGAAGTCTCTACATTCGATTAGATAAACAGGCCGCCCTCCAAGGAGAATTCAAGCTCTGCACCACCGACGCCATTCGTCTACGCATACGACTCAGGAAAGCGAAAACTGAAGACATTGTAAAGATCTGCCAAGACCTTGGGATATTAACATGAGAAAGTTCGTCGATCCACACCTTCGTCCATCAGTCGCCAATTCTAATCAAGTAGAGAAAATGGCCAATAAATCTTCGGAGCTAGGATACCGCCTGATTGGCATACCAATACAACCGAACCTCATGCGAGACACGATTCATGAACTGCAACGCATCTGCAGCGACGCTAAAATAGACCTTGTTACAAGGCTTGACCTCGCACCCAATACACCCCACGAACTGCTACTAGACCTGCGTCGTTTCAGGCGAAGGTTCGAAATCGTTTCGGTCACGTGCAACTCAAAATCTGTCGCAAGGCAGGCCGCCAAAGATCGGCGAGTAGACCTTCTATCTTTTCCCGCAACCGACCTTCGCAAACGATTTTTTGATTACGCCGAGGCGGAACTTGCTTCTAAAGCGCTATCGTCCCTTGAAATAAACATGACGCCACTTCTTTCGCTAAAAGGTTTTTCAAGAATCCGTCTTCTTTCGCGTCTACGAAAAGAGATAACAATCGCAAAAAAGTTTGACGTACCAGTCATACTTTCGAGTGGAGCAAAAGATCCATACCTCATGAGAAGCCCCCACGATTACGCCTCTCTAGCTGCCCTCTTTGACATGCCTCAAGAGTCTGCGTTGTGTGCCCTTTCAGAGGACCCCCTTGCAATAATCAAGCGGAACAGAGAAAAACTGAACTCAGATTATATAGCCCCAGGCATACGCATTATAAGGAGTCCAAGGAGGGAAACATTTGCCTCGACGCATGAAAAGACGTTATCTCCATCTGATGATCGTGAGCGAACAACTTCTCAACGAAAAAGACGTGATCGACGCCATTTGGAGCGCCATCCTTAAACTCTTTGGGGAATACGGCGCTAGTCAAGTAAACCTAGCCCTTATTGAGTACGACCCACAAAAAAGTTACACAGTTGTACGCTGTCTACACAAAGCCCTAGAAATGGTGAAAGCTTCCATCGCTTCCATAACCGAGATTAATGGAAAACCCGCAGCCCTTCATATTGTAGGAGTTTCTGGAACGTTGAAGGCGCTTCGCAAAAAAGCAGCAATATAGATGCATGATGCAAAGTTTATCTGCTGGAACGTTTTTATTTACATGGGGAATGATGTAGCCGTCCCAGTCATTATCCTTTGTAATTGATTTTTAGGTGTTTTTTCTGTAGTTTTTATGTTTGAAATAGGTGGTGTCATTTTTGTTTCCCTATGTATCTTAACTCTTACGACATTCTTAAATATTATGTGTTTTGTATGCATGCATCAGATACCTTTGGGTGCTACTAAGACTTTTACGACAATTTCATCATTAATTCTGGTCAAGTCTTTCTCTAAACCTTCAGGGTTAGCTATTCTGCCTTCAGGGTCATATACAAAATAGAAAAGCAATTTAACATCAGGGTAGGTTTTGTATCTCCCTATATCTATTATTAGTTGATCCCCTAGCTCTTTTGGGCCCAATCCCTTGCGAGTCTTCTTAGTTTCGATTACAATACCCTCATTTTTCAAGAGAAAATCCATACGTGAAGAGCCACCCGCATAACTTGGAGTCCATTCTTCAGGGCGTATATTTCCGAATCTTATCTTTAGGAGAGAATGCATTAAATCCTGAACGTCATATTCATCATTTACATCCAACGTCTGACGGTTTTCGTGTCTGTCCCTTAGCTGACGTGCAATAAGGTGAAATCTTGAACACATCTGTTCAATAAATGACAAAGGTTCAAGATCGCTATCAGCTTTGGGTAAAATCAGTAAGTCTTTTCTGGCACTTTTCAGGATTTCCGTTCCATATTGCTTATGAATATTTGTGTTTGGATATCGAAAAGATTTATGAAGATTCTGGTAATAGTCACTTTGTTTTGTGAAGATTGCTTCTATTAGATTGAGACATCTTGTTTCCCAAGATATTAGTTTAGCTCTCTCTTCGGTTGAGGTAGAACGATCAGGCAGATTACTTCCGATCTCTATTAAATCGTCTATCCTTCCCTGAAGCATTTTTTCACGGGACATGATACTCTATAATCTCTGTAAAGAAATATAAAGTGTTTCAATTTACTCCACTGTTGTAGAATGAATGTTCTATTGACACGCGCTCGCGTTGGCATGCATGTTTTAGGTTTATTACAAGTGTTTTTCTACTGTGTGGTGCTAACAGGTGCTTGGTATTCATTTTCCTTTAGCCCTTCTTTAGTTTTTGGCGTTGTTTTTAGGTGTCGCCCGTTTCGGTTGTCTTGGTTTTGCTTGTGTTAGTTCGCTCTGTCGTGCGTGCATGCATACAGGGCATGGTCTTGATGGAAACATTTAATGATTCAAGGAGCACACCAATTCTCAATGATTGTTGGTGAATGACGCTCGTTGTGTGGTCGTTGGTTTCTATATATCAATTTTTAGCGTTTTGCGTCTTTCCAAGAGGACAGTTCTTTGAGGAGCGTTTCTTGAAGGGACGTCATTTAATGTCTTTATGAAAATGTATTCAGGGTTTTACTATAGTTTGCGCCTGTTTAGACGACCTTTAGTGTTTCTTGACAGTTCCCAGACATTGTCATCCTTATCGAAAACCGCCACGCTTTCACCTTTTTTAAGGTTCAAGATAACCATGCGGTCATTGTCATAAATATCAACTTTTGAAGCTCTTATCCCAAGTAGCCATTTCAGTTTAGTTCCAATCCTAACATCCAAGTCTTTGGCTCGCACAGGTGATTTTATCTTGACCATCTTTTTGCCTCTGCTCGTCGTTTTCTTGACAAAAAGTTTCGCTCACTTTTCTTTTACTGATGACTTGAGGAGACTCTCAGACATCGCATCGATTATCCTCTTTGCCATGAGGATTTCGTCCATTTTTTCCTTTCTCTTTTCTTCGCTCTTGGCTAACTCATTAACTAGGTTCGCAAGTATCTTTTTTGGAGCCAAGAACTCTTCAGGAGAAATTCTCTTAATATCTTTGATATAGTAGTCCTCTCCTGTTAAATAGGATACTATTAAGAATGAGCCGCTTCCTGTCAAGTATGTCTCATCTTCTAATCCTATTGGTTGAGTCACGCCTTGTTCGTCTTCAGCCTCAATCCACAATTCAGCTACTTTTACTCTGCAATCGAATTCTTTTAGTAATAATTGGATAGAATCAAACAAATCTTTATATGCATCATGTATGCTACCTGCTGGTTTCTCAGCTGAGGTATATCCTTTCAGAACCCTCTCTGTGATTTCGGAGATGTTTATCCCTAAATTTTTCGCCTTTTCAATGACTTCTTTTTCCACGCTTAGTGTAAGTTTTTCTTTAGGCATTTAACTCACTACATAATACGTATGAAAGTACGTGTATATAAAGGTACGTATAAACATACGTAACGTATATTGATACGTATTGAATTAAGCAGCACATGTATACGTCTTTTCAAGAGGCCTGTTTTTAGAGGAGCGTTTCTTGAAGGAACGTCTTTCTTGGCATAGGTTAATATAGTGGTTTTGCATGGGCTTAGGTGTGACTTGTCAAGCCTGATACATGTTCTACGCATGTATGGTAAGGTAATGTTGTGGGAATGTCTTGGCTTCCCTCTTGCTTCCTTTTTGGGTGGCATGGTATTCGTATGTCGGTAAAGGGTTTGACTGGCATAGGAATACATATCTCAAATGGGAAAAAGATGCAAGTGGGATGCTCGTATTCGTTGTTTTTGGTTTTCATGTGATTTTATAGACTCTAAGGGTTTTGTTCGGGTTTGTAAGCATCATCCAAATCCTTCTGGTCGTTTTACTCATAGGAAGGTTTCTTCTGTTTTTGAGGTGTTCTAAATGAGTCCGAAGGCTTTTTCATGTGTATTTTTTGATGATATTTTATGTTCGTATCGCAAGAGTGAGAAGAAAGGAGTGATGGGTAGATGTTTCAAATGTCGTCAATTTTTTAGATTTAGTCACATGATGGAAGAGCAAGAGGATGCATTTTGGGAACGGGTAGATAGAATTCGTGGAGCAGAGTTTTGTGTAATTTGTGCTTGTAAGCTGGATGATGATAGCCGTTCTGATGTTTGGAACGTTTGTCGTAAGTGCAGGAAAACTTTGGAGATGTAATTTTGGTTGTTGTGGATAAATCTTTTGAAAGGCGTCTGCGTTTGAATAGGGCTATTTTGAATAATAAGTATTGGTGGTTGCCTGTTGATGATGTTGGTCATAGTAATTATCAGCCTGTTGGTCGTGGTTTGAAAAGTTCTGTTTCTTGTGGTCGTTGGGCTGGCTTGGATATTTGTAAGAATTTTGAGGGTCATGAAGGTGTTGTTGTTGGTGGTGTTGATTGTACTGGTAAGGTTGTTAATCGCCATAGGCATTGGTGGTGTCATAAATCGTCATGCCCAGTTTGTTTCATCCGTGGTTGGTCTGTTCGTGGTGCTGGTCATATCATGGGTCGTGTTCTTAAGGGTGTTGAGTTAGGTTTTGGTAAGGTTGAGCATATTGTTGTTTCGCCTTGTTTTGAAGACCATAATTTGTCTGAGTCTGTTTTGAGGAAGAAGTGTCGTGATGCCTTGTTTGATTGTGGTGTTGTTGGTGGTTGTATGATTTTCCACGGTTTTCGTATTGGTAGAAGGCGTGAGCGTGGTGCTTTGGTTTGGAGTCCTCATTATCATTGTCTTGGTTTTGTTGAAGGTGGTTTTGACCGTTGTCGGCATTGTAAGGGTGCTGATTGTCGTGTTTGTGATGGTGGTTTTATGGGTAGAGCGTATATGTTGTATGATGAGAATGGTTATATTGTTGATGTGAAGGAAGAGCGTCAAACTATTTTTGGGACTGCGTGGTATCAACTTCATCATTCTACTATTAGGCTTGGTGTTAAGCGTTTTCATGTTGTTACGTGGTTTGGTTCTTGTGGTAATCGTAAGTTTAAGTCCTTGAGTGTGGCTGTTAAGAGTTTATGTCGTGTTTGCAATGAAGAGATGGTTCGGTCTGTTTATGTTGGTAAGGATTATGTTGAGAAGAATGTTGGTCGTGTTGGTTATAGGTCTTGGTTTGTTAGCGATGAGTTTGATGAGGATGGTAATCCTAATTTTGTTGACGTTGTTGAGTAAGTTGTTTTGTTTGTTGTTGTTTTTTCGAATGGAGCGACGAAGGAGCGACATGAGCATGAGTCTTAACGACTTGCTGATACGGAAAAAAGGAGAGGGTGGTATGCATGCATACGAATGCTTTCTAGGTTGCCTTCTTTTCTCTCCCATCAATCTTGACTCTAGTTGTATAATAAGAGAGCACAAAAATAGAAGCAACTATAGCGAATATGCCTAAGCCTATGACAATTATGCTATCTTCATTTATGTATCTTGACATGAAGACGATCGCGATCAAAAGGCTTCCAATAGCCCAGTCGAAATACTTGTTAACAAGCTCTTCGGATGCCTTCTTGCTTTCAGGTTTGTACTTGCTTAGGGCTCCCCTAATGTTCAAAAGTAGAAGCAGAAAAAACACCCTGCTAAGAAACGTAAGAACCCAACCCATGTTGAAATGCTCGCCAAACAAAGCAATATGACGTGGCAAGTATTCAGACTTCCATTTGTCAAAATTCTCCCAGAAGTTGTCAGGAAAGCTTCCATCGTACTCGATTTTTGTCGGCAGTAAAGGATAGATTCCATGATATATGGTTGAGACTATTGTTATTACAAGAACAAGACTGACCAAACCTCTAATAATGCTGAGAAAGGTAAGGCTTCTCTTGAGTCTTTCCAACAACATCACTTGACATCTTATGGTAGATTCTTATATCTATTAAGCTTTTGAATGAAAGAGAGAAAACGTCATGCATGCATTATGAATGCTTTTGTTCCGTTGTATCGCATCGGCATCTTACGGAACGTGGGTCGGCGGAGCGAACAGCTCCGACACGGGAAGTAATTAATTAATAGAAAAAAGAAAGAGGGAGATTATTTGCGTTTTCTGTATATTGCTTCTCCTTCTATTGTGGTGACGTATTCAAAGCCTTGCTCGATTAGTCGTTTAGCTTCTTCTACGGTTTTGGCGGTTTTGACCGTGTATTCTTTGTCTGGATTATTCATTTATTTTCGCTTCCTGTAGATTTTTAATCCATCTCGTTCAGTTACATATTCGAATCCTGCTTCTATAAGCTCGGTGTCTTCTTTGGTGTTGGTAGCTACTCTGCATGTGTATTCTTCTTCTTTTGTGTTTAGTAGTTGTGTGTATCTTAGTGTTGTTCTTAGGTCTTTGTGTCCAAGGAGTGTTTTGACGTATAGTAGGTCTTTGGTTTTGTGGTATTCCATTGTTGCTTTGAAATGTCTGAAATCATATAGTCGTATGGTCTTGAAGGTTGGGTCTTGTAGTTTTTCGGCTAATCTGTTTCTGAGTATGCGGTATTGTTCGCTCATGTTTTCTGATTTGCATTGAAATAGTCTGTCGTTTGCGTTCAGTTGTTTCTTTAGAATGTATTGTTTCAGCATTTCTAAGGTGTTGGATTTGAGTTTTCCAACTCTGCCGACTGTGTGTTTAGCTCCTATGATGTGGGTTACTCCATTTTGTAGGTTAATGTCTGTGACTTTTAGCCATGTTAGTTCTATGGGTCTTGTTCCTAAGTCTTTTGACATTGATAGAAATAGTGCCATTCTTGTGCTTGCATTTGAGATTAGCATGTCTATCTTTTCTTCTGTTGGTATCTTTGGTAGTTTGTCGTAACGGTTGTAGAATGGTTGTTTCCATGTTTGTCCGATTGAGCGCATGTAGATGGCGTAAGCTTCGATTAAAGATTCTTTGAATCCGTTACTGCATTTCTTGTTTGCCACGAATGTTTTTATTATTTCGGGGTCTGCTAGTGTGCAGTTCTTTTGTAGATGCTTAAGTCGTTTGGCTGTATATTTGATTGTTGAATCTTCGTAGGCTTCTTTTTTCATCCATAGCATTACGTTTATAATGGTGGGGGATGTTGTTTGTATAATGGGGGATGATGTAGCCGTCCCAGACCGACATTAGTGGATGAGGATCTCATGACGAACAGACCCCATCTTTTAATAGTTGTCATTTTTTTATTTCATGTTTAACCTACTGCTATTGAAATCTCAGACTCCCGACTTGCATTCTTTCACAGTCAAGAAGAAAAAAGGAGGAAAATGTAGGCTTGTTTCTACTTTTTCTTTATGGCCGTAATAAATTCGTCTATAGGGATTGCTGGCACGCTCATTATTTGAATTGTTCCGCGAGAACCCATTTCTATGGAAATACGTGCTATTGTCTTGTTGTCTGGTGCTTCAACTATGTTCACGAAATCATACGATCCAAGCGTTGCATATTGATGAACAACCTTCACGCCCATTGCCTCAAGTTCCCTATTGACCTCTTTGATTCTTTCAGGCTTCTCTCTAACAGTCTTCCATCCCTCGTCCGTAAGCTTAGATAGAAGAATATATGTAGGCATGTACAATTTTCCCTCCAAACATACTTTCTACACCTACCTACCATTTCTATTTTTCGAAAGAGCGGTGTATTTGTGGTATGTATGTGTGGTTCAAATTTGTGGTTCATAAGAGATTTATCTTGTCTCACCAGAAATTCGTCTCATTAATAGTATGCGAAGTGAAGAGTATTGACTCAGCCATCCTACCCGCCACCCCCACCACCGCCTGAACCTCTTGGATTTAGGCCAAGCATCGTAATGAAACTTGCATTTCTCCACCTAGTTATAGGCGTAGTCCTTGTTGTATTGGGAGCATGGAGCCTCTATATTGGTCAGACATGGAACATCGCCACTGGTGTAATATGTATTATCGCAGCAGTTGGGAACATTGCATGCTTTTTTGGCCTATATGCTGGCAAAAACTGGGTCCTGTCTCTTGGTTGGCGACGATACCTAGCGAATAGACAGGACGTTATAGCCTACTTCAGTCTCTCTTCTCCTGTTTACGCACCG
>CAZKWF010000004.1:0-54167 GCA_964556565.1 uncultured Candidatus Bathyarchaeia archaeon
TTAAACGCTTTCATCTCCTCCCCAGTGAGCAAAGCTCTCCCAACCGCTAACACCTCACCCTTCCCATTTATAACAATAACTTCCTCTTGAGGACGAATCTCATCATCAGCGTCAACCACATGTTTGGCAAAGACACTCCTGCCTTTAGCAACGAACGGCACGGCTTCTTCTTGAACTCGAACCCACAACCGCGGAGAATCCACATGATCCATTATCCTTTTAGCCCCCGCAATAGCTATAGAAAAAAGGCCATTGGTGGGTCGCAAAGTGGCTAACCGCTTCTTTCTCAAATACACATAACGTATTCTTCCTGTCCTCTTTGAATAAACGATCTTTACATTTTCTGGAAAGAGTTTCTCTCCAACACTCTTCCCAAACTGATAATCTGCTATGCTCCTGATCTTTTGAAGATCATCAGATTTGTCACGCATGTTTTCACCGTTACAGTTCGACAGTACGAAGAATAGCTGTGAGAGAATCAGAAGTTATAACTTATTCTGTGCATGCATGCCTAAAATGGAAGATGAGACTGGACTAACTCCAGAACGGATCTCTAAATAATACGCTCACAAAATACTTCATGAAGAGACAGTAGAAAAAAGGAGGGGTGTCTGATGTGGGCCCATAACTTGTTTGTTATGGAGGTGTTGGTGCAGGTGGTTGCGCAGGTTGTTTCTTGATCGAGAAGAAGGCCACAGTAAGGAGTATCAAAGCAACCCAGAGAAGTATGAGGCCGACACCGATTATGGTCAAAACAGCACCTATCAGCATTATCAATCCTGTTGTGCTAAACATGTTCACTCCCGTCTTCGCGGAAAGGATAGTCAGTGATCTTCTTAAGAAAATGGCTGCGACAACAACGAATACGAAAAGCACAACCAAACTTCCAACGATAGCTGCAATATGAGGCAAGAGGATATCAAAGGTCACTAGTTCTTGCCAGTTAATGTTTGAGAGAGCTGTCGGGTCACTCAGCGTAGACATGTGGATACCTAAAGCGGATAATAGACCAACAGCTGCCACCACAATCACAGCCACGAAAACTACGCCTCCTATTATCGCCATGATGACTCCATAAAGTGCATTGTTAAATATGCCTCCTTCATTGTAGTGGTCTGATAAACCTTTCAAAGCTATCATCACAAGTATTAAGCCAATCAAGCCTAACACGCCCGTGTAGGCGCCTAAGAAGGGACCAATTACCATCAATAACGCTCCTACGCCGCCCAAAGTCTTGCTTGATTCTAAAGTCATCTGATACTACCTCGTAGAACGAGTTTCTACCCTTTTCGAATAAAAGGTTTTCTCAGCACGTGAATTTACCGACAAGAAACAAGATTCCTGATTAGAAGATTTGATCGATAGATTTTCACGTCTTAACGTTCTTTTGCGCGCACTTTCAGTATTTAGAATTTTAGAGGTTTGAGGGAGATAGGGAATGTTGTTCGAATGTTACAACCTCTGAAACTAATCCGCGCACGCAAATATAACTTATGGTGTCTCCAAAAGTATAAAGAATAGAATATGGTAAAACAGTTTGGGTGACCCCCATAGTCCGATGTGAAGTCTGCGGTCGCAGGATAAGAGGCAAAACATTCAAGGCGATGATCGAAGGAGCCAAGATGATTGTCTGCGGAGGCTGCGTCAAGCTAGGATCAGCCCACTGGGAAGCACAGCCTGTACGTCGCATAAAAAGAGTTGATAAAACACTCAAACCGGTCAAACTTTCTATCAAAAAACCGTCAACGCCTTCACTTATCGAAACATTAGAAGTTGTAGAGGACTTTGGTCCACGCATAAGAAGAGCAAGACGACAATTGGAACTGAGCCATGAAGATTTGGGAAGAAAAATCGGAGAAAAAGTTTCGGTTCTTCGGAAAATTGAGAGCGGAAAGATGACTCCAGACCATACGCTTGCAGAGAAACTTGGACACGCACTCAAGATAAAACTACTTGTTCCACCTTCAGAACCCAAGGCTCCATCAACGATTTTATCTTCGCCTCGAGAGATCACTCTGGGAGAAGTAATTCATCTAAAGAAAAAGAAGTCGGAGGCAACAAAAGAACGAAAGCCCTCATAATCCAGCGTAGACTCCGATCCGAACCCTCCAGCCTAGACGAGCTTCAAAGCCTCGCTGAGTCTGCAGGCTACACGGTTGTCGACTCACTTGAACAGATCACCGGACCGAATCCTCGCTATCAGATTGGTAGCGGCAAAGTGAAAGAACTGGCTGAGTTGATTACTCAAAACAATATCAAGAAAACGATATTTGATAATGAATTGAAGCCAGTTCAAGCCTACAATCTAGCTAAGGAAACTGGCGTGGAAGCCATCGACCGTTTTCAACTCATCCTCGAAATTTTTGCCCAAAGAGCTTCAACCTCAGAAGCTAAGCTTCAAATCCAACTAGCCAAACTGCGATATGAGTTGCCTCGTGCAAAAGAAAAGGTAAAGCTAGCTAGGATGAGTGAGCAACCGGGTTTTATGGGGCTGGGGAAATATGAAGTAGACCTCTACTATGAAACCGTAAGACGGGGAATTCATTACATAGAAGAAAAACTGAAGAAAATACGAAAGAAGCGTCGGTTGCACCGTGCCCGCAGACTCGAACTAGGGTTCTCCTCAGTTTCCCTAGCGGGATACACCAACGCAGGCAAGAGCTTACTCTTTAATGCCCTCGCAGAGGAGACAGCTTCCGTTGATACGGGCTTATTCACCACTCTTTCTACTACAACCCGAGTGGTGAACATTTCAAAAAAGAAGATTTTGTTAACAGACACGGTTGGATTCATCGATCGTTTACCTCTAACGCTTATAGAAGCGTTCCAGTCGACTCTTGAAGAAACCATGTTCTCGGATTTGATTCTTTTAGTTGTTGACGTAAGTGAAACTCTTGAAATGATTGAAAGAAAACTTTCTTGCTGTCTTGACACGATTCAAAAGATAGGTGCAACAGGAGTCCCGGTCATAACAGCGCTTAATAAAATTGATTTGCTGTCAGCAGACGAAACACAACGTCGAACTGAAGCTGTGAAGGATGTTGCACCTAATCCCGTACCTATATCAGCACTCTATAAGACCAACACTCAACTGCTCAGACAAGAAATGTTGTCGTATCTTAAGAATTATGTTCAAGCATCCTTTTCGCTTCCCGTATCCGGTGAATCAATGTCATTTCTTTCATGGCTCTTCAACCACGGCGACGTACATCACGTCAAATATGAGGGTGACAGCATGAACGTTGTTTTTGAGTCCATTCCATGGTTTGCAGAAAAAGTCAAAAGAAGGGTGGAGCAACTTGGCGGAGCGTTTTCGACAAACATTTCAAGTTAACTGTGTGGGACAGGAAGCAACTGAAAGAGACGAAGAAAAGGAGAAATAGAATTGCCAGAAGTTATCGTTTTAAGGTGGGGACATCGCCTCAGAGACAAAAGGCTCACCACTCATGTTGCATTAACAGCTCGCGCCATGGGTGCTTCAAAGCTGATTCTTGCAGATACCTACGATGAAAAAATTAAGAAAAAAATTGAAAGCGTGACAAAAAATTGGGGCGGACGTTTTCTCTTTGAGATGAGAGTTTCTTGGAAACAGGCTGTAAGGGAGTGGAAAAGGAAAAAAGGCCTCGTGGTCCACCTCACCGCCTACGGAGAAAACATTCAGACGAGTGATGTCCTGCAACGTATTAAGACTACAGGAAAAGACGTGTTAGTCATAGTTGGCAGTCAAAAGGTTCCTTCAGAATTTTTTTCCAAAAAAGTTTCCGACTTTAATGTAGCTGTTGGAAATCAGCCCCACTCTGAGTGTTCAAGCTTAGCCGTTTTTCTTGATCGTTTTTTCGAAGGTGAAGAGCTGTCAAAAGAATTTGAGAACCCAAAAATGAGAATTTTCTCTCAGAAACATGGAAAGAAAATGGTTAAATTTGACGATTCTGAGCCCTTTGACTAAAGAAATTTAAAGCTTTATACGTATATATTACGTGATACAATGTCTACGCCATGTGAACAGAGGCACTTCAATGTTGTCATTTGTGGACGACAAAACGCTGACAAGAGTTGCTGAAGTATTTGGCAACGAAGAAGCTGTTAGAATCATCGATGTCCTTAAAGGGATTGATGAAATTACAGATGATGAGATCGCAAGCAAAACAGAAATACGGCTCAATATCGTCCGTAAAATCCTTTACAGGCTCTATGATCATTCTCTCGTAGCTTTAAGAAGAGCCCGTGACCAAAATACGGGATGGTTCATTTTTCACTGGAGGCTTCAACCAGATCAGCTTGAAGGCTTCATTTTGAATCAGAAACGGCATGTTCTCGAAAAACTGCAAACTAGACTTAGCTACGAAAAAGATCATGACTTCTACTACTGTTCCACGCCTGGGTGTAAGAAAATTCCCTTCGAAGACGCAATGGAACTTGTTTTCCGATGTCCTACATGCAGTAAACCGTTGATGCATTTTGAAAATGGTAAAATTGTCAAGGTTTTAGCTGAGAAGGTTGAGCGGTTGAGGAAGGAATTAAGTGAATGATCAACTGCCAACAAGACAAGTGGCGCTGAAACTTCTTTCCAAAAGCAGGTGTTCTCGCAGGGTTATAGAACATTGTAAAACTGTTGCATCTCTTGCCGTCCAAATCGCTGAAGCTTGTAAAGAGAAAGGACTGAACGTTGATATCCAGCTCGTTGAAATTGGTGCTCTTCTGCACGACATTGGGCGTTCAAAAACACATAGTGTTGATCACGTGATTGTAGGAGCGAGGATTGCCAGAGAGCTGGGTTTACCAAGCTCAATTGTATCCATCATCGAATGTCACGCTGGTGGCATAGACATTGATGAAGCCAAACGATTAGGTTGGATGATTAAGAGTTATCTCCCGCAGACACTTGAGGAAAAGATTGTTTGTTACGCTGATAAGTTGATTGAGGGAAAACGAAGGGTAAAAATTGAACGTACTATTAGTAGGTTTTCAAAGGAACTGGGCAAGACGCATCCCTCACTTGGAAGGATTGCGAAGCTGCATGAAGAGTTTTCATCTTTGATTGGGGATTTCTGATACTACTCTTGAACGTTTAGCTCAAGGAAAATACGGGGATTAGTTGGCTCATTTATGTAATGTCAGGTTTAAGCGTAGAACGGTGTTTACTTTTTTCCAGTTTACCGCTGTCTCAACGCAGCCGTCTCGGAGCAGAGCGATGCCTTGGGCTGCAACTCCGAGTTTCTCGCAGACGAAGCTTCCGAGTACAAGTTCCTTCAGGCAGGATACACCTAGGCAAGCTTTCGGTTTTTCTTTCTTGAGAATCTTTGTAGCCACACTTCCTCCCGGCATAATGAATACGTCTTTGTAGCCTAGCTTCTTGGCTTGATGAGTTATCTCTGGTATGCCACATTTTCCGCATTCTATGCATTCATAGCCATATTCTTTTAGTTCTGCGTGGCAGTCTCGTGAACGTAGACATTGAGGCAGTAGCAGGATTCTTTCTGAGTATGGTGCGGTTGCGAATTTCTTTCTTGACGCATTGTTTTTCGTGTCTACGTAAAGTTGAAGCAGTTCTTTTTCGTCTACTCCCATCTTTGCTGCAAGTTGCTCTAATTTTCCAATAGTGATTCCACTAAGTTTTGATTTAGCAAGCTTTTTCATGAGCCGTATGACGGAACCGTTTTTGTTGAGGTCCATGTGCTTCGTATCTCAATTAGCCTTCGTAAATATAAAAGTTCAACTCAAATCCGTCTAAACAAACCCTATTTGAATCATGTACTTGGTGGGCCGGGCAGGACTTGAACCTGCGACCTTCGCCTATCTTCATGCTTGGCGTTCGTAAGGGCGATGTCCAAACCATGCTAGACGACCGGCCCTCTAGTTCAGTATGTGATGGCGGTTGATAAAAAAGTTAATGCATCACTGAATCGTTTCCGAATGCATAGGAACTTTTTTAGGACAACAAACTTAAAAATAGCTGAAGAGCGGGGTTGCCCTAGCCTGGTAGGGGGCAGAATAGAGCCTAAGCCTGCTAAGCCTGTGGTCCTTACGGGCCGCGCGGGTTCAAATCCCGCACCCCGCGCCACTTCCGCGCATGCATGATCCGTAGCTGAATAAGTACTATCATTCACTCAGAATGAGGTATGAAGCCACAGAAAAAATCCCGTAAGTTGAAGCTGTTAGTAAAAATGGAGTGACAAAACCCCACACCGAAATGAGAAGCCCGGACAAGGCTAAACTCAACGTCTCTCCAATATGAAGCCCCATCATCAACAAACCAATATCTATACCATAGGAGTTCTTGTCCGTGATTTTTGCCAAAATTCCTTCCTGACCAACACTAGTTATTCCCTCAACAAAACCATAAGCAATTAGAAAAGCACCTGCAAGAACTGAACTCAAGAAACCAAGTAAGAAGAAAATAACCGAGTACAATATGCCACTCAAAAGAATAAGCAGCCTCATTCTGCGGCTTCTCGAAAATAGATAAGAAAAAATCCCAGCCAGCAAAATGTGCACTCCAAAAACTAACCCAATAATCTCAGTGGTAAACCCGTGACTATCCAAAAACATAGGTATGACATAACCTCCACGAAAACCGTAGGACAGACCTAATACAAAGAACAGAATGAGAAAAATCTTGAAGAGTCTTTTCTTCTTCCTGAGATCTAGAAAGTGCAAAGCCTCCTTTACACCAAACCTTTTTTTCCTCTCGCCAGCCAGCATCAAAGACACGATAATCACAAGCACTCCAATCAGGGCACAAAGCAACATCGTTCCTTCATATAGAAACCAAATAACGAAAAAACCAGTCAGTAAGCTGCCAACAGCAAAAGCAACGTACATGACTGCTCTCAAAAAGACCAGAATTCTCGAATGTCCTCCACTCTTTTCCAGAAGAAAAGGCCTATTCACAGCCCATATTGCACCTTCTCTAGTTCCCTCCATAACTTTTCCAAACAGGAATTCTACAGGAGTATGAGCGAAATAGTAGATGAGCCCCGAAATAACGCCCAGCAACCCATTAATAACAAAAAATGGTTTTCGACCCCAAAAATCGGAAACAGTGGCAAAAAACATTCTGCCAAACTGCATAATCAACGGCAAGGACGCAAACACAAGCCCCATCACAACAATATCAATGTTCCTCTCCTTCATCATTAAAGGCAAAACAACCGTAAGAACACCGCTGACAAAAGAATGCAGAACCTGAATGAAGAGTACAGTCCTAGTCTGACTCAAATATTCCACTTAGAGAATTCCTACTAAGCTCTTATGTTTAAAGTCATCGCATACATGCATAAAGTAGAGCCTCAATAAGGGAGAGGCTGAGGAGAATTGAGAGACCGCAGAGAGATAGGCTCCGCGCGAAGCGCACGCTCTCTATGGCTATCTCAGATTATGTATTTTTCGTTCGACTTTTCAAAGTCTTTTACGATCTCCATGGCGCGTTTGGGTGCGTTTATTCCTCTGAGTGGAATTTCTCTCAAGAGCGCCCACGGACTTTTCTCAGCTAATCTTGTGACTATATGGTCCTCACCAAAACATTCTCTTGAGATTCTATAGACTAAGGAACGAACTTCAGCCTCAGGGACATGCCCTAGAGCGTGTAAGTACTCATGGACTAACAAGCTGTATACGAATGCGTTGACAAGTCGTTTTGACTTTGTGGCGGCTTCGACAATTTCTACAAGGGTTCTGTTCAAGACTATGTTGTTCGTGCCTAACGGATGATACGCGCCAAGGTGGAGAGGCAGATTGTCTAAGAAAAGCATCATGCTCCTTCTATGCTCGCCTAAAGAATCTTTAACGGTGCCCTTGACTATCTCCCAAACTTCACTGAAACCTTCCGCCCTATTGATCCTAGAACGATAGACCTCAGCCTTAGACATTCTAACTGTTTCATCCATATGATCGACTCCAATATGACATATGGAATATCTAGCCTAAAAACCTTTATGCACGCGCAGTAGTAACAACGAAAACTCCAGAAGGCATCCATTTTTGACAAGGTTTATAAGTAGACGTTATTTCTGCTGACAATCCCACGAATGAAATGATCGTAGCCGAGTTGTACAACATGCCATGGAGATTGGTACATATTAGGAAATCAGGTCGTAAACCCTCAAACGGTCGACGATGCAAGATTTGTGAACGTGAAATTGTTGATGATAAAGCTTGGAGTAACCGAAACAAACATCGTTCTAAATATATTTGCAAGATCTGTTTTCCCAAAATATGGGTTTAAACACAGAGCCGTGCGCACCTTACGCTTTTAGATGGCATACTCGTATTCGTCGTCATCATCTTAGTCTGCATGGTGTGTTTTGAATATGTGAATAGAACGCCTGTTCTTCTGAACCTTGTGCAACTGAAGTCGTATTTCGTTTGCTCGGACGCTGCAAGTTGATCTTTGAATCTATTTTCAAAGTTCATAATTCATATTATCTCCAAGTTTTCAATTTTCTACTGATGGTTCTTCGAGGTTTGTCTATTGCTTGATGAAAGAAGGAGGTTGGTGTTGCTAGGTTTAGCTTTTCTGATTCTTTTGATGCTTTCCTACTTTGAGAACGTTATCTTCTTCCAAACATTGGATACTTTATTTTCAAATCAGCTTCTAGCTTTTTTCACGGTTTTCATTCATAACGTTACTGTAGTATCTCTGATTTTATTGGGTATGACCTTTTATGTCAATTTGGTGGTTCAAGACTTCTTTAAAGGGCAGAAATATGAACATGTGGTTCTTGAGCATCCTGGAACCTTTGCCATAGTGTTCACAATTCTAATCGTCTTTCTGAGCATTCTGCGTGGAAGCACTCTTATTTTTGGAGCGATAGACATTGGAGCGCTTCCTAAAGTTGTGGCGGTAAGTGCACCGATTGGGATAATCGAGGGATACGGTATATACCTGACAATCAAGAAGGCACTGAGTAAAACAATTTCCCTGAAAGATTTGGCTTACATTTACAGTATATTTTTCATCGCTGCAGTAATGGAAGTGAGCTTCATAAGACTACTAATGTAGTCCGCTTCAACCTCGTGTGACTGAACCTTCTGCATGCATGCAGCGCGCGTTGGTTGTTGCCAATCTATGAGTCATAGTTACAGGTGAATGGCTTCCCGTAGCTCCAGTATTATTTGCCTGAGTTCTTCAAGGGCGGTTGGATTGCCGACGATGAAGTCGGGTGATGAAGTCGGTGGGGATTCACCGTCTATCTTCATGTATACGTCGTGGAGTTGTTCGCAGACTTCCTCTATGAGGCCGTCGGTATGGAGGTTACTCGCGGTGTGGATCATGTTTCTGATGGCTTTTTCACGATTTTCAGCGGAGTGATCATTTGGTCCAATGCCTTGCAGATTTTCGCTTTCGATATTTTCGTCGTAGAAGTCTAGGAGGTCTTGGAACATCTGTGCAGGCATATAAGAAGAACGAAAATTATTGGCATAAAAATCTGCCATACCGACGCCAGGCGGAGACCATATACCAAAGCCTACATATTGCAGGCTCTCAAAGGAAATATTTGTCATGTCACCGACACTGAGAGAACCTATCAAAGCATCATTTTCAAAAACTTCTACCAAGACATGAAACGGTGATTTGAACACTGATAGTTTCAGAGTGTACCATATGTTGTCTGTGCCCGTTGCAAAAGAAGGCGAAAGCCAACCACTAGCGTATCTTGACAGCAAAAATTCGCCAGTTTCACGAAATTCCAAGTTCACACCATGCATACTTCCTGCAATGGGCAAGCTACCCCTTAAGAAAAGTCCAAACGCTCCCCTATGAATTGCTTTGCATTCCACTGATACATAGAAATCCTCTGCTTGACTGAACTCTTGATAAAGTGTTAGTGCACCCCAGTGGCTTGGTCCACCAGCATCACTCCACAAATGAACACTACCATCTGGTTCAAAAGAGTAAAAGCCTCCAAAGTCTTCGATTGTCCAATCCATCGGAGTCAGTGCATGAACATTCACTGCAAGTAATAATGAGGTTGTCATCAACAGCATGAGCATTGTTTCACAAACTGCCTTTCTATTCATTTTTCTCCCTTCTCTTTATCGTATGTGCAATTAGAGCATTTAAAACTTCAGAAACAATATTCTACCTAACATTGTGTTTCAAAATCTTTGGACATCGTTTTAGTTGTCTTTTCAGAGAAATAGCGAAAAAGCATTTTAGAGGTTTTTTCATGTTGCAACCACTAAAAAGCCCATTGTTTGTAATCCATGCATGCACGATCTCTAATAAGAAAATACAGATCTTCCACACCTTGAAGATCTTTTACGAATTCATAGAAACCCACGAGGACTTTCAACATTTTCTGACTTGCATTTAAAGACTGCTACACACTAATTATCGCTTTCCAATGTGACCACTAGATAGCATTGTTATTGGAGAACTAGTAAATAACAGCAAGTCTTCTTTTTGTCTCTCCTTTGCCTCTCCGTTCCCTCCGGTCTCTCTGTATTTGGGTTTTATTCGTATATCGTATTGACTAAACTAGAGTGTGTACGCGTAATGTTTTTTAATCAGTATGTATGCATGCATGAGTTATCCGCAAATTGGAGGTCAAAATATGGCTAGAAGAAGCAAGAAAGACAAATCTGCAGGTCGGGAACAGCATAGACAGTTGCAAAGGGCTAAGAAGATGAAGAGGAAAGAGAAGAAAAACGTTGCACTCCCTAAAAGACGCAAAGGGAAGAAATAGTCTTTTTGTATACACGCGTCAGATGAAACTTTCTAAGTCTATAACTTTCTAACCAAGGAAAGAAATTAGAAGTTTATAAAATCTATATTTGTTGCAAAGTAGAAAGTTAGAAACTTACTATATGAAAGAGGGAGATGGCATGAAGAATAATCCCGTTATCCAGACCATGCTTGATCACAAGTCAATCCGAAAATACACCGATGAAATGCCTTCCGACGAAGTGATAAAAACAATTGTTAGAGCCGGTCAGCAAGCACCTTTCGCTTATCAATCCTACAGCGTGCTACTGTCACGAAACGGAGAGCAGAACCCCTACAAAGCACCACTTTTATTTACGATCTGTCTTGACCCACATAAATTCGAACACATAATGACTGGAAGAAACTGGAAGCTGATCACGAATGATTTGGCAATATTGGTCCTTGGCATTCAAGATGCATCCTTGATGACGGAGAATATGATTGTTGCAGGGAGAAGTCTGGGACTTGGAAGCTGCTTGCTAGGAAGCGCACCATATAGAGCGGAAAGAATCGCAAAAAAGTATAACCTGCCAAAGAGAGTGTTCCCTCTAGTGCAATTAGTGATGGGCTATCCAGCGGAAGACCCGCCGACACGACCTCGATATCCTATGGAATTCACTCTTTTTGAGGACAAATATCCTAAGATAGATCAAGATACGATTTCAAAAGCCATGCAGCAAATGGACGACGGATACCTTGCACAAGACTATTATCGCAATCTAAAAGCGAAGATACGGCTAGAAGGTGATCGCAAAGAAACTTTCACCTACGACAATTACAGTTGGACGGAACACATCTGCAGGAAGTGGGGCCAATGGGATCCAGATCCAAAGCAACTGCTTGAACAATTTAAGAAACGTGGTTTCTATATCACCGGAAAAAGACCATAAAATTAGTGCGTGCCTTTGAAAAAACATTATGAATTAAACGTAGGCTTTCGCTGATAACTATTTCCTAATACGTCAATTTCAATATGAGCAACAGACCTGTAAACCATGTGCTACCCCGAGTAATAGGCAAAATTTAAGAGGACTAAAGTTGAAACTTTTGAGACCGAGATGATGGTTATGGCAAATCCAGAACGAGAAACCTGTTTCGGTACGGGCCTGCGCAAAAAAGACTACTTAGGCTTAGTATCTTTCGGGGCTTTCATTTTAATAGTAGGCATAGTCTTCATAGCCAACCCAAATTTAATCTCCGATTTCAGTTCATGGACCGAAAAAATGACAGATGAACAGCATTTAATTAGACCACACGAAGGACTGATTTCCAGCGCGACACTATTCTTCACTTTAATAGGATTATCCAACTTCTTTGAGGCAGGCATTAAACTCTGGATTGGCAAAGCTAGGAGACACGTCATAGCTGACATACTATCAGGAGTCGCCTTAGTATTATTCGCCTACCTAATCCATCTCTACGGCAGCTACGCACTTACATGGCAGATTGTTATAGCAATAGAAGCAATAGCTGTTGGACTACTCGTAGTATCGTACAGCATAGTACGATACGTATTCTTGAAGTAATGGCGAGGGCTCAAGTTTCTATTCTTATAACTTTATGATTCCCAAATAAAAGAAGAAAAATAGAAATTCATAAAATTTCGACCAAGTAGAAACTTCACTGAGCGTGCACTAAAATTTATATTTTTGACCAGTTAGTGGCGTTACATGGAAAACATGAGAAAAATAGTTGATAAGGCCTCATCTTATTTCAAAAGCGGCTACAACTGTACTGAGAGCACGCTTTTGGCAATAGCCAAGGACACTTTAAAGATAGATAGCGATCTAATACCAAAAATCGCCACAGGTTTCGGAGGCGGTATTTCGAGACAAGTATATGTTTGCGGAGCGGCAAGTGGTGCCATCATGGGTTTTGGTTTGAAGTACGGTAGAAGCAACCCAGAGGAACTGAGAGCACATACATACAATCGAGTAGTAGAATTCCTCAAGCAATTTCAAAAGAAGTTTGGAAGCATTCTCTGTAAAGAACTGTCGGGATGTAACCTTTCTACGATAGAGGGAATAAGAAAGTTCAGAGAGGAGAACGTACATGAAAAAGTATGTAGTCACTTTGTCAATGGTGCAATAGAAATTTTCATGAGTTTAATCGATGAACCCTAGATTTAAGTATGGGATTTGTGCTTGTGGCTTCTAGCAAACTTTAGGTTTGTATCTCATTTTCTCTCCGAAGAAATCTATTGATCTGAACTTATTCAAGAACTTCGCGGAATGTTTTGTATGCGCATGAATAAAATACTCATCACCTTTTTCATAAACTCTCGTCTCATTGCCGATAGTTAGTTCCATTTTTCCTTCCACAACAATTCCCCACTGAGGAGAGTCATGGCTATGTTCTGATACTTCTGCGAATGGTTCTATCTCAAAGAAGACTATCTGATGATTTTCGCCTTGAGCTATCCATCCTTTGACACCTCTAAACTGAATGTCTGCTTCGGGCAAATCGGTTATAACTTTAGGAAAACCTTGTTTCAATGTGTCAATCTCCATGTTCTCATACTCAATTAGTGCCAAAAAAAGATAGCGTTCAGTCTTCTGTGCGCACGCATTTGTAGAATTCTCTTGTCTTTCTATTATGCGCATGCGCAATTAAATGCATGCATGTGATGTCGCTCGCACCGAAAACTTCATTCTCTACCACACCCATTTGAACATGGCGATTAAATTGGGCATGGGAAAAAGTTCGAAAAAGAAGCCAATGACCAAAAAGGAAAGGGCGGAGAGAAAGAAAAGGCGCAAGGAGAAGCATTCGAAGTAGCGCGCAGGCCTTTCTGCATTGACTACGTATCATGAATCGTAGTGGCTATTTTGGTCGCATTTCAAGTTTGCCGGTGTGCAGTAAACTAATGCTTGGTCGTAGAAGCGTTAAGAGAAGCCATACCATTTCCAAATTTCTTTAATAGCGTTATCTGATTACCCTCTCTGCTTAAGCAAGGCTCTGCATATATGTATGCCATCATATGTAAAGCTGATTCGTTTCTTCATTGCCTCAACTTGACCCTTGCTCAAACCCCAAACGGATTCGAAAAAGAAGTAATATCCCATCTGAATCAAATCGACAACTAAAACGACAGCATTAACTTCAAATCTACGGAAGAAAATCCAAGACAGCATTTGTGCTAGACTAGAGGCAGTAAGACGATAAGCTATTGTTTTCAAGAGTTTCCTCTGAAACTTAGTCTTCAGTTTATCAGCCTTCCCAAATGTCTTTCTTCTTCTGCCTTTTAATATTGTGTCGTAAGACGTAATAAACATTTTCCATGTACGCAATATAAAAGTAGCCAATGAAAGCGCAATACCATTGATGTTTAATGGATGGACAGCGTTCATATTACAAGAAAATGTGATGTGACCCTTGAAGAATAATAGGACAGTCGACAAGCCCAAGTTCAAATTTGGATTTGAACCTGCGAAATAGAATACGTGTGTCCGTGCTCTGATTTAATGACGTAAGATTTCTGTTAACTGAATCAGATTTTTTATTTCAAAATCTGGTACGAACTGAACTCCTTTTCTTTGATAACTCTTTTCGGCCATATTGAACCAAACAGTTTTCATCCCAACAGCCTTCGCTCCGACAATATCCGCTTCAAGAAGATCACCGACATGTATGGCGTCATCTGCTTCTACCTGCAATTTTCCAATCGCTTTTCTGAAGATTAATGGATGAGGTTTATGGTAGCCCACCTCGTCTGAGAACACCGCGCACCTGAAGTACTGAAGGACTTTATGATTGTCTAGAACTTGCCTGAGATTTCTTCCAGGGGTCACACCGGAATTGGATATTAAACCTATCCCATAACGACCATGCAGCGACTTTAAAACCCTTTTTGCATCCTTCACAAGAGGAGGAGGATCGTCAAAAATAGCCGCTTCAAAACCTTTGACGAGACCGCTCTTAACCTCAGCTGGCAAATGAACATCTAACCTGTTCAAAATGAACTCCGTTAACTTTGCCACGGGCATATGTCGTCGCTCCTTTCTCCATACTTCGTTAAAGAAATCGATAGTAGACGAGTATTCAACCTCAACCCTTCGCCTATCTCGCGTAAAGCCTTCTTCATTCAAGGTTCGAGTCAACAAGTCTAACCGATAATCACCATAGTCTCTGTCACAAAGAATAGTATTCCACAAATCAAATGTTACTGCCTTAACCATTAGATAGGCCTTCCAATGAAAGCGTGTTGATTCTTTGAGGATCAAGTCATCGGTTTTTTGATCACCGTTGCTATTTTAACAGCAACTTCAATGTTTTTCTCAAGCTCACCAATCTCTGGCGAGACATTTTTGTAGAACTCTATCGCTCCGCGGTCTGCAGTCCTCAGCAGAATTAGATTGGTAGGGTAGAAATAGTGGCCTAATACATCTTTGCTTCGAAGAGATTCTTCTTGCGTTCCCGAAGGTTGCCTAATATGTATTGTAGTAAAGATCACTTTGTCTCCGTGTTTCTCTTCTATGGTTTTCGCTAACTCATTCAGTTTTGGCTTCTGTTTTTCACACGCTGGGCATCCGTCTCTGGTGATAGTCAAAACGTAGACTTTTCCAATTTCAGGAGCCAAGTAATCTAGGTGAGATTTACGTGTTTCCGAAATCTCCTTCTCAAGCCTGCTGAACTCTACTTTGTCAGCTTTCATAGAATCTCAATGGCAAGAAAGAATATTTAAACAATCTGCATGCTTCAGATGCATTCTAGAATTGCCTTTTCATGGCTGTTCTCATGTGTTCAATTTAACATTCTTTTCAAAAAGCGACATACATGCAGTTGAGTGTCAGAAAATCCATTAACATCAAAAGAGAGATATACACCTTGTTGAGGTAGTGAAATATGAATGCGGTGAGTTTGAGGAATGAGTAGAACCGTGAAAGCTGATACGATAAAGAAGGGCATCGAGTATTCAGGCTCTCCCGCTCCCTTCGCTTCTTTCTTGGCGCTGTTTCTAGTGTTCCTGGTGTTAGCTATTGTCTATTTTCCATACGCGACGATGAGACCACAACAATATTTGTTGTCTGCTTTGTTCGGTGTTATTGCGTTTGTTTCTGCGATGTTCTTGCCAGCTACTGTGGCGATTAACAAAGAGTGGGAAGAGGCCATTATACTGCGTTTTGGGAAGTTTCAAAGACTTGTAGGGCCTGGTTTCTTCTTCAAGTGGCCAATAGCAGAGAGTTTTCTGAAGCAGGATAAGAGGATTATTACTCTGGATGTTTCGCGGCAGGAAGTCATGACCAAGGATAATATCAGTGTGACCATTGACGCGGTAGTGTTCATGAGAATAGTAAATACGAAAGATAGCCTTGTTAACATTCAGAACTTGTGGAACAGCGTAATGAAACATGCACAAACGACGATGCGGGACGTAGTGGGCAACGTAGAGTTAGATGAGTTATTAGCACGACGGGATGAGATTGCAGACAGGATTGAAAAGATTGTGGAAAGAGAGACACATGACTGGGGTGTGGATATTATTTCGGTGAATTTGCAGACTGTAGAGTTGCCTGAAGATATGAAACGCGTGATTGCAAGGCAGGCTGAGGCTGAACGTGAGAAGCGGGCTGTGATTATTAAGAGCGAGGGGGAGTTTACGGCGGCTGAGAATTTGGAGAAGGCAGTGCAGAAGATGAGTCCCCAAGCGATGTATTTGCGTACACTGTCGAGTCTGGAGGATATTAGTTATGACCAGAGTAATACGATTGTGTTTGCGATTCCGATGGATATGGTGAAGGGAGAGATTCTAGGATTGTCGGCGTTTGCTGGTGCAAGCAAGGCGGCTAAGACTACACAGACGAGGAAACGTAAAGAGAAGACTTAGTCCGCAATCTTGCATGCACACTAGCGATGTTTTGTGTGCACACATAAGACCACGGAATAACTTAGGGGGATTTTAGGATTTGTTCAGCAACGTTTTTTCCTAACTTACGACATTCTTCTAAACCCTTTTCATCAGGCGTATACTTGATAAGTAATGGCGGTTTTAAGACTTCCATTTCAAATTTGTTTTCCATTATTTCAAGAACCAATCTTGGTGCTTCGCCGCTCCAGCCATACGATCCAAACGCTGCTCCAATCTTGCCCTCTAAGTTGACTTTATGAAAAGCAACTTGCTCAAGAAAATTCTTAGTGCTACTAGTCATGCCATGGTGATAGGTTGGGGCTCCAATCAACACCGCATCGAAATTGACTAAACTCCAAGGTGATTCGTGACGTTTCAATTCCACTTCGACTTCTTGAACTGTTCTAGCTCCTTCTGCTATGGCTTCAGCCATCTTCTCGGTGTTTCCAGTGTGGCTATAAAAGACAATAAGAATTTTGGGCATGGCTCTCCCCTTGTATTAATCTTCCACCAAGGAATTTATTAGCTTTTACACTTTCTGTATTCTTGCTTCTACCTCTCTGTTCCCTTCAGTCGCTCCATAGAGATATAGCATGCCCTGAATTAGCCTACACATGCTCCGCCAGTGTTTCTTTCAGCTCAGAAACGAAGCCTTCCTCATCCTCTGCTATTCTCTTCTTTACTTCCTTCCAAGTAGCCGGACAATTCTTATACTCTACACCCACAAGGTCGTGAATGACGCTGTCTATTTCTCGCTTATTTTCCTTTGTAACCTCTATTCCAGCTTTCTTGAAAATACGTTGAATATGCCTAAAATAACAGGTCATAACAAACCACCTCAACATGTAAATCAACTTTCCAAGTTTATAAAATCTCAACCTCATTATAAAATATAAACTCAGAACCCATAAAACCGAAGCATCAGACACAATGAGGGATTCGGTATGAGAAGAAAACATGTTTTGATTGTTCTTGTAATTCTTTCAATTGGCTCGATTACTACGTTAATTTCAGGATTTTATAAACAAGATTTATCCCTACCAGGACAATCCATAACTGGTTACGGTTTCCCTTTAAGCTGGTATAGAGAATCATACATAGTCTATCCAAACAGCCCTACAACTTATTCTTTCTCTTGGGAAACTTTCGCACTAAACCTTGCATTTTGGTCTCTGATAGTCACTGTTCCAGTTGCAGCTGCATTTAGACGGTTTAAAATAAGAAGACATGCATAGGCATTGCTCGCAATTCCAGAATTTCCAATTTGAAAGTCGGAACATTATGTAATTCCAGCCTTTTATCCTCTTGACTGTTTATGGAATCATCGTCAACACTAGCCCAGCAGCGATAGGTATTGTTAGGTTGTCATCGACCGGCAGTGGCAGACATCCCACCAACATTCCCGTGGCTGCGCCTATGAACGCTTTAACCGGGCTTACGAAGAATAGAGCGCCAATAAAGGCAAACAGGAAGCCGAAAACTGAGCCTTCCACATGCTGTCCTTTGTTAAAAGGAAATAAAGTTCTTCCAAATTTTTTGCCGAAAATGGAGGCAAAGCTGTCGCCTAATGTTAGTATTGCAACAGATGCGTAGTTCGCAGGTTCAGGGAAGAAAACAAGTGAGAACACTATGCCTATGGCAAATGAGATTGGAGCAGTGGCAAATTCGTAAAACTCTGATTTTTTTGCGGCTGTCCAAGTGATTGTGGAAAATACGGGAAAACTGATTCCCTGCACTCTGGCGAGTTCGGACGCCGCGAAAACCAAAGTTATGAGAAATATTAAGAAAGAAACCAAAAATGTTCCTAAAAAGTGTGCACAAACAAACGGCACCAAAAATCCACTCACATGAATTGCTTCACGAATAACCTCATTTCTTGAGAATATCGGACGAGAAACTTGCGATGCTTTTCCGTTTATGATTGGAATGATTTTAGACAAGTTGTCTCTAACGACGTAGTCTGATTTAACTGTCAAAACGAAGTCGGGATTGTAACCTATCCTTACGCTGCTGAGTGGAAACATCGGCAAATTGTTCCTGTCATCTGCAACCACAACGCAGTCTTGTGATGATAACCCCTCTTTCTGAAGAATCTCTTCTAAAACACATGCTTTACCATTCGGCTTTAATACATCGCCCTGAATCTCACCAGTCAAACGATTGTTGACTGTTTTTAACTCTAAGCCGAACGCGTAGTCTGCGTTTAACCTAGTCGCAAGGTCTTCAACCAGAAGCGTGGGAAGTCCTGAACTTATGAGTGCTGTTTTATACCCCGCTTCATCCAGCATTTTGAAAACATGTTTTGCACCTGGCATCAGAGGGACCTCTTTGAAAAGCCGAAAAAATTCGTCCATTAGGAATCCTTGATAAACTGCAAAGATTTTTCTGAGTGCAGATTCAAGCGACAATAGACCAGTTTCGTAAAGAACCCCCATTACGAGAATCTTCAAAAATTTCCAGAAACTCAGCTTCTTCGCCGCATCAAAGAGTAGGAAACGCCTCTTCGGCAATAATACCCCTTCAACATCGAAAACGATTAACCGATTGCGCTCTGCCTCGCTAGTCTTAGCGGTGACCACTAGTGGCTCCTCTTCTGACAATATGATCTATTGCTTGAATAACTTTCTGAAAAAGACATTACCACACTTAAGCATTGATAAACCTTTATACTAATGAAAGTTATGAGTTCTCTTGGCGGCGGGTCTAGGCGGGGGGCTAGGGGTCCCCTGAACCGTAAACCCTCTATACGACGGGCTGACTGCTAAGGTGAGGCATCAAAGATCATCAGGAACCTCAGCCTTCTGGCCGTGAGTATCCGTCCCTTGGGGCTGGCGGTCGTGGGGCAACCTTCGTAGGGAGGCTGTCAAATACGTTCACCAGGTGAACCTGGCCAGGCCCGGGAGGGAGCAACCTAAGCTTGGACGTGCAGCGCTCGAGGGGTCGCGGGTAGGAGTAAAGAGGTTGGGGGCTTGGTGAAAACTGGACGTCGAGCCTTGGTGACTCGCCGCCAAAGATTGTTTTGCAGCCGTCTATAGATGGCTTCTCTTGCTTTTCACGATTCCCTTACTATCTTGATACGCTCCACTGTAACCTTTGGTCGCCGTATTTCCAAGTTTGTGGAACACTATCTGAACTATTGGTTCCCCTTCACGTATTGTAACAACGTCTTGTCCATCGTTATGAAGATTGAGTGTAAGTTGCCCGCGAAATCCTGGATCAACAGCCGCGAAACTTCCAATAACACCTTCTCGTGCAAGTGAAGAACGTATATGAAGAAAAGCTATTAATTTTAGGCCCAATTCAATCGTTTCTAGAGTGGCTGCTAGTTTATACTGTTTCGGTTTTATTGTCAGTTCATTAGCAGATCTCAAGTCATAACCGGCAGGGTTAAGACAAGAAAGTTCAAACGGTACAATATTCATCTCACCGCTTCTAATGTGTTCAAGTATTTCCTTGTCGGAAAGAATGGCCAAGGGAAATTCCTAGCATTAGTAGAAATACATGTTCTTACTTAAATCAGTCGAATGCTTTCCTCCAGTCGGTGGATGCTGATGACTAAAAAACCGGTAAGGCGTGCCGAACGCATAGAAGTTATTTATGACGAGAAACACTGGAGCCTGCTGAAGAAACTGCAGTCTGAAGCCGCTCAGATAATGGAGATTCTTAATCAGTTTCATCTGCACTCTATTGCACACGGAAGCATTGCACGAGGCGACGTTTCAGACAAGAGCGACATCGACGTGTTTCTGCCAGACCCGCCCTCCTCTTTCATCATAGAAAACGCTCTTCAAAACGCTGGGGTCGCCGTTAATCGTCGAATTGTTGTGCAAGCTACGCCGCTGTATGCCATCAAAGGTTACATCGAGGTCGATAAACAAATGTGTATATCATTTCCACTCGCAAAACTTCGCCCTATAGAGAAAGACTTCTACAAATTTGGCGGCGAAGCATCTCTTTCAATGCTTAAAAAAGAAATGCGCGTCTCAGGTGTAGACAAAAGACTTATGTTAATTGAACCCACGCTGGAGGGTCACGTTGAAAACACCATTATGGGACGAGAAGAAGCGGTTGCTGGTCTTTTAGGCATTTCTGTCAGCACAGTCCGCGATCGCGTTCGCGCCCTTCTACGTCGCGACAAGACTGGCAGAACAGGAGTCTTCATAGAGAGAGAACTGTTACCAAATGAAACTTTTGAGATGGTCCTGAAGAAACTTGCCGATCAGAATCCTGCAGTCCGTAGACGTCTAAAGCTTTATGGAAAATAGCTGGCCTCTAGAAATGGAGTATCCGGAGAAAATTTTGCATCTAAATAAGGATGCGATAATACGCGTTTAACCCATTTGAAAACGAAGAAGAGCAGCGATACCGCCTAATCCGAGCAGTTTTGCTCCTGCCTCATGTTCTGTGCTAATGACGCTGATTTGTCCGCCCCTTTGTTCAACTTCTCTCATGAGCTTCTCTAGAGTCGTTCTCTTTTCGTCTGGTGCTTCCCTTAACGCTGTATCTGCTAATAGAAGCTTTTCAACGGCGCCAAACAAGCTTGCTTTCTCCACCTCGGCAAATCCATACGTTACGTCTGATCTCCCTTTTCCAAGTCGCTCAAGCACTTCCTCTATGACCTTGGTTTCTTCAGCCACCCGCACATGCTTTAACGCCTTCGTGAAGACTCCTGAACGCAACGCTTCTTGTATTCCAGCCAAGCCTCCACTGTTTACACCTTTTACGTCGATGACAGCACGCGCAACATCTGAAGCTTCGCCATTGATATACTTGGCAAAATTGTTTTTCATAAATCCGGGACCAATTATGACAATTGGGCTACGAAGGGAAATCCACACTTCCTTCAATGATTTCAGAGCGGATTTAAAAAATCCACGCACTGCACTTGTCCTTTTTTCAGCCTCCAACTTCCCCGGAAGCCTCGTCTTTTCCTCTACTTTGACGTCGATGCCGTACTGTCTCAAAACAGCTACACAAAATTCTTCGTCATCTACAGACATCACAATGAGAGGTACCGCCTTAGCCCGGCTTGCCCTGCGCAGTCGGTCAATTTGATGCTTGAGCCACTCGGATTTCACGATGGTTATGGGCCTGTTCATAGTCACGTTCAGGGTGTGATGCTCGCCCTTCACGTTTATTTTCTCTGGTGCCTTGCAGACTATTCCATGTATCCTTAGTCGATTCAAGCTTTTGTCCCAAAGCACTTTTTCAACTTTTACCCCCAAAAAAACGGGTACTCGTTTTCCTCTCTTTGGGCGTGCATAATGTTCTTCAACCTTTTTTTCACGGGTAGTTCGTGCATGCACCTCATCACCCTTAAGAATTATGTTATACAAGTGCCAGAGGTCGTCTAAGTTGTCTGGTGAAACCTTTACAACGCCCTTTTTGATGTTCATCTTCAAAATCTTCAAAACGACGCTTCCTTTTCGAACCCTAGTATACTATGCAATAGAAGAGCTATCATTAAAAAACATTGAGAATAATGAAGCTTCGCCCTTTCATGAGGAAAGAACTAACCTCTCACGTCCGTGAAAGTTAGCAGATGAATGCCTAAGGGCTGTTTTACCGCATCTGAGAGACGAGCCGCAACAAGATACTTGATGTTTTTTTCATTCGCCACGTCTACAAGTCTTTGTGTAATTACGCCATCAAAGACTACGGTGTCCACATCCTTGGTCTGTTGAAGTTTTTCCGCAAGTATACTCACCGGCAGTCGCTCCAGTTTCTTCATTTTTGCATCAAACAAAACTGCTTCTAATGTTCCATCAAGTTCTTTGGTAACTTCAACAATTCGTTTTGGAACGAGTATCCTTTGGCGTTCTCGCGGTCTCTTAGCTTTGGGTTTACTAATAGGCACTCTGTGCTGGAGGGCTGTCGCAACTTGTTTGGGAGTTAACTCCTCCACTTCCTTACCTGAAGGAGCTCTAGCTACATATTTGATGTTGGTCACTTGTAGTAACTCTTTGAGTATGAGGTCTCCTCCTCTGTCTCCGTCTAGGAATGCTGTAGCTTCCTTTTCTTTAGACAGTTTTATGATGCTTTGCGGTATTTTGGCGCCTTCAACGGCTATGACGTTTTGTATGCCGCATCTTAACAGGTTTATTATGTCGGCTCTTCCCTCGACTATTATTATTTCTTTTGCGCTTTCAATGTCTGGTCCAGCTGTTAGTTTTTCTGGTCCATATGCTTCAACTCGGGCTAGTCTTAAAGTCTCTGAAACCTCTCTAAAGATTTCCTCGGTGCCTGGAATGGCTTCGATGGTCCATTTGTGGAGAATTTCTTTTGCTCTCTTGATAATTGCCGTCCGCCTTGCGTTGCGTATGTCTTCGATTTTTTCTAAGGTGACCTTTGCTGCGCAGGGTCCTACTCTATCTATGCTTTCAAGGCTTGCTGCAAGAATGACTGTGGAGACTCTGTCTAAACTAGTGGGGATTAGCATTGCACCTGTGGTTTTGTCTTTCTCCGATTTTAGCTGGATTTCTATTCTTCCTATTCTTCCCGATTTTTGGAGTTCTCGGAGGTCCAGTTCAGGTCCAAACAATCCTTCTGTTTGACCAAAAACAGCTCCGATTGCATCCGATTTTTCAACAACTCCCTCTACTTCGAATTTCGCGCGGATCATATACTTTACAGTAATCGACTGTGATGTTCCCATCAACTTTCACCTCAATCAACAGAGTTAACCTCATCAATAAGATGCGATTAGTCTTTAATTCGCTGGCACCTCTTATACTTTCCGAATCCGCCCTTCACATTCAGTACAACCATTGGAATTGCAGAGTCTTCAGATCCTGTTTCCACATTTTTTCTTCAAGTTTTCTAAGTATGTTGCCAAGCCTTCGATGTCCCTAACGTCGCGCCCCACAAGGCTTAGAAGCCCTCTCCAAAAAAACAGGTTGGGTTTGATTCTCATTTTTTCAAAATGTGTGCCAAGTTTTTTGGTCAATTCTTTGCCGCGTCTATCAAAATCCATCAAAAGGATGACCTCGTGTTTACTTCGTTTTTCTACTTCACAAAGAACGTCGAGGAAGGACCTTCCAGAAGTTTTTGCCGAGATGATGTCGCCTTTTATCGCTAAGTCGCGTAGGGTGTTCACGTCTTTTCGTCCCTCTACAATTATTGGAGTGCCCTTAGCTGATTCTCTTGCGAGTCTGTCCAGAAGTTGCAAAACTTTTTCTACTCGTCTCTTTAGGCTAGTTGACAACACTTTTACCTTGTAACGCCTATTTTCATCGTTTTTTCTAACGTTTGTGGGTGTTTTTGGAAGTGGTCTCTAGCTGGCTTTAGGATTTCTATGAGGGCTTCTGCGACGCCGTTTTTTAGGTCGAGTGGATGAAGCTTTCCTTCAACGTATGCTTTCTCTAGCGCCTTAATGCTTTCAAAGGTTTCAGCTCCTCCATATTTGGGTGGTCGTGGAATTTCCATAGTTTTCCTTTCCGTGAACACCGCGTATTCAGCTAATTCAAGCACTGGGTTTCCTTGAGCTTGTTTAGGTGGACAGTAGGCTGCTCTTATTTTTGTTTTAATCTCGTTTGGTGTGTCGTGAATGAATATGCAGCTTCCCGGTATGCTTTTAGACATTTTTGAGCTGATTTGCAGGTTTATGTTTGTGTTTTCATCGAATTTTCTTTTGGCTTTTTCTGGTTCTTGGAGCCCCATGAGGAGATGGGTATGGACGCATACGGGTTTTTTTCTGTGAAGTTTGTCTGAGGCTTCTCTTGCTAGCATGTGGGCTTTTCTTTGATCCATTCCTGCGCATGCTACGTCGAGGTCTAGGTGGAAGATGTCTGCTGCCTGCATGCAGGGGTAGTACATCCAAGCGGTTTCAACGTCTGTTAAGCTCATTTCTCGACCCATGATGGGTAACGCTCGCCACGTTCTTTGAAGCGAGACGTTTTTAGCTATTCTGACAACTTTTTCCCAGTATTCAATGTCTTTCGCTATGTCGGAAGCCCAGAGATACTGTACACTGTCTGGCTTGATTCCAAGCGCGGTGAAGCCTTGCTTGAAATATTCGCCGCAGGTGCGGATGTTTTCCATGTTGCCGCCTAGTTTGTTGTTTATCCATGAATGCCAGTCGGCGAGAAAAATGACGAATTTGAAGCCTGCTTTTATCATGTTTTTAATTTTTGAGCCGCAGACTAGGCCGAAGCCAATGTGCATCAGACCGCTTAGTTCGAAGCCCCAGTACGCCTTTGGCTTAGTCTTAGTCTCTAATAATACGCGTAACTCTTCAGGGGTTACAACCTCGTCTGTGTTTCTTGTAACAAGGCTTACCCTTTCTTTGACATCCAAGTTTTACCGCCTGTTTTCATCTTTACTGTTAATGCATCGATATTGGTTAACTTAAAAGTTCTTGTCGCGGGCGCTGTTTCCCGCGTAACCTAACACTCAACCTCACAGTAGAGCCTTTTCGCTCCTCTCAGTTGGGCTCTCTCTGACGCGGGTTAGGGAGCGCTCGCGCCCACCGTGTCCCATGCCTGGGTAAACCCTATGTCACGGGTAGATGAATCATCTGCCTCTGTTGGGTCCGTCTGCATGAGCCTTAGGGGGTATCGGTGGGATTTCTTTGGGCTCACATCATCGCCAACAATAAGAATGGAAACTATGGGAAATAAAGTTTCCTAGCTCGAAATTGTCTGTTCAAAGTTGATTGACTCGAAGACTGCTTTATATCCCATTTTTTGGTACAGCCGAATTGCAGCATCGTTGTTTCTAAGAGTCCCTACGTAGGAATACCGGCATCCATATTCCTTGAAGCATTTGTGAGTCTCAATTATCAGCGAAGAGGCTATTCCTTTTCTGCGAAATTCTGGAAAAACTCCCAACTCCCCTAGAATGCCATGTGGCGGTCTATATTTTGTCTTGGGCATAAATGAAATAACGAAACCAGCTGGTTCCCCGTTAAACATCGCAACTTTCCAAATTTCAGGCGGGGAAAGTCCCATTTGGCCATTCTTTATGGATCGGAGAATGCTGAGGTTTTGTTCACGACTGGAAACATACGGGTCACATTGATGAACAGCCTTGTCTTCAGGCGTCGACATATAGGCTTTCAAAGTGAAATTCATGAAGTCCTCCAAACTGAACTTGTCACCATTTACAAAATGAATATCTTTGGCTTGAGGAAGCGTCACAAAAGGTTTTTGCAAATCCACTAACAACGCGATGAAACCATGTCCTTTCTGCCCGAATCCACACTTTTTATATAAAGCAACGTGCCATTGGCAAGTTTGTGGCATGTTGTAAGGATATTTTAACATACAAGTTACTTTATACACCTCTTTCTGGCGCAGCCATGAGAGAGCAACTTTAATTAGTGCTTCGCCTGCTCCACGGCTTCTATATTTCAATGGAACCGCTGGTTCCCATCTTCCCAGTATACCAATGTTTTTTGAAACCTTTACTCCCAGAATACCAAGTATTTCTCCATCTTTATACTTCGCAACTAGGTGGATGCTTTGAGACTTGGCGAAGTTCTTCATAATTTCTTCAATCATGTCGTTGCGGTTGTAGTCAAAAAGCCTTGGTTCCTTAAACCAGTGTACGTCCGCCATGGCTTTGGTCCAATAGTGCAAATAATCCTTTGCAAAATCTACTTTTTCGACGACTACCTTCATCCGCTTAGCACCATTTTTTTAAAATATTTCTTTCAGGTCGATTTCGAATGCGCTGGTTGGGTTTTCTAGTTCAAAGTTATTGAGAACTTCTGGATGGACCTCTCCTGAAATGCCTATTTTCCTCCGTTTAACGTGGATTGCTGCTACTCTCCCTTCCAAGAAGCTTGGATGCCTTGCTTCTTTGATCTTCCATCCTGTTAAGCCTAGGTTGGCGAGTAACGCCTCCGTGTAGGATTTTATTTCGGTGAAGTTGGCGGTTGGGTGTGAGGAGACGGCTGCCATGTGGAGTCTTCTTTCGCTGCGGGTTTCAGCTTTTTCTCTAATCTTTATCACGTCGGAAACTTCGAAGATTCGTTGAGGATAGCTTTCATGCCTGTTATCCGCTAGGTTCTTCATCAAACTAGGTAACAAATCCTCTCGAGCTATAGAATATTCTGTGGAGACGGGGTTTGCAAGTCTGACCATCTTGCTGATGTTCTTTCTCATTTTTTCATAATGGACTACTTCGTTTGTGAGAATGAAGTTCATCACTTCTGTGAAGCCCAGTCCAATCATGATTTGCCGAACATGGTTTGCCATTTCTTCTGCCTTATGCTGCTTGCCTGTCGTCACGGTTGTTGGCTTGGTTGGCTTCAATTTGAAATAACCGTAGCCGATAGCCACCTCTTCAACTAGGTCAACCTCATGCAATATGTCAGTTCGATAGGCGGGAATTGAAACCTCTAAGACCCCCTTATCCACTCTCTTCGCATCCAGCCTACACTTCTGAAGGCTCCGTACAGCCTGCGACTCTGAAAGCTTAAGCCCCAGCAACCTGTTAGCATAACCGATTCTCAACCTCATTTGTTGAGCTGCCAGATCAGGAGAAACCACGGTCTGATCTGGATACTTGACTCGAACATTTTCAACGGAGCCACCCATATCTGCTAGAGCGGTTACTAGAACATTCATGCTCCTAGCTAACGCGTTGATGTCGGGACCAGTTACATCGATAAATAGATTTTGCGTTAGGCTGTCAACTCGTGTCAATTCACCGTTAATGATAGGCGGCATAGAGAGCACCCTTCCTTTCCTATCGATGAGTAATGGATATCTGGGAGCCCAATCCACCAAGTGCCGATACGCTTTGCCCTTCTCATGTTCCTCTAATATTTCTTTCAGACTCATCTCTGTTGTTTTGTCCAGTGGAACGAATTTAGCTGTGTTTGGGTCGCCAGTTGTGTATGTGAAGGGAGGTTCAACTTTGTCTAGGTTGTGCACGCCGATTGAGGCTTTTTTTCGGTCTCTGCCGATGCCCCAGTGGAGGTCTTCCTGCATTTCCATAAGCTCTGCTATAGAATCCTCATCAAGCCTTATGTTGCGTATAACTGCACCTAGTATGTGAGGTCTAATGTTGGACACTGTTGAATCTACATTTACGACAATCTTTCCCTTTTGTACCTTATATTTGGGTAATCCAGTCTTCCATTCCATAAGTCCGCAAAACGCCCTTGCCACACCAGCATAGCTAGAGAAGTCTACGCGGTTAGGGTTAAACTCGATTTTCACATAGTCGGATCCTGTTTCCTCTATGTAGACACCCAACCATGGAAGCCATTTAGCCATGTCTTCTACACTGAGTGGCTGGCCGATAAACGAGCAGAAACGGTCTCTGTCGAGGGTGATCACTGGCATAACGGGGTCCTCCTGATCCAGCCTAAATCGTTTTTGTACAAGAATCGAATGTCATCTATGCCGAACTTGAGCAGTGCAAGACGCTCTAGACCTCCTCCCCATGCTAACACTGGATACTTTATGTTGAGAGGTGCCAAAACCTCTGGGCGAAATATGCCCATCCCACAAAGTCCAATCCATGATTTAAGTTCTGGAACATAAGCTGTGGCTTCTACCGAGGGCTCCGTATACGGGAAGTAGCCAGGCCAAAATTGTACTTTTCTTAGTCCGAGTTTTTGGTAAAATTCTTTTAACGTTCCCATCAAATCTCGCAGTGTTACGTTTTTATCCATTACTATTCCCTCAATTTGATGGAACTCTGGGATGTGTTTGTAATCCACCCTCTCGTTGCGATATGCCCGATCTACTGAGAAGACTTTTGCAGGTGGCTCCTTGTGGTCGGCCAGGTAGCGAATCGTCACTGAGGTCGTGTGAGTCCTTAGTATCAGCTTCCTTGCTTCAGCAGAACTCCATACATATCCCCAACCCCTAGACCCAGTTATCCAACCGTTTTCGTGCGTTTTTGCCACTGCATCCACAACGTTTTTTTCTGGCAGTCCTCCTTCCCTAGGTTGTGTCAGATAGAAGGTGTCCATCATCTCTCTGGCTGGATGATCTTGAGGCTGGAACAAGGCATCGAAATTCCAGAAGGCTGTTTGAACAATAGGGCCTCTAATCTCGGCGAAGCCCATTTCAAGAAAAGCCTCTCGGACCATCTGGATTATTTCTTGCACCGGGTGAATCTTTCCAGGATATACGACTGGACCTGGCGCGGTTACGTCAAACTTTCTGAGTTTTACCTTCTGCCACTTTTTGGATAGGATGAGCTCAGGAGTTAGTTGACTGACTTCCTCAACCGCTTTTATTCCACGTTTAACCAGTTTACGCCCAGCGTCAGTTAACTCCAGTTCTCTCAAGGTCTTTTCGTCTAATTCTATGAGCTTTCGTTTCTTCAAAACGTAGGCTGCACTTTTCATTTCTTTACTCAGGCTTTCAATGAGTAACGAACCTTTTTCGTGTAAAAGGCTTAGAAGCTTTTCGTCAACTTCCATCGGAGGTTCCTCTGATGTTTTCAATATGTTTCCTTTCAGGGTCACCCAGTTCTTACGATGCAGCCACCCTAGCGCTATTGTTGTGAAGTTGCTCTCCAGCGCTGCTTCGCTGACTGTTTCCTCAACGGTTGCTTCACTTCCAAGCTTGATTAATGCACGGATCAGACATCTTTCCGGAAGCCCCTTCTCTGCGTGCTCTCTTCCTTCTTCGCTTAATGCGATAGTCGTCTGCTTTTGTTCATGGACTTGTAACAGTTTCTTTGTAGAGAGAGAAAGTGCCGCGCGCATTACGGCTGCGTGCGCTAAGCCGCTGGTTTTGACGATCTGGGCAACAGGACTTCTTCCCCCAAGCTTCTCCAATGTTAGCATAGTTTTTTGTTCATTTTCTCTAAGTTCACTCATCGTGCAGTAACCATCCAGAACTTGTTATTTTCTACTCTGCTATATTGATGAATAGAGTGATCTAACACAATAAAAAACCCTCTATGGCTTTCAACAATGCCGAGACGCCTTTCACTATTTAAAAGCGAGCTTAGAGACCGAATTACGGAAATTGGCAGGGCATCCCTTCCACCAGCATTACTGCATAATGAAAAGATTATTTATATCTTATGTATTCGGCAATGTTGAAAATTATGGTGGTCTAGGAGACCTTCAATATCTCTCGTGCCTTATCAACAAATTTACTGTGTCTTCGTTTGTGCTCTTTAACGAAGCGCAAGACAATCTCGATCGTCCGGTCTTTATGTTCCCCGCACAGGAGTTTACCGGTTTTACAGTCATGGTACGCTTTAACGATTTCATCGTCATCTTCTTCAAACTGATACATGCACAGCTCATATATAGGGCAAATCTCAGGAGTCCCGCCGAGCTTTTCCTGCTCTTTGACAGTTGGTCTTCCACCCGTGAAAGCGTTCGAAATCTTTTTTGCGATGACTCCCGGTTTTTCGTGTAACGTGAAGTAGCCCATAGGGTCTCGTTTGCTCATTTTTGGTGATCCATCTAATCCTTTCATGATTTTGTGAAGGGTTGAAGAGGGAGGAGTGAAATTGTACTTACGGCGAAACTTGTTTGCAAGGTCCCGCGTGAACCGCATGTGAGGGTCCTGATCTATTCCAACTGGTACAACTGTTGGTTTCGGACCATCAAAATCTTGAAGCTGTGGCATCAAAATGTCTCCAGCCTGTATTAGAGCTGACAGGTAAAGCCCAATGTGGCGCTCACCATAAATGGCTTTCATCGTGGCCAAGGTTGCCCCTCTGCCAAAAACTATTGCCAGATCCTTCACGCGCTGTTCTCTATACTGCTGATAAATGTAGCCTCGCTTCGGATCAAATCCTAAGGCGAGTAGGTCTGCAACGTTGCCTACCGCGAATTTTTCGCTCTTTTCAAACGGAATTTTATTGTCTTCATATGCCTCTACGTCTGCGATGCAGTAGAAAGCTGCTGCTCCTTGTTGTTGGAAATATATAACCTCACGGGCGGTCATAAGAGTTCCCAGGTGGAACTCTCCAGTTGGTTTAATGCCGCTCATCACAGCGAATGGTTCATGTTTTTTCATAGCATCCAGCAATCGTTCGAAATCTCTGTGTCCAAAGACCACATTTCGTCTCATGTACATGCTTGGATTGGGTATTCGGTCCAACAGAGGCTTGATCGGTTGAATCCCGAACTCTTCGTAGAGACGCTCATAGTCTTGGACCACTGTTGTTCCAAAAGGGTCAAGCACTGTCTTTCTATTATTTGTCACTGACATCTTTTAGAGCCCTCGCAACTTGTTTTAGTTCGACAGAATTGAAGGGGTTCTTCATAAGATTTACTGCTCAAAATAAAAATGGTAGGTTGCACTCGGGTTAATGCCATTCCAAGGCGGTCACCTTGTTAAGTTAATGCTATGGAATACTTAAGGTTTCCCGAAGCATGTATACTTAAGAAACAGTAGACATAAATAATTCGGAAAGCAGTTCGAGTTAAACTTCAGAGAGATGATTGTGTTGGAAATTGGGAAAGCTGATGTTGCTTTGTCTTCAGCGTATAGGTTGTTGCATCCGAAGCATGTTGTGTTGGTAAGTTGCGTAGACAGCGCAGGTAAGGCTAATGTAATAACTCTGGCATGGTGTATGCCTGCATCTATCCACCCTCCAATGCTTGTCATAAGTATTGCTCCAAAAAGATATTCTTATAAGTTGATTGAAGAAAGCAATGAATTTGTAGTTAATGTTCCGACGATGGACATTCTTAAAGAAACTCTGTTTTGTGGCAGAAGAACTGGGAGAATATACGATAAGTTCAAGGAAACACGGTTAACCACGTTTCCAGCTAAGATGGTTCAGCCGCCTATCATTAAGGAGTGCGTGGCGCACCTAGAATGCAAATTACATCAACAAATTACCACAGGTGATCACACACTCTTTGTCGGCGAAATCTTAGCAGCCTACGCTGACGATGGAATCTTTGACGGAACCTACAACCTTCGCAAGGTGAAACCAGTCTACCACATGGGAGGAGACGACTTCACAACGCTTATTCCAGAAATAATCACACCTCGCATACAAACAGATCAAAAAAGGCGAAAATGATGACTGAGCTTTCTCAAGGCGTGTTAAAAAAATATCAGCAGGCTGGAAAAATCGCCCACGACGTTCGAGAAACGATGAAGAGAACCGTTCACGAGGGTATGCCAATCATTGATGTATGTGAAAAAGCGGAGTCCTTGATTAAGAAGAAGGGAGGGAAGCTCGCGTTTCCCTGCAACGTGTCTATTAACGAAATCGCGGCTCATTACACCTCTGCTCCGGAAGACAAGGGAACAATTCCTGAAAATAGTCTCGTCAAGGTAGACCTCGGCGTTCACGTAGATGGATACATCGCGGATACGGCTGTAACAGTGTGTTTCAATCCCGAATACGAGAATCTTGTGAGTACGGCGGAAGTAGCTCTTGAAAAGGCCGTTGAAATGCTTCGCCCAGGGTTGTTTACATCACGGTTCGGGTCTGTGGTTGAAAAAGCGATTAAGGCCCGTGGGTTTAAACCTGTGTCGAACCTTACTGGACACCTGATTCAGCGATACTCGTTACATGCAGGGAAATCTTTGCCTAACGTTTTCCACATGTCCACTTCTAGAACAGGTTTGGGAGAGGTTTATGGTGTTGAGCCTTTCGTAACGCTTGCCGATGCCGCTGGCAAAATTGAGAGTGGCTCTGAGGCTTACATTTTTCGGTTTTTGAAGCACAAATCCTTGAAGAATCCTTATGCCAAACAGCTTCTCGGTTACATTGAGGAAAACTTTTCTGCGCTGCCCTTCGCAGAGCGGTGGCTTCGTGGATGTGTGTCGCGTGACCATTTTGATGCTGCGTTCTCGGATCTCCTCTCGTCAAAGAGTTTGATGTCTTATCCTGTGTTTATAGAAAAAAGCGGAAAAACAGTGGCACAAGCGGAACACACGGTTTTGATCGTAGAAGACGGGTGTCTTGTGTTAACCTAGCCCCATCTTTTCTTCTTTTCTCTAATCTCGCGAAGTATGGAAGTAATCACCGTTTTCTCTTTACATTTCGGGCATTCTTCAGTTTCTTTGAAGATGAAGTCTCCGCGTTCGAAGTCTCGGATATTCTTGAACCCACATTTTTGGCATAGAATTGTAGTGGCTATTCGCGGGGGTCTAAAGGTCAGCCTCAACGCTCTTCTTCTTGTTTGAAACACCATGTATGTTGATAGTGCAAGTCCTGAAACTCCTATTAACACGAAAAAGTGTCCACTCTCGACCTGTCCAACGTCATAAGCATCAAATGCTTGGAAAAACGCGGCGATTGACAAGGCAAGTGTAATGAAGACTATTGCAAGGAAAAAAATCGAAAACTTTCTCGGCGAAGACTCCGTTTCACTCATTTTTTTCACCTACTGTCCAATTCCTATGGTGTTCCCTATACCTGCTATTATAAGTGAGTCACCCTTTTTCGTTCTTTCCAAGATCAACCGTTTGATTCGTCCAATCGCGGTGTCCACAGCGTCGAATACTTCTTTTCGCATCGGAGAAACGGCGTCTCCAATATCTTCTTTAATGATAACCGCGTTTACTGGAATCTTATATTTAAGCACCGTTTCCTCCACTTTATACTGTTCGACTCCTGGACCTCCAATTGCCACACCCACACCTTCAGCTACTTCTCCAGGTTTCTCGCCCTCAAGCTTCTGAGCAGCGTCTACCGCAATAATTGTAGCAATTTTTCCTTTATTCTCCTCAATGATATGCTTCATAGCATCTCCAGGCTTGCCAACGTTTCCGCCCGGACCCTCTGCCTTTAAAACGTACGCCGTTCGACCTTCCAATGGCACGGTGGCCACGACAACATCCTTGGCGATTCTTCTTTTCTTATGTCCCCGCATCAGCTTAGCAGCGACAAGCGCACCTGCTCCGTCGCCTATGGGTTGACCACTACTGAAGGCTTTTAGGGCGCTGGCGAAAGCTTCTGCTTCTTTCATTATGAGGGGTAAGATCATTTGTATCTGCATGATGATGTAGAGGCTTAATGTTTTTTTGCCGAGTAGGTAGAAATGCCTGATGACCTTGTAGATTATATTCAGAGCGAGAGCGGCTTCCAATGTATTCTCCAGATTATTTATTTGAGTTTCATCTGCTTCAGGTGCCATAAGCTTCACTTCATCTTTAAACCGTGTATCTCGAACATCTAGTATGTGTTCTAGTTTCCAGACTATGCCCGAGGGGTCCATATTTTGAGGCGCTATAGCTATGTACTCCAAAAATTGGTCAACTTTTGCGGTTGGGTCTTCCTTCGGCCTTCCCAGTTCTTTTATGGTAGCTATGGCTGTCTTCCGTCCTTTGTCTCTTATCAATTTGAGGCGGAGTAAGGAGCTTTGGATTTCTCTCACCATGACGTACATTTGAATGCGCTGTCCATAGAACATGAAGACCACAAAGAATGCTAGCCAGACTATTTGAATAATCCATCCTAGAATGTTGTCTTGCGGAAACAGCTGTGAAACTTCTGGAATCATGTTATTCGTTTTTCTCCTCAGAGTAGACAATACATAGTCGGTAATAAATTTTGAGTATTTTCTCTTCACGAATTTTGTGAAATTGAAATGTGGGGCTGCCAGCTTTTCCGGCTTCGCATGGCCGAAGACCACACTAACACTGGAAACGGAACGCGGTTTAACTTCTGAGTTCGGAATGGGATCAGGTGGGTCCCGCGCCCTATGGCCGGCATACCCCACTACTTTTGTTGAATATGAGTTCATTAAGTTTTCGCTGCGCCATGTGGGAAATCTATATATTTCAAGCTTGTAAAGTCTGGTTTGTGGGGTCGTAGTCTAGCTACGGTTTATCTGAACGATAAGCCGCTAGAAAGGAATGACGACGGGCTCCAGAACAGGAAGTTCACGGGTTTGCGGACCACTATGGTGGAATGAAGAACTTCTGGAGCGGTGAAGAAACCCGTAGGGGCAGAGATGAGCTGTTCCGGGTAAAGGTCGTCGGTTCAAATCCGGCCGACCCCACCAATTTTTTTCTTTTTACACTCATCTACAAAATCTGTGCTACTTGTAGGTCCTTATGGGTTCTCCTAGAATTTCTTTATCAAGTTTAACTATGCCTAACCCTGACTTCGTTAAGGGTATGCGTTTGGAAGCGTTCAGTTTCGCGCCGCCTTCTAACACTGTTTTGTCTTTGAGGAGTATGTCACTGTCAAGGTCGGCGTATTGTACGTTTTTTATTGCAGCTGCAAAGTGTACTCCTGCGGTGATGCCTATAGTGGATTCTCCCATACAGCCGATCATGCAGGGCACATCGGCTGCTTCGGCGACGGCGGCTATTTTTCTCGCTTTCAGTATTCCTCCGCTTTTCATGAGTTTGATGTTGATTAGGTCTGCTGCTTCCATTTTTATGATGTGCATAGCGTCTTGTGGCGAATGGACGCTTTCATCGACCATCACTGGGATAGAAGAGTTTTTCTTCACTTCGGCTAAGCCTTCGATGTTGTCTGCCTTTACTGGTTGCTCCACGAACTGCACGTTTAAACGTTCAAGCTTTTTCAGAACTTCTATGGCTTGACGCACGGTCCAGCCTTGGTTGGCGTCGATTCTAACAGCCACATCAGAGCCAACAGCTTTTCTTACCTCTCGGATTCTTTCAAAATCTTCTTCAGGGTTTACCCCAGCTTTTGCCTTTAAAGCTCTGAAACCTTTTCTGACCGCCTTGACAGCGTCTCTAGCCATTTCTTTTGGTTCCTTTATACCCAGTGTAATGTCGGTTAGAACTTCTTGACGAAATCCTCCGAGGAGCTCGAAGAGCGGTCTCCGAGCAGTCTTTCCCATAATGTCGTGTAAGGCAATGTCTATAGCCGCCTTTGCACTTGGGTTTTCAGCAACCGTTTGGTCCATGGTTTCCATGATTTGTTCGATTCTTAGCGAGTGCATTCCAATCAGGCGTGGCGCGATTTTATCTAGGGCTTTCAAAACCGTTTGCGGGGTTTCACGTGTTACTCTCTTGGATGGAGAAGCCTCTCCTACTCCAACGACTTCGTAATCTGTGTATATTCTAACGACTATGTTTTGGCTCTCGGTGCTGGTGCTAGGAGCTATTCTGAAGGGTTCATGGTAGCGAAGTACAACGGAAAAAGCCTCTATCCGTTGGATACTCATGTCTAGCACCTTGCATATTGTTACTTTATGGTGATGAAAAGATTTGTCATGATAGCTACCTTAAAAATTGGTGGGGCTGCCCGGATTTGAACCGGGGTCCCGAGAGCCCAAGTCTCAGAGCCTAGACCAAGCTAGCCGACAGCCCCTCACTACGCGGTGCCAAGTGAAACTCAGACCGTAGTATTTTATGAGCGGCGATTTCTTAATATTTATCTTCCGAACGGTTTAATTTAAACAATCTTAAAGGGTTTAACTGTCTGTTGTGGCCTCCGTTGCCTAGTTGGTTAGGGCGTCAGCCTTGTAAGCTGAAGACCCCGGGTTCGAATCCCGGCGGAGGCTCCACTTCTTGTTCTGCATGTGTGAGAACGGAATGTTCCAAATTCGTATTGACAGCGCTCTACACGTTCTATAAAAAAAGATTGTGACTTTGGGAAGCCTAAGTCTTTCTCCGAGATAGGATCACTGAAGCTATGGAACCGATAGCGGCTATGAGAGCAAATATCATGGTGATGATGCCCAAATCAAATGCTCCAAGAGCCGTTTGTTCCCTGATTGTTTCAACATCACTCTCCATGGTACCGAGGGTTTCATTCATGCTTGCTATTTTTGTGTTTATGGCGTCAATGTCACTCTGCATTGAGCTCAGCGTTTCTTCTAGCATGTCCGCAATTGTTGCGCTCAATCCTTCGATGTCGTTCTTCAAGGTTTCGATGTCCGTCTGTAAGGCGTCCAGTCTTTCATGTAGTCCAAGTGCTAGAATCAAATTTCCGTATGTCGATGGATCGTTCCAAACAGCGCCTCGCGGCCAATAACCATCCGACTTTAGCACATCCATGTCGTAAACCCATATTCTGAGACCGAACGTGTCGCCAGGTAAACCCTTTAACGGGCTGTCTTTCAAGTCTATTGCAGCCTCGTATTGCACATGCCCACTCGCGTTAGTGATTTCGTTCAATATGCCTGGAACAGGGCTCACGACGGGGCACGTTGTGCCGTCTTGTTTGAATCCTTCGAACCGGGAAAGAGTTGTGCCAGGTTCTAGGAAGATCCTTCCCTCGTCACTCGGACATTCCGTATATGTCCAAGCGCCATCATGTGCTCCTGCTGGTTCATCATCAAAGTATATGCCCAATTGTGCTCCGCTATCTGGAAGACATGTTGTGTCATTCTTATCGTCGACAGCGAGGTAAAGATATCTCGCATCGTTCATAACGTACAGTGTAACGTTTGACACTATCCCTGTGTCTGCGATGTCTGCAGTCCATGCGTTTTCCCATTCTTCTGGTGAGATGATTCCATCGATTGTTGGTGGACTGGTGACCCAAGGCGAGTAGATTTCGAAGCCGGGTGCGTGGGCCTTAGTTGAAACGACAACATAAGCGCTGCTGATCATCAAAATCAGAGCCAATATTGAGATTTTTTCCAATGCAAACCTCTTTCTGATCATATTCATTTTCTCATTTCTCCGTTTTGTATTCTAAATAGTTGGAAAGAACCGTTATGTAGAGGAATCGTTAATAAGATTTTCTTCATTATCCCTCATTTTTCTTTTCTTGAGACCTGCACAAGCGAAAAATCAAATACTTGTCTGTCGCTTGTTCTTTTTTCAGTTTTTCATTCCTTAAAGTTTTGTTAGTGCCGGGGCGGCTTAAAATTGTTCCATTTACTTCTCTGGACCCCATATGAGAGAAGGTAACCATACAAAAAATTGGAGGTCCCAACGAAAAGAAGATTTATTTATTTCTTAATAACTTATGAAGTTTTGAGTGTCGCGATGCCAAGGTCGCACGTACTGCCATCCTGATCTTGGAAGGACCCCAGGCGGTACGTACGCAGTATGCGTATAACGGGCCTTGGCTTTGTCGCACTCAAAACTTCGTCATTCTATCTTGATAGTCACCTTCTTAAGAAGACAACGGCCCTCATCGTCAATCACCCAAACTACTAAATCTCCCGCTTCGACGCCTAGCTTTCTCCGAACTTCCCAAGGAACTGTGACCACGTTATAGGTATGCTGGAGTTTGTAAGGCCCATATGTCTTCATGTAAATCGCTTCCGTATTCACAAATTCACGTATTACGTAATAACATATAAGTCTTTTGGTGTATATATGTGAAAAATCTATACAGGATAAACAGAAAATTACAACAAAACTGTTTCTTTCGAACAAAAACCATAAATCGGTTTTCTTCGAATGATTTCGATAAGCTCTATATGGAAGAAATGAAAGGTCAGGATTGTGCTTCCGTGCAAGCATCAACAAACCACGTCCATTCGAAAGAAATCCGAGAAAATGTATTCGACTTGATGTTAAATACAATCTATTTTTGGTCATAGCGAAGTTGTTCGAATTAACATAATTTGTATTTGGAGTCACAGTAGTGGAAACTTGCCCTATAGTTTCCTCCTTGTAGATGCCTACGAAGAAGTTTCGAACCACTTAATTATTCCTTGATTAATAAAAATCAATATTTTTAGCTTATTCTTGAAAAATAAAGCAATTTTGCGCGTATTCTGCTCTTTCTTCTCAGCGATCTTGATTTTTACGAATGATTTCGATAAGCTCTATATGGAAGAAATGAAAGGTCAGGATTGTGCTTCCGTGCAAGCATCAACAAACCACGTCCATTCGAAAGAAATCCGAGAGATTATATATCTGTAAGCTAAAAATACACATATAAAAATGTTGTTGAGGCAGGTCTACGTCATAGAGAGCCGTATATTTTTAGATGGTAGATTAAGACTAGTAAATAACAACCGTACAGTTGCTCTCACATTATGTTGCAGAATGATTCAGACAAGGTCCTGAAGCTTATAGATCTAGATACAACAAGTCTAATACTGGGTTTGGCGGGTTAGTGAAATGGTGCCGGGGGCGGGATTCGAACTCGCGACTTCTGGGCGTGGCCCCTTTTGTAACACACACTCCAGATTATGAGTCTGGCGCCCAAACCAGGCTAGGCTACCCCGGCTATCCATGTCTTCATCAAAATGCAATTGACGTAGCAAAGATTTAACTGTTTATGCATAGCGGTTATTTGCTTTCCAGCTTCTGAACTGTTCCGACGCGAGTACCCACGTAAACAATATCAGCCATCCCGATGAATAATCCTGTTTCAATTACGCCGGGAATCGATTTCAGCTGTGAATCCAGTTCTTTTGGTGCGTTGATAGGTCCGAAGTCGACATCAACAATAAAGTTGCCATTATCCGTCACAACAGGTCCAACCTTGCCTTTCGCTTCTCGCAAAACGGGTTTCCCGCCCTTCTCTTGCATCTTCAACATAACTGTCGGCAGAGCAAACGGTAACACCTCAACAGGTACCGCGCAATTCGCCCCTAGTTTCTCTATCAGTTTTGTTTCATCTGCCACTACCACAAATTGCTTTGCGGCTGAGGCAACGATTTTTTCTCTTGTTAACGCTCCACCCATACCCTTGATTAGGTTTAGTTGTCTGTCGATTTGATCTGCGCCGTCTATCGCCAAGTTCAACTGTGGGTGCTCATTCAATGTTGTTATGGGGATGCCACAGTGTCCCGCCAGCATCATGGCTTGATGAGACGTTGGGACTCCTAAAATCTGCAGTTTTCTTTGTTGAATTCTTTTCCCGATCTCTTGAAGGGCGTAGGCAACCGTGCTACCACTGCCTAATCCAATTGTGAAGCCGTCTTTGATATGTTTCACCGCTTCTAAGGACGCTTTTTTCTTAGCCGTTTCTCTCCAGCCCACGTTTTCACGCCTCAACTTCAATCTGCCCTAGCCTTTCCAAAACTTTCTCCACCTCGGCTGTAATCTCTTCAATTCTTTTCTCAGCCTCAGTTTTGCTTGGACGCGAAGGCCGTTTACGTTCTCTTTTCGTCTTTTTTTCTGGCAGTGTGAGAGTTGGAGCTAGAGTGGGAATGGGTGCCTCTTCTACCAGTTCTACTCCGAGGTGTGACCTTACATCCCCAATCTTTTTGTTCAGTTCGTCAAAGCGTTCATTAAACAGTTTAATGAGGTCGCCTTGCATCGCTTCTAGCTCGTGTAAGGCAACGACTGATTCGTCTCGGGACATCAAGTCTTTGATTCTTAGCATTCTATCTTTGTATCCTTGCGCTAGGAGGTCTCGCTCTTCTTCGCTTATTTTTCCCTCTACTTGAGCCTCGTAAAGACGACGTATGGCATAACTGAGAATCTCCCTTTCCAGATTCAGCATTTTAAGTTCTTTCTGCGCCTTTTGAGTTTCATCTGCAGTTACAGTGTGCTCTATTCTCTGTGGCCACCTCTCAGCGACTTCAGGCACTTCCAGCGGTTCTTTCTTTTTCTTCCCTCCACTTCGCATTGCATAAAATGTGATCAAAGCCACTGAAACTGCTGCTACCGCGAGGATTATGTAGGGCCAAAGCCAGAGATCAAGGGGCACAGCGGTTCCCTCTACAACACATCATGATTTTGTCACGTTACGTATATAAAGTGTGTGAGAGTGGAGCCTCGGGCGGGATTTGAGCCCGCGACCTCCGCCTTTTCGGAACTTTACCAAGGCGATGCCCTACCAACTAGGCCACCGAGGCTCTGATAAACATTTTAGGGTTTCTCAGGTGTTTAAAGAGTTTTGTGATACATGCGCATGCGCGAGGCTCCCTCTACAGAGAGGGGGAGTTTGGAAATGTTTTATTTTTGGTTCATACCTTAAGAGTAGGTGTGGCGGGGGTTTCCAAGCCTGGTCTAAGGAGCGAGGCTTAGGACCTCGTGGCGAAGGCCTTCGTGGGTTCAAATCCCACCCCCCGCACCTTGGAATTAACCATTTTTGTGTCTGGTCTATCAGAGATGAAATAATTTAAATTTCCTTCTCAGCCTCAATATTGAACAATGACTTGAGGTGGTATAATTGGACGAGTTATTGAACATCTACGTGCTGAACCTACTGATTACACTGGCCATGTTTATCATCCTAGTGTTTCGGGCATGGATAGAACTTAAAAATTACAAGCTCATGTGGAAGGAGATAGAGTGGAAAAGAACCTATGAAGTAGTAGGCAGAGTGTTAAGAGCGGAGAAGGACATGTTCACGGGAGTTGATGGCGGAAAAGAGTTGTACGACATCCTTTGTGAAATGTTCAAAGCGACGGAAAACCAGTAGGTTTCGCATTAATGCTCAAGGAAAATGCCAGTTCACAATCATTTTCTTCGGTACATTAGTTTTTTCTCTTCCATATCGGAGTATGGGTTTTGTTAGATGTCTCTGAGACCGTTGGGAAGTGATGTAAAGTCCTTTTTTTAGAACCCGCTTGTTTTTGACAGCCACCTTCTTCAGTCTAGAGGAGCGAAAGCCACATTTATCGCATCTAAACCCTTTTTCTTTTCCCATAGACTTAATCCGCTTATTGCAGTGAGGACACTTTGGATTGAAGAAAGAGATTTTGGGAGCAAGCTTTAGAATTCGTATTTTTTCAAGGTTTATTGTGACTGGATGCTTTGAAGAGGCTGGGCGAACACCGCCATAGGCTTCGATGAGGTCTCCAGCAATTAGCTTTTTAGCAACCTTTCGAAGAGCCCCCGTTGGTTCATATGCCGCGCAATCGACCTCTCCGTTCTCGTCTTTTATTGTGAAAATGACATGTCCCCCGAGGATAATTTTAGGCTCTCCAACCAAGGCTCCTTGAACAACTACCGGGTTAAATGGTTGTATTTCGCTGATTGAATTAATTCGTCGTAGGTGAGCGTCGGTTCCATGGTTCGTGCGAAAAATCACCCACCTCTCAACTGGTTCTTGTGAGTGAACTATTTCGTGGGCTTGTTTAACGGCTTCCGGGCGCTCTCCTCGGATGCCGTAGAGAATTGGGTCTGGGCCTCTTGGCGTTATGAGGATTCGATTTGTTTCCGGGTCTATGTTGTTGAAAGTGAGAGGTGAGGTTTTCTCGTTCATTTCCCTGACGGATGAGGCTTGTATTCTTCGGGGTGTGCCGCGGTTTTTCAGGGTTCGATATGTTATGACTTCGTACGTGTGGTCTTTTTCCAGCGTTTCTCCGATTGCGGCTAATCCTCCGATGATGCCTCGTCCATTCTTGAAACCCACTGCTTCGGCTCTGAACATTTTAACAAGCTTCAAGGCTTCCTTCATTTTCACAACTCCCTGTATCGTCCTCTTAGCGAAAGCTCTAAGCTCGTCTGGTATGTTGTTAAAAAAGAAAACAACTCCTGGATCAGTACCACTGTAGCTTAGATCCGCATTTTTCTCAACTGTGTCAATTGTGGTTTCCATGATTTCCTCTACGAGTTCTTCGTTGCATCGGATTCGTAGACAGAGGGCACCGTTTCCTCGTGTTTTCCATGGAACGTTTGGGTTGAGTCGGATGAGGTTGGGGTAGTCGGTGAAGTAGGCACCTATTTGATGCAGTTTCATGACAAGAAGCGCAGCTACATAGGTGGTGCACCCCATTTTCGGCGAATCTGTGTCGTCGAACCCTATGTGCATCGTAATCATTGATTTCAACTCAGCGTTTACCCTGAAAGAACAGTGAGTAATAAGAACTTTGAGCTATGAAAACCGTTTCTTCGGTCGATTAAGTATAAAGGAAAAAAGGAGGATGGTGGTGAAACTACGCTTTTTCTTCAATCACAATCATCGTCAAGGTGGATCGAACCTTGTCTAATCGGCGCACGTGCCATGTCACTGTCTCTTTGAGTTTATCCATCGTATCAGCTGTAATCTTTGCTACGACGTCGTAGACGCCGTAGACCGCGTTGGCTTCTACTACGCCTTTGACTTTTCTGAGTGAATTGAGAACCTCGGTTTCTGCGCCTATCTCAGTGTTTATCAACACGAAAGCGGTTGGCATATTTAATCCTCCATGGCTTTATGATTAGTTTGTACCCTAAAATATTTTTGCTTACTAAATGGTTATTTCCTTTAGCAAACTATAGAAAGATGTGGCAATGGATATGATAAATGATAGGATGATAACGAGCAGGCAGATGCGCGCCCTCGAACTGAACTCCAAATATTTTGGAGTTTCAAGGCTACAACTGATGGAAAACGCTGGACAAAGCATCACCGCTGAAATAGCTTCACGGTTCAAGCCCAACAAGACAAGAGTCGCCATTTTCTGTGGTTCAGGCGGAAACGGAGGAGACGGCTTTGTTGCGGCGCGCCACCTCACATACTTAGGCTTTAAAGTAGACGTAATTCTCGCTGCAAAATCTGAAGAGATTATGAATGACGAGGCGCGGAGAAATTGGCTTGCACTACAAGCATTGAAGGATGTCGTTGCCTTACATGAAGTTTATGACTCTTCACTTGTCCCAAGCGTGAAAGCTGACGTTGTTGTGGATGCTTTGCTTGGGATAGGTTTGAAAGGGGCTTTGCGCCCGCCCATTCTGCAATTGGTGAGAAAAATCAACCAAATGAAGGCGTTCCGTCTTTCCGTAGATGTGCCTACTGGACTAGACTCGGATTCCGGCAAGGTCTTCCACGAAGCCGTTAGAGCCGACTTAACGGTTACGTTTCATAGAGTGAAACCCGGTTTGACGAATGCAAAGGCGAAAGAATACGTAGGAGAGCTGCTTGTCAGAGGCATAGGTTTACCCCACGAGTTTGAACGATTCGCGGGTCCTGGCGACGTTTCGATACTGACTAAGACCCGTCTCGCCGAGGCTCACAAGGGTGACTTTGGCAGGCTCTTAGTGGTGGGCGGAAGCGAGGTATTTTCAGGCGCACCAGCCCTTGTGGCTCTGGCAGCCCTTCGTACTGGAGTGGATTTAACTTACATCGTAGCTCCGCAAAAAACAGCCCTCACGATTTCGTCGATGTCTCCTGACTTGATCACCGTGAAGTTGAAAGGTGAACACCTTAACCCCCGCAATGTATCGATCATCAAACGGTATACGGAGATGTCGACTGCAGTTGTTATGGGGCCAGGTTTGGGGCTTCACAATGAAACCAGAGACGTTGTGATGAAGATTTTGGAAATGATGGAAGAAGAGAAAACTCCGCTGTTGCTGGATGCTGATGGGCTTAAGGCTTTTGCCGAGTCTGAGCGAAAGGCACGTTTGCCTCTCGTTTTGACGCCTCACGCTGGAGAATATCAGTTGTTGACTGGTAAACAGCCGTCAAAGGATTTGGAGAAACGAGCTGAGGAGGTGCGGAAAACCGCACGGAAGCTAGGCGCCGTGATCTTGTTAAAAGGTTCTGTGGACTTGATTTCAGATGGAAAACGAGTTAAGCTGAACTTCACGGGAAACCCTGGGATGACAGTGGGCGGAACTGGTGATGTTCTGTCTGGAATCGTTGGAGCGTTCTTGGCGCGGCAGGTTGATCCGTTTGAGGCTGCGGTGGCGGGAGCGTTCATCAACGGTGCCGCTGGAGACTTTGTGCAGAGTGAGAAGGGTGATCACATGGTTCCCACGGATATAATAGACTGGATTCCACGGGTTATGGAGAATCCTATGTCCCACATAAAGGTGCAAAAAAGTGTCCCAAAAGGACGTTAAGATATGCGTCTATCATGCGGGGCAGTGTGACCCAAAGAAATGTTCAACGTTGAAGCTGAAGCGTCACAATCTCGTTAAGGTTGTGCGTCAGGTGGGCCGACTGCCCCGTGGGGCTGTTATCTTAAATCCCTTCTCTGAGAGGGCTTTTTCTCCAGCTGATTGCGAGAGAATCGAAAGGAAGGGTTTGGCCGGTATAGACTGCAGTTGGGTGTATGCAAATGACGTGCTTAACCTTTTTACGCGTGGGGCTTCACGTTGTCTGCCATACTTGATTGCGGCGAATCCAGTGAACTATGGTAAGCCCACTAAGCTGAGCACGGTGGAGGCTTTATCTGCAGCCTTATACATCACTGGGCATAAGTGGAAGGCTGAGCGGTTGCTTTCCTTTTTTAAATGGGGGCTAGGCTTCATAACGTTGAATCTGGAACTTTTAGAGAGTTATGCTAAAGCAAAGGATAGCAGCGAAATAGTGAAGTTGCAAAAACAGGTCATGTCTCAACGACATGCACATGGATAATAGTCACAGCTTTCCCTTCACTTGAATGGCATGGAGAGCCCAGAGATAGGTTAAACCTCCCACGATTGTGAAAGGAATACTTGCCAGCAGAATGTTTACCAGAAACCATGGTTGGATTGGGGCTCCTACAAAGGTGTATTGGCGCATGGCTTCAGCAGCAAGACTGAGAGGATTAGCTGACACGACGCCAACTAGGAAAGGCGGCAGGTATTGCCTAACTACATCGATCGGATAGAACACTGTGCTCAGGGTTAGCAATACTACTTGTACGATTTGTTGGTAGGCGAAGTAAAATTCTGCGTGGGTTGACGCTAACGCTGCAAGTGTAGCTGCTATGCCTGCTAGTCCCATGGCGAGGACGAAGAGAAATGGCAAGAGAATTAAAGTGTTCCAGACGGCTTGTGCTGGAAGGACGAGAAGCGCGATCAGCAGAAGAGAACTTGAGTACACTAGAGCGGCAAGTCCTCCAGCAAGCAGGTAGGCAATAACGACTCCTTTGGTGCTGATAGGTAAGGATAGGTAGTAATGGATTACCCCTTCGCGGATGGCTAACCATATTCGTCTTCCTGTGTCTAAGGCGGCTACGAAGAGGCCCATAACGACGACAGCGGGAACGAAGAATTGGAAGTAGTTGAATTCCATTAATCTATGATATACTAGGGCGACAACAAGCATATCTGAGAGGTTTAAGCTCAGAAGAACCGCCATAAGCCACTTTGTTCTGAAGAAGTAGGAGAAATCGTTGCCAGCCAATTGCAATATTCGCAGTAGCTCTGTCATGCGCTTTTCACACCTTCCACCAAACGTTGTAAGAGTAGCATGCCTAGGCCGAGTGTACTTACTGCTAAAGCGGTGAGAACTGCGACCGCGTAAATCGGATTCAAGAGTATGCTTGGGTCAAATCCTAGTAAGAGGCGTACTAGGTCTGCGCCGTAAGTTAAGGGGCTAAGAATTGCTACCGGCGCATAGCTTGGTGGCAGGAATATAAGTGGATAGAGCACTGTGCTGAACCGGATTATAATGCTGCTTAGGCCGACGGTGATGGCGGTGTATATATCGGCTGATTTGAAAGCTATGAAGGATAAACCCAGCATTAGGCCTGCAACGCCGAAGCCTAAGACGAATAGTGTAACTATTGCGCCTACCACTGAAATGAATGTGAAATTTCCTATGAGTGCCAAGGTTATGGCTAATGGAACTGATATCATTAGAGCTAGCTCAATTCCACCTTGTAGAGCTATTGATAAGAACAGTTTTGAGCGGGAGATTGGGAGGCTGAGTAGATAGGGTAGTCGTCCTTCGTGGGCATGTTCGACGAAGTGGCGTCCTGTGTGGGAGCCTATGTCGAACGTCATCATGACTATGAAGCCTATTGCATAGAATTGTTGATAGTCGCTTATTCCGGTTACGAGCTGTGATATAAGGGCCCCGTAGATACCGAGTTGGATCGTGAAAGTTATCCATTCCATGATTATCCATACTGGTGGTCTTAGTTCGTGTTTTAGGTCGAACCACACTAGTCGAACGATGTTATGCATTTGTTGTGGTCTCCAGTACTTTGCCTGTGAAGTGTAGAAAGACGTCGTCTAAGGATGGTTCTGTTACCCTCACTGATAGGAGGCGGGCTTTTCTTTCGTAGCACAGGCTTGTCATTTTAGGTACCCACGCTTCAGCTATTGAGACATGGGCTCGATATTGGTTTTCACCGGTTGCCACTAGCTTGACGGTGCCTTCAATCTTGTTTAGTTCTTCTCGTAATTCTTCTGTGTTGTTTGGCCCCTGCTCTAATTGTAGTTCAACTACGTCGCCTCCAGCAATTTTGTCTTTTAGATTTCTGACACTGTCGCAGACAACGCTTTTTCCTTGATCCAAAACAGTCACTCTGTCTGCCAGGTACTCCGCCTCACGAACCTCGTTTGTAGCGACTAAAATCGTGGAACCTTCATCTCTTAGTTTACGTATTTCCCCCCAGATTTTGCGTTTCCCTCTTAGGTCTACTTGGCTACTTGGTTCGTCGAAGATGGCAAACTGCGGGCGTTGTATCAGAAGTTTCGATACTTCTAATCTTTTGGTCTGCCCTCCTGAAAGGTGCATGAATAATTTGTTGCGTGCTTCCCATAGCTCTAGGTCGTTCATGATTTCCTCTATCTTGGCGTCTCGTTTACTTTTAGGTACGCCGCAGATAGCTGCATGGAAGTGCAGTATTTCTGCTGGTTTGTGTCTCCAGAATCCTCTTGCCTCTTGAAATGATATGCCCAAGATTTGGCGGATTTTGGTTGGCTGTTTTGTTACGTCAAGACCCATTACTTCGGCTGCTCCTGATGTAGGTTTTAGGATAGTTGCAAGGATAAGGAGAAGTGTGGTTTTTCCTGAGCCATTTGGTCCTAACAGGACCATAATTTCTTTCGGGTCTACTGTGAAGTCGAGACCCTTGAGTGCTTGGGTCTTACCGTATTTTTTTATCAGGTTCTGGGTCTCGACCGCGTACACTTCTTGCAGACTCCTTTCTGTTTGGATTGGTTCTTAAACAGCATAGCAAACTGATATAAAAACTTGTGTGCGCATCAACAAGATGGTGTCAAGCTCTGGAGGCTCGTGTAAGGCTCCGCGAATTTGACTTTTCTCAGTTCATGGTCGATGTCCATTCTTATATGTGCACATGCATGTATCCGTTAATAAAGGGGCACTCCTCTCATGGAGTTAGTGTGCTGTCGTAACCTTTTTGCTTGTTGTGCGCTTTGGATGTTCAGAAGTTTTAAATATCATTGGTAGTAAATATTACCATATGGTAGAAAAAATTACCAATTATGAGTTCGCTATATTACAGCTATATAGAAACGATTACGACGCAAGTTTTCATGTAAGGGCTATGGCTAAACTGCTCGACACCAGCCATGTAACCCTCTTACCATATTTAAGACGACTGGAAAAGAACAAAATATTGATTTCAAGAAAAGTTGGAAAGAATAAAGAGTATTTACTCAACTCCGATAACATCGTAACAAGAGATTATCTTATAATCGCTGAGAAACTTAAAACAATAGAATATCTTGAAAGGAATTTCCTAATTAAGAAAATCTCTGAACAACTGCTTAGGTTGGATCTGACGGGTGCAATTGTGCTTTTTGGCAGTTATGCAAAAAATTATGCCACTGAAACCAGTGACATAGATTTGTTTTATCTGGGTAAACTTTCAAAAGGCATGTTAGAAGAAATTAAAAAATTCGGGAAAACTTACGGAAAAAGAATCAATGTTAAAACTGTTAGTCTCAAGAATTTCAAAGACGGTCTGAGAATCGGTGATGCTTTGATAAGAGAAATAGTAAAGAGCCATATAATTTTACAAAATTCAGAGCTGTTCGTTAGTCCGTTATGGAGGCGTTACGTTGGAGGATAGAAGCATAATTTGGTGTTTGAAGCAGAAAAGGGGGATAAGGATAATTGATCCGAATGAAAATTTGGTGAAAGAATACCTTAGGAAGGCAACGAGTTCCTTGAACACCATGAATGCTGCTCTTCAGATTAACGAAACTGAGTGGATCATGACGACTGCATATTATGCGAGGTACTTTGCCTTGTATGCTTTGTTGATGAAAATGGGTGTTAAATCGGAGATACATGATTGTAGCATCGCTGTCGCAAGATTGCTCGCAAGAGAGGGGATTCTGATAGAAAATCTAGTTAATGATATTTCGCAAGCTAAAGAAATGAGAGTGGATGTTCAATATTATGTGACTAAAGAACTTGAACAAGGAAAAGTTAGAAGAAACGTTGAATCTACACGTAAGTTTGTTTTGGAGATTGAAAAAGCAATAGAAAACATAACAACTGAACAAATCGAATCCATTAGAAATACATTAAATCAATTCCGCTAATTTTCCTAGCGAGTTCTTCAACACGAGAAGCATCTGCCGCGTGAGTAACCTACCTTAGAAGGGCTAGTGTACTGGTCATAACTCGCCTTCTGTTCCTTAAGACAATGATTTACTAAACATCTGTTTACCAATTTGTATGTGTGCAAAGGAATTGCCAAAAGGAAACTTTACTTTCTGTAGAGCTTCACTGAAAGGTAGTCAGAAAGCTAAATGTGCACGTGCAAAATAAGTTCTATGTTCAAAAGAGAATTGTTTCTGAAGTTTTAAGTGCCAAGTCTGTATAATTATGCGTAGAGACAATAGGTGAAGTGGATTTGGTGGATCGTAAAAAGGAAGCTCAGAAAGCGATGGGTCAGAGACGGAAGAAAAAAAATAACAGAGTGCCCTGAAGAGACAAAGCAGAGTTGCACAAGGAAAACCAAGAACTTCAATCACGAAAAGATAACAAGTGCCTCTAGGCGAAGAAGGAAGACGGTTCATAGAGAAACGTGAAAGGAAAGCGACCCAGCTGGAAAGCCTTCTGCAACGCGTGGAAAGGCTTGAGCAGGAACTATGCGAGAAAGGTTAAGGAAACGGTACCAACCAAATAGGATTTCAACATCGCATCTGGTTGAACATGTTGAATGGAAACTAACTTATATCGATACAACGAAGGTTAAGGTATGGCGACCATTGCTACAGAGTTTGCAATCAACATCCTAGCCAACGCGATCTGGGCCCTGAAAGACCCAAGAGGTCGAAAAAGAATAGAAAGAAAGTTTCGGAAGGCATTAAGTCGGTCCATTGACGATATCGCTGAAAGGTTCAAACTACAGTATCCCCTTGATTCAGCAAAGTTAATGGAGAAGAACACTCGCAAAGAATTATTAAATACACTACGTTCCCCTGACATCAAGAAACAATACTTTCTAGAAATACTGACCAAAAAAGGAATAGATGCAAGTGTATCAGAAGAGCTCTACAACAATATTAGGGAACGATTTCTTGAGGTGTGTGGAGAAGAAGCCGGAAATCATCCTGAGGTTTTCAGAACACTAGTCCTGAACTATATGAACAAAAGCGGAGCCACAGTGGAACAGATAAGAAACGGTCTTGAACCTTTCAAGAACAAAATCCCAGCTGTGATTAGGATCATCAACGACATGTCAATCGAGCTTAGACACGTTAGAATAAGAGTTGATAAGATCTACGAATCGATGAAACAATACGAAATACTATTTGGTTCGATCAAGAGTACCCCATTGTTCAAACAAGGTCTTGAGGAAGCCGTCACTAACCTCTTTCAATTCTCGAACCTCAGAGAATCTCTTATAGAGGATGATTGGCGACTGCTAATTGATCTTGCAAGAAAATTTGAGAACCTATGGATCTACCTATCTGTCTATGAAAGCCTACCTTATGCTACAAGAGCGAACTTACGGATGATTTTAAAAAACCTAAAGATGAGATTCCAAGAACCACTGCTTCCTGAGATGACTTGTCTGCAATCTCTAATCTCAATTCTGGCGTTGGATCGAATAGAAGTAGAAGGGAACCTAAATCGACTCAGGTCGTGCCAACTAACTGCAGCGGAGAAGCTAGTTACAATATCCGAGCAACTCTTGTTCTTCGTTGCAGTTCTTTTTGGGAACAAAAGAAGGGCGGAAAACCTTATCTCAGAATTGAGAAAAAACCCTGTGCAGAACAAGGTTGAACTAATTCTCCTTGAAGCGTTTCTATCAATTGCCGAAGGCAGTTCCGTTGACATCACTCGAGAAAAACTGCACGTATTACTAGGTCAGCTAGGAAAAATGCGTGCAAGCAAAGAGAGGTCTTTCATAGCTGGGATTATTTCAGGTGCTTTTGATTCTTATGGATTCTTGAGTGATGCGAAGCAAATACTTCTTGACTTTGAATTGGATATCTATTTTCCCGAGTTCGTGAGAGCACATGAGTATCATGAATGCATGGTTCATGAATATGACATCCAAAAGGCAACCGATATACTTGAAGACATTACAGCGTCTTCCCAATTGTCTTGGTTTCGCAAGTGGGCACGGTTTGAAATCATTTCAACGAGAGGCCTATTGCTCAACCCTCAGAAGGCATTAAAAAAGGTTGCAGACCTAATTGAGCAGGGAGACATTGGACCACTTTCTGGAGCCGAGTTTTTACTAAAATATTACATGACGATGTGGAGGAAAGGAACTGATAGAAGCAATATCTTGGAGAAGGCGTTAAAACTAGCAAAACCCTACGGTTTCGGAGCTATGCTCAGAGCAGCTATATTACTTGAAAAGGCAGCATCTGCGCTTATGAAAGGCGATCTGAGGGCTGCCTCAGAAACAATCGAGGAAGCAGAACAACTACCCATGGCTTTCCCGTCTAGGTATCAGTATTTGTTTCTCAAAGCGAATATCGCTTACGGGAAAAAGGATTTCGATAGTGCTGAGAGGGCAATTGAATTAGGGCTACGTTGTCCAAATATTAGGTTAAAACTCAAGATTTTAAACGTCTGTATTTATGTAAAACTCGCACAAGGAAATGTTGAAGCTGTGATAGATCAGCTGTTAAACTTGCTTGCAGTCAAGGACTTGCGCGAAAATGACAAGATTAGGACATTATGTCTGCTTACTGAGACATTCTATCTTAAAAAGGACTATGAAAACGCTCTAAAGTACGGAGAAAAAGCGTATGATCTAATGTCAGAGGTTGATCTGAATTACTACATATTTGACTATGGATTGAACACTGTAGCTCATTTCATGTTCATCTATCTGAACACAAGACTAATTCTAGTAGATAAAGCCATACGGGCATTAGATTATAAGGTTGCAGGTACTTTACTTGAACCATTTCCGTCCTACCTAACCAGTGCCTTAAAGGCAAGTAACAAGAAACTCACAGATTTGGCGTTGAAAGGGTGTGCTCAAAGAATATGGCATATTGCGAGAGAAGATCCGGATGAAGCAATTAAGGAGATAGGCAATCTCCTGAAGCTAGATTTGACTTCTGACCAAAAAGCTATCCTTTCTATTCTGAAGTCGGACATTTCTCGAAAATCCAAAAACTCGATGGCAGTTGTCTAGTGCAACATGCCCTGTATGCATCTTATGTTGTCTGTAGATTTTTCTTTTGAATCCATTTGACGATCTCGGTAACGAGTCCTTTAGGGGCTCCTTGTGGGTGACGCGTTCTCAGAAGATGCATTGTCACTTTATCATGTTTCTGGAATTCTCTATGCCACCACCATACATGATATTGGTTCTTGATTGGTCTCTTGTATGTTCGCTCGGTTACATCCTTTGGAGGGAGCGCATACCCAAGGTCAAGTGAATCAATATATGAGTCATACCCTCTTCCAGTTAGAAAAACCAAGTGCTTTGGACGAAGAGCCTTTATTTCTTCCTCAAGTATCTCAACACAATTATCCGTCAGATAATAGGGTGTTGTATCCCGATAATCCGTTGTTGTATTGCACTTGGTGATGTTTGTAATCGAGATGTGGTCCAACAAGTCAACTTCGTCTTCCTCTTCTGGATACAACTGCCTTGCCATATCTTGGATATAACCCCAGAATATAGACAGGCGTTCTAAGAATGCTACTACACCACCAGTGCGAGCATCTCTGAATTTAGAGGGGGCAAGGAAACTCATTTCTTCTAAATCGGCTTTGTCATACCAATGATTCTTTCCAACAAAAACTACCTTGTATCGATCACTTTCGAACAGCCTTCCAACATTGAAGAATGAAATTGGTCCGTGCTGTGGTAGTCCGTTTTCTTTACAGTACCTTTGGCATCTCTTACACAGACCTCCTTTCACTTTATAGCTCTCAGCAATCTTTTGTTCAATAGCACCTAGTTTTACTTCGATTTGATTCCTCATAATGTCACAACGCTCAGAGGCTATGTTTGAAGTCTTGTAAGACTTTTTATGTGTATACATGGATTAGTCTTGCACGCGCAGCCCGCCTTCTGTTCAGAAACGGCATTCAACTAGTCGTACTGTCAAGAGAGTTCATGAATCGTCCAAAGAGCAGCACTGCTATTCCACGTCAGTTTGTATTTTTCGTCAATCGACACGTAAGATGAAGGTTTTCTCATGTCTCTAATCATGTCCCAATGAACAGGAGAATCATTCAATTGCGATTTGTCCCCATCGCCTAGAACGTGGAGCTTATAGGCGGAGCCGAAGGCCATGTGAACCGTTCCGCCGATCTTCTCGTCGAAGAGAATTTGATTGGAAATGCGTTGTATTCTGGGGTGAAGACCGAATGCAATCTCTCCTAGATGCTTGGCACCTACATTCTTCGTGAAAAAGTTGTCCAGATAATCTTGTCCCACTCTTGCTTCCCACTCTACAACTTTGCCTTTTTCGAATCTTAACTTGATTCCACTGACTTCTGGGCCACTTCTGTAATACTGAGGCAATTTAGGAAAGGTCACGAGCCCTTCTACGGAGTCTTTTCGAGGGGCATTGAAAATCTCGTCTGAAGGAAAGTTTCGTTTTCCATCACTTTTAATCCATCTGTGGCCTTTAACAGATATGAAGAGGTCTGTCTGATCTTCTTTGTCAACTAGTCTGAAAGTCTTGCATTCATCCAACACTTTTCTTTTCAGCTCATCCTGCTTCTCTGAGACAGATTGCCAAGCCTTTGCCGGTTCATCATGATCAAGTAGCATGGTTTTCCAAACATAGTCTCTGTATTCGTCATAAGGCATGCCCATATCCTGTGCGTATGCTTCTGTTGGAAACAAAGTAAGGCACCACGAGATCACGAAGTTTCCTTCACTGTCAACCTCGGAAAGTATATCTTTGTAAGGTTTCACAGCGGCAGATCTCATCGAAATCCTTGATGGGTCAACGGTTGCCATCGACCTAGTGTTTATCTCACTCCTTATGAAAAGCCGGGCTGCAATGTGATCCACTCTCTTTAACGCGGCCAGAGGCTTTGAATTCAATACAGCGTCAGAAGCTTTTGAATAAAAAGTATAACTGTGCCAAGAAGGAGTCATGTCGAGGAAGACGTTGCCTCCCTTCTCTAAGATTATTTCCGTAACGAGTTTTGCTAATTCATCAGCTGGAGGTTCATAGGTGATGAGTAATCTTTTTTGACCATTTTTCCACGCCTTGGCAAAGTCAACTTCGCCTAAAGAATAGTTCACAAGGGTGTCTGCAAGCTTTTTCAAGTATGGATCTGTCATGCAGTTCTCATCGTCTTCCGCACATTTTAAGCTTGTGTGCCGTTAGAAAGTAACTGAAAAGCTCTGTTGCATGTAGGCATCTTAATAATAAACTAAGTATGGGTACGTTGGTTACGTAGTAGGGGCGCCATTTTATCTATGGACTCATATTTCTCGTCACCGAGAACTATAAAATCTTCAAATTCACAGGTCTCTTTGGGTAACAATAAAACTCTGGAGATGACGAATAATTCCAGCATCGTCTTTCCTATGTCCAACGAAAGTATCGTCGACCTGTCAGTGTTCCCAGCTACCACCCCTAACGATTGCTTCTTATTCCTATTGACCACAACAGCCCACCCTTTCTCTGGTTCAACGCTGGAAACTGCAAAGCCTTCAGCCCGCTTGAAATGGAAAATCTTGTCTCCTCTCGGAAAGATCACGTCGTTTTCTTGGAAGACTCCGCCAACGTTTGGTGAAATCCAGAGGCAATTGTTGAATTTGAAGCTTGCTGACGTGGGATTTTCGAATCTACGCTTGAC
>CAZKWF010000005.1:0-34670 GCA_964556565.1 uncultured Candidatus Bathyarchaeia archaeon
GAATCCAAATGATGCTTCCTTCTACCGCCGCTTCCATGTGTAACCTTCTCAGTTTTAGATTGTAACGTGAGGCAAGCTGACGCTATGAGCCATGAAGTGGGAGCAACATGGAACATGAGAATCAGAAAGGAGACAGGAATATTGGTAAACAGGGCATGCATGAGGATGTTTAGAAATATGGTGGGTAGACCATCACTTTTGGCAGAGTTAACTCTTTCTTGCTATATTGCTTGACTAGCTCTCTTATTCGTTTCCAAAGTGTCATTTGGTAATCATACGCTATAAGTGAACTCACGCCTGCAACTGCCACCCCACCCAAGGGTCCCCCGGCAAGAAGACCCGCTGATCCCGGAAGAGCGAGGTTTCTAAACCAAGCCCCAGTATGGACCTCCAACATGAAGTCATTTGGATCGCCAGTCATAGTAACTGTAACTTCTCTGAGAGCACCGACAATAGCCCTTGGGACACTTTTCCTCGTTGCTGTGATGCTCCTGAAGGGCTTACCATTGATTTCCCCCTTAAGCTCATTAACGACTTTCAACTCCCGATTTTTCTGCAACGCCTCTACTATCGCTTTTTGAAGCCCATCAAGGTCTGTATCTAAATTCATGTAACGTTTAGAGAGTGGCATTTTCGACACAAAACATCTCTCTACTTGTGCTCTGCATATTAGGTTTTTCCACGCACTTGATTCTTGATCTCGCGCACACAGGGGAATTGCATTTACACTTTTTTTGTCGCGCATGCCTCGTAGATGAATTGTTTTCCTATGAGTAAAACCATTTAACCGGAATTTTCTTCAGTTTCAGTGAAACCCATTCCCTCTTCTCTTCGTAGAGACTGTTTAGGAGCAATACGTTTTCGTCTATGAAAGTTGCACTTGGGTGGGAATAGGTGTGTTCTTTCCCAGCATCTATGTCTTTAAAATTCTTCCAGTCCTCTCCTTCATCGTTTGAAATGGCTGAGGTTAACGGTCTACGCTTATCTCGACTATTATTCCACACCAGTAGCAGGTCTCTTGTTTGAGGAATTCCTTCAATTGCAATGAGAGAGTCCGGTGCTTGAAAGTCTGTGGAGTCTACATTAGTCCAAGTTGATTCTTTGTCGTAAGAAATCGCCTGGTATACTCTGCCCAGTTGGTTACGTATAGTCACTAAAACATTGCCGTTCTTTAGTTCGACAACGTTTGGATCCATTGCGCCCTCCATAGGCAGATTGATCTCGCCTCTGCCTTTACGCCATGACCTCCCACTGTCATCCGAGTAGAAGCAGGAAGCTAGATAAGATTCTTCCCGGCGATCAAGGCGGCAGATGGGAACCAAGATTCTTCCCGTTGAGAGCTGGATTACGCTGTCATTCGCCATATCATACAGCTGGTCTTCTTTCGTGAGGGTCTGGGTTTTTCCCGGCTCTTTCCTTCATCTCGGCTCTTCTTGATACGAGGGATACATTTAGTTCTATAACTCTTGTCTAGAAAGAATAGTAAGATATCACCTGACTTTAATCGAATAAAACTTGGGATTGTCATATTTAGGCTCTATTCCTTTTCTTGGAGTGGAAAGCGCTTTCCCCAGGTCCTTCCTTGATCGTCAGACACCTTCGCCGATATTCTAGCCGGCGACATACTTGTAGCTTCAGCACCATAGAAGTATGTATAAGCCAACAATAGTCGTCCATCATTTAATCTCAAAAGAGACGCTTCGGAGTTACCGGGAGCAACCTCAGAAGCTGGGCAAACAATTACTTCATAAATTTCCTCTTGCAATATTCCCACTCTTGCGAAAATATGGCATGTTCGAACACATAAGATTATCTTTTGCTTTCCAGAAATTCTCTCCTCATAAATCCGGGTATTGGTGGCAATATTCTTTCTTCTTCAAATTTCTTTTTCATCAATTCTGTGATTCTTGACTTGATGAATTCCTCGTTTTCAGGATCATCTATCCAGAATAAGGACTCTATCTCGGTTGTCCATTCTTTACTCCGTACGACAAACCTTATTTCTCTTCTTCTCTTTTCGTCTACGACTACGTTTGGGTGACCCCTGAGAACGCTTTCGATAGCCTTTTTGGCTTTTTCAACATCGAAAACGTAGTCGATGTAGGAAACAATGCACGCTACAGTCTCTTTCTTGCCACCGGTAAGATTAACTATTTCTCCTTTCAACAGCATGGAATTTGGGATGATGATCTCGTTTCTTTCGTACGTCTTCAGTTTAGTCGTTCTAAGGCTTATGTCCGTAACAACACCCGACAAATTTCCAACTCTTATCACATCACCAGTTCTGTAGATCTTTCCTGAAATTAACAGTAATCCTGAAACCCAGTTCTCAATTATGTCCTTCAACGCGAAACCAATTATTAGAGCCCCAACGCCTAGACCAGCAACTAGTCCCGTCACATCAACATCAAAGGTCCACAAAATCAAAATAATTGCTACAGAATAGGTAATTAGCTGAAAGAATCTCCGAACATTGACTAGCGTTCCCTTTTTGACCTTACTCTTCTCTTCAGCAACTCTGACTATCAACCGATTGAAAATCTTCACTGCTACAAATGCGGCTATGAGTATCGCGAGGACTTGCACGATCAAAAGGATAAAATGCGGATTTAATATCAGATCAAACATGGGTTGCCACCTTATCCTACTTCAACGCCTTTGCAGGATAAGTATTTTCTCGTAGACCTGTCGAGTTCCAATTATCGTATGCCTGTTATGCCTAACAATCATGATTCTGGGATAGGCTACCTAGACCTACCTTTTGGGAATCGAACCTTGTCTGGGTATTTATTAAACATTTGCAGAATATCTTCCGTTATCTCGGTCACTATTACATGCTGTTCCTTTGGATCAACAGGGAAAGTAACCCTAAACTCAATCCAACTCCCAACAGGTATGAGGTTAAAGCTAACATCAATGAAAGGTTCATCCTTCACGTGGTACGTTCGTACAGCTTTTTCATACTTTTCTCGAATAGTCTCAAGTTTTTCTTTTATGCAGTTACGGATGATTTCTTCTACTTCCGACTTCACAAATTTGAAATCAGTTTCATAGGTCAGATCAAAGGGTATATCCACCCAAACGTATGGAACATCCTTCGTGAAGTTGGATACTGGTTCTGATAGCAGAAGAGAATTCGGCAAGGTTATGATTCTCCCGCTTGGCAAATCGCTTGCCGTGAATTCTCCCCCTATTTCAAAAATTTTTGTTCTCATTGGGTTTATGTCAACAACATCTCCTTTAAAGTTGCCTACTCTAATCCGGTCCCCTTCCCTGTAGACTCTCCCCAATGTAATGTACACCCAACCCACCAAGTTCAAAATGGGAGATTGAAAAATCAGGGTGAAGGCAACTGCAATGATGCCCAGAGAAATACCAACAGCAACCAAGTTCTCTTGGAATATGAAAAATACTATGACTGCAACACCTGCAAAGATCAAGTAATGAATGATCTTTCGTATGGTCGTGTCCTCAACTATCCTGCTGGCAATGTAACCTAGAATTAAGCCACCGACCACAACAAAAACAGAATTGACTAAATGTATCACTGTAACTGTCCAATCAAGGAATTCTTGAAGTAATCCCACTACTTGTAGAAGAACCAGCGCAAAGACAAAGAATGTTATGAACAAGAAAACACTTTTTCGCATCATAATCCCCAAGAAAAAATGGTCTCGATTACATTTTAGATTTTCCAATCTCCATTTTTACAGGTCTAAATAAGCCCTTAATAGGCTTAAGCCTCTTTCTTTCGTTTGGTCAACGCTACAACTCTATTTCTTGGGTGCCTGTTATTCCTTGAACAATCCTCGCTATTCCATTGAATAGAAACGTGAAAGAAAGCATCAGAACCAGCGCGAGAAAGCCAAACCCAGGAGACACAAAAACGAACACAGACAATACGATCGTAAGTAACCCAACAACCACAAGAAAACCTCGAAGCCATCCTGGGAAGGCTCTGGCGAATCCACCGATTGCCAATCTTGCGATTCCATTGAGTAGCAAAGCGAAAGAGAGAATATAGATCAGCACATGAGTGGTAAGATCCGTATATAACAATGCTATGGCTCCTAATACAAGAGCAAATATGCCTATTCCAACATTGACTGCTCGCATTCCGTCGGAAAGATATTTAGCGAAAATTCCTCCGAAGATCCTTGCGATTCCAACGACTAATAAGACGAATGAAAGAACGAAAATCATAGTCAAGATAGCAAGTCCCTGATATACCAGAACTACAACTGACAATATGACGGCGATCAATCCAAAAACAATGTCTAGAGCACGCAACCAACCTGGACCCTTCCTTTCACGCATGTTGAACTCCTCAAACCCTCATGTAAGGTAAAATCTTATAAAAAGCTTAGGGGAAAGTTGTGTCCCTAGGAGTTGGCGAATCTTAATTCTTACGCACCAAACTATCTTTCTAACATAAATGGTCTTCTGTGAACCTTTCGTGTTGGAATTCGATCCATCAACATTTTTTCTTCTGGTCTTCTGCTCAATCCTATTGGCCGAAGATTCTTGGCTAATTCTACGGCTGCCTCCAATTTCGTGTTTTTTTCAGCGTATATTTCAAAGAGCCCCTTACCCCTTTTAACATGTTCTCCGAGTTTGGCCTTAATTATAACTCCACCTCCCTTCTCTTTTGGAGCGCCTGCTTCTCTAGCGATTTGAGCGATGCCTTTGTTGTTGATCCATAAAACTCTACCCTCTGTGTCTGCTGCTATTTCCACCATCTTCTCTCCAACTCTAATGTCTTTAGGTTCTATCTTCGGATCTCCACCTTGTGCCTCGATTATCTCTCTGAGCTTTCTTTCAGCTTTTCCGGTTGTTAGAAGATCTTCTGCCTTTCGTTTTCCATTCTTGATTCCAACCATTTCTAAAAGTATACCTGCAATGGTTGTCGCCTTTTCCTTAAGATCAGGCGGACCGCTTCCCATGACAGTGGACAGGGCTTCTCTTGCTTCTAAAGCTGGCCCGACAGCGTACCCCAGAGGCTGCTCCCCAAAAGTTACTGCGCACTCGACATTTATTCCCAACCGATTCCCCAAATCTATGAAATCGTAGGCAAGTGTGTGCGCCTCGCCTATTGTCTTTATCTTTGCACCTCTTCCTGTTGGCATGTCTATCACCAAGTGTGTAGCGCCTATGGCTTTTTTCTTGCTCATTATTGATGGAAGAAGCAGAGGGTCTATTGCCAGCGGATATTCAACTTGGATGAAAAGATCATCTGCAGGGGCTAACTCTAAAGCTCCTCCCCAAACCATACAACCATTTGTTTTCTCGACTACTTCCTTTATTTCTTCCACGGTTAAGTTTACTGGACACAATGTTTCAACGCGATCTGCAGTTCCCGCTGGAGAAGTGATGGCTCTCGATGAGGTTTTAGGTATGACAAGACCAGCTGCGGCAATAATCGGCACTACCAGAATCGAGGTTTTGTCGCCGGGTATCCCGCCGACACTGTGCTTGTCGAGAACTGGACTTTTGTCAAGGGTTAGAGTGTTGCCAGTTTTCACCATCGCTTTTGACAACGCTTCGATCTCATCCATGCTTAACCCGTGAATATGAAGAGCTGTAACGAATGATGCAAGTTCAATGTCGCTGAAGTGTCGTCCCACCACATCCTTAACTATCATTTCTATTTCGTTTCCTCGCAATCTTTTGCCGGCAATTTTTGCTTGTACATAGCTAAGTGCTTCAGGCGTTTCTGCGAGTTGCACTTCAACGGTTTCTCCAGTTTTCATTCTCAGTTCTTGGGAAATTTCTTCGTAAAGTCCCACGTAATTGTGAGGGAAGTTGCTTGCTATGTTAAGGATGGCGGCCACGTGTTCGCCGTTATAAGTAATCTCTATCCTGTCCGAAGAGTGAACGCCTATAGAGCTTGCAGTTTCATCGTCCAATATGGCTATTCTTCTTCCGCCGGCCTGAATGTCTAATAGCTTAGCTTTAAGCTTCATTCAGCCTCACATCTTAATCACTAAATGAGTGAACACTTAAAGGCTTTAAGCAGCTTAAACAAACGAAAACAGAAGGTTTGAATTAATTTGAGATACGTCGACTATGTAAACTTGAAACATAAACCTAAAGAAACAGATGTTGTTTGCGCCTTTTATGTTGAGCCTCAAGGCGTTGATATCAAGGAGGTCGCGGGGGGAGTTGCTGCCGAAAGTTCAATAGGGACATGGACGGAACTCACGACAGTGAAGCCCTATGTTGAGAAACGTGCAGCCCACGTCTTCGGCATAGAAGGAAACAACGTGCAAATAGCCTATCCAATAGAGCTTTTTGAGTTTGGAAACATGCCCAACATATTAAGCAGCGTTTCAGGAAACGTTTTCGGATTGAGAACCCTTAGAAACCTGAGGCTTAACGACATTCGCTTTCCGCCTGAACTTGTAAAAAGCTTCAAGGGTCCAAAGTACGGTGTTAGCGGGATCCGCAAGCTTTTGAAAGTGTATGACCGCCCGTTGGTGGGAACGATAATTAAGCCTAAGCTTGGATTGAGAACGCAGGATCATGCGAAAGTTGCCTATGAAGCTTGGGTTGGAGGATGCGACATAGTTAAAGACGATGAGAACTTGAGCAGTCAAAGGTTTAACCCCTTTGAAGATCGCTTCATAAAAACTCTAGAGCGCAGAGACAAGGCAGAAGAAGAAACAGGAGAAAGAAAAGTTTACATGGCTAATGTCACGGCAGAAACCAAGGAGATGCTAAGAAGGGCGGAGTTCGTGCTCAACCATGGCGGGGAATACATTATGGTGGACATTTTGACTTGTGGTTTCGCTGCTTTACAGACGCTCCGTGAAGAAAACTTTAACCTTGTAATCCACGCACACAGAGCAGGACACGCAGCGTTCACAAAAAACCCTAAACACGGAATTTCAATGCGTGTAATAGCAAAAATAACCAGAATAATAGGGGCAGATCAACTTCATGTAGGCACCGTTGTCGGAAAAATGTTTGAAACAAGAGAAGAAGTGGCAGAGAACTGCGAAGCATTAAGAGAGAAAATGAATGGGTTAAAACCAGCTTTGCCCGTTGCCTCAGGCGGTTTATATCCAGGATTAGTCCCAGCACTAATCGATTTTTTCGGGAAAGACTTCGCTATCCAAGCTGGAGGAGGAATACATGGTCACAGTAATGGAACAGTTGCCGGAGCGAATGCTATGAGACAAGCGGTGGATGCAACTTTAGAAGGCACACCTTTGAATGAGTACGCCAAAATGCACAAAGAACTTGAAATAGCGCTACAAATGTGGGGATAACAACCTTAGCATTTTGGTTATCCAAAAACCCATGGATATTTTCTGTGTATCACTTCAATTATCGAGTGGGGAGAGATTATCCCCTCCTCGCATATTATGCCGTGAATAAAATCTCTTCTCGTCACATCAAAGGCTGGATTTCTGATGATTAGGTTCTTCGGAGGTTCTTCCCAGATTTCTTTTGGGCTTCGTTCTTCTATTTTTTCATAGTCACCGTACATGGTCACTGCGTCGAACTTCAAAAGTTCAGAAACTACATAGAAAGGTGTTCGGGCTTCGTGAGCCACAAGAGCTATCATGCTTGTTCCAATCTTGTTTATGACATTTCCTTGTGAAGTAATCGCGTCTGCTCCAATAATTACAAGATCAACTTGATTCATGAAAAACCGTGCAGCAGAATCTACAATCAAAGTTGTTTTTACACCCAGTTCCGACATTTCTTTTGCAGTCAATCGGCCTTGAAAAAAAGGTCTAGTCTCGGTGCATATAACTTCAAAGGATTTTCCGTCTCGTTTGGCTCTTTTCAGTAAGTAAGTAACCGAGGAAGAGTGGCAGTGAGTAAGAATTACTGAATCATTTTTGATTCTTTTGGCTCCTATCTCCGCGATTTTTTCCTTTGAATTTTCAAGATTTTTCAGAAACTGTTGTGAAGCTGAGGCGACTATTTTGGTTAGCTCCTTAACTTTTTCCTTGCCACTTCTTTCTACTTGACTTGTCATCCATCGAACAGCGTTTCTCATGAGGGGTTCTGTCTCTCTTGAAGCAAAAAGAACTTCCTTCGCCTCGAACAGTTCTCTCAAAAGTTCCTTCTTGTTCTTCGCTTTTGTTTCTTTCGCTAGAGTTTCTATCGCTTCTATGGCAGCTATGGCAACGTTTCTGGCTCCTTGAACTTCAAGCCTTTTTATTTTCTCGGCAGTGTTTCGAATCGTCAGTGACAATAATTTCCACCTGCAGGGATAGTTATCCTTTTAGTGGATGAAAGTGCTATAAACTTTCGGTAGATAATCTTGGCTATATTTGTAACAAAGGCTGATGGAACAAAAGAGTTGTTTGACAGGGAAAAAGTTGTGAGGACCTGTCTGAGGATGGGTGCCACTGGGCAAGTTGCAGAAACAATTGCTGAGAAAATTGAAATGAACCTATATGATGGTATAGAGACAAGGAAAATTCTCCAGATGATCTTTAGACAGTTAAGCAGACATGAACCCGCCGTCAAGCATCTAATTGATCTGCGAAAGGCTTTAAGTTTGATGAAGTCAAAGCCTGACTTCGAATTTTTCATCCAGACTTTACTAAGTGAACACGGGTACGAAGTTACTCCTAACCAGATTGTAAATGGGAAGTGTGTAGAACATGAAGTCGATGCTATTGCAAGAAAAGACGGCCTAACCTATATCGTAGAGGTAAAACATCATTTCAGCTATCATGTTCTCACAGGTTTGGATGTAAGCCGCATCGCGAGAGCTGTATTTGAAGACGTCACTGAAGGCTTCAAACTTGGGTTAAACACCTTGAAAATAGACAAAGCAATGATAGTATGTAACACGAAGTTTTCAGAACACGCCAAACGTTACGCAGAATGCAGAGGAATCAAACACATAGGATGGAGCTCGCCTCCAGACTATAACCTACAAATAATGATTGCAGAAAAGAAACTGTATCCAATAACATATCTTAAGGGCTTAACCATCACAACCACGGAAAGACTCTCGCAAGCGGGAATAATCCTGTTAAAACAGTTAACCACAAAAAATCCACGAGAACTTAGAAGAGAAACGAGACTTCCTAAAGAAACTCTGGACGTAATAATCAGAAGAGCGAGAGTGATAGTCTAGTGACGGTTTGTGCCAACCGAAGTGTTGTCGCCTAATAATTCTTTTAAAACAATCACTTGCATCTATTACTGGAAATGTATACACAAAAGTATTGGGCACTATCAGGTTCAGATGTTCTCGATCAGCTTGGCAGTTCTGAGAAAGGATTAAGCAGAAAGCAGGCGAGTGAAAGACTGGTTCGTTATGGAACAAACGAAATAACCAAACGCAAAGTTAGAACAGGATTGTTCATCTTTCTATCTCAGTTCAAAAACCCACTAGTAATAATCTTGATCGGTGCAAGCATCGTCGCAGCTTTTCTGGGAGAGCTTACAGACGCAACTATCATAATAGTCATTGTAGCGATCAACGGGCTACTTGGCTTCTTCCAAGAATACAGGTCAGAGAAGGCACTGGAGCGCCTTGGAAAGTATATCACGTTCACCGCCAAAGTCATACGAGAAGGCGAGAAGCAGCAAGTCGACACGAAGCAACTAGTTCTTGGAGACGTCGTTTTGTTAAGAACTGGCGATGTGGTTTCTGCTGACATGAGACTACTGAGCATTGACGAATTGTCTATTGATGAATCGTCCCTGACCGGAGAGTCATATCCTGTCCGAAAGATCACTTCGGAAATATCCGCTGAAAGCCCGCCTATACATGAAATGAAAAACACGGCCTTCATGGGAACCTACGTCAAAGACGGAGAAGGAGTCGGCATAGTTGTAGCCACAGGTAAAGAGACATACCTCGGAAAAACCGCGCAGCTCTTAAAGAAGATAAAAAGAGAAAGCGAATTTCAAAAGAGCATGACGAAATTCGGCTACACTCTAATAAAAATCGTTTTGGCAAGTGTCGTTCTGATTTTTCTCATTAATGCCCTTCTTGTAAGGGACATAATCAGCACCCTCCTGTTTTCTGTGGCTTTAGCTATCGGAATGGTTCCTGAAGCGTTGCCGATAGTGGTAACTATAGCCCTTTCAAGTGGGGCACTCCTGCTTGCAAAGAAGAATGTCATTGTGAAGAGACTTGTTTCTGTAGAGGATCTTGGAAATGTTGACGTTGTCTGCACGGACAAAACCGGAACAATCACTGAAAACAAGCTAACCCTTGAAAGGTGTATGGACGTTAACGGAAACGCAGAAGACAAGTTAATTCTCTATTCGCTCTTGTGCAGCTCAATAAGGAAAAAGAAAGACGTAGGCAACCCCATCGACACTGCAATATGGAATTATGCAAAACGAAACCTCGGCACGAAGACACTTGAAAAATATTCTGTTGTAAAGGAAATGCCGTTCGATTCAACTAGGAAAAGAATGAGTGCGGTGGTAAGGACTAATGGAAGGCTGTTACTCATATCGAAGGGTGCCCCCGAAACAATACTTGATCTATCAACTCACGTGTGGCAAAACGATGAAGCGAGTCTTCTAGAAAACAAAGGCACTGCAAAGAGGCCTTACGAGGAGTACGGAAGCAGAGGCTACAGAGTAATCGCTGTGGCTTACAAGGAAATCGAAGAGAAGGAAAGATACACAAAAGACGATGAATATGGACTTATACTGCTTGGCTACATTGCATTCATGGATCCTCCCAAGAAAACAGCAAAACAAGCCATCAAGCTTAGCAAAAGGCTAGGAATCGAAGTCAAAATCTTAACCGGTGACGGGCCTCATGTTTCCAAAGAAATCGCTCGCCAAGTCGGACTGAAAGTTAAAGACGATGAGATAATGCTTGGCCAAGAAGTTGACAAACTCACAGATGAGGAGCTCCAAGGGAAGGTAAACAAAATAGTCATCTTCTCAAGGGCAACTCCTGAACACAAGTATAGATTAGTCAAAGCTTTAAGAAAAAATGGGCGAGTCACAGCTTGCTTAGGCGATGGAGTGAACGATGCTCCAGCCCTTAAAGAGGCTGATGTCGGGATAGCTGTTGATAAAGGATCCGATATTGCAAAAGATGCCGCAGACATTGTATTGCTCAAGAAAGGCTTGAAAGTGATAGTCGATGGCATCAGAGAAGGGAGAAGAACCTTCAGTAACATAGTCAAGTATGTAATCTATACTATCTCAGGAAACTTCGGAGATCTCTATACCATCGGAGCTGCATCAGCGGTGCTACATTTCCTACCTTTGTTGCCATCTCAACTAATCCTAGCGAACTTCTTAACTGACACTCCCGTTATTGCTGTTTCAACAGACAACGTTGATAAGGAGGCATTAGTACGACCGAGAAGATGGGACATAAACCACATCTTCAAATTCGGCGGACTACTTGGTCTAGTAAGCGCTGTGTTCGACGTAGTACTTATTCTACTTCTGATTTTCATTTTCAATGTAGGTGAAGTCCTCTTCAGGACAGCTCTGTTTGTAGAAATCGTCTTATCAGAGGTACTCGTTTTGTTCATGATAAGAACGGACAAGTTCTTTTTGAAGAGTGAACCTCCTAGCAAGAAATTGGTTTTGGCTTCGGTGATCGCCCTCTTCATAACCTTTGCATTAATTTACCTTCCCATTACCAACATTTTTGAATTCACCTCGCTGCCTCTGCATTTGCTCGGCACCCTGATTCTAGTCGTATTTGGATACGTGGTTACGACAGAAATAGTAAAACTAGCCTACTTCAAAAGACTCATAAAACCAAAAATCAAGTCTACGATAGCTGCTCAAGTAAGACTGCTAGATGTCGTAGCGATAATATGTTTACGTTTTGAAAACGAGATTTCCATCGATTCTCTGTTCAACGATCTAATGGAGAGTGTAAGTTATCCCCTTGCCCCCGAGCAAATTATCTACAGCCTCCATCACTTGCGGCGTGCGGGCTTAGTCAGCATTAACTGGCGTGAAAGAATCATTAGACGTGAAAAACCAATGAAGGATTATGTGATGAAACACGTAGCTAGCGAATTTGGGCCAAAGATAGCTAAGGACTGGCGCAAGATCAGCTCCATCATTCAAGCCAAATACAACAAAACAAACCAAGAATATCAAACCTTGCTGTTTTCATAAAAGTGTACGAGTTCAAATAATACCCTAATCTAACTTGGGGCTGATGATCCTCAGACTTCATTTGTAGAGCAAGTTGCTCTCTTGACTAGTGTCTTATGAATGCCTTTCATCAAGTCGTAAGAAGAAATCGTCTATGATAGGCTAATCAAATTACCTAAATGGGATGCAACAGGAGTGTTCGTCATTTTAGGGGTAATTCATGTTTTGCTGGAAACATCAAAACTGAACGTTTAGCTTTGTGGCTTACGTTGTCACTTATGCTTCCGAGCAAGAATCGCTTAACGGTTCCAAGCCCCCTACTCCCCAGAACAATTAGGTCGTGATCTCGCCTTTCAGCAACCTCAATGATTGTATCTGAGACAACACCGAACTCAACTCTCTTATCAACTTTCAACTCATCTCTTCCAATGGCACTTAAAGCTCTTGAAAGAATGCGTTCACCTAGCTCTTCAGAGACTGCGCGCGCATATGGTGACAAATTACGGAATCGGCGTTCTTGAACATTAAGCAAAGTGATTTTTGAACTAAACTTTTCAGCAAGTTCAATGGCGTAGTTTAAGGCTTTGATCGAGTTTTCTGAACCATCGATGCATACAAGTAAATTAGATATAGAGCAAACCTTTTTAACGAATAGTGTTGGGCACGTGGTATGCCTTATGACTTTCTTAGTTACGCTTCCCAGTGCGTAGGGATCCTTTTCGTTTTTTCCATGGGCGCCCATAACGATTAGATCATAATCTTTCTTTGAGAACTCTAGGATACTGTCTGCAGGATCAATACCCTTGAGTATTTTTGTGTCTACTGTTATCCCTCGTTCGTTGAACAAAGCCCGTGCATCATTTATTATCTTGTTAGCTTCTTGTTCAGTGAGATCAAGGATTTCCTTCACTATACTGTGAGGAATATTGTGTTCCAGTCCCTGAGTCGCGTATAGCAAACGATAATATTCTTCCACTTCACGTATGACATGTAGAACAGTTACAGTTGCTCCGGTCTTTTTGGCAACTATTACGGCGGTCTCTACGGCTAGAAGACCCGAATCAGATCCATCTGTTGGAACAAGAACTTTCTTTAGAAATTCTTTATCTTCCATTGCATTCCAACACCCTGTTGAACATTCTTGTTTGGTTAGAGTCGTGATTTATTTGATCTCTTTGCCATTTATTCTTTCGCTTATCATATTGCATGCTCTCGTATCGAATAAACATTTTCTATGTACAATGAATAGGAGTCAAACGGTTTCTAGTCTCGCGAGCACTCCGCTCTCTAGCCATTCTCTAGGAGGATTTTGGTCTATCTTGAGTAACAAGTCGCTAGGCATTATTTCCCGTGCATGCGAATTCAACGTTAAAGTTGCGAAGACAAAGAAAGAGATAACAGAGCTACTTGAAGCAGGGTTCGAATGGGTTGGACAAGACGGCGATGGCTTAACCTACTTTAGAAAGCGAAAGTAACATGAAAATAACTACGAATTTCGTCAAAATGAGCCTAGATTTCGCGGATTTCGCAGTTTAGTTTTTTCACGATTTCTTCTGCTTTTGTTGGTTCGACTTTTAGTGTGTAGAGTTTTTTTGGTGTTCGAAGTTTCAGTTTTACTGTTGTTTCTAGTCTTTTTATGTCGCAGTATTCTGCGCGTCTGGAGATTTCTATGAATTTGTCTACGTCAAAAATTTCTTTCGGCATGTGTGCTTGTTCTCCTTTTTTGGATTGTAGTGAATTTGTGTGGTTTTGCTTGTTTTATTTGTTGTGGTTTTTGTTTTTGTCACGTTGCTTGGTTATTCTCTCTTATTAGACCCTGTCTATGATTTTTTGAGATTCTGCAGAAAAGGGTCTCGTTTGTCAATAGGTTTCCAATTTTTTGTTCTAATAGTTTTTCTTTCCTTTACGAAGTAGTTCCTCTACCACCACATTGGACTCTTTCAGCTTCTTTGAGAACCACATTTTTTCTCTGTCGTAATGGAATGCTAATATGAATCCGCCTGATATTAGAACAAACCCGAAAACACACAAAATAGTTCCTATAAAACTGGTGGTGTAACTGTTTGGCTCGTATGGGAAGATCAGAAGCCAGCTTAAGTTCTCTGCTAAAGTGACTGATATTAACAGTCCACCGACCAAGAAAACGATTCCCATGTTAATTGTCAAGTATGCAAGGACTTCTCTGTGTCGGTACTCTCCTACCTTGTCTCTCATGTACTCTTCGTAAAGCTTTGGAGTCGTCTTCTTCTGAGTCATACAAAAAAGATGGTTAGTTCATATGCAAAAGTCTTATGACGGCTGAATACTGATCTCAACTAAGGATAGTAAATAAGAGATTTCATCCACATCGTTGATAAAACGGGGTGAAGCGTTTGGGCAACTTGGAAGAACTGATACGATGGCATCAAAGATTGAGACCTGATTTGGAAGTGGTTGATGTCTACAAGATGCTTTTTCAAAGTGTTTTCGGGATCCAACATATTTTGCACGACAAGGCTAAAGGGTATCTTGAAGAGGAATTATCCAAATTGGAGACGCAGAAATCCTCTGATGAGCCTTTGATCGAAAACATTTCAATTGACAATGTGATGGTGAGAGTTAATTTGAGGCCGTTCAAGATGCGAGGGTTGTCTTCGGACAAACTGTTCTCAGCAATGGTAACTTCGGCTAAGGAGCCAAAGGGAACTCAAGAAACTTTCTTGAAGCTATGGAACCAGTTTAAGAGTCTGGTCGAAGCTGACAGGCTGAAATTTGACAAATCTAGCCTTGAAGATTTTGACAAAAGGGTGAAGAAAGAAAACTATCCTCCTTTTCACCATTCAGAACGGTATCGAAAATTCTATAGACCCGCGTACAGAGTTGTGAAGAGAGAAGTTTTCAAAAGGATTTTTGGCATTGACTGAAAGTTGAAATAAAACGATAACAACGTTCTGTCTGCCTATGCTTCTTCTTTGTCTGGCTCTTGGCAGGTAAAGCACCAGTGTGTGTATTCTTTGTTGTTTGTTCTTTGTCTGTGCGTGTGTGATCTGTAGTATAGAGAGGGACATTAAACGCATACATGTGAGTTTAAATATCCAAACATTTATCTTACGAAGAATTGAACCGAAACGTGCGATTGAAATGTACATTTGGTTTTTCGTCTGTGCAACATGCATGTTCATAGCAATAATTCTTCATTTCAAATCAGTCGAACATGTCAAACTTCAGAAGAAATATGGCAAGGAAAGAGGCGCCAGAATCGGCAAAATCTTGGGTGCAGTTTCAGGGACAATGGAGTTCGTATTTTTGATAGGGTTGTGGATTTCACCCCAGCCAAAGTTCATCATTCCCATATTTTCGAATTTAACTTTTCCATTTGCCGACATCTCGATCCCCCTTCTCAATTTAGTGGTTTCTCTGTCTCTGATAATACCGGGAGCTTGGATCGCCATTTGGGCTGTGAGAGCAACCGGATTAGAGGTAGCTGAAACTCATGGTGCACCAAGAAAATTGGAAACTACAGGAGCCTATTCGATTGTGAGACATCCTCAATATTTTGGATGGATTTTAGCGCACATTGGAATGTCAATCCTATTTTCTGTTGTGTATTCTATGCTTTTCACTCCGATTCTGTTGGCACTCATTCATCTAATCTCAAAAAAGGAAGAAGAGGAATTAATCAAAGAATTTGGCAACGAATATGAAGACTATAAGAAAAAAGTGCAGATGTTAATGCCACGACTATGAAAAACATAGCAAGCAACCGCTCGAAAACGAGGAAATACTCGTGTCATAAGAGAGATTGAATGCTGTGGTGCGCATTGTAAAATCTGTCATGCACTCCATGAAGCACACGCATAAAGATTAAGTAGTGTTGGTGATGGATTGGTACAAGAGGGAATCAGCTGATGAGCATTGAGCTTCCAGAAGCAAAGATTCTTGCAGAACAGATGAATAAAGAGCTTCAGGGCAAACGTATCAAATCTTGTCGTCTGCAAGACTATGAGAGACTGCAAAGAATAGGTATGCTAGACAAAGACACAAAATCCTTCGATCAGCTTGTCGATGGAAAAATCGAATTCGCCATATCCAGAGGCAACGTTATACGCGTAAGGCTCAACAATGGAATGAACCTGATTCTTGCTCCTGAATATGGTGGCAAGGTCTTCTATCACACAGCTGAGAAAACGGCCCCAGAGAAGTTCCATTTGAAAGTTAATTTCAGTGATAACACGGTGTTGACGGTAAGGCTCACTATGGGTCTCATCCACGCATTGAAAGACAACGACCTAGAACGCTCCTATGTCTTTAGACGAGATTTCAACCCTGAGGTACTCTCACCTATAGATGAAGAGTTCACCTTTGAGCGCTTCTCAAAACTCTTAGCGGAAAATAATAGGATGCTCAAGCCAGTACTCGTAGGAAAAGACGCTGTTGTTGTGGGACTGAGTAATAGTGCCTTTCAAGATATCGTATACAGGGCTAGGCTTCACCCAAAGAGAAAGGCCTCAGAGCTGAATAAAGATGAGAGGCAAGCACTTTATGATGCTATTAGGCTTGTGCTCCAAGAGAGAATCCGGCTCAAGGGAAAAGCCCAGTTCTTAGACCTTTATGGAAATCAAGGTAGGTACATACCAGCCATGGGTCCAAACATGAAGCAACAGACTTGCCCGGTGTGTGGAACCCCTATAGAGAAGTTGAGCGTGGGAGGAGGTCATACATACTTCTGCCCCAAATGTCAAAAATAGCATGCGATATCAGGCGAATCCAAGAGTAAAGTGCGACACAAGCGTGCGCCTGCTAGATTTTCACACAGCCACATGCATACGTGTGCGTGCTTTTTGTGCAACAAAGTTTTTACGTCTTCTATTTTGATATATCCTCGTGTGGGAAGGAGTAAACTTCTGATGAAAAGAAGAAAATGTGCAAAGTGCGGTGCAGGTTTAACCAGCAAAGATGTGATGAAAATGAAATTTGAGGATGGGTCATGGCAGGTAGTGCCACTCCCTGTATGCCCAGATTGCTTAGTAAAACAGATGATTGAACAAGTGCGCGGATCAACCGACTGATTTTTCACGTTCACCTGTGTGCTACCGAGAAAAGATTCTATTTTTTCCGCAGGCGTCGTCTTGGGCGTTTCGGAAAAGGGCGTTCTGGAAAGGGCCTTTCTGGGAAGGGCCGATCTGGACAGAGGGGACATGCATGCTGAAGAATTTGGTATGGATCAGGACGCTCTACTACTTCTTTAAGGACGTTGTAAACGGTGCATTCTATCCCTGGATTAAACATACATTTCATTTCTAACACTTAGAGTCGCTATTCAAGCATTCAGTTAATATATTTTTGGCAATAACAACCTAGTTTAGAAAGAAAATCCCACATTTTTGTGCGTTCGTCAACTGACCCGATTCTTAGATATTGCCCAAAGTCGATTTAGGGTCTTGGGTTGGGGGATACGCGCAGTAATGGGTAGAATGATTCGTTTGATTGGCCAGTCTTGTAGGTTAACTGTGCAAAAATCTATTAGTCATATGCAACAAATCGATTGATGTTGGTGCACATGAAGAGAAACTCTATAGATTTTGAGGATAAGGCTGATTCTGCTTTTGAAACCCTTTTGACTGTAACGACCATACTCTCTGGGGTCTACATCTCTATGGCTTTTGGTTGGTTTTCTAATTACTTCACTGACGTAAAGCCAGAAAATCTACAGATAGCTATGACCGGGGTTATCTTCGGATTGATCTTCATTTTACCCCTCGTGGTAATCTTGCTATCATGGGCTCTTTCTCAGTTTAGAGGTTCTGTTACTTGGAGGATCGTGTCTTGGGCGGGTTTGATCTATTGTTTGACACAAGATTTTATTGGAATCGTTGGTCTTTTCGGTTTTTCTCTGATTCTGGCTGGAGTACTGCGTCATGGACTCACAATGATGTTAGCACCGCTTGTACTTCTTGTTCCACCTATTCTGGGAACAGCGCTTAGCTATAGAGTCGGCATCGGATACAGTCGCAGTCTACCAACTGCAGAAACAAAAAAAGGGAGATGTGCCTCAACTGCGTTACTTGGGGTCATCTCAATTCTTGTCATTCAAGGTCTGCTAGGGTTGATTGGAGTATATTTTGGAGGACTTTTCGGTGGAGGACTTTAGTTACACTTAACCTAGGTGCGCGTAAGTCGTTAAATTGTTAGTGGAGTATCAAACGAATTCATTTGCTTATCGAGAACAGAAATATACTCAAGACAAAATAACTAGTTTAGTTTGAGGAGAGAGATGTGGCCATTCAGGAATTGAGACAAGAATTCAAGCAATACAGTGCCTCAGATATAAGAGTACCTGTTGTGAGAAAAATATCCGCTCAGTATTTTAGAAAGGTAAGAAAAAAGCCTAGAGATGAAATATTCCAGTTGTGTGGAGATTTGTTGGAATCAGGTAATTGGATGGAAAGAGCTGTGGCGTTTGATTGGGCCTTTCGTCTTAGACGCCAATATGAGAAGACTGATTATTATCTGTTTGAATCATGGTTGAAAAAGCATGTGGATGGCTGGGGATCGTGCGATAATTTTTGCACGCACGCTTTTGGAGCATTCATTCTTCGATTTCCTGAGTTCCTACCAAAGCTTATGAAATGGACGAAATCTCCTAATCGATGGGTAAGGCGTGCATCTGCAGTGATTCTAATATACTCAATAAGAAGAATGAAATATCTTGAAAATGTTTTCGAGATGGCTGATAATCTTTTAGTGGACCAAGACGTGATGGTGCAAAGAGGCTACGGATGGATGCTAAAGGAAGCAAGCAACCATTATCCCGAAGAAGTGTTCAATTATGTGATGAAACATAAAAAGGAAATGCCAAGAACTTCATTGAGGTACGCAATTGAGAAACTACCTTCTGAACAAAGAAAGGAAGCAATGGAAAGAGAATCGAAATCCTAAGAATATGTGCATGAGCTGGGTTCCTAACAGCAAGCATCAGAACATGATTCTAATGACCGCAACTATCACTGATATGGCAGCTATTACTAAGGAAATATAAAATCGTTTACTCTGGGACCTTGCTGATCGCTCTGAAGCTTCAATCTGCTGACGCATCAGTGTGACCATTGTTGCCATATTCTTCCCAAAGTCAGTTTCATCGACGATTTCTTTTTGCTTAGTGTTAAATGTTCTCCTTAGCCTGTCAAAACTCTCAAATACGTTTTTGAAGGCGTCAAAGGCTGGCTTCTTTGTGAAATTGTTGTCCCAATCAAAGACTCTCTCTTCAAAGTTGCGCAGGAGATCTTCCCTTTTGCTTCTCTCATGTTTCGCAGATTTCTTAGCAAGTGATCGTGGTTCAGCTACATTGACATAGTCTTCGTACAAGTGGGGAAGCTCACTCAATTTTGCCAGTTTTTTCATAGTTTTTGCGCTCAATTTCCCCAATTTTTTCTTAGTCTTTTCGTCAATCGCTTCCTCCTTTTTCTTTTTCGAACGTTCGTCCATCTGTGCGTCACTTTCTTTCTTTGGCACCTCTTCCTCACTCCTCTGCATCGGAACATAAAATACAACAAAAGGGGATATTAATTTTCTCTGCATGCATTGAAATAATAAGATCCAAAAGAACAGATTAGTCCTCCACTTCTCAGCTTCTGCTTGACGAAAAAGTCATATTTCATCTTTCTAGCTCCTTTTTTCTTTTGATGACAATGTTAAATGATACCTTTGCCTCATGCCTGTACGCAGGAAACAACAGAAACAAAACTATGTGCGTGCACAATAGAGTTAGTTGATATTCTCTCCTGAAATACGCTTCAGTCTACTTGTTGAATGCACTAATTAGTAAGCATCCTTAAAAGAATGTTTACCTATAACGGAAAAAGGTGAGGAAGTAACCATGAAGAAAAAAGTGGCATATGTCTGTATAGACTCTCTGAAGGAGATGAAAACTATCATTCCTGCCTTCTTCATTGCAACTCTGATAGGTGCGACGCTCGAGTTCTATTTGCCCGAGGAGATTGCGTTTACTGTGCTGGGGAAGAACCCCTTTCTATCAATCCCATTAGCGACGGTCATAGGCATCGCTCTTCCTATTCCGAGATACGCCACGTATCCAATTGCTTTCTCATTATTCCAGAAAGGGGCAAGTATTGGGACTATTTTTGCTCTGATCTCTGGAGAGGTTATCCTCGGGGATCTAACTAGGGACATTATGGAATTCAAGTACTTCGGGTGGAAAGCCTACGTATTGAGGTTGGTTCTATGTACGGCATTTGTCACCGTAGGAGGTCTTATAGCGGAGGTCTCACTGTGATAACTGACATACTCTACCTTACACTAGAAAGATTCTTGGGATTTTTGCCCATCTTAGTGACCGCCATTGTGGTAGGCAAGGTTTTCAGCCTATATATCACGGAAGACAGAATAGGGATGCTGCTTAAAGGAGAGAGAAGAAACATTATGGGAGCTTCACTATTGGGGTTGGTGACGCCCGGACCACTTGCTCCCTATCTCCCCCTCTTAAAGGTGCTACAAAGCAGTGGCTTGTCACTTAGCGTTGTGGCCGCCTTCATCACCAGTCAAACCTTGGTGGGGCCACTTCGCGCTTTTCTGGAAGTAGACATGTTCGGAGTAGCCTTCTTTATCTTCAGGGTTGCCGCCTCATTTGTCATTGCCCTCAGTGTCGGAGTATGTTTCCAATTGCTTAACAAACACATAATATCAAAGATTCCGTCATCAGAAGAAGAGTAAACCATGAATGATCAGTGCACACGTTCGCTAGTCGATGACGGTGATTTCTACATCAACCAAGGTTAGTTCTCTGATGTCCTTGCATTTCTGTTGTCGCTCATTAGGTGGCCACTGAAAACCACCAACCAGAGCAAAGCAGGATAGGCAATCATACGTTCCATTCCTCCTTTCCCCAAACCTAGATAGATACCAGAGGAAAATAGAACAAGCGCCGCCAGTGATATGGTTCCCAACATGATAGAGAGGTAAGAGAGTGGTGGTTTCTCCAGCTTGTAAGACGCTATAGCAGATATTCCAGCGAACAGAAACGTTATCAAAGAAAAAGCAACATGAATCATTCCTGCATCTTCTGGAAACAATCCGACCCCCATTACACCAATTCCTGCTATTGCCGCCAGTATGGAGAAAAATCTGAAACTGGACGTCTTTTGAATGAAGTAGACACCACAAACCGCCAACACGCCGAGCAAGAATGCTGACGAGTTGAATATGAGAGCAGACGGTCCGACACCCAAGTCACTTATGTAGTTCTCAGAGGTACTGTAGCCAGGATAAAGTGCTTCTGCAGTGATTATGCCCAAAACGCATAAGACACCACCGATTGCCAGCAACAAGCCTGCAATCTTACTATCACTATACATAGTAATCCGAAGTAGGGCTCAGAACACTTAAGATTTGCGCGCGCGAATGTCAACTAGGTGTTTTGCCATCTCGATTCCACTTGTGCGAGAGAGCTCAATGGATGTATTCTGAGAGGCCTTTTTGGCTTCTCGTCGCTTGCCACATATCGTTGATTCTTTGGATCTTGTTCACGAAATAACTTAGCTGCTCCAATCTGAGGTCTCTCAGGGTTACAGCCTTGTCTTCTCTGAGTCTTGGTTTATAGGGACGCAACGAAACCACCCTCTTTGTGCCAACCTGGACATAGCCATCCTTCCCATATCTGTAGATTGGTCTAAGTCTATCCAAGTAGAGGTCTTGATAAGAAACCTCGACCACGATTTCAGGCTTCACCCAAAGATACCCTTTGGCTTCATAAAGAGGCTCTACCAAATCCAGAATGAGCGATAGCGGCGAGAACTGAACTCCATCAGTTATATCCAAGAAGTCCCCTCTGGGAGTCATCAAAGCAATCTTCGCTCCAAGGATAGGTCCCGAAGTGGTGGAGATGGATCCACCGCAAATAGGGCATGAATCAAGGTCTCTGTTCCACACGTCATTCTTTCCATTCAACAGACGACCATCCTGGTCGAACCACTTTGACCGCTCAATGACCCCGTCTCTAGCAAGCTTTCGCAGCCAGAAACCGTCAAACTTGGCTCCGCACTCTCTGCACACAGGTCGGCCACTGCCGGTTTTCCTGAAGGCTATGATGACTGCGTCTAGCGTGTCTCTAAACTTGATTTTAAATATCTTGTCGTCACTGGTGTGCATCACAAACCCTTCAAACCCTCGTTCTTTGATGAAATCATCCCAGAATGCCTGGATTTTCTCGTGAGAATCTTGAAGGTTTCCATCTGTTTGGAAGAAGTCTGGGAGGTGAACAACGTTGCTGTCACATCCGACTGGAAGCTGAAAATCGTGTTCCAGTCTCTTGAAGCGGTGAGCGTACTCTGGAAAATCTTTGTCAAATCTGTCACTTCCTGTCCTCTTGGCGTAATCAAAGACAGCAAGCCGAATCCTGTCTACATCCAACGCTGATTTGGGATTCTTGATTATGCTCATGGATTTGTTGAACCCAGTCATGTAGCTTTTCCCAGAGATGTTTCGCACTACGTAGGTTTCGCCTACGAAGATGGTGTCTCTGTACTTGGAGAAGTGTTGATTGAAGTACTCAGTCACCGGGTGTTTTCGAGTGTCGTCCAGTGAATAATAACAACGACCTCTGGTGCTCCAGGCTACAAAGCCGCCTCTCTTATCGTCCCACGCAACAGTCGATAGCATTCCATTGTACTTCACCTGTAGGATTCCCGCTTTATCCAACGGGAGTTGTGGCAAGCGATCTCGTAGGGCAAATTCGTATTGCATCATAGCTGGTTTAAGAGCTCCCAGCTTGGTGCAAAACTGCCTTTCAGCTGTGCCTTCCTCAAAGAGCTCCTGACCAAAGAATCTCTGGTTACATGGCATCGGTGTGCTTTCCCTTGACGTAGCCTCTACGTGCCTGCTCTTAAAAGCTCTTTACCAGTTCGACTGCGCGCGCAACCGCCTCGGGTCAATCCTTAGGGGGCAATAAATAGCCCAACGCGCATGAAATCATATGGGAACGTGTGGGAAAATGGCAGATAGAAAATCGGTTTGTCTGTATCTGAATCGGGGAGTGGTCGAGACGGCCAAGCAAATGGGGCTGAACGTATCAAAGGTGTCCGAGAACGCCTTGATCGAAGCGATAGGTCGCCTGAGTGGCCCGAATCGAGAGACGGCTCTCGGGAACAGGGCGGATTCTGAGGGCCGGGGCCGGGATTTGAACCCGGGCGCCAGGCTCCACAGGCCTGTAGACTACTAGGCTACCCCACTCTTCCTGATCATCCGCGCGCAGTATTTCTGTATGGCACTAAACTAAAGAACAAGAAATGTGTTACAATACGCGAATTTGAAGGAGCGAATGATGAAGCCTGATGAAACGTTAGAGTTGTTCTTTCTTTTTATAACTGGTCTCGGTGGAGCAACGATGCTAGGGGCTGCTAGACATCCTCAAATAAACTACAATCAAATCAAGGTTGCGTCAATCTTGATCGGAATAGGTCTTGCTCCCTTCTTCTTAATGGAATATCAAAAGAGTAAAAGAGAAGAAGAGGAAATTTCAGAGGAGTCATGGAAGTGAAGAAGAAAAGGGAATATTTTCCCTGTTATTTTGTGAGGTTGTGTTCAGATAAAGCTGCTTTTGAGGTTAAGTTCAGTCAGAAGCTTCGTTTAGATATGTCGTCTGTTAAGAAGGCGTTTGAGGACTCGAAGCGTTACGAAATAATATTGTATACTCCGCACATAATGATTTTGAAAAGCGGAAAAGAGGTAGAAATAACGTTTTCCAAAGATGAAAGAATATTGATTAAAAATGTTTCAAGTAAAGATCAAGCGGAAGCAATTGCGGAAAGTGTATTACGCGTCGCTTTAAAAACACTTTCTATAAGAAGGAAAATGACAGACCCTTAACAGCACCAGGTTTTTAAATGCGAATAGAAGTGGTTTCCTTCAAATCACGCTTAATCATGTAGTCTATGTCTAGGTTTCTCTCGGCCTTAGTTACTTCCTCAGTTCTTGCTAATGTTCTCGGTTGTTTTGGTGGGGCACTGCAACAAAGTGCGGCACCCGTGGAAATTTCGAAAGTTCCAATTTTTCGCGCCAACTTCTCAACTTCACGCTTATTGAAGCATAAAAGTGGACGCAGCATGCAAATGTCTTTCACCGCAGTATTTTCAACGCGAAGGTTCCGTAAGGTTTGGCTGGCATGTTCTCCGATAATTTCGCCAGTAACAATGGCGTCAGCGCCTTCCACCTTCGCGATTTCTTTCCCTAAGCGATACATCATTCTCCTGCAGAGGATACACGTCAAATTTCTCGGGCAGTTTCTTAAAATGTCTGCGAGGTCTTCTCCATGCGGAATTATGTATAGCTTGACAGGCTTTGTGGGTAGGTATTCCCTTAACTTCTTAACCGCATTTATAGCCCTCTGCTTTGTAGTTTCACCAGAGAAGGGATAGTTGTCGTAAAAAACAAAAATAGGAGTATACCCCTTCCCAAAGATTAGCCAAGCTGCTACTGGGGAGTCTATTCCGCCCGAAACGAGGCATACAACCTTCTCTTTACTCAAAGATTTTGTCCCTCAAATCAAGGATTGATATTTGGGTTAGCAGTTGTCATTATGCTAGGTTAAAGTGTATAACACCGTCATTACAGACGCCAAAATATTAAAATTTTCTATCCAGCTCGCTTTCTAGGCTACGAACTCACGTTACTTCCACTCTTTCAGGATAACTATAAACATTCATCCTCTGCCCTCTAACAAAACAAATCAGCGTGACTCCAGTTTTTATGGCAATATCTATGCATGCACTTTACACAGTTTTTTGTTATCTGAACTCTCCAAGATGCGCCATTCGGCTTTCTTTCCTAAGACGTGTTCACGAAAACGAGCTCAACAACAGCTGAAACGTCAAATAAACCCAAAACGTTACTCCGTCCCAGCTTCTAAATGTTTCATAATGCTCTTATAGACCCCTAAAGCATCTTTTTCGCTCTTAACATTTTTTATTAGCGCTCTACCTCCCTTGAAGAGACTGACCTCCGCATCATTATGTTTAAACACTACAATTAAAGAAGATTTTAGCAACACTTTGAAACGCTTGCTTAAACGATTACACACGTCATTTATGCTTAGTCTTAAGGGCTTTCGGGGATTCACGTTTACAGTATTTTGGCCACATAACCAAACTAGCTGTTCGGTTACTTCTACACCCTTCTCTGGCTTGGCTTCTCCGCAAACTGGGCATTTTGGATTTTTGAAAATATCAACTTTAGCCATATACATGTCGTAAAAATCGCACACTAATAGGGTATTCTTGAGCGTATCTCCGATCCCTGCAAGTACTTTTATGGCTTCCATCGCCTCCATGGTTCCTATGATCCCCGTTGTTGCACCAAGAACACCACGGGTTTCGCATGTGGGCAGACTACGGTCGTCTAAGCTTGGGAAAACGCACGTTAGACACGGTGTTTCTGGAGAGTTAAAAACAGACAAGTATCCCTCAATTCCTATGGCAGCTCCATAAACATAGGGAACCTTCTTATTCACGCATACCCTGTTTATAAGATGACGTGTACGTATATTATCTAGTCCGTCAACAACACAATCCATATCACCAATAATTTCTTCGACGTTAGTCTCTCTCACATTTTCGGGTATAGGTTCCACTTTAACTTCAGGGTTTATTTGCTTAACCCTCTTTGCGGCAGCTTCAACTTTAGGAAATCTTAGATCGTGAAAAGCGTAGAGCACTTGCCGATGTAAATTGTGTAGTTCCACGGTGTCTTGATCTACTAAACGTAAATGGCCTACACCTGCTAGAGCCAAGTAGAGAGCTGCCGCGCTTCCAAGTCCTCCTAACCCTATGATTGCGACTTTCGAATGTCTCAGTTTTTCTTGTCCTTCATGTCCAAGCTCACGCAGAACAGTCTGCCTCTTATAATACTCTTCAGGATCAAAATGAATTATTTTCGATCACCCCACATGCCAAATTAACTAAGTTGAAGCACACTTCTTATATTCTTCCCTTGAGTTAAGCGTGAAGCGGCACTAACGCGTTCCCAGTTGCTGAAGCATTTGGCATGCTTTGCATATCTTTTCAGTCGTTGGTTCCCCGCATTTGCTACATTCATTTAATTCTTCTTTTCGGGCAATCTTTGCTATTGCTGGTCTGATTTTTGCTATTGACTTGAATATTGTGAATGTTATTCCGGCATGTTTCTCTTCCATTCCTTGCAGAAAAAGGCGTATTTCGTTTCTTAAGGCTTCTGAGGCGTATGGACATGGTATGTCTTGAAATGTTATATTTTTGGCATAGGCGTACAAGGTTGTTTCTTTTTCTGGAATTTCGCAGAAGGGTTTTATTCTCTGCACGAGCTTCGGATGCGCCTTGTCTGTGAGTGGTTTCACCCTTGCTATCCTTAAGGGAGAGCCGTGAACAATGTTCAAAAGAATTGTTTGTGTTTCATCATCCAATGTGTGGGCAGTTGCAAGCTTACCTGCTTTGACATCTCTTGCAACAACGTTTAACGCTTTTCTTCGTAAAACGCCACAGTATGCACATGGTGTTAGCTTGTTTTCTCCTTTTAGACGCTTCATGATCTCATCTAATGTGTAGCCATAAAGCTCCTTGAAAGAGATTGTATGGTGTTCTATATCGAGTCTTTTGCAGTTTTCAGCCGCTATTTTCAAGGCTTCATCTCGATATCTTCGAATTCCTTCATCTACTGTAATTGCCACAAGCGAGGCTTTCGGGTAATTCTGCTCCATTTTAGCCAAGATATGCAATAGGCTGACGCTGTCCTTCCCGCCAGAAACAGCCACAGCGATTCTATCATCGAATTCAAGCATCTGATACCTGGCAATAGTAGCCCTAACCTTCTCCTCAATGGATTTAATGAAGCATCTTTTGCATAGTTTCTCCCTTGAATATTGCCTGAAGAAAAAGGCTTTTCTACGTTGGCAAATGGTGCAGGTGGCGACACGCATTAAAGTTCACATATGCATGCATGCATTGAATCTTATATATCTCATATCATAGACACAGATTATTAGGGTAACAGTTACATTACATTCATAAATGGAGAGATAGAAGTTTGAGCAAAGAGTTCTCAGGCTACAGAGGCAAAGCATTAAAAGTTCTGAAGAACGCAGAAGCAGAAATAGGCGACATCATTCGCATCACAAAAGACAAAGAAACCTACGAAGGCGTACTCATCCCCCGATCTGAATACGGCGACGACAAACACATCGTAATCAAACTGAAAAGCGGCTACAATATCGGAGTAGAGATAACTCCTGCAACCCAAATCAAAAAAATTGGAGTAGGAGCCAAGCCAACCTTTACTCCGCCGCCACTCCCAAAACAAAAACCAAATCTACCCAAAGTAGCAATCGTGAGCACAGGCGGCACCATCGCCAGCCGAGTGGACTACCGAACAGGTGGAGTAAGACCCGCACTCACAGCAAGCGACCTCTACAGCGTGGTCCCAGAACTCTCAGAAATCGCCACAATAGACGCTGAAATCGTCTTCAGCCTATTCAGCGAAAACATCACCCCAAAACACTGGACAAAAATAGCAAAGGTTACAGCCAAGTACATAGAAAACGGCGTAGCAGGAGTTGTAGTCGCACATGGAACCGACACGATGGGCTACACTGCCGCCGCGTTAAGCTTCGCGCTGCAGAATCCACCTGTACCCGTAATAATGGTGGGTTCCCAACGATCCGCAGACCGCCCAAGCTCAGACGCAGCAACCAACCTGATAGGAGCGGTTAAAGCAGCCGCCAATGCACCGTTTGCAGAAGTAGCAGTAGCCATGCACGAAACAGTCTCAGACAAAACAATCATATTCCACCGAGGAACCAAAGTTAGAAAATGCCACACAAGCCGCCGAGACACGTTCAAATCAGTCAACACCACGCCACTTGCCAGAATGAAAAACGGACAAATCGAAATGCTGATCAAAAACTATCGTAAACGAAGCTCTTCGCAGAAACTCATCTTGAAACCAAACTTCAACGAAAAAGTAGCACTTGTCAAATTCCATCCAGGCCTAGACCCCAACATTATCGAATGGTACGTTAATGAAGGCTGCAAAGGCATAATTCTCGAGGGAACAGGATTAGGCCACGTGAGCAAATACTGCTTCACAGCCATCCGAAACGCCATCGAAAACAACGTAATTGTTGCAATGACCTCACAATGCATCTGGGGACGCCTAGGAATGAACGTCTACGATCAAGGCCGAGACCTTCTAGCCATTGGAGTAGTCTCTCTTGAAGATATGCTACCTGAAACAGCCTTGGTGAAACTTATGTGGGTTCTAGGACAAGCGAAAGACATTGCGGAAGCTAAGAGCCTTCTCACCACAAACGTAGCCAACGAAATCTCACTAAGAACACAAGCAGAGGAAACAGCATGACCATCAACTATTCAAAAATCGGATTAAAAGCAGGACTAGAAATACACCAACAACTGGACACAAAAACAAAACTGTTCTGCTCCTGCGAGCCCCAACTTTTCAAAGAAGAACCTGAAATCACGTTCCTAAGAAGACTGAGACCTACCCAAAGTGAGTTGGGTCAAGTAGACCCAGCAGCCCTCTTCGAATTTCAGAAAGGCGTAAAGATACTTTACGAAGCTAACGAAGAAACGTCGTGCCTCATAGAAATGGATGAAGAACCACCTCATAACCTTGACCGAGAAGCGGTGGAAATCGCTCTAACCACTGCACTCATGATGAAAGCAAAACCCGTGGATGAAATCCATGTAATGCGCAAAGCTGTCATAGACGGGTCAAACACCACCGGATTCCAGAGAACATGTATCGTAGCATTAAACGGAGAAATAGACATCAAAGGAAAAAAGATTCCAATTCAACACATAAGCCTAGAGGAAGACGCCGCTAGAAAGACGGGAGAGGACGGTTCCATCATTCGATATCGGATCGACCGCCTTGGAATCCCCCTCGTCGAGGTTGCAACCGCTCCCGTTATTTATTCTCCTCAAGAGGCTGAAGAAACCGCCCTGGTCATCGGGCGAATTTTAAGGGCTATGGGAAAAGTTAAGCGAGGCTTAGGAACGATTCGTCAAGACCTGAATGTTTCCATTCGAGACGGAGCGTTAATCGAGATAAAGGGCGTTCAAGAGCTTGAATTGGTGTCAAAAATCATTGAATATGAAGTTCAGCGTCAACTCAGCCTTCTCAAAATACAAGGCGAGTTGAAAGAGCGTAATGCGGCGGAGAGGGACGTTAAGGATGAATTTGTCGACGTTTCTTCCATTTTTGGGCAGACGAAATGTCGGGTTATTCGAAATGCTTTGGATCAGGGTAAACGGGTTTTGGCTGTTAGGTTGCCCAAGTTTGCTGGTTTGCTTGGCAGAGAGCTTGCGCCTGGGATGAGACTTGGGTCTGAGATGGCTGGTATCGCCCGTTTCTGGGGCAGGGTTGACGGCCTTTTTCACACGGATGAACTGCCTGCGTATGGGATTACGGTTGAGGAAGTTAACGAGCTTAGACGGCATATGAAGGTAGAGCCACAGGATGCAGTTGTGTTTGTTGCTGACGTTTTGGAGAACGCGACTGATGCTTTGAAGGCTGTGACTAGGAGGGCGAGAGAGGCTTTGAAGGCGGTTCCTGAGGAGACGCGCGGGGCCAATCCGGACGGGACTACTCGGTATTTGCGACCGAGGCCCGGTGCTGCTAGGATGTATCCGGAGACCGATGTTCCTCCAATTCAGTTGTCGGATGAGGATGTTGAAAAGCTGCATGCTTGTGTTCCTGAGTTGCCTGAGGAGAAGATGGGTCGGCTGATGAGAGAGTATAAGCTTAACGCGAAGCTTGCGAGGCAGGTTCTTGATTCAGAGTACAGTGATTTTTTTGAGGCTGTGGTTGAGGAGACTGAGGTTTCTGCCACTGTTGCGGCTGTTGCGTTGACTGAAACTTTGAAGGCTTTGAAGCGTGACAGAGTTGAGGTTGAGGGGGTTACGGATGAGCAGTTTAGGCGTTTGTTTGGCTTTGTGGGTTCTGGGCGTTTGGCTAAGGAGGCTATTCCTGACGTCTTGACTTGGTTAGCTGGGCATAAAGGTGCTGAGGTTGAGGATGCCGTCAAAGCTCTTGGATTGGTTATGCTTTCTCGTGAAGAGCTTGAGACTGTTGTCGGCGAGTTGATTAAAGAGAATAAGAAGTTTGTGGATGAGAAGCAGATGGGTGCGTATGGTGTTTTGATGGGTTTGGTTATGAAAAGGTTTAGAGGGCGTGTGAAGGCTGAATTGGTGGGTGAGGTTTTGCGAAGGCGTTTAGAAGAGTTTGTTGAGTAAGTGAGAGTCTAACATGCATGTATGCTTCCTTTAGGTCACTGGAATTCCATCTATGACTTTTATGATTACGTTGATGTTTCTCAGATATGTTGGAGTTACCTCATCAGCGTTATCAGAATGAGCCAGCTGAAACGCCAAAGTGTAGTTGCTCTGATTTGGTTCTATCCAACATTCTTTGGTTGTTCGTGCTTTGAACAAGCAAGTTTGCTTCCACTTGTAAGATTCTTGTTCCCACTCTGTTTGGTTTTGTGCTGTCGTCAGTATCTTGCCAAGGGTGTATTCGATTTCGTTTACTGATACAAAAAAATCCATCCACCACACGTGGCGCCCTGCATACTGCCATGTGATTTGTGGCGGATTTTCATAATAATACTCAGCGTGGGCATAGACTTCAAGGATAGCGTTATTCGTAGAATTGCTGGGAGTCCAGACGAAAACTGCAAGATCAAGCTTTGTCATCCACCCTGTACCAGTAACATTCTTCTCATAAGGCTCATAGAATCTAATTATTTCTGTTTGGTGCTCCTTCTGGCTGAATTGTAGTTGGAAAAGGCTTGGATCTGCATAAACAAACAGTAAAGTGGTGATCAGAGACAGAATCCAAGTGACAACGATTATGGGAACTGCCTTTCTTACTGAAATTGCTACCTCAGACATTCTCTCACCTTCTTGATTATGATATTTCATCTCAAGTTGCATTAAAGATTTAACTTCCATGTATCTGGATCCTTGCGTGTCACGCCACATAGTATCGAACAACTTTTTGCATTCTTTTCGGTAGATCATATTTTGCGGCGAGTCTTTCTATATACTTGATCATTTCCGATTGGGCGCGTGCTATGTCTGTCATTGTTACAAGTCCTACAAGCTTTTTGTCCTTTACAACTGTCAATTTCTTAACTTGCTTTTCAAACATTAGCTTGACTGCTTCTTCCAGACTTGCTTCGGGGTCCACAACTGTCAAAGGTTTGGACATAACATCTCCTACGAGCGTTTTTTCGGGGTTCCGAGCTTTGGCTACGACTCTCTTCAAGACGTCACGTTCAGTTAATATTCCAGCAAAGTGTCCTTTCTCCAGTACAACCAGACAACCTATCTCATGATTATTCATTCGGTCAACCGCCTGCCTGATGTTCACACCCGCGTCAGCGGTCACTACATTTGTAATCATTACATCCTTTACCTTCCACATAGCCTGAGCCATCCTCAATTATCCAATAGATGTGACTCTTAAAAGCCTTCAGAACCACCCTATTAAGGTCAGATTCCTTGCGTGTGCCTCATAGTTGTGACAAAATGCGTTTGTTTGCAAGAAACTTTTCTGCTTTGCGCCCAATAAAGACAATGCTACAACCGAATGCCTAAAAAGAAACTGGGTTAAGACTTGATTTGATGCACCAATGAGTTACAAAGAAACTGTCTGTCCTCGAGATTGCTACGACACTTGTTTCATGAAACTCTTGTTAGATAGCGATGATAGGCCAATTAGCGTTGTTGGGGATAAAGATAATCCAGTTACTCAGGGTTTTCTCTGTCCCCGAGGAGTCATGGATATCAAGAGAGCATATAGCCATGAACGCATACTATATCCTCACAGACGAGTTGGCGACAAAGCCAATGATGCTTTTGAGAGAATTTCTTGGGATGATGCCCTCGACGTTTTGGTTGAAAAATTAACATACGTTTTGAACCAGTTCGGGTCTGATTCCATCTTGCACTTAGATTATAGTGGAAATATGGGCTTATTCACTTTACACCTGCCTCAAAGATTATTCTACGCTTTAGGTTTTAGCCAAACAGATTTGAGCATTTGCAGCAAGTCAGGACATGACGCATTATCGCTTCATTATGGCCTATCCTATGGCGTAGACCCCGATGAGCTTCCAAACGTGAAGCTAACAGTTTATTGGGGCTTCAACTCAGCCGTAAGCGCCCCACACCTCCATGCGTTATCTTTACAAGCCAGAAAAAAAGGCGGAGTAATAGTTGCTGTTGACCCAAGGCAGAGCGAGACAGCTAAGTCGGCTGATTTTTGGGTTCAGCCTAAGCCTGGAAGCGATGTTGCATTAGCCTATGGCGTGATGAAACATTTAATTGACAACAATCTTGTTGACTTTGATTTTATTCACAAATGCACCTACGGTTTTGATCGGTTAAAAGATGAAGTACATCAGTGGAGTGTTGATTCGATTCAGGAATGTACGGGATTAAAATGGAACAGCATAGCGAAGCTGGCTGAATTGTATGCTAGCCTTAAACCCAGTGTAACGATGATTGGTATAGGACTGCAAAAAAGTCTTTATGGAGCTGAATCTGTAAGGGCGATCTCACTCATACCGGCGTTAATTGGACTACACAGAGGTTTCTATTACACAAATAGTGAGCGTTGGAACGTGGACTTTTCATATCTTAACGGTCAAGGTTTAACTGATAAGAGGATTAAAGTTGTAAGTCAAGTTGGTTCGGGTAGGCATCTGGAAAATGGCGAGTTCAAGTTTGTTTACATCTACAACATGAATCCGGCTGAAACATTGCCAAATCAAAAGGCAGTACGAAGAGGATTGACGAGGAAGGATGCCTTCGTAGTTGTGCACGACACCCATTGGACGGAAACCACCAAACATGCTGATTTAGTTTTGCCTGCACCTACATTTTTGGAAAAAGAAGATATTGTGATCTCTTACAGCCACAGATATGTTAGAAAGTCTAAGAAGGTTATTGAACCATTAGGAGAGAGCAAAAGTGAGCTATGGGTTATGACTCGACTGGCTGAGAGGTTAAATCTCGAGGAAGAATGGTTGTATGAAGGTTCCTGGAAGGCGGCTGAAAAATCGTTAAAAAATGCGTTAGAAAACGGGGATTTTTCAGATCTAAAAAAAGGAAAAATGTTAAAGTTGAAGATGAAGCCGAAAAATAAGTATCAAACTTCCACAGGCAAAATAGAGTTTTACTCTTTAAAGGCTGAGAAAGCTGGTTTGTCGCCCTTGCCAAGGCAGGATCCCTTGCCTAAGAATGAAGGCTTCATTCTTCTAAACACAGCCATTAGCAAATATACGCATACACAGTTTCAAGACGTTTATGGCCCGTTACCGTCAATAGTGCTCGTTAACCCGGAAAATGCGAAGGCTTATGCCGTCAATGATAACGATGTAGTTGAATTATACAACAAATTTGGGAGCATTAGGTTAAAGGCAGTAATTTCAAGTTCAGTTCCAGAAGGAATATTATGGGCACCCAGAGAATGCAAGGATATAAACGGAAAACCTCAGAATGTCATAGTATCCGACACAACTCAAAAACTAGGCAGAGGACCTACATTCAACACCACGATTGTCAAAATAAAAACTGGTAACAAATAATTTCTAACGCGTTGTTTATTTTTATTGTGTGGTTGTGCGGTAAATTCTAAAAAGGGGTTGGTTGTATGTGTTTGTGTGAATCGTTGTCGCTTTGAGGAAGGTGTAGCATTATGGGTAAGATTCAGGTGAGAGTTAAGACTGGTTTCGGCGAGGTTGTTGTCGAAGGAGCGAGTGTGGAGGAGGTTTTGGGCTTGTTGAGTTCTATGTCGTCTGAGTTCATGGGGAAGGTTAGCAGCCTAGTGTCTGCTAAGATGGTTTCTCCTTTGAAGACGCGATTGGAGGGAATCATTGAACTGACGACTGAGGGACCGATTGTCACTACGCGGGAGAAGCTTACTCATTATGAGGCGATTGGACTGACCCTGTATGCTTCTGAAGGAAAATCTAACACAGCTACTCAAATTGCGCGGTTGTTGGCTTCTGGTGGGATCAAGTCAATGGTGCCTGCCCGTTTGAACGAGATGACTAAGCGAGGACTAGTGTTCAAGCCTGATCCTGGAAGACCAGAGTTCCGATTGACTACACAGGGTGAACGTTGGATTGAAGATGAAGTTTTGGTGAAGTTGCAGGGTGCAAGAGGTTGAGTGAAAGAAAGGTCACGGTGCATGTCAAGCATAGGGATGTTGAGCAGACGTTCACTGGAAACGTGGATGATGTTTGGGTTAGCGTTAACCGCTTCTTTAGTGAGATGATTCCCGCTTTAGAAGCAGCACGAAAAGTTGTTCTTACAGTTGATTTTCAAAGCCTCATTAAAAGCTGTAAGGATATTATTGCTGTGGCACCTGAAGGAGCGGCTTTGCTTGTTCCTAAGGCAAAACTTACTGATGGTGAAACTTTGAGTTTGCATCTTCTGGCTACTCACATCGGCTATAAACTCGGACTGCTGGATAGTGACGCTGTTTCTAAGGAGGAGTTGCGAGTTAAACTTGGGAAAAGCGGGAAAATAACAAGCACACGACTGGGTGAACTA
>CAZKWF010000005.1:34770-53808 GCA_964556565.1 uncultured Candidatus Bathyarchaeia archaeon
CACCTGAACGATTTGTTGAAACCGCTATAGGCAAAACCATAGGTCAAATATACAGTAGGGGTAAATGGCTCTTCATAAAACTAGAGCCAGATTACTACTTACTAATCAATTTGGGGATGGGCGCAGATCTCCTCTACTTCAAACCAAACAGCAAACCCCCAGAAAAATACCAGTTCAAACTCACCTTCACAGATCACTACGGCTTTACCATACGCTTCTACTGGTTTGGCTACATACATCTCCAACCCCAAAAAGAACTAAGCCAACATAAACTAACAGCAAAACTAGGAATATCCGCCTCAGGCAAAGAGTTCACAAAGGAATATCTACAGAAACTCTTAGAAAAGAGAAAGGCCCGCATAAAATCTCTCCTTCTTGATCAGAAAAACATTGCTGGAATAGGCAACGTGTACATCCAAGACATCCTCTTCAACGCTAGACTCCACCCAAACCGGAAGGCTAACAGTCTTTCAGACCAAGAAAACAGCAATCTCTATGATGCAATAAAAACTGTTCTTAATAGCAGCATCGAAAAAGGAGGGCTCGCCTACGAAAAGAACTTTTACGGCCAGAAGGGCAACTTCAAGACAGAAGACTTCCAAGTAGGATACAAAACGGGAAAGCCTTGTCCAGTCTGCTCCACACTTGTAGAAAAAATCAGAACAGGATCCACTTCATCCTACATATGCCCTGAATGCCAGAAACTGTAAATGTCGAAATAGGCAAACGTTACATGCATGCATACCTAACATAAAATGGAAGATTATCCTCTCAGACATGGACTCTGCAAAAATCATGGGCTACTGGTATTTTTTATGTAATCTGCCAAATATTTGAGGGTTAAATGCCTCACGACTTTGTCACTCTTGAGGCTGACAATGAAACTGTCATGTTTCGCTGCACACTGCCCCCACTCCTTTTGAAATTCCGTCCTGAATTTTACAAAATCAGAATAGTCTCTGTGGATTGTAATGGCTATCCTACTAAAGCCGCAGCCCTGTCCAGAAGAGGCAAAGATGACGTTGGGATGTTTTGAAAGAAATTCATTCACTTTTTTCATGAAATCTTCCGTCTGACTGAGTGATTCGTATCCTTCAGGCTTCCACTGGACAGCATGGAAAGCCATGATTTCCATCCCTAATTTCTTAAAGTTTGGAATCGCAGTGTAATCAATTGAAAGTTCCTTTTCTATTTTGGCTCTTCTTCTGGTGACAGTGGGCTGAGAGACTCCAATGATTTCAGCCAGTTTTCTGTCACTTATTTTAGAGTTTTTCATCAACCAAGAGAGAATCTTCAAGTCAATATCTTTTATTTTCGTCATATCGCATCATTCATCACATTGTCTCTTAAGTGTTTTTATGACTTGTGGAAGCAACTTCTAATGTTGAAATCTCTAAAAATAATGTATATCTAAATCCATGCATGCAAATACTGAAGAATTCTTGTCTAGATTACATTTAATGAACAACGGTGATAAGCAAACTTTAGGTTACTTGATAGTTGGCGGTCTCTTCTGTGCATACCTGTACCGTCGTGGTCTACCATCTCTCGTCAAAACATTGTCCTTAACGAGGTCAATCAACGCATGTGCTACAGCAGTACGGTCATAATGAAAACCCTTCCGAGCCATCTCACTATGCACCTCGCCTAGACTACGGGTAGAGGCAAACCAACCCTCACTCCAAAGACGGTGAATAACACTCTTACAAGTCTCAGCCCGCGGAACAGCCCGCTCTGGCGTTGGAGCCAACTTCTTTGCATATTCATGTTTTGTTATTGTAGAAAGAGTGTTTTCGATGGTTGCTTGTACTTCAGCTGGATTGCCTTCGAACTCGAATTCTAACTCTCCAATTTTCATCTTCACGCGTATCGGCGGCTTTTCAGGTTCTGTCATTTTTTTCACTTATTGTTTATTGTATTGAACATTATGCACATGCACAACACTTAAATACTTTTTCACCTCTATCAATTGTTATTGGTGAATCTTGTTGATTGAACAACTACCATATACAACAACACCAAAATATAATTTTCCTAACGCAGTCCAAGACCTGCAACTACCACAAAACTTCATCGAACTAAGCCTCAAATCCATGAAAAATCTAAACCTAGAACAATTCCACCCTATTGAAACAAACTCTTTCAATTCAATAACAGAAAACACTGACTTGACCGAGCCAACTCTTTTGAATTACAGTTCACCCACTCTACGGTCAATCCCGTTGAAACTCCTCCCGCAACCTACAACAATCACCGCCATCGACGTATCAAATATAAAACTTGGCGAAACCGAAACAGGCATCCTCACAGCCATAAGGGCTGCTATAGTCTGGAGACAGAGCCGCCAATATCGATACCTCCGCCTCGGACCTTTCCCTTTCCACATAACCGAACAAAACAGACGGGAAATATACAATCTATTCCGACAACATTACTTTCAAACACCACCAAAAGACGCGGCCGCCCCAAACCTACTCAACATGCAAAATCGGATAAGCGGTCTACTTGAACGCTGGCTACAAATGAGCATATCCACCAGCTCACACGACAACGTCATACTCTGGGACGGGTCACTAACAGCAGGAACCCCGGACAACCCAACAAAAGTTCTCTCACAACTCTTAGAAATCACAAGAAACCGCCTCAACACAGTCCTGGCATTCACAAAAACCACCACACTGAGACTTGGTGGTCACATACTTACAGACCTAACCACAAAAACTTCTCCGCCATGCCTAATCCAAATCAACCACTACACGCTTCATTCGTCTACTATTCGCTTCCTAGGAAACATTTACATCGCAAAACTCGCAAACGGCGGTTGTTCATTTCGACTGGACATAGATAAAAACATCCCCAGCGAACAAGGAACAACAGCGGTACAGAAACTTCTTGGAAACGACCTACTCCTTCAAGGCTACCCTGAAACCCTACGCTTGGCACACATATACTCCACATTCACAGCCAACGAAGTCATAGGCATCCAACGGTTCATAGCCCAAACATACGGACTAAAAATTGTGACACGACCTAATCTACGCCGACTACTATTCGGACCATACGGAAAAGGCCCAGAGGCCTAGCCAATGCGACTTTACAGAAAAGAAGGCAACACTATTCAAATCCTAAGCTTTCCAACCGAGGAAATCGAAAAAGGAGAATACCTCCTCATACAAGACTCCAAACACAACAGAAGCCTCGTCACACAAGTAATCGACACCCAATTTGCCAACATTCCCGGCATCCTAGAAGAACTACTGAGAAACTCCACCGACAACCAACATGTCTACGGAGAAAACCTCGACCCACTGGAAGTAGCTCCACACATAACTTATATCCAAGACGCACAAATGCTTGTCTGCAAAATCCGAGGAACCATACAAAATGAAAAACTAAGCATAAACACAGCGTGGCTTCCTTCACGCTCCCAATCAATGGTCAAAAAACTTCCCGTGGCTTCTTTGCTGGCACAAGCAAAAATCAACAAAGGCCTTCCCATCAACCTCGGCGAAACGAGAGAATCATCTTCCATCACAATTGACGCCCACATGCTTGACGGCAAACTCAACATAGTGACAGGAAAAAAGGAAACCGGAAAGTCTCACCTCTCCAAACTCCTCGTTCTCAGCCTCATAGACTATGGAGCCCCAGTTGTTGTTCTAGACCTAAACGGCGAATACACCCGCCTAGGCTTCTCATCAAACGGCGAAAAAAACGAGTACAACAAAAAGATTCGGGTGCTCACTCCAGGCGACAACTTCAAAATAACATTAGCACAGACGAACCTACGTGTTATGATGAACATCCTCTTCCACGCACTTGACCTGCCAGGCACCTCTGCACGAGAGTTTCGACGCATATGGCGATTCCTAAAAAATCGCGACACACTTACGATGCATGAACTAGGCGAGACTATTAGAAATCGACAGTGCAATCTACATGTACGAGATGCACTCTATTCTCGTTACTACAGCCTGCTAAACTCTGGTTTTTTCACTGACAACCATGCAGAAGCAACAAGTCTTGAGGAAAACTTTCACAACATGCAGAGCGGCGGAGCATTTATCATAAACCTACAAGACATTTCTTCGATTGATCGGCAAGTCGTGGTGGAGTTCATGCTTGGAAAGCTTGTGGAACTTCTGACTCAGCGGAAGTTGAGGGCAGTATTTCTGTTTGCTGAGGAGGCTCATCTTTACCTGCGTGAAACCTATTGGGACGACATTGTCACAAGGATGCGTCACTTTGGAGTTTTCACAACTTTTGTGACTAATCAGCCTAACACCATTCGGGAGAACATCTATCGTCAAGCAGACAATATATTCCTCTTCAATTTCACCAACGAACATGACCTTGAGGCCGTGTCAAGAGCTGCCAAGGTTGACGTGGAAACCGTCAAGTCGGTTGCACGAGATCTATTGCCACGTCATTGTCTCGTTCTTGGAAAAGTTGTAAAAGATTTCCCTATCGTAGTGAAGGTAAGAGCCCTTGATATTCAAACAATGGGGCAAACAAGGCTATTTTTCACAGATAAGAACTAGAATCCTTCTAGTTCTTTTCGATGTCTTTTGAAGAACGAACGGAAGGAGGTTGTTAAGTCATAGGCTTCCACTTCATCTAGGGAAACCCATTTTGCGTCTAATACGTCCCCTCCCGACTTCGGGGTTCCACTTTTAGGGCGAATTAAAAATTGTAGCAGAATGTAGTGGTATTGAAGCCGTTTGTTTTCATCCATTATGATGTTATCAACCGTATCCAAAGGTCTATCGATTGCAATCTCAACTTTCAACCCGCTCTCTTCTTCAGCCTCTCGCATAACAGCGTCTCGAACCTTTTCTCCAAGTTCCACCGCTCCGCCTGGAATGCTCCATTTGCCTTTCCCAGGCTCCACTCCTCTCTTGACTAAAAGAAGCCTGCCCTCGTCCACAATGACCGCTCCAACACCGACAACAGGCTGAGTAGGATATTCACGCCTCAAATCCAAGCCTCCGACAACAATATCTTCACCGATCTCTTACACTTAAAAAGCGATTTGTCTAATTAAACTTCGGGAGAGTTAGTGGTGAAGCAGCGAAAGAAAGAGATGAAGCCTTTCAGTTTTGTACATGTGGCTGATCCACATTTAGGCTATGCACAGTATAATCTGGATGTTCGACGTGAAGATTTTAACACGGCGTTTCGAGAAGTGGTGGACAAGACCATTGAGTTAAAGCCTGAGTTCATGATTATCGCAGGAGACATATTTCACCGCGCTCGTCCATCCAATATCACCCTTGAAAACGTCATAACCAATTTCAGACGACTAAAAGAGGCCGGAATACCCGCACTTGCAGTAGACGGCTCTCACGACTCAGCGCCAAACATGATTACAGGAACAATTCTTAATCCGTTGGACAGTGCAGGCTTAATTCATTATTTGCCCCGTCATAAAGGCGCTTCTTGGCGAAACAAGAACAGTTACGTATATGGCATCCCCAATTTTCGAACAAGAGGAAGAACCGAGGAACAACTGCCAATCTTTCTAGAACAGAACAAACCTGCGCCTGACCCCTCCATTTTCAACATCTTCGTTTTCCACATGGCTCTCGATATTCCCCGACTGACGCCTCCACAAATGGAAGCCGAGGCTTCACCTGAAATGTTTCCCGACGGCTTCAATTATTATGCAGGCGGTCACATTCACAAGCCAAGTAGGATTCCCTTCAAAAACGGTCTTCTTGTCTACAGCGGCTGCACAGAAACGGTCAGCCACGACGATGCCAAGGTTGATAAGGGCTTCTACCATGTTAAAGTGAACCAAAAAGGAGTAGCAAAACTTCACCGCGTCAAGCTTGAAACTCCACGTCGATTCATCGTCTTGGAACGTGACTACACGGGCTCAACTCCACAAAAAATAACCAAGATGGCAGTACAAGCAGTAAAAGAGGCTGATGAAGCCGGCGCAGTAATTGTACCTGTATTGAAGGGAGCGTTGCCAGTCGAAGCTGGACGCGGAGAGATCGATGTCACCAAGATCAGAAATGCGGCTACGAAGGCGCTCACTGTACACCCACTTGTTCGGTTAAGAGAAACAGAAATCACTGAAGAGTTGATCCGCTCCATATTCGAAGGCGAATTGAAAGACCTCAAAACGAAGGCGTTCGAATACTTCTTCGAAATCTTCCGTGACCGTTACGTTCGGGAAGAAGCTGAAAAAGTGGCAAGACTCGCCGTTGACCTCCTTGAACCGTTAGTGGGAAAAGAAGAAAAAAAGGTGAAGGAAACGTTGGAGGCTTTCACTCATGAGAATCAAAACCGTGCAACTTGAAAACATTCGGTCTCACGTAAAAACGGAAGTTCCATTTGCGAGAGGTTTCAACTGTCTTGTCGGCGGCTTGGGGCGCGGCAAGTCAACCGTTCTCTACGCTATTGATTTTGCCCTTTTCGGAGACCCACTCGGGAGAAGCTACGACTATATTCTCAGAGAAGGAGCGGATGTAGGCAAGGTAACTATGCACTTTGTTCACAATGGAAAAAATTACAGGATTTTGAGAGGCCTTCGAAGGCGTGGTAAAGGCATCAGTCAAGATGTGGAACAGCTCAAATTCTTTGAAGAGGACAAATTGATTGCAAGCTCAAAGGGAGAAGCTGTCGTTGAACAATTGAAAGCGCTAACCGGCCTTGACAAAGACCTTTTTCGCGAGGTTGTATGGGTACGTCAAGAGCATCTGAAAGAACTGTTGAACATGACCCCACGGCAACGACAAAAAAAGATGGACCAAATGTTTGGACTTTCCGATTATGAAGTCGCATGGAGCGACATAGCTGGATTTCAAAAAGAATACCAAGGCGAAAAGAGAGCCTACGAACGTGACTTCGACGTAGTTGGAATGGAAAAACTTCAAACCGAGTACAACAAATCAGTTGAAGAGTTTTCGCTGACTGAAAATGAACTCGAAGGCTTGAGAAAGAAGCTTGTTCAAACCGAAGCCGCCTTCAATGAAGCCACTTCACGTCTCCAGAGCCTTGAGAAATTAAGAAAACAAACAGATAAGTTGCGTAGAAGAGAGGCAGAATTACAAGCAAACGTTGCTAACATTGAAGACACGTGTGCAAAGTTAGCGGATGAAATCGAAAAGAAGAAAACATTCATCCACGACCTTGAAGAACGCCTAACATCAATAGAAGCTCAACAGAAATCGCATCGAAAAAAGCTCCAAGAAGCTGGACTAAAACCTGACCAAACAATCAAAGACCTCAGGAAATATCTTATGACTCTTGAAGACCAGATGACAAGCATTGGAGGCGAACAGGAGGCTGCTAAAAAAGAAGCACAAACCTCCAAAAAACGCATTTCAAGCCTAACAACCGAAAACAAATGTCCACTATGCCTTCAAAAGCTCGCTGGAGAGTACAAGAAAAACCTTCTCGAACGACTTGACAAAGAAAACGCTGAACGTGAAAACAGACTTGTTGAGCTTCAGAAGAACTTTGACGAACTGGAAGGACTACGCAGCGTCGTCAACTTTGTTGTCTCAAACTTACAACTACTTACCACTCGAATTGAAGAAACAAAAGAGCGAATCCAAGAGGAACATGGATCCTTGAACAAGCTTTCCACAGACTTTGAAGATAAACAACAGAAAGAAAAATCCCTTCGAAGTCAACTTGACGCTGCACGTGTAGAAATTACCAAATTCGACATCGACGAACTTGAATCTACTCGAAAACTTCGTGACACAACCTTTGAGCAATATTCCGCTGTGAAGTCTAAGTTAGAAATAAAGGAAATTCGAAAGAGAGACGTCGCATTGAGAATAGATACCCTCAGAGAACGTTTAGACCATGCACAACAAAAGATTAAGCGAATGGAAAATATTGAAAAACTTCTCCGCGTCATGGACGATATACGAGGCGCCTACAGAAGTATTCAACCTAAACTGCGAAGCGAGTTCGTCACCTACCTAGAACGAATGGTTCAACACGTATTAGACGACCTTAGCGGACCGGAAGGTCCAATTTTAACTGTTAAAATTGATGAAACATACACGCCGATTATTAAGAGCGAGGAGGGGTATGAGCGAGAAGTTTCCAACCTCTCAGGCGGAGAACGAACGCTGCTTGCATTCGCCTATCGCCTCGGCCTTGGCCAATTAATCATGCGGTCAAGAACTGGTCATGGGCTTTATCTACTTCTCTTAGATGAACCGACAGAGAGTCTAGGAAGAGAAGACGGTTCAGTTGACAGGTTAGCTGAAGCCATTTCTCGCCTAAAAGCCATCGAACAAATAATCGCCGTGACCCACAGTGAAGCATTTGCAGAAAAGGCAGAACACGTTATACGGGTGGAGAAAGAGGCGGGTATAAGCAGAGCTTCTATGGAAAGATAGTCACATAGAGCGAGCTTCATCTCTGAAATTTGCTGTCGGCTACGGTCTCACACATTCTGCTTTCGCTCGGGCACTAAGCTTTGTCTGGCTTACATCAAAACATTTGTCACAATTGCCGCAGTACCACAAGCCTGCCAGATATCGCAGTCGTCCCCCACATTTTGGGCAACGTCGACCGACCACCCTTAAACCCTCCTGAATCACGAATTGAAGCACATTGATGAATCCATTCCTTTTTCCCAGATGACCAGTTATTCTTCCTTTTCAGTTTCTTTTTTCTCCTCAGAGCTTTTTGGAGCAACTGGCAATGGTGGCGGCGTGGAAACCATCGTCCAACCAATCCATACTACAATGAAGAGAAACGCGTAAACGAGGATTACGACTGGAACGATTACTGCCCAATCACTAAGCGGTCTTCCTAAAAAAACCAAATCTTGGGGCGCTAAGAAAAGCCAACAAAAATATCCAATCATGGCAAGCACGCCTAGAACACACATAAGCGCACCTAAAGTCTTATCACGCACGAGTGTTCGTCCTCCTTGAACTAAAAGCTTAAAGCACACATCACTTAAAACTTTCGAGATATTTAGATGGTAGAAGATGAAGCAAGAAAAGATAACTGAGTCCATAGCGTCTGCGATAAACCACCTTGAGGGTTCAATGAAGGCCCTCGCAAAAAAAGATGAAAAAAACTTGGTGAATCTCGTTTGGCGAGCAGGTGCCGATTTGGAATATGCACTTTTTCTTTTTTCTCTTATGCAACAAAACGAATCTGAAAGCTCTTCATGGAAGGTTGGCCCGTATCCAAAGCAAGTTGAGGTAAGTTCTACTTTTTTGACTGTTCAAGAGTTGCTTCGAGAGGCAAAAAACAATGTGGAAGCAGGCGAACTGCTTGACGCTCATAAAAAAACGTGGACGGCACGCGGATATCTCTTGAGGGTTCATGATACATTTGAAAAGAAGCGAAAAGAACAACGAAGAGTCAAATGATTTCCATTCTGCCTGCTGAACGATAATAAAGCCTATTCTTCTCTAGCTCCCTTCCTTTCTTTGATGGTGAAAACGTTTTCTTTGCTTGAGATCACGCGGAAGTCTTCTTTCAGCTCCACTTGATGCAGGAATTTTCTGATAAGCACCCGCAAATATGCCTTGGAAGGAGCATTCTCTTCATCTAAGGTGATCTTGCTGCCCACAACTTTCACATCGGCCTCTATTCTTTTTTCCAGAAAACTTATCAAATCCTTCACCGTTTCACCGTCGGCCTTATCGCGAAGCTCACGTGCTTCAATTGTAATTTTCGGCGTATGCTTGCACCTCCTATGCTGTTATCGACGAACGACAATTATTCTAACCTGGTCGCAAGCGTCTTCACACCAGTCAGCTATCCTCTCGATGCTTTCAAAAAGTTGGCTCATTAATATAGCTACCCCTACGCTCATAGTTGTTTCTTTAGCCAACAGCAATCTAGCGTTTTCATAGAGATCGTCTACTTTCTCCTCTTGTCTTTCAACCTGATCTGCTGCCTCAAGTGCTTCTTCAGGTTTTTCCGTTAGTCGGTTGATGCATTTTCGAAGCGCAGACGTGCATTCTCTAGCTCCTTTAACCATCTCAACGCACGCTTTCTTCAGGTTGTCTGGCACTTTCTCCATTGAAATGACGTTGAGTATGCGAGTGGATTCGCGACTCCAATCTGCCACCATGTCCACTCTTTTCACGAGGTGCATGAGGTCTTCTCTATCTGTTGGTGGCAGTTCCCCTCGGGCCAATTCGTCCATTATTTCTCTTCTCAGCTTGTCTGCTTCTTTTTCAGCCTTTGCCACTCGACCTATGCATAGTTTCTTTCCTTTTTCATCGTTGTTTATTGCTACTTCTATCGCTCTTTCCAAGTCTTCAGCAATGCTCATGGTCATCGCCAGATGGCGCTGCATCATTGTTAGTGCCTTTTCTTCTCTTCTTTTTTCAAACCATCTTAATAATTCACTCAAGCGCCAGTTCCTCCCTTAACCCTTTGCTTGGATAGGTGAAAATATAACTTTTGTTAGGAGAAAAACTGACAGTAACTTTGTCACCTACGTTGAACCATTCTCCTATCAACGTAGGACGGATGATTGCTATCCTATCCTCGTTTTCAAGTATGACTTCATATCGTATGTTTGTCCCTTCAAACCTAAGCTTTTCAATCTGACCAAACATCGAATTAACTCCCTTTTTTCGTCCTTCTTCCATCTTAAACGTTTCCGGCCTAATCATCAAAACAACTCTTTCACCCTTGTTTTTCGTCTTGTCGGAAACATGAACGGCCAAACTTCCCCGCAACTCAACAACTGACCCTTTCTTATCTACCTCAGTGATGTAGCCTTCAAGGAAGTTTGATTCTCCAATGAAATGAGCTACAAAAACATGTTGGGGCTTCATATACAGTTCTTGAGGAGTTCCAACCTGCAAAACCTTTCCCTTCCTCATCACAGCGATTCTGTCAGAAATGGCCATAGCCTCTCCTTGATCATGAGTAACGTGTATGGCAGTCAACCCAAGGTCTTTCACAAACTTTCTCAATTCATACCTTAACTCAAACCTGATTTTAGCGTCCAAGGCGCCCAGTGGCTCATCTAACAATAATAGTTTGGCGCCTGCGGCTAACGCTCTGGCCAAGGCAACTCTCTGCATCATTCCACCGCTCAGCTCAGACGGCAAAGCATCCAAACGTTCATAGAGCCTAACCATCTCCAACATTTCGCGTCCAATTCTTGTCCTTTCTTTGTTTCCCCACGCCTTCACTCTTGGACCATAAGTTACATTGTCCCAAACACTCATGTGAGGAAAGAGTGCATAGGTTTGGAAAACGAAGCCAATACTCCTGTCTTCGGACGGAATGGGGTTTACAAGTTTATTTTCAATACGAATTTCGCCTTCATCTGGTTGAATCAAACCAGCAACTGTCCTCAATAATGTGGTCTTACCACACCCGCTTGGGCCGATAAGGGAAAAATATTCTTTGTCATGAATTTGGAGGCTTACGTCATCAACTGCAACAATTTTGCCGAACTTTTTTATGATATTCATGAGCTGAACTTCGGGCATCTAACTTGAGCCTCCGTAAGCTTGTGTGCAATTATAGTAGTATGATTCAACTACGCTGGATATTTTAAGCATGCTGATGCCCTCTAGCTACGAGCCTTAAGATTAATAAGATTATGAATGACAACACGATCAGAAAGCCACAGCCTAGACCGATTTGTGAAGGCGACGTTCCACTCCCTAGCTTAACCCAACTAACCAATAGAACTGGAACAGTCTGTAGCTCAGTTACCACGGCCAAAGTGGCGCCAGTCTCGCTTATACTCCGCGTAAACACCATGATTGCACCCGCCAACAAAGAGTATTTTGTTAAAGGCAAAATGATTGTCCTAAACACGGTGAATGGCCGGCTGCCAAGAGTTCTGGCGGCTTCTTCAAGGTCTATGCTAATTCTTTCAACCGCGGATGCAGCAGACCTCACGAAGTAGGGATAAGTAATCGACATGTGTGCTAGAATCAGTAGCCAAATTTCAGGGAAAAAGGCAAAGTTTTTCCAGAAAAAACTGAGAGAGATCCCGAGTGCAATAGAGGGGACTATCATGGGAACGTTGACCAGTACGTCTAGAATTGTTGAAGATAACGTTCCAATTCTTCTTCTTGCGATGAGAACTGCCATCGGCAAACCGAGTATAACATTTAATATGGTGGCGACTGTTCCTACGAAATAGGATAAAACAAGACTTTGCCAGTATCCTTCCCACACACCTGTAGCGGTTACTGCTTGGTTTATTGTGCCGTCTGAGATGGCTTGTATCGCTGGAAGAGCCACGAAGAGCGATGGAATGAGAACAAGAACAAGAAATATCAAAAGCGTGACGCCGTTTCTCAAGGTTACTACACTATGGCCACTCAGTTTTCTCTCAATCGCTGGTCGAATCGTCTTAAGGGGTATTTTTAGTCTTGTACCCAGTAGCCTAATAACTAAAAACATCAGGCATGAAACTGCTATTAAGATGAAGCTGACGAAAACCAACGCTCCTTCATAACCCGTTTCACCGGCGGTTTTAAGGTTATTAATTAGAACTGGCCCATTTTCAAATGCCCCCGCAACCATCATAGTAGCCCCTGTTTCAGAAATCGACCTAGCAAACGCCAATACGAAGGACGCTATTAATGATGGTTTTAGGATAGGGAGTGTAACCGTTCTATCGGCAGTTAATGGTGCTGCACCCAGAGTTCTAGCAGCTTCCTCATAAGTTCGCTCATAATCAAGAAGCCCTCCTACCATCACCCTAACTACAACGGGAAAAGAAAACGTGAAATGAAGCAAAATGATTAGCAACCAACCAGGTGACACAAGACTACCTTCAAACAGTGAAGAAAAACCCTCGGGCCCACTCCAGAACAACAGCAACGAATAGCCAAGAGTCACTGTAGGTACGACAAAAGGAATGTCCGTGAATGTATCGAGAACATTTAGCCATCTGGATCTACCTCTCGTGATAAACCAAGCCATCGGCAAACCAGCAGCCAAGTCTATTAGTGAAACAAAGATAGCTATCGCAAAGGACGAGGAAATTGCCGTCGCTGCTCTAGACATCAAATCAGGATTTTCAAAAATTTGTCCCATCGTATTCCATTTGAGAAGTATACCAAGAATCGGCGGAATTAAGATCAACCCGAAAAAGGAAACCACGGCGCACGAGTAAACCATGTATCGGATAATAGGTTTGGAAGAAAGAGAATCAAGAAATTTTGTGAAAGCAGAATCACTTAAATCAATTTTTCTGCCTGATTCCCTTTCCCCAACTTTCAATCAAACAGTCCTCCGCCGTCACGAAATCCTCGGTTTCAACAGATATCGTCGAATATTCTCTAGTGTTTCAACGCCATTTTATATCTTTGTTAAATTTGAACTTTGACTGAAAACGTGATCGAGCTAAGCTCTTTTATCCACGATTTCCCTAGTGCCAGGTCCTGTTCCAACAAGCGTCACCGGCACTTTGATTTCCTTTTCAACGTTCTCGATGAAGTTTTTTGCTTTTTGTGAAAGCTCTTCATAGGATTTAACTCCTTTGCACTCTGGGAACAATATATCAATTTTCGTTATGGCAGCTTTTGTTGCTCCATTTAACATCACCGCCCTCTTTGCAAGTTCATAATCGAATGGCGCTGCTCGTCGCCGTCTACCAGTTACCGTGGCAACCTCAGCCCATCCTCTCTTCTCTGCTTCCTCCCATGACAGTTCGCCTTGAAGCGGACCTGCCCCAACCCTAGTTGTGTACGCTTTGAGTACAAGAATAACATCGTTAACCTTTGTTGGTCCAACGCCAACATCTGAACACGCAGCTGAGGCCGTTACGTCCTTGGAGGTGCAGAAAGGGTAGGTTCCATGAAAAAGGGAAAGATATGTTCCCTGGGTTCCTTCAATTAGAACATTCTTTCCTTCGTCGATTGCACTGTTTACCTCCGCAGGGACATCTGTCAAAAATCTCTCAAGCTCCGGCAAATCACGAGTCAACTTTACAGTTCTTAACGCTCTCTCCGCGTTGCATGGACCTGACCCTGAACCTGTTGTCTTTATTTTCTTAGCAAGTTCCCCTTTTTTATCGGCTTCAATGTGCCTTGATTCGATGACTGCACATTGCCTGTCAACGCCGACTCTGTCCTCGGACTTGGTTAGTTGTATCTCGTTTAGAAGAATTTCTGGGTTTACTAGGACACCTGGGCCGATTAATAATCGGCATTCATTGTAGACGAAGGCGCTTGGAAGCATTCTTAGCTTGTACTCTTTTCCTTCATAGACCACTGTGTGACCTGCGTTGGGACCAACGCCTGCTCGGGCAGTTACTGTTATTTTATCCTTCAATGAAAGATATGAAATGACCTTTCCTTTACCCGTGTCTCCGAAGAAACCGCAAACTACAACTGTGCAAGACATGATTTGCCTCTCCAAACGTTATGAGCACTTTTGTTTAAATTAACTCCAAATAAATAACTTTTTTTGCCTGTATTACGTTTAAAACAAGAATCGATCGCCGGTCAAGCATCACGGCTCTTGGCTTCCCAGATTCTCGTACCAGTCATCCGAGACGAATTGGTTATGGCTCTAACTAGACTTCTACCATAAACTCGTAACAATAAAACTTCCATACTTTCATATCTCTTCATCGAAAAACAACTTTCGAACAACACCCTTAGTATCAAAACGAAATCTTATTGGGGTGCGCACGTAAGTCCCTCCTTTCTCTTTCAGCATATACGCGTTTTGAATGCGCGTCCAAAATGCGCACCCCAACTTCACTAAGGGTTTGTGACCACTTATAAAATCGTAGTCAAGCTATAACTAAACCACTACGTACGCAATCGACAATGTTCAAGAAACACCATGAAATCCCAAAGAAATCATCAATATTGCAACTCAAACAGAACAAACATTTCTCCATCGAAAAGCGGAGGCAGCTTTGCACCATGTGGTGTGAGATAAGGTTGACCGGGAATTTTCTTGATTAAAGCGAGGATGTGCTCGTAGGATTGCCATGATTCTTGAGATGGGGTTCTAGCTACATCGCATCGGGTTACATATTGAATCCAGTATCCTATTTGAGGGTTAATCACGATAACAGAGTTGGACTGAATTATATGGTCTGACATCATCACTAACTCATGATAGCCTTTCTCGTTGATAGTAGGACCCATATTCTTAGATGCCTCAACAGACTGCAGAATAAGAGGAAATATGACGAGTATCAAGAAGATCGCCAACGCCATTTTCCGTTCCATTTTGGAAGAACTATAACCCAGAATAACTGCAACTGGAATGAACTCCATCAACAAGAATCGCCATAACCATTCAGAAGGAATGAAGGGAAGACAGAGTAACCATCCGACAATTGTTGCGACTGTGAGAACCAAAACTGCTTCCATGTTCTCTTTAATTCTCCACTCGTGGACGGCTAATATGACTCCAACCGTTAGGACGAAAAGAGTCATGCCTCCCCCTCTTGGATCAAAAAGGAAGAAAATTGGAGCCCCTTGTTCTGATGCAGAGAAAAGGTCCTGAAGAAAGTAAAAGCCTTTGAAGAAACTTGTGAAAAGAGAGGGAAATATGACAAAAGCAACTGCAGTAAAAAAGCCTAGAATCAATGATATGAAGCCAACGGCTTTCACAAACTGCCGCCTATGAACATTAAAGACTAGAACTGTTGCCAAATAGAGTGAAAAAAATAACAGCGCAACGCCGAAATCCAAAACATGAGTTGCCCCCGTTAGAACAAGGAAGAGGGAAGCGAAAATCATGTTTTTCCGTCCTCCATCACAAAAGACCATGTTATGAAGATAATAAAAGAAGAAAAACAGGAAGCAAACTCCAACAGCATTCTTTAACAAATCGTTCATCATTCGAATGTGAGGCGCAGAGAAAATGCAGGCCAACATGGCTACATAACCTGCATATTCCTTTTGCGTAATCTTCCTAATCAAAAAATACAATGGCACCGTCGACAGAGCAGAGAAAAAGGCAACCCCAACTCTGACTCCTAAAGTCATGTCGCCTCCAACAAGTAGAGTAAAGAAAGTGAAAAGCAGGAGGGAAAGCGGCGGATCACCATGCGCAAGTTGTCCGCTTTCAAGCAAGCTTCTGACTTGAATAAGGTAGTAGGGACCATCTATTCCATAAATTAGTGGATGCCGCGTCAAAATCCATAGATAAAAAACAAATCCAATGACAATGATTGAAAAAACAGCAAGATGCTCTAACCTCATTGATTTCAGTATGTTTCTCTTGAAATCATGGGTCTCCAATTTTGCACTTCCATTATCATTGTGGAATTGTCGATTCAATTCTCTTCAGAAAACATGGTTGATCTCCCGCTCTTCCAAGAAGAGCTTCCATCAACATTATGAACAATACGTTCCATCGCCTCTAACTGCAATTTATGTGACTATTGTTTAAAGCTTTTACAAAGCCAAAATGAGTAAAACACATCTCATCTGACCGCTACAAGTTATGACCGATGTGTTGATGAAGGATGCGTGCTTCTCAGAAGCGACCGCATAGGGCTTGGAAAAAATAATATTGCTTAACAACCATAAAACACGCTGAAGCTGGAAAGCGCTATGAAATTAGTTAAAACACAGATAATGGAGTTAGACAAAATTCTTGGAGGCGGTCTCCCCGACAAGAGCGTCATCCTAATGTTGGGAGAACCAGGCTCTGGAAACGACACCCTCGCCCAACAAATCATGTATCAACATGCACACAAGGAAGGAAAGGTCGCATACTTCACAACCTTTAGGTCACCCGACGTCCTAACAGAAGATTTTGAAACATTCAGCTGGACGGTTTCACCCTTGAAAAAAGCTGGTCACTGGACCTTTATCGACGTTCACTCTTCAAAAGCTCTCCAAATTCTTCAGAAAGAAATACCTATGAGAGTGGGGGAGGGATGTTGGACTGTCATTGATTCGTTGTCTTACCTCCTTTTAACCCAAGAGTACAAGCTAGTCCTCAATGCGATCCAATTGCTGTTAGACAATACACGAAAACATGGTGGAATTCACTTCCTACTTCTCACGAGAGGAATGCATAATCCCCAAACAGAAATCACCATGCAACACTTAGCTGATGGAGTGATCGAATTAACCACACGCAAGGCTGCAGGCGGGATCGACAGACGAATACGAATAAAGAAAATGAGAAAAGCGGTTTATGTACTGAGGCTGATTCCTTTCAGCATAACGAAAAACGGAATAGTCGTTGAAACAGCCGTTCGAATACCATAGTCATGAGGAAAAAATCTTGGACCTATTCGAAGTGATTAGAGAAAGAAGGAGCATCAGAATATATACAAAAGAGGGAGTTTCAGAAGAGAATATTGAGAAACTGATAGATGCTGCAAGGTCGGCTCCGTCGGCTGGAAACATTCAACCTTGGGAATTCGTCATCGTGAAAGATGATGAGAGAAAGCGAAAGCTATCAGTAGCTGCACTAGACCAAAGATTCATCGAAGAGGCGCCAGTAGTTATCGTCATCTGTGCCAATGAAGAGCGATCCAGCTGGAGATATGGCCAACGGGGAAAAGCTCTTTATTGCCTACAAGACACGGCAGCAGCCGCACAAAACATTCTCCTCATGGCCCACGCCTTAGGACTTGGAACCTGCTGGATCGGTGCGTTCTATGAGGAGGGAGTCAGAAGGGCGTTGAACACGCCTACCGGTGTGAGACCTGTGGCAATTATTCCGGTTGGGCATCCAGCTGAGAAACCGGAAGCTCCACCAAAACGATCTATAAGGGAAATAGTTCATTATGAATTATTCTAGGAGAAGAAAATTATGAAGATGCAGGGATTTTGCCTAGGCGAACTCACTTGGCCAGACATCAAAGACTTTTTGTCAAATCATGATGTAGTGGTGATTCCAGTTGGAAGCTGCGAGCAACATGGTCCGCACCTGCCCTTGGACACGGATGCCTACGATGCCTTTTGGCTGTCTCTAAGAGCGGCGGAAAAGTCAGGTTGCGCCTTGGTAGCACCACCGATTTATTATGGAATTTCATTTCATCACATGGACTTTCCAGGAACAGCGACGTTACATCCTCACACTCTGGAACAACTGGCGTATGAAGTTGCAGTTAGCTTCATCAAGCACGGGTTTAAGAAAGTCGTTTTTGAAAATGGACACGGCGGCAACACACCAGCATTAAAAGCAGCAGTTCAACGTATAAAAGCGGATACAGGTGCCTTCGTCATTGTTGATACAGTAAGCTTGATTCCAGATTTCATTGAAAAATCTATTGAAACACCGTATGATGCACACGCTGGCGAATTCGAGACTTCAACAGCTCTTGCCAACCGTGAAGAACTCGTAATAACTGAAAGAATTAAAAAACCGACAATTACGCTTCCAAAGTCAAAGTACACGAAAATTGGATTGAAAGAAAAAGGCCCACAGGTTTACTGGGGATTTCGAACAAAAGAAATCAGCAAGACAGGAGTCATAGGCGATCCAACAAAGGCTTCGAAAGAAAAGGGAGAGAAAGCCTGGAAACTCGCTGTTGAACGACTTGCAGAATTGTTAAACGAACTAGACAAAATGGAACTCAAGCTTCAAGGATGATTGATGTCCAGTTGACTGCGAAACCGCGAAGGCTCAGCAAGATGGCTGTAGCTTTAGGTGGGTTCCTTATAATGATGGGGATGCTTCTGATAGGTGTTGCATTACTTTTCAACATGGCTGGTATTACAGTAGAGTCTGAATATCGAATGCTATTTATGTGGATATTGTTGACGGTCAGCATTTGTGACGTAGTAGCAGGAGTTATCCTTCTCTTCAGGTGATTTTTGTCATGAGAATTAGAAAATTTGTTGTTACATTCTTTGGCGTAACACAAGAGGCGATAGGCGCTTTAGCTATCGTTTTCGCCTATGTCCTTTACTACAACATTTTAGATATTCGCACCAACTTGGAAATACCCTTAGAGCACGTTCCTGTTTACCTTCTTCTCCTTTTTGTCTTTGGTTTTATCTCCATTCTCAGTGGCTTCTTTCTCATACGCGAACGATTAGAGTTGGAAGGAGAAGGCGGTTCATGAATAAATCCAAGACGCCGAGGGAACTAGGACTCTTTCAAGCGGTGATGATTGGGTTAGGT
>CAZKWF010000006.1:0-49765 GCA_964556565.1 uncultured Candidatus Bathyarchaeia archaeon
AAGACCGCTACATGACAGAACAGAGAACCATCAAACTGGAAGAACTCAAGTATTTTCCCTGTTCATGCCCAGCGTGCGCCAAAAACGACCCACAAAACGTGAAAGCGCTGCCTAAGGCTGAAAGACAAAAAATGCTTGCTCTACACAATCTCTACGTTAGTTTCTCTGAATTAAAACGGATAAAGCAGGCGATAATTGAGGGGCGCCTTTGGGAACACCTAGAGCTGAGAGCCCACGGACACCCAGCACTACTCCAAGCCCTAAAAAACCTGAAGAAACACAGCGAATTTCTAGAGAAACACAGCCCTGCAACAAAAAAGAGCGGACTCTTCTTTTTCAGCTCTCTCGGACTAACCCGCCCTGAAGTCATCCGGCACAGAAGAAAGATTTCTGAGAGGTATTCTCCACCAAAAGATGCTAAGATTCTTGTTTTGCTGCCACAAACTCCGATGAGGCCGTTTCATAAATCAAGAGAACATCAAAGATTATTGAAGGAAAATCAGCAAAGACTAGGCAACAAACTGAATAAAATCCACGTGTGTACATATGCAGCACCGTTTGGGGTAATACCGACCGAACTTGACCAAATATACCCCCTCTCACAATACGAAATCGCAACTCCATTCGACACTGAAACAATAAACTACGTTGCAAAACAGGTTGCAAACTACATTACAACCATGAATTATGAACAAGTAATCTTACTGCAGGATGTTGAAACGTGGAAAGGAAAGATAACAACAGCGTGCAAAGAAGCTTGCGAGAAGAAGAAAATATCTCTCACATTACTGCAAAACAAAACCTAAAACAACTCTGACAGAAGCCATGACCCCCCCCTAGGTAGGGGGGTCTAAAGAGAGAGACATACACAAACAACGTAGCAAACACACGCACACACATACAATCCTAAAACTGTTTAAGGATATCCGCTTTCTCCATAACACAACCACAATAGTGACACCTCAAACGCAAAGGCTCCCCACAATCCACATAGAACCTCGCCTCCACAGGCTCATCACTATTAGAAATACACGAAGGATTCGCACACCGCACAATCCCACGAATAACAGAAGGCAACTTAACATGCTGCTTCTCCATTACCTTATAATCCCGAATAATATTAATCGAAGCATGCGGAGCCAACAACGCAATCTTATCAACCTCCCTAGAATTCAACTCTCTACCCTCAACCTTAACAATATCCTTCACACCAAGATCCTTACTCGGAACATTCATCGCCACCGTAACAACACCCTCCGAACGACCAGTAATCCCCAAAATCCTAATAACATCCAACGCATGCCCACTCGTAATATGATCAATCACCGTACCATCCTTAATCTTCGACACCCACAAAGTCTTTCTAGCCAAATCAACCACCACACTGAAACCATATTAAGCGTAACCGAGTAAAAGAGTTATCTACCACTTCCCAAAAACATATCTGGTGTCAAAACTTGAAATTCAAGGGACGAGACATAATCTCCATCAAAGACTTCACCCGAAAAGAAATCGACTACATCCTAAAAACCGCAGAAGCAATAGAACCCCTCGCAAAAAGCGGCTCAGACATGCTACACGGAAAGATGCTAGCAACCCTCTTCTTCGAACCAAGCACACGAACCCGACTAAGCTTCGAAGCAGCAATACACAGACTCGGAGGCTCCGCAATAGGATTCGCCGAACCAAAAATAGCCTCAGTCAAGAAAGGAGAAAACCTCGCTGACACCATCCGCGTTGTCGAAAACTACGCCGACGTCATCGCACTACGACATCCACTAGAAGGAGCAGCACGACTCGCAGCCGAATTCGCCCAAATCCCAATAATCAACGCAGGATCAGGTGCAGAAGAACACCCAACACAGGCCTTACTAGATTTATACACTATCTTAAAGGAAAAAGATCAAATCGACAGACTTAACATCGCCTTAATAGGCGACCTACGCTACGGACGCACCGTTCACTCTCTTGCATACGCACTTTCACTTTACAATGTAAAATTGCATCTGATTTCACCTGAGCTTCTTCGAATGCGACGAGAAGTATTAGACGCCATCAAGAAAAAAATAGAAGTAGTAGAAAAAACGGACATGGAAGCGGTCTTACCCGAAATAGACGTACTCTACATGACACGAATCCAGAAAGAACGATTTGCAGACATGGCTGAATACGCAAAAGTAAAAGGCGCCTACAAAATCGATTGTGACGTGCTAGAAAACGTGAAGAAAGATCTAGTCATCATGCATCCACTTCCAAGAGTTGATGAAATAGCAGACGAAGTGGACGCAACACCACACGCCCGGTATTTCCAGCAGGTTTGGAACGGCATCGCCGTAAGAATGGCGCTCTTGGTGCTTATCCTAGGCGCAACAGAATGATTTCAGCATCAAGTCTTCGAAATTGTGACGCGTAAAAGGAAGGAGACAACCTCAAACAAGGTATCGATGCCGATCCTGAAGCTCTTTCACTTTTCCCTTGTTCCATCCGCTCACCGCTTGATAATAACCCGTTACTCTTGACCACCATTCTACATTTGAGGAACCACAGTTTGGACATTGCTCATTAAGAGGTGATGTAACTCGCCCACAATCATTGCAGACCGTTAGATCCTTTGTGTAGGCGTAGTAGCCCACATGAGTTTTTGTAGCTATTCTCTTAGTTAATTTATAGAGAGCCTCAGCATCTGGAGAAGCATCTCCAAGCCACACATGAAGCATGTCCCCTCCATTCAAAAGTGGGAAAAACTTCTGCTCTATATCTATTCTATCCAGCAAACTCACCTTAGCCCCAACATCCAAATGAGTCCCATTACTATAATAAATAGGAACATCACTTTCCCGCTTGGCAAGCAAAAACCTAGCCTTTTTCACGTCTCCTTTAACAAGCTTCTCAGCTTTGTCGCGATAATCATCTGTCAAAACGTCCGCTATCGCAAACGTTTGAGCCGTAGATTCAGCTGGCGTTCTGGCCAAAGCAAGTTTAAGACCTGTTTTTTCTTCAAGCACCTTCTTGTACTTTTGCATCTCAAGAATCAATTTAACGAGGATCCTAATTGCCTCAGAATTCTCATGAAGTTGGTAGCCCGTATGCCACTGAGCCATCTCATTTCCACCTACAATGCCTATCGTAAAGGTCAGCGCATCAAAGTCTACTGCTGAAGTTCCCTTTCTACCAGTTTTTGGGTCCAATGGACGTTGCGTCGCGAAGGGTATTCGATTGTGTTCTGCCACGAGGTTCATCCACTTCTTTTTGATTTTAAATACTTCAACTGCAGAGTCCATTAATCTCCGGCTTTCTTCAAAGAGTTTCTCGTCTTCTCCATTAGCTTTATAGGCCATCCTTGGAAGGTTCAGACTCACAACCTGCCAACTCCCCATGGTAAAGTGTTTTCCATCGTTGAAATAGAGCTTGTCTTCGAAGTCCGGGCTATCTTCCGGTGTTTCAACAAAGCAGTAAGCACAGCATTGATAACATGAAACGCCCTTCCCATATCCTCTGTACGCTGGCATCAAGTTGTCGAAGTAGGGTATTCCAAATTTAGCTACGACTTTATGAACGTCGAGCCAGAAGTCATCGTATTCAGACTTGAAAAATTCGGGGCTCAAAGTGTTTTCCAGTTTTGGGAAATTAAAGGGCTTCCCCCAATAGTCACCTTCACAAGCCACATCATAAAGTGCCTTAAACATGAGGCGAACTTCATCCTCGTAGTCACCATAGACATCGGGCCCAACTCGCCCCCTCGCTACAACTGGAACTTTTCTCCAGAGTTCTGGAACCCCCGGCTGCACCTGAATATTACTGAAAACGAGCTGTCCACCTCTAGCCACATAGGCCTGCGTATATTCAAAAAACATCATCTGCATCAGTTGTCTAACCTTTTTGTAGTTTAGCCCTCTCATATACGGAGCGAGGAAAACCAAAAAATTGTAGAATCCCTCACCGCCGGCAAAATTTGTTTGTGCAGAAGCCAGAATTTTTGCTGTATGAAGCATTGCAACCTCTGCATGCTTAGCGGGACCAGCAACGCTTGTTCTAGTGCCAATTCCGTCGGGCATTAATCCGTAATAAAAGAAGTAGCGGAGATCCCAATCCTGGCAGAAGGGTCTTGTTCCAAAATATTCGAGGTCGTGTATGTGCAAGTCTCCTGATAGGTGGGCGTCAGCGAGTTTCGGAGGCATTAGGAGCAGGTATTCTTCTTCGGAAACCCAGTCCGCCTTTCTTTTATGAGCGGTTTCAGGATTGGGTTGAAGATTTGCATTTTCCTTAGCTTTGAAGCCTTGTCCTACATCTATCAAATAGGAGTCGTAAACTGGCGTTCCCACTCGCGTTAAAAGATTTCTGTAAAGGGTATACTCTGGTCTTTCCTTAGATTTGTCGAGCAAGATGTTGTTTACCATTTCCCTTATGAGGGGGCCACTTACGAATCCAAGCTTCAAATCAAAGATTCTTTTTTCAACATCAATAGCTATTTCCTCGGCTTCTTCACTACTTATTGGTCTCACATCATAGAATTCTTTGGCGAGTTTTGTCTCTGTTAGAAGCTGTCTCACGATAGCGTTTCGATTCCACGGCACGATGAAGCCATCGGTTCTCCTGACTTTTGGTTGAATTTCTTTAAAAATTGATTCGCCAGTTTCCATCTACTTTCCTTCTAAAATGCGTAAGAGCTCACCGTTGATCCGCCCATTTCTGTCAAAAATCACGTCTTCTCTATAAACGGTTTCTTCAACTTCCAGAGCGGGCGCTGAGAGAACGACTGCGTTTCTCATAACTAAATCGGCCATAACGTCCACGTTTTCTAGGTCTTTCTCCTCGAATTCTTTTTCTCTGCTCTTTAGCCATTCTTTAAGCATAGTACATCTGGGGCACCCACTAGATGTGTAGACCACGATTCTATCAGCTTGTGGCACGTGCCCGAGAGAGCCAACGGAATATTTTAAAGAACCCATGAGAACCCCTCGCAACGCAAGGATAACATAAATGGAAGATAATTCTATTTTAAATTTTTAGAAAAGTTGTATAAAATTTTGTACGAAGCTTAGGTTGAAATTAACACATACGATACTTGGTTGCTTAGAGCTTAAATCTGGGCTGGATTCGAAAAAGGTGCTGGTAAATGCTTTGATGAGACACGGCTGAAGCAAATAAGCATATTAACTGATCCGCATGACGGACATTTCAGTGGCATCCCATAAAAGGTTTTTTGGCAGTTAGCACAATAAGCGAGGTTTCTGTTGTAAGCATAAAGTCCCACTTTGTATTTCTTTACAATTTCTTTTGTGGTCGACAAGAGTTCGTCCGGGTCTTGCTTGGAATCAGCGAGTTGTATGATGGCTAGGTGGCTTCCCGGAGTTAGTTCGTGAAACTCTTCTTCAATACGCAATCGATCTTTCCAAGAAACTTTTTTCGCTAAAGGCACAGCAACCATGTCTGTGTAGAAAGGTTGTTCTCTGGCACCTTGAACGTGAACCTTTGCCCAACCGCAATGTTCTACATCCAGTTCCGCTAACCTCTTCGCCGTGTTAGTACTAGGCACCATGGAGAGAGCTACACGAGTTTCAGGCTTCTTCGCGTAACTTTGAACAGTTTTAGAAAGGTGCTTTACTGTTTCTTTGGCAAAATCCGTGGCTTCGTTATCCTCGTTTATAGCTTTCCCGAGGAATGACTCTACTGTTTCGTTTAGTCCGACTAAACTGACGAGGCGAGTAGCGTTTTCAAGCCTGAAGTAGTGGTTGCCGTCGGCTTTCTGTGTAAGGAATGGAAGCAGTCCTTCTCTTGCGCGTTGCCTAAGCGTTCGATACTTTATTTCTAACGCACGGCACACCATCTCTAGTCGTTCATCCAAAAGCTTAAAGAACACGGGTTGACTCCCTTCGGCATCGTATGAAGCTCTTGGCAAATTTAGTGTAACGCTGTCGATGCTTCCTGTTTGCAGCGTGTCGAGTTCCCAGTCTCCTTTCCCGTCGGCGGCAAATCTACATCCCGTCGCGGTGTAAGAGGTATACTCTTGTTTTTTGGAGCATAAGTTTGCGAAGTACGGAATACCTCTCTTTGCTGCAAGTTGGTGGGATCGAAAGAGAACATCCTCGCATTCTTTGTTTCTCAGCACTTCTGGGCGTATTTTTACGATTAAGCTTGGGTTAAAGACTGGTTTGTGCTTGTTATCTTCAAGCATCACTTCAAGGAGAAGAGAGGCAATGAGGCGGCTTTCTTCAACGAAATCCCCGTAGCGGTCAGCCTTCTTACCGCCAGGTCCGATGGTCTTCTTTTTTTCCAAGAAGCTGGGAACGACAAGTTCTAAACTCAGCGATGCTCCGATAGAGAAACCTTCGTTTGACAAGGATTGATTAAGGTTGAAGACAAAGGTGCGTAGGGATTTCCGAATTCTCTCTTCTGAAAGACCTTGGGTGAATGGTGCCAAGAAAATGTTGAAGTAATCGAACGCTTGCTCTCCTGAAGTTTCTGTTGAGGCGATTTTGAGGACGTTGGATACTGTTGAAAGCGCGGATTCAAGGCTTTTCGGGGGAAGCGATGACAGCCCTATGAGATTTGTTCTTCCAAGATTTAGTCCGTGTTGAAGGAAGAAACGGAGGTCGTGCATGAACTCGTTTGGTTTTAGAATCCAGCAGCCGAGGTTGTTGAGGTGGAGTCTTCCAGAGAGGTGGGCGTCGGCGATATCTCTGGGGAGGACATTGAGCAGAGTGTATTCTTCAAGTACTGCATCGCCTGCTGCCTTGTGAACAGCTTCAACGCCTAAAGATGTGGTGCCTTTTGACCGTATTAGTTGGGTGACATCGTAGATTGGAAGTCCTAAACGTGTGAGTTTGTGTCGATATTCTTCGAGTCCTTTCTCTACTAGGACTGCGTTGACGAACTCTCGAATAAGTGGGGCTGTGAGATATTTTGTCTTGAATTCTGATAGGCGGCCTTCGGTTTCTCGTGCGATTTTTTGTGCCAAGTCTATGGGAACGTTTGCTTCTCGGACGAGGGAGTCGATGATTTTGTTTCTGTCGAATTCTTCCATCGCTAAACGTGAGGTGCGGACGAGCATTTTCTTTCTTTTGAAGAAGTGTTTTTCGATGTCTTCGGTCATGTCGATGATTGTGCGTCCGAGGTCGGTTAGGCGGTATTTTTTTGCTTCTGCGTCGGGTTCGATGAGGTCTGCTTTTAGAAGGTATTTGAGGTGGTATGCGAATCGGCCTGCATCTCTTGTGGGGTTGAGGCGCAGGATTTTCATGATTTCGGTGTAGGAGAGTGGGCCTCTGTTTAAGAGAAGGTTTAGTACTTTTAGTCTCATTGATGATGAGACTGCTTTGAGTACTCTTAGTCCTGATCGTCTGCGGGGCAAAACACTGACCTCCGATGGGATTACTAGTGTTGTCTTAGTTTAAAAAATTGTAGTAGGCTTGGTTTTGTGTGTGCGTGTGATTGGGCTAGGTATAGAAGAGATTGACTTCACTTTCATAAGGTATGCATAAAATGAAACATTTTCAGATAGTTTTAGTGGTTTGTTATCTGGAACTGATTATGTACACATGTTTAGCCTTTTTATGAAGAAGTGGCAAAGAGGAATGGTAGAGCTAAAAGAAATCCTCTTGGGGATGCATAACTTTCGTTCTCATTCTGGAGCCAAATAGATGATTTTTAGTTTAATCATTACAGCTACTATGGCGACCACTATTATTGGGACTACAATTAGGAGTAAGGTCGTTAGAGGCAAACCGCCCACACCACCATCTCCCGGAGCGACTTCAGGCATTATTGTTATTTCTCTTTGACTTTCTCCTTCGATGTATCCATTCTTTGTTGCGGTCGCTTTGATGTTGACATTAAACTGTGTAGTTGTTTGCGGCGCTGTGAAAGTAAATGCGGCGTTGCCGTTTAAATCGGTGACTTGGCTGGTTACAGAGAAGTCTCCACCGCCATCTGATAATACTGTAACCTCTGCGTCTGCAACAGGGTCTGCGTTATATGTTACGCCAACAGTTATGGTTGTTGAAGTTTTTGACTCAACTGTGGTGGGATTAGCAGTAATTTGAACATTGAGTGTTCCAGGGTTTACGGTTATTTTTACTTGGTCTTCACCATCGGCATAACCAGTCTTTGTAGCTGTTGCAGTGATCGTCACATTGAGTTGTGTGAATGTTTGTGGCGCTGTGAAAATGACTGTGATGTTGCCGTTTGAATCGGTGATTCCGTTTTCTGCGGAGAGGTTTCCGCCAATATCAGACGATACTGTAACTTCTGCGTCTACAACAGGTTGCCCATTATACGTGACATGGGCTGTAACCTGTGATATTGTTTCGGACTCGATTAAAGAGGGATTTGCAGTAACTTGGACTAAGAGAGGTGGTAGGACTGCTAAATACTCGTGGTCAGAACCGTCTGCGTAACCGTTTTTTGATGCGGTTGCGGTTATTCTGATGTTGGTTGTTTGGGTTACATTTGGTGGACTAAGCATTGTAACGAAGTATCCGGTTGCGTTTGTGAAGCCAGATGAAGGTGCGAAACTTGTGTGCGTGTTCAATGTGTGGTCTAGTCTGCGCTTATGTACTGAAAATATGTTGACCTGTGCGTTTTGTACTGGGTTTGTTCCGTTTGTGACTTGGATTGTGATTGGGACTTGTTGAATGCAGCCAACTGTGTAAGTGCTTGGGGTGATAGAGACGTCTAGAGGTGTAAGGTTTTGAACGTTTATCGTTACCATGGCAGCATTGTCGCTTGTAACACCGAAATCGTCCATTACGGTGATGGTTGCGTTGTAGGTTCCTAGTGAAGAATATTTATGTACAAAGATTGATAGTGTCGTCCAGTCGCTGTTGCTTCCGTCTCCGAAGTCGAAGAGGTATTTGTCGACTCGTCTGTCGTCGCTTGAGTTTGTGGCGATAAGTGTGACTATTTGATCTGGTGGAACTAAGGTCTTATCTGTTAGAAGTCTTGCTATGGGACGTGTGTTGATGTAGCCTATTGGAGCGGTTAAAAAGAATATGAAGTCCAGATTGACTCCGTTGCCGCCTACGGGGTTGCCTTCTCCGTCTGGGTTTAATGATACATGGTAGGGTCCGTTTTCGTGGCCCCAGTAGTTGTATTCTGCATTAACTGTACCGTTAAATGCGACGCCTACATTCATACCGTACTGATTGCCGTAGATGTCGTTGTAATAAGCAACATGATCTGTACCTTTTTCGTAAAGAATTCCGATGGTGTTGTATGAAATGGAGTTCCTAGTGATGTATGTGCTTGCTTGGCTTGTGATGTAGAATCCTATGTTGTTTGCGGAAAGTATGTTGTCTATAATAACGAGATTGCTATAAACATTTGCGTCGAGTTGTATTCCGCTTTGTGTGTTAGACATTACAATATTTTCTGTTATGCTTACTCCTGTTGTTGAGTTTCCAGTTAAGAGTATGCCATTTCTATTTGAGCTTATTGTGTTATTTTGTATGTTGACTTGATTGTCGCCTGTTATGTAGATTCCGCTCTCAGTGTTGTTGGCGACTTCATTGTATTTTACTTCTACTATGCTGTTTTCTATGGTGATTCCGTTTTGAGAGTTGCTGGCTATTTTGCAGTTTTCGATTTTCACGTTGCTGTCTTCTATGGTTGTTGCATTTGTTGCGTATCGTATACTACAGTATGTTAGCGTGGAAGGTTCAGTTCCGTCAAACTTGATTGTGTACCAATCTCCTGTTCCGGGTTGGTCCTTGTTTGAGGTAAATGTTATCGTGTTATTTTCTTCACCAATTGCGGAAAGACTTCCTTCCACATTTAGTGAGAAATCTCCTCCAAACTTTACTTCAACCCCGGGCTCTATTGTTAACGTGACTGTTGGATAGACGGTTATGTTTTTGGACACTATGAATGGGCTGTCTGTCAGTGTCCAAATGGTGTCTTGGGTGATGGTTCCCTCTATGTATGTTGCATTTGCGGTAAAGGGGAACAGTGTGTTCGCAAATGTTAGTGCACTTACGGTTATTACTGTTAAAAGGCAGAATAGCTTTAACTTGTTTTTCAAATGTTTACACATCCGAGGTCTGAGATCAATTTATCTTCTCGGGGGTAATGAGTTTAAACGTTATGAATTTGAAATAGAGTTTCACGATTAACTTGTTACATGATTAGTTATGTCTGAGAAAGAACTAAATGATTCCGTCATGACATTGCTTCACGCTTTCAAAAGGGGTCATGTATCTTCGAAAAAGATTCAGTTAGTTTCTTCTTTCTGTTTTGCTTTTGTGTTTGGGTTTTTCACATTCTCATATTCTCTCTTTTATAGACCCCCCTATAGCCCCCCCTAATTCTTTGTAGCTCCTTATGTCTCTCTCTAGACCCCCTACCTAATTTTTTTTTGAAAAGCTTGAAGTGAGCTTCTTTTTGTGAACAGCGTTTGAATATTGCTTAAGTCACGATAGGAATAGATGGGAAAAGATAGGAAAAGATGCAAAAAGATAGGAAAAGATACGAAAAGTGAGCCGGTTTACCTCTAACTGAAACTGTGAGCTTTAAAGCTGTCGTTCAGAAGAATCGGAGAATACATATTCCAGTCTTGGTCAGATGGCGGTTCAAGTTGGAGCCTGAGGAAGTATTCAAGGTGCTCTGAAACTCGGCCACCGTTATGAAGATTTTTATGGTCGGATGAGCACGGATGGCCACTTGACGATTCCGAAGGTTACCGCTAAGGAGTTTTTGAAGTCCGAGAGAGAGAAGAGAGTTTGAACGGTCACACAGTGGAGGTTACGTTGTATCCCGTTGTGAGGGAAGAGGACGAGGAGGATGAATAAGAATTCTGAAAGGCGACGTACATGCATCATTGTAGTAACCGAGACAATATTTAGAGCCTATTAGGATCATATTTTCAGTGAAGGATTCTATAAACCTGAAATGTCCTTTTACATGCATGCGATGGTTTTTTCCAAACCCATAAACAGTGGAGATATCTCCCGCAAATTCCCTCTTTTCTTGTTGCGTGATATCCTATTCATAAATAACAGAGCGTACATGCACTACTGAAAAATACCTCATCCAGAACTAAACTTGATGCCATGCACCCGCTCATAAATAATACCATAAATTATCGCAATCGGCCACCCCAACCACCATAAGAATAACCTCTGAAGAAAATGCGGCGCGTCAGGAGGAAGTGGCAAAAGCTCCACCTCCGAAGGCAAAAACAAAGACATTGCGTAAAACATCGCCACTATCAACGTGAAATATCTGCTCTCCTTCCCCCACAGAATCAATTCCTTTGAAAGAGCGTCGCGGTTCTGTGTGACAAAGCTGTGATACATAACCGCTAATACCAGTAACGAACCCATCACATTCAACGGATACAAAGTAGCCGCAATTTCCATCACCTCTCCAACCTCCACCAAAAGCCGAAGCGAAAAAGGCACAATCGCAACTAGAAATAAAAGCAAATAATCCAAAAAAGCAAAAGACATACCAAATGGATACTTTAGCATCCTATGAACATCATGCCAGATACCTAATACGATTGTAAACGTACTCGCAAACAATGCAAGTGCCATCGCTATATCTTCTAAACCATGTATTGCGAAGCCACTTAGAGAAAAAGCACCGAGACCAAGTGCCAATCCAAAAACAGCATTATTAAGAGCACGGTACCTATCTACCCTCTCGTGAGCCTCCTCGTCCGTAACAACAATCACCCCCAGAGCGTATCAAACAACCGTCTAGTGATGCATTGCATGCATGTGCAAATACTAAGGTGAATCCGCTAAAAAGAATTATGTATGCACACCAACAAATCCAGCGTAACCAAGAAGCCCTAATCATGTCTTTGTGCAGGGGTTAACATTAGATCTGTATGCATGCATGTTCGCAGAGGTATGTGTTAAAAACATAAAAATGAGAATACATGATAGTCTAAGTCTGTTGTTGAGATTTTCAGAATGGTGGTAGTTTATGGTTGAAGAAAAGAGCAAGGCAAGAGAGCGGGAGTCTCTACATGGCAGAGCTGAAAGGCGTGCTGTCTACCCTATTATTGACGCTGTCTTCGGCTTATCCCTGGGGCTAGGTGCGTTCTCTCTTACGGAGTTACCGTTAACAAGTGCACAAGATCTGTTTGTGTCAATCGGATTCTTCGGGTTTTCATACCTCATAATTTTCTTTTCTTGGGCGGGCATACGTGTGTACTTTGAAGACTACGTTATTTATGGAGGTATAAACATGATTCTATTTTTTACTGGTTTCTTCATTGCCATTATGCCTTTGCCAATACGGATAGTATTGATGCAATCTCTAGCGCCAACGTCTCCGGACATGCTTGAAGCCGCGTGGATGCTTTATCCCGTCTGTCTAGGTGCTATAACTCTTACTATGGGGATATTCAGCTTTGCTTTCTCGAAACAGAGTTGGAAAGCCGCTCCTTGGAAAGATCTTGAACATCTGTTAACTGATGGGGTTATGTTCTTCGTAATGGGCCTCGTGTTTCTAGTCTCGGCGCTCATTCCATATGAGACTCCAATTGAATATTTGCTAGGCCCGAATGTTATCCAGATGCTCCCACCTCCAGTAGCATGGCTCCCTTACAAAGTTGGATTCTGGTTTCTTGGGGGCATCGTTATGGCTACGCCAGCATACATAGCAACCAAGATTTTCCTATGGCGTAAGAGGTCAAACACGCAGACAAATGGGTGAGAGGAAACCACAGCTTATCCTTCTCTCGTGTGCTTTACCTTAAGCTTGTGTGTGCTCTGGGGATAATGGGCAACAAGATAGGCTACATTACTATGCATGCATTGATAGGCTCTTCACGGATGTTAGCTGTTGAAGTGTTTTTGTGTTGAACAATTCGACAGAAATATTTATATGGAATCTTGATACTCAATATATTATGGTGAAACGTCCCTGAACTGTCCCTATACAGATTGTGCATGCATGCACGATCGTGGATTAACAAAACCTTCAACAATCGTCAAGAGCTAAAAGATTGGTGATGGATTTGAAGATATCTACCCAATGGGACCTCGTAGGCATCTCTGCTGCATTGTTGACGTTTGTTTCTTTCTATGTCTTTATGTATTGTGGTCCTCTTCAAGGAGGAAATTTGTTGTTATCAGGCTTTGGAAATCCTCTTTTGATGGTTTTTTATCTTCTGTTCAGTTTCATATCCCTCATCTACGGATACCTTGAAAGCGAGAAGGATAAACCATGCACTCGTGAAGAAACAGAGATTGTCTTCGTCAATATCTCACAATGGTAAAGAGCATTCAGGCAAGCACGCAACCATTCATACTGCTATCGAGATACTGAAGTTATGTTCTGATTACTTTGCTTCGCTAACCCTTTCTTCTTTTTAGGTGGTTCTTTGCACAAACCTCAAAATCTTTCCCCGGAGCAGCTAGCTCAAAGGTTTCAGCGAATTCATCATCGTTCAGAATCTTGCATGTCTCTCTAGCTCGCCAGCCATGGGGGATGTTTTCGATGCTCTCTGTGACAAACTCTATGGTCTTGCCATTGTCAGCAGGGCTTTTGAGAACATACTGGTTAACGAACCCTTCTACGTGAAATTGTCGGAAGACGAGAACCTTTCTATTGTTGTCATAGCTGAAATAGCCTATGTCTTCGTGAATCTCGCCTTTTGGATTCTTTTCAGTTGGCTTGAATGTGGACTTGTTACGTACTCGGAGAAACTTCCCTTCTAGTATGAATTCGTAGTCTCGTTCAGTTTTTGACGTGCTTGAGCCACCCTCCCATGAACCAACAAAAAATCTCAAGGGAGTCCAAACATCCTGTTTATCTTTGTTCATCTTCTACCGAAACCCCCGTTTGTGTCCTACGCAGTATATCCATCGTTTTTTTATATCTTTTGCCACCCCAGCACTTGAAGTGTGTGCATTCCTAAATGTTCGTGTGAGAAATAGTGAGACAAAAAGGAAGACATGCATTCAAATAGAGAAATAAGAAACATGTAAGCCTGAAAAATATTCGGGAAAACCTTAACAGAGAATCGATGTAATAAACCGTAATAGTTGATCAAAATGGAAGGAGACAGGATTTCATATCATGAATCTGTTCGCAGACTCTATGAAAAAATAAAAAAAGATGGCATGAACAGCATTTGGGATCGCTATGAGGCCCAAGGTTTTGCAGGAGACCCCGACAAGCGATGCCCCTTCTGTATGGGAGGGGTCAGGTGCGACCTATGTTCCAATGGCCCGTGCCGTGCAGACGCATCAAAGGACAAGAGAGGAGTATGCGGGATTACTGCTGATGGCATGGCTATGCGAATGATGCTGCTCAGAAATGTCATGGGTGCATCCACTTACCATTACCACACAGATCAAACCGTCAAAACTCTTCGGGCGACAGCAAAAGGTCGGACACCTTTCGAGATTAAAGAACCTGGCAAATTGAAAGATTTCGCTGAACGGCTTGGAATGGATACATCAGGATCAGAAAACGAAGTAGCCCTTCGATTGTGTGATTTTGTGGAAGCTGATTTCAACAGAAAGCACTATGAGCCAAGCAAAATTGTGGATGCATTAGCTCCAAAGGAACGTAAGGAAGTGTGGAGAAAGCTGAATATTTTTCCTGGTGGGATTTACGGTGAGATGATGCAGGCAACGAGTTCCTGCCTGACCAATGTTGATGGTTACTACGTGAGTTTGGCTCTAAAGGCCATGCGCCTAGGTTTGGCAATGGCTTATCAGAGTCAGCTGGTTACTGAATATTGTCAGGATATCCTCTATGGGGTACCGAGACCGCATAAGATGCGTGTAGATCTGGGCGTGTTGGATCCTGACTACGTTAACGTATTGCCGAACGGTCATGAACCTTTTCTGGGGTTTGCCATGGTTCAACTGGCTCGAAAGCCGGAATGGCAAGAAAAAGCAAAAGCTGCGGGGGCAAAGGGATTGCGTGTCATAGCGAACATCGAAACGGGTCAAGAGATGATTCAAAGATGGGAAATTGATGACATATTTTATGGTTTTACCGGAAACTGGATTGCACAAGAGGCGGTGTTTGCTAGTGGTTGTGTAGATCTTTTCGCTGCGGATATGAACTGTTCAATGCCTGTCGATCCGTTGTACGCTCAGAAATACAAGTTCAGACTTGTGCCAGTAAGCGAACTTGTAGCGTTTGAAGGCATTACAGACCGGGTTAACTACGAGCCCGAAAAAGCTGAAAAGCAAGCTGCACAACTCTTGCAGATGGCCATCGGCAACTTCAAAGAACGCAGAGCATCCGTGGAGCCGGTTACCCGATTACCTATGAAAGAAGCGTTGGTTGGTTTCTCCACCGAAAGCATTCTTGAAATCCTTGGTGGGTCTCTTGATCCGCTCTTGGAGGCCATAAAAGATGGAACCTTGCGAGGAGTTGCAGGTCTTGTTTCATGCACATCGTTGAGGGATTACGGTCAAGACGTGCATAGTGTACGCGTAGCTAAAGAATTGATTAAACGAGATGTTCTGGTTCTTTCATTGGGGTGCGGTAATGGAGCGATGCAGGTTGCGGGTCTTTGTAGTCCAGAAGCCAGAGAATTTGCGGGTCCCGGTTTGAAAAGTCTCTGTGAAAAATTGAATATTCCTCCGGTTCTCAGTTATGGCACTTGTACAGATACAGGGCGTCTTGCTGACTTGTTGGCCGCAATCTCAGGTGCTTTGCACGTGCCTATTCCTGATCTCCCTGTTGTTGCTGTGGCCCCTGAGTATATGGAGCAAAAGGCTACAATTGACGCGGTGTTCGCCTTGGCTTTGGGACTCTACACTTATGTGAACCCTGTACCCACCGTGACAGGAGCACCAAATTTAGTCAAACTCCTAACACAAGATTGCAAGCACGTAACTGGCGGCTTGTTAAACGTAGAAAAAGATCCGATTAAAGCAATTGATGGAATCTCAGCTCATATAGAAGAGAAAAGGAGAAAGATTGGCATCTGAACCAATCCATGCATGCAGAGAACGCAACGGAACCTGCTATTCTGTTTTTCGTCCCTTCCAGAGATAGTAGATCAAAGATATCACGAAGAGGAAGAAACCCGCCCAATGAAGAGCAGTAAAAGCCCACCATTCAACCACCAAACTCTCGGGGGGCGTCACCCAAATACCTAAAGGAATTCCTGAAACCAACTTCAAGATCATTCCGACTATAAACAAGATAAACCCCACTATAGCCAGTTTTCCTGAAATATGCAAACTCTTTCCCCGACGATTGATAATCTCTATACGTTAATTAAACTTTCTCATGCATACATGTTATACACATCTTTTACGTTCATGTTAGAAAAATGTAAATATCTTCAATGTATGCATTTAGCTTTGGTAAACTTTATGCGCGTGCGTCTTCATTATTTAAGAACAGAAATAGCTGAGTCTTCAGTTTTTGGATACGTAGTTTATGGATGCGTGATGGCGTGAAAATGAAGCTGGGTTTGCACTTGTCAATTGCGGGCACGATTGATAGAGTTGTTGACAGAGCGGTGGAGCGGGGATGTGACACATTACAGATGTTCTCTCGTAATCCTCGTGGTTGGCGCTCCGAAAAGTTGGGCTTCAAGGAGGTTGAAGTTTTCAGAAGGAAGCTGAGGCAGAGTGGGGTATGGCCAGTTTTTATTCATACGCCTTATCTCTTGAATCTTGCTTCTCCGAAGGAGGATGTTTATTGTAAGTCGGTTGGGGCTCTTAAAGATGAGTTGCGTAGAGCTGGGGAGTTGGGTGTTCCTTATGTTGTCACGCATCTTGGTAGCCATTTGGGTTATGGGAAGAAGGAGGGGTTCAAAAGAATCATTGCGTCAGTTAACAGCTCTTTTTCTGAGGTCGATAACGAGGTGGTTCTTCTTTTGGAGAATACTGCTGGAACGAGGAATAGCACGGGATCTTCCTTTGAGGACATCGAGTATATTGCTTCCAGAATCAAGGATGGAGAACGTGTCGGCGTCTGCTTGGATACATCGCATGCCTTTGCAGCAGGGTACGATTTGGTTTCTCGAGGGGCTGTTGAACATACGTTGCGGAGATTCGATGAGACAATAGGTTTCAAAGAGCTTAAGCTTGTTCACCTCAATGATTCCAAGGAGGGTCTCGGCTCCAGACTTGACAGACATGAGCATATTGGAATGGGAAAGATTGGGGGAAGAGGGTTCAGAAATATCTTGAAGAGCCCGTTGGGACGACTGCCCTTGATTTTAGAAACTCCTGTTGATGAAAGGAGAAGCGATGTTGAAAACCTGAGAGTTGTGAGAGAACTCGCAAAATGATGCGATGCATGTTTGTGCACTTGGGCATTCTCTGATGACATAGTGGTCACGATATGTCCGCGATCTATGTCAGTTCGTTTATGCATGTGCGTGCACGTTAGCCTCCGCTTTCCAGATTTAGGTCATAGTCCACTCGTGCCATGTCTACCTGAAGCTCTCTTGGCCCATTCTCCCGATTCTTAGGGCAGTCACACTCAATACAACCGTTACACGTGTTGCAGCAGCCGGTTTCCTTCATAATCTTTTCCAAGGTTTCAGGCAAGTTGCTCTCTCCCCAGTATATTTTCTATCTTTGCGTATAAGGGATTTCTGTTTCATTGGGTGTTAGATGAATTCGTTCATGAGACGGCTTATGTCTATGTCTTCAATTCTTTGCTTGGCCAGAGGTGTCTCCGCTATTTGCGGTAACTCATCTTCGTATGTCGGTCTGATCTCCCTGTAGAAAAGCCCTATGGGAATATGGTCATTCCACTCCAACGACTTCAGGAACGCTACCTGCTTGTTTGTGGCGTCATGGTTTGTTTCTTCCAGCTTGTAGACTCTCTCCGAGAACCATTCGTAAGTGTTTTTACGATTGAAAGTAACGCAAGGCTGCAGCACATCTACGAGCGCGAATCCTTTGTGTCTGACGCCGTCTGCTATTAGTTTTGTAAGGTGTTTCATCTCCTTTGAAAAGCCTCTGGAGATGTAGGTTGCTCCAGAAGCGATGGCCAAGGCCATCGGATTTATTGGCGTTTCGATGACTCCGGTGGGGGTTGATTTTGTGGCAAATCCTTTGTCGCTGGTTGGGGATGCCTGCCCAGTTGTCAAGCCGTAGACTTGGTTGTTGGTGACTATGTAGGTGATGTCTAAGTTTCTTGTCATGGCGTGTATTAGATGGCCGATCCCTATTCCGTATCCGTCACCGTCTCCACCGACCACGATTATGGTTAAATTGTTGTTGGCTAATCTTGCTCCAGTTGCGATGGGCAAGGGTCTCCCGTGGATCCCATGAAACCCGTAGGTGTTGATCCAGTGAGGCATCTTTGAAGAGCACCCAATTCCAGAGAAGATGACAACGTTGTGCGGCTCAAGGTTCAGTTCAATGATAGCCTTTTTCAGGGCATGCCATATAGAGAAATTGCCACAGCCAGGACACCAGTTAGGTTGCCCTACGGTTTTCAAGTCGGCTAATTCAACCATTCTACAGAACCTCCTTTACCCTCTGATAAATCTCAGTTGGAAAGAATTGCCTCCCATCATACTTCAGAATCTTGTGCTCAATTTCCTTTCCGGTTTTCTCTCTTATCAAACTGGCCAGATGTGCTGTTTTGTTATTCTCCACAATCACTGTTCTCTTTGAAGCCCGGATAATTCTTGGTACAGTGTTTGCTGGAAATGGGTTAATGTATATTATCTGAAGGAAATTCGCTCTTATTCCATCGTGATCAAGGAGTTTCATAGCTTCTTTTATAGGTCCCTTTGTAGAACCCCAAGCTATCATCGTAACTTCTGCGTCCTTGGGGCCAAAAAGCTTGGGTTCTGGTATCTCTCTTTCTGCTTGCTTGAATTTCCTGAACCTTTTGTCCATCATTCTAGTTCTAACGGTTTTTTCCTCGCTTACATATCCTGTCTCATCATGTTCGTTTCCGGTTGCTGTGAATATGCCTCCCTTTTGAGAGGGAATGGTCCTCGGAGAGATTCCAGTTTCAGTGAATTCGTACCTTTTGAACTCCCCAGTTTTTTCTATCTCTTCGTCGCTTAATAGCAGTCCTCTGTCTATCTTGACTCCACTTGCCTCGAATTCCTCTGCGGTCTTGTGGCTTTCTGAGAGGTACTTATCTAGAACTAGAATCGCTGGACATTGGTATTTCTCTGCAAGATTGAAGGCTTCTATGGTTTTGTGAAAACATTCTTCAACGTCTCCTGGAGCTATTACGAATCTTGGGAAATCTCCTTGAGAAGCGTGGAGCACGAATTTTAGGTCTCCTTGCTCGGTGCGGGTTGGAAGTCCGGTGCTTGGTCCAGGTCGTTGACATACTACTACCACTATGGGAGTTTCGGTCATTGCAGCTAGGCCAAGGGCTTCAGACATGAGGGAGAATCCGCCTCCAGAGGTAGCGGTCATGGCTCTTACCCCGGCAAAACCAGCTCCAATGGTCATGTTTATGGCGGCGATTTCGTCTTCGGGATGTTTCACGACTAGACTGAAGTTTCTTTCTTGGGTTGCCATGAAATGGAGTATTGAGGATGCTGGCGTCATGGGATAGGCAGCGTAGAATTTGCATCCAGCCTTTATTGCCCCTAGACCCACCGCCTCGTTGCCCGTGAGTAGCATTCGCTTCTTTCCACCGACCTTTGGTAGTTTGTGTGCGAAATCCTCTTCCGTGCCTTTGTTTTTCACGTAGTCGTAGCCTAGTCTTGCGGCTCTGATGTTGAATTCGATGGTTTCCTCTGCTTTTCCTCGGTAGACATTTTTTATGACGTTTGAAAGCATTTCAAAGTCAAGGTTGATGAGTGCAACTGAGGCGCCTAAGGCAACTGAGTTTGTCATTATCCGTCTTCCGCCAGACTCTTCGGCGAGCCTGAGCAATGGTACATGGTAGAGTTTAGCGTCCTCTCTTCCCAGATCCTCTTTGCTTAGAGGAATTTTGTCTTTGTCATAGATTATTCCGCCTTTAGCCGCCAGCTCTTCCTTGTGTTTGTCAATGGTTTCTTTGTTTAGGGCCACAAGCAAGTCCACATGTCTCACGTGAGAGAAAACCTCCTCAACGTCAGTCGTGACTTGATAGGTGTTGTGTCCTCCCCTTATGAGTGAAGGATATTCAGTGTGGTCAAAGACGTGCAAACCTGCTCTTGAAAAGACCTTGGCAAAGATGAGACCCGTGGTCATTATTCCATAGCCTGCTTCACCGCCAATCTTCCATGAAAACCTATTATCTTTCATTTTAGCTCCTCCTGTAAAACCTCTAGAGGAGGAAGCTTAAAAGATTAAACGTAACTTCGAGAGAATTAATCGGCATGCAAACATGCATGCATAAATACTTCACTTTGAATTCCTTCTGGTGCACTGAAATGGAGGTGAAGAGGAGAATGTGTAGAGAATGTTGTTGTGGTCAACCTTATCGTGAGTGGAAGCATGGACATAGATATGGGCACGGGCATAGACATGGGTATGGTAGGCGATTCTTCACCAAGGCGGAAAAGGTCGAGAAGTTGAAGAACTACGTAGAAGAGCTGAGGAAGGAACTGAGGGCAGTCGAGGAGCACATCAAGGAGTTACAGAGCTAGGAGCATGCATGGCAGCTGTGTAACTTCTTTGCTTCCCTAACTTCTCTCTTTCAGCAGATAGTACGTTACAAGACTCTTAGCAACTAGTATACCCTTATCGTTCTTGACCTCTACGTCGACCACGAAGATTCTGGAGCCTCCATGCACATTTCGAGCTTCAGCAATGAGCTTGCCTGATTTGACAGGTTTCAAGAAGTTGATTTTCATCTCAACTGTAACTGGAATACCCTTCAAATTATCTGCGCCATAAACTGCCCACGCTGCTGCTGAATCAGCTAAACTTGCTACCACTCCGCCATGAACAGTCTCCAGAAATTGAATATGTTTCTTGTCGATTTTTACTGACAATCGAGCATAGTTCTCTCGTACTTCCTCGATTCGCATGCCTAAAAGTTGATAAAAGGGACTCTTCTCGCCGCGTTCTATCAGTCTCTTCAGTGAAGGCTGCATGATTTGTCACCGTGGAGAAGAGTAGGCTCTCGGTCGAATTATTTGTTACTGTACAAATGCATGCGTTTTCTGCGTCTTCTGTTAGATTTTGGCGAGGTTGTCGAGGATGGCTACGTATGACTTTTCAAGGGTTGCTAAGCCGCCTGTGGGTCCTTCTTCTTCGACGACGATGTATTCGTTGGGTGCGTGGGCTCTTCCCCCGTGTCCTAGTCCGCCTATCACGAAGGGTAGGTTTAAGGGTTCTCTGTTGAACATGCAGAATGGTGCGCTTCCGGCTATATGAGGCCAGATTTCTGGTTCGTGTCCAAACTCTCTATGCGTTTTAAGGATGGCTTGAGCCGCAGGCTCTCGTATGCTTGTTTTTGCCCATCCGTATCCTTCTTCGAGTTCGATTATTTCAACTTCTTTGAAGCCGTGTTTGTCGAGGTGTCTTCTAATTTTCGGTAGGACTTCTTCGACTTTCATGTTGGGGACAAGTCTAACATCCACCTTTGCAGTGATCTTGTACGGTAGTGAGGTTTTTGTTCCAGGTCCGGTGTATCCTGCCCATATTCCGTTGATGTTTAGAGTTGGCGAGTAGAGGTATTTTAGTAAGGCGTCTCTGCCGTGGGAGTCTTCGATGAATCGTTCAACTTTCATCAGGTCTTTCATTGCTGTTTCGTCGAAGGTTTTGTCCAGTTTGTCCAATAGTTCTGAGTCTTCTTTGGTTGGTGGTACGACGTTGTCGTAGAATTTGTTGATTAAGACTTTGTTTCCGTCTTTTGATGTCATGGTGCTTAATACTTGGATCATGTGCCATGCGGGGCTGTCAACCCAGGCTTTGTTGCTTCCGTGGATGTCGAATTTTGTGGGGCCGTATCCCCAGTTTTCGCCGTCGAGTTGGAGTTCGAAGTAGACGATTCCTTTTACGCCTAACGTCATGGTTACTTTTCCCTTTTGATCTTGATCAGCGTAAGGGAAGAAGACGGCGTCAGCTTTGCTCAGTTCGCTGGTGTATTTTTTGATGAATTCTGGGAGGTGTCTGCTGCCGAGTTCTTCCTCTCCTTCGGCAACGAAGATCAGGTTGACGGGCATTTCTTGTCCCGTTGCTTGGATGGATTCGCAGGCGTTGAGAAAGGCTTGTAACTCTCCTTTTGTGTTGATTGCTCCTCTTGCCATGATGCATTTTCCGAATGGAGGTTGGTCAACGACCTTGCCTTCGAGTGGAGGGACCGACCAGCCTGGATCGTCGACTGGCTGAGTGTCATACATCATGTAGATAACGATTATCTTGTCTGCACCAGCGTCATACTTTCCATAAACAACTGGAAACCCTGAAGTCTCAACAAGCTTTGAATCTTTGCATCCGAGGTCTTGAAGATGTCTCTTGATAAGTTCAGCGCACTCTCTTACACCCCTGTTTTCTGCTGAAATTGATGGCTGTCTTATGAGTTCCTGAACCTTCCCAAGGTGTGTTTCATAGTTGCTGTCTATATGCGCGAAAATCTTCTCCCTCTGCAGCATTTTCATCACACACTGAATTTCAAGCTAGGGCTTTATGACTTGAAGAAGCATATAAAACGCATGCATGCAAATTAGCAAAAACGTTATCAGTGCAACATCATGACATTTATGTGATGGAGGATTGTCTTTGGTTAAGTGCCCAAGATGCGGGACTGATATTTCCATAGCTTCTAAGGAATGGGACTATTCTGCTTTTCATGTGAAGAGATTTGACTGCAAGAACTGTGACAAGGCATTTAAGGCTTACTTCTTTAAGGGGAAGTTGAGTCACACGATTCCTAAGCGAAAGTAATCTGTTTCCCGTATCAATTCCATTATTTCCTACTAGCTTGGTAAGATTCATTAGGTGTAGGTGAGCATATTCAACTATGAAGAATAGGTTGAAGGTACATGAGTGAACAGGAGATTCTGAAACCACCGGGTTTTATACCCCCCATGCAAAATACAGCAGCATATGACATGATACGTGGACCCGGAAGGAAAACTTGGAATGTAGTAAGAGGATATATAGAGCATTACACTAAACCAGGCGAAATTGTATTTGACCCATTCGGTGGGACCGGCCCAGCAATCATTGAAGCTTTGAAAATTCGCCGAAAAGCTCTATACAACGATCTCAATCCATTTATGCGATTTGTTGCGCGCAATACATGTCGACCCGTAAACATTAGGATGCTGAAGAAAGCTTTTAACAAGATGCTTAGGGGGGTCAAGGGCAAAAAGCATCCAGTTTTTCTTGGTGCAATAGAGGAAGAAATTGATGTAGATTGGCTATATACCACACGATGCCCCATATGTAATCAAAAAGCGCAAATTTTGGGAGTGAAGTGGAGTATAGCATACTCTTCAAAGAAGCTAGCGGATGATGATGTTAAAGCATTCAAGAAGGAGAAGTCTGAGTCCAAACAGAGAGCTCCCAAAGTATACAAAATAATTGAGAAACACAAGGAAATTACTCACGAAGAAATAGTTGGCATTGCGAAAGAAGAGATAGCTTATTTCACAAGAGTCCCTTGGGCAGTCAAACATGCAATAAATGGGCTTCTCAAGCAGGGTTGTATCACAAGTACTAATCAAGTTAAGCCTGTGATGATAGAGTATGAGTGCGGAAAATGTGGAAGCGGTGAGAAAAAACCAGATAAGAAGGATCTAAGCAGAATCAAAAAGATAGACAAAATTAAACCTAAGTACTCCTACTCTGAAGGGTTGCTGCAGTATCCCTCTGGTGAGAGATTTTTAACACGTAGGCGCGTAAGGTCCATAGAGGAGTTGTTCACTAGAAGGAATTTAATTACACTATCCATCGTGAAACATGAGATTGAGCAGCTTGACGCATCCGATGAAATAAAGGAAACGTTACTCTTCTGCTTTGCAGCGATTTTGGAACATGTCAGTAAAATGCAAAGACCGAGCAGAAAGGGCCAGCCTTCTAAGGAGTATTGGGTGCCTTACACTTTCCTCGAGACTAATGTAATTGAAGAATTTGAAAAGCGCTTCCGAAAAAAAGAGGCATTCGGGAGGGAGATTGGGATTGTTAAAGGAAAGGAAGAAGCAAAGGATGAAATAGGCACCTACTACAAAGAAGCGTCTTCTTTGAAAGATCTAATCAAAGGAGATGCAACTGTTTTATTTTCAAATGCAGACACTAGAGAACTCTCACTAAAATCGGATTTAAGGAAACTGGGCTCAAGAGGTATCGACTATGTCTTTACTGATCCTTCGTATGGGGATTCAGTTCAATATGGTGAATTGAGTTTCATGGCTAGAGCTTGGCTGGACATGCCAATGCCCTACAAAAAAGAGATAATCGTTAATCCCAAACAAGGCAAATCGCCTGAAAAATATGAAGAGATGTTGTGTTCTGCTTTTGGGAAAGTGTTTGAAGCTCTTAAACCAGGTGGATATATGACTGTAACCTTTCACAGCAGAGAAGCGAAGTTCTGGAATGCGTTGCTCCACGCAATTTCTATATATGGATTTGAGTATGTAGATGCTTTGTATCAACCTAAACAAAGAGAGTATTCAAACTGGGTACAATCAAACAAACCTGGGGCAATGAAAGGAGACATTTACATAACATTCAGGAAGCCAGAGAAACCGCAGATTGAATTGGATGTACAGAAAGAGGTTGATGTTCAAGAAGTCATCAATAACGTAATAATTCCTGAAGCACGGAAGGTGATTTTGGAGCACGGTGGGGAAGCTACCTACGATCAACTTGTGAGAAGTATTACATTGCGCCTACTCACTGAAAGACTACTTCATAGACCTGTACTCTCAAAACTGGATTATGCAAAAGTTTTTGACGAGTACCTTGAGCGTGCTTAAATGTCTATGAAATGGAAATTAAAAGAGGAAAAGGAGAAAGTATCTCCTATAGATTACATTCCCTTACATAGCAGAATTGAGTGGATTGCAAGAAGTGTCCTAGGCGCAGAAAAGAGACCAACTACTGATGATGTGCTAAAAGCTGTTTTCACTAATTTAAAAGGCAGTAGACTTCCAGAAAATGAGGAAATCATTGAAACTCTCAGGAAAATTGCAGATCCCAAAAGGGCCGAAAATGGAAAGTGGTATTGGAAAGAAAGACCCTACAGAGTTCCTAAGATTGATGAATTTGCAGGTGTAGACAGACCAGTCGAGCCTGATGTTTCCCTAGAGGTGGACCACGGCAGATTGATAGGTGTTGTAGCTAAACTTGGCCAACACTTTGGGCACGATATCTGGATTGGAAAGGTAGAGCAAAGAAAGTACGAAACCTTAAGGGGATATTCCATCGGAGAGCTTTCAATTCCAGGAGTTGACAGTATTACGCTTGAAAGGATATCCCAGATCGATACTATATGGCTACTCAGAAAGACTATACCTGAAAAAATGTTTGAAGTAGAAACCACAAATCCACGTTATGCGATCCAGCGCATGGCAAATGTGTTCGTAATTCTTCCTCATTTGGATGTAAAAGCAATTCTAATAGTTCCTGATGGAAGACAAAGCTATGTTGAAAGAATAGTGGAGGAGCCTTCAATAAAACAATTGCTAACCAGAAGAATTTTCTGTCTTACTTTCTCGGAAATTGCAAGGATACTTGATGAAGTTGAGCAAGGATATAAGGTAAACCAGAAAGATCTATTGTCACAATGTGTGATCCTTGGGCCTACATAAAGAGTACCCTAGCATGAGGATTCTGTGATGAAGATAAGTAAGGCTATTGTGGAGTGTCCGAAGAACGAGAAGAAGTTCACTTGTGTGGAATACGAATTTAGTCATCAATCCAACACAGCAGATAAGAAATTATTAGACAGTCTAGCAAAAGATGGTGAAAAACTAGCTAATTCTGTTAATCCAACCTTAGCGAGAGATGCATCAAGAAGAAGGAGATACGAAACAGTAAAAGTGAATTGCATTGCAGGAATCATAGCTGAGTACTGCTGGAGACATTGGCTGAATTCAGAAGCAAAAAGATTAGGTGTAAAAGTATCAGCTAAATCCAAAGTATTTCAATCAATAGATAAACACGTGGATATTTCGATTATTTACTCGGACAATACATCAACCGTTGAGGTTCGTTCATCATTCCCTTACGCAGGATTACAGAACGCAATTTGCCGATTTTTTGATATTATTGGGTGGTATGTAAACCCGATTAAGATAAAAGAAATAAGAAAAGATTACTATACAAGGGTGTTATACCCTTTCCATGCGAGCCTGCTATATCATAAATTAAAAAGTGAGTCTTTTTCTGCTTTTTTAGCAGGGGGAGCTACACGCGTTCTCTTAGAGAAAAGCCCTTATTCAAGAAATAAAATTTTTGTCCCATACTATGACATTGATGCAATGTCAAGCTCTCAATTAGGCGAATATCACGTCATTGAGCCAATAATTAACGCATATGACACTCCTGAAATCACACAGCATATTCTAAAAGGAACGCAATAGGAAGAGCATGCATACATCTCCTTTGTTTTGCTCTTTTTCCATTTTGAAAGGTGCACGTCATCCTAGTGTACCACACACTTTCTTCCGCATTTAATTATTTGAGTATTATTTCTTATCTTCTTGAATAGTTGTTGGTTTTCTGTGTGTATTGGAAATATTTTCTTTGGTTTGATGTGGTTGATTAGGTCTGTTAGTTCGTGTTTGTTCATGTGTCCGGATGCGTGAAGTTGATGAAACCTCATCTGGAAGTGGTTTAGCCAGTTGTGCATTACTTTGTCTTCAATGTCTTCTTCACTGAACGGTTCACTCATACTGTGAATAAAATGGCTCCCCAAATCCGGATTAATATCAATTAACTCCGTAAACTCGTAGAAATTCAAGTCCATAACCGACTTGCCCTGATTCTTATGCACAAACTCATGCGTCACCATCTTATCCATGAACCCTCGCTCCCAAACATAATAATCCTTCTCATCAAACTCCCCAGACCGTTTCCGCTTAAAATAGACCAAGATATCTTTATCCTTGGAAGGATCAGGGAGATCAAGACGTTTGTCTTCCACCAGCCTACTCAATAGATGAGCCGTCTTCGGAGAAACAACAATCCTCCTACCATTCTTTCTAGCCACTTCATAGAAAGTTCTAAACCTGTCCATATCCCGACTGTAACGAGTAACAAACACAATCTTGTTGGTTGAGGAAACAACCCCATCGCTCAACCGTCTAACCTCATCTTCAGAATAGTTCTTCCGCCTCTCCTTCTCAACCATCCGCGTACCCTCACAAATCATCGCCACAGGCTCACACGCACAAGCTTTCTCAATGAACTCCTCAGTCATATCCCGCCTGGGACCATGAGCCCTAACATCCCCAGTATACACAACCGTACCCTCAGACGTGTGTATTAGAAACCCGTAAGCAGCAGGAATCGAATGATCAACATGAACAGGCTCCACCACTATGTCGCCCACCTTGATCTTGTCACCAGTACGAAACGTCTTGTACCGATGCTCCCTGTAGTTACAGAACCCACTAGTCTTCTCCATAGCCTCCAAAAACAACTTAGTCCCCACGCCCAAGTACACAGGAATCTCTGGATCCAAAAACCGAATATGATCCACGTGGTCAAAGTGGGCGTGAGACAAAAACACACAATCAAACCTAGGCTTAACATAAGAAACATCCGTAAACCTCAACTGCTCCTTCGCGTACAAACCCTTCAATTTGGGTAGCAGACCAAACTCAAAAAAATCCCCTAACCCATTGACGCCCCGAGGAGACAACCAACGCGTAAAAAAATCTTCACCAAACTTGAAAGATTGACCAAAATCCAAAAAAACCCGGACATCACCGTCTTCCAACAAAACCTTATTACCACCAATCTCGTTTACACCGCCGTAGAACGTTAAACTCACCATACCAAACACGCCACCAACAAATCATACACAACCACATCTATCAAACAATCAACACAAGAGCTTAACGGTTCTCAACTCAAAATCAGCATGCATGCCGTCAATTCTTCATAGCCTTCAGCTAGGCCTACCCATAAGGTTCACGATTTTATATACAAGTTGCAACATAGCGGATACATAAATTTCGAGGGAGGTGAGAGATTTGGACATTAAGGAAATGCCCATTGAAGAGAGATATGACAGGCTCCTTGAGGACTACTTATTAGATGCCGCTGCAGATTATGCTGTTTTAAAAGAACTTGGAGGGATAGACAAGCAAATCGATTTCTCAGTGAAGGTGCAGAAGAAGATGCTTCCGAAGATTTTAGGTGGTCCTGTGTTCAAACTTTTAAAGGTACTTGCTCCGGGCAGAACCTTCAAACAGCTTTCTAACACTTGGCTCTACAACGCCCAAACTTGGCATCCACTATCAACCATTAAAGTAACTAACGTCTCAGACCGAGAAATAGCTGGAGGAATCAAGAACTGTATCCTCCTCAAAAGAATGAGAGACATCGTCAAGAAAACCGGTCTTGAAATAGACCCCAAATTCCTCTGCAAGAGAGACGCAAAATATTTCCCAAAGCTATTCAAAGAGTTCGGAATAAACGTAACTTGGGATCTTGAAGAAAACGGATGCAGGTTTACAGCAAAACTAAAATGAGAAGCTAGTCCTTCTCTTCCTTTTTTAGAACAACCTCATACATGCATAATGCTAAAAAGAGGGGGTTCTGCGAGGGACATCTCCACGCTCTAAATGTTAAATACTGTTTCCCTAACTTCTGGAACATGCGTGCATTACCGAAAGGCACAGTTGTCGTTGTTCACAATTTCTGCGGCAGACTAACAACAACTGCCAGTCTACGAGGATTCTAAACAAACACATGCATGCATCAGAATCTAGAACCGTGATTCACAAAAAGTATATGCTTGAAACCAAAAGAAACTTGACTTACGTATATATAGTAACATGTGACTATACCTATCTCCAGCATATGCTCTCGAAGGTGAAAACAAAATGGAGAAAAGTGAACTATTCCAGATTTCGAGAAAGAATGCTGAATGGTTAAAAAAGAACTACGAAAGCTTAAAGAAAAAATATGATAACCGTTGGATTATGATAAAAAATGGGAAGGTTATCAAAAGCGCAAGCACTTTTGAAGAGATAATGAACACCATTAGAAAGCATGATCCAAACAAGATCTTAGTTGAGTATATACAGTCAAAGCCAGTTGCAATGTTTTTCTAAAACTTTCAACGTTGGTGCTAGACATTTAAATACAAAGGACTAGGGGTAAACAGACAACCAAAGATTTCAGTTCTATTTGAAGTGCATGCATGCTTTGGCTTTTACGTTTTTCGATGACCCAAACGGTAGGGTTTCTTATGGAATTTTGCCAGTGACTTTAGGTATCTGTCTAAATCTCTCCTTGTTATCACCCAATTTCTGCCTTGTTTAAATGCACCCAAAGCTCCTTTCCTGGCAAGCAAACTGAGGTATTCTTGAGAGTAAGGCGTAATTTTGCTGGCTTCAGCAAGAGTAAGTATCTCAGGTTCCTCTAAAGCATCAAGATACATATCCAAAGCCCTTTCCACACACCGAGCTACAAAGTTTACGAAAGCTGAAGCATTTCCCAAATCTGCCTCCATAAGCGTCTTCAAATACTTAGGACGATCTCGTTTTGGCACAATAGTGATAAAAGGATACCCAGTTTTCAATAGTATCGCATTCATCAATAACCTCGCTGTTCTGCCATTACCTTCCGTAAATGGATGTATTCGAACAAAACCATGATGAAAAACTGCGGCTAATTCTATCGGCGTATATTCATCAGGGTTTTCTCTCAACCATTTTAGAAGCTCACTCATTCTAGGCCTAACTTCTGAACTCGGTGGCGGCGCAAAGACAGCACCAGTTATTCTCACTCTCGTAGTCCGGTAACATCCAGCATCTTCAGCGACGTTTAACATAACCAACCTATGAATACGAAGCACAGCATCCTCGTCAATTTCACTTCTTGCAGTAACAAGACCCTCAACGAATCTTATCGCTTCTGGATGATTCTTCGCTTCCAAAATTTCCGCAATACTCTTTCCACCAACTGTAATTCCTTCTTCGATAACAAGCCTCGTTTCCCGCAACGTCAAAGTGTTTCCTTCGATAGCATTGGAGTTGTACGTATATTCAACCGCCAACTGTTCTTTCAGCCTCATCACAAGTGTAGACGGAAGAGGCCTCAAACTGTCCAATCTCTTCTTCTTATCAAGCACTCTCCTATGGATCCGTTTGTTAATCAACGCCATTGGTTACTCCTACACGCATAGATGACCATCCGATATAAAAACATATCCAATAAATATGTTTTAAGGCTACCCGATACCAATAAATATCCGATACGACACACTCCACCCTCTCAAAGAAATGCATGCATTCCCTTTTCGCTAGCCTACAATTCGCGCAATCAAGTAACTAAGACAAGTCCATTCCATACTGTCTTGTTCTTTGGGGGAATATCAAAAGGCAACCCTGCGTTTTGCGCTGTCTTGAACACATCAATCCCGACCGCCTCCATAGAAGGCCGAGCTCGGAAGGGATGTCTACAGGATTCATGCGAATTTTTCGCCACACACTCAGGACATAACTTACATGATCCCCCTATGAACCCTGTTGCAAAACGATACCCTAATGCAAATGCCTGGGATTCCACTTTGTGGACTATACGATGCAGTTTCAATTTGATCGGATCAAAAGTTTTCTTGTAACTATCCTTGAACCTCATGCTTTTGTACAGCGCCGCAACGTCATCAGCTTGCCGTATTTCCTTCATCATTTCAGCGGGTATCAGCTCTTCAATTTGAATGAGAATCACCCAATTATATCTGGCTAGTATTTCTCTGAATTCCTGAACGCTCATCACGTTAGGCGGACACATCAAATTCAAACCGTAGTCATCGCAAACTGGTACAAGACACTTCAGTCGAACCCTTTCGTCAACAACAACACGTTTAGCACTAAAAGATACTACGTTAGTTGCCCCGAACTCTTTTGCCAATTTGCACAAGGCTTCGAGGCTCGTTTCTACCTGCGACATAAAATCCACATCATAAACTCAAAGTCACCAAATAAAGGGCTTTCTCCTCTCATGCATATGAAAATCATAACCTACATGAACCTACCTAGTTCAAGCTCTGCGTCTCGTCTTAAGTACGTTGTCTTTTCACTTTTGTCAAGAAAAGCATGGTTCCTGCCAACACGATAATTGATGATAAAACAAAAGTGTTCACATACGCTGCGTGCCTAGGCATCCCCAAAATCTCTGTTTGCACATCAGCAAGAGGACCACCAATCAACAACCCTGCAGGCCCCCACGCTAAGGACATTATAGCATTGTACACGCTGAAGAAACGTCCCCTGTGGGTACTGGGAATGATATCTCCTGCCAAAGCAAAGCCAACCGTTTGAACCATCCAAGAAGCTACACCACTCAAACCATAGATAAAGGCCATAGACGTGACGTTTGGCACAACACCGTAGAGAAGGGGAATTCCAGCAGCCATCACAAAGCCGTACAACAAAACCTCCGCTTTTCCAATCTTATCAGCCAATCTACCTGACAAAATACTCGCTATCATCCCTCCGACAGTCCACATCGTCAGAATCAAGCTCACCTCAGGATCATTTGCATTCAATCCTTCTGGAAGCCTAAGAAATATCAAGAAGACCTGATTGATCGAAGTTGCACCCAAAACCACAACCGCCAAAGACGCAAAAAACCATCGATATGATTGCTTTTTGTTTCCAGCCACTTCCTGAGCAACTTCTGTTCTTGGTTTGATTCTAGAAGAAATCGGCTTTCTGAATCTTGAAGTAACTAGCATCACGATGGAGCCTGCAAACAGCATAACCGACGCAACGTAGAAGATCGATCCTCCACTGAAACCCGCACCGTTGTTGTAGAGAAAGCCTGCAGCTCCAATTCCGAACAGCCGTCCGGCTGAGCCTATGAAATTTAGCACTCCAACCGCGCTCCCACGAACATCCGGAGTAGTGACATCAGTCAACAAGGCTGCCCAGCCTACATCAGACATCGACCAGAAAAATTCGAGTGCAGAAAGCCCGAAGATCAAAGCCAAACCAGCGGAAAAGCTGTTTGCAACACCTAACAGGTATTTGTGTATGTAGAAGATTCCAATATAGAAGAAACCAGCGAGTGATTCGCCAACGACCACGAGTTCTATTCTTGATTTATACTTATCTGAAACTCTTCCCCAGATAAGATTCTGCCCCAGCGTCGAGGCAACCATGTTGAACGTTCCAAGCAAGGCAGTAAGAGTCACCGTTCCCATCAAACTGTAAAGGTAAATGTACATGAAAGAATAGAAGATCCCCCAACGAACAAACCTCAGAATCTGAAATGTACTAAGGCTGAGAAACATGCCTTGTCTGATAGCACCTAAGCGGAAGTGTTCCAAACGTCTCACTCAGCAATCTAAACTAAACTGAGCTATAAATCATGCATACATACCAGTATAACCGAAAAAACGAAAATAATCAAAGAAATAGTGAAAATTCGGTACCCTCACTATGGGGCTCTACGCGACAAAGTCAACGATAAATGCCCCACACTGTGGAGGAATAAGACAGAAAGCATTCAGGAAATCGCGTGCGCGTTACTTCTTGAATGTCTTTCTGTAACGTTTTCCGTTAGGCTTCTGCCAAAGCTCAACTACTAATGTGTGCTTAGCATTTGGGCTCTTCATTTTCCAAGATTTCACAAATTTGTCTTCCATTGCTGTTCACATTCCGTTATTTGCGTGCATACAGTATTTGTCTTTTATGAATCCAAAATATGAATACACATTCATGCATAGGGAAATAGAATAAAGAACCTATGATTATACTTAGTGTGGTGTTTGTGGTGGAAGCCTATCTATGCGTCAATTGTGTTGGTGGAATGATGTGGGAGATTGCCGACGAGGCAGTTAAGATTGAAGGAGTGAAGATGGCCCACGCTGTTACCGGCCAGTTCGATGTCATTGCCTATATCAAATTTGCCAACATGGATAAGCTTAGAGAGATTATAGAGAAGTTTATGTCCTTAAATGGGGTTCAGCGAACTCAGACAGCAGTCGTGATACCACGTGGACTAGGATAGCAATACCCAGTATCTTGCATGCATATCTTTAGGAGAAGCAATCACAATTAAACTGAATGCTAGTTCCCATAAAAGTGGAGGGGTGTGTTGGATGCTGCGGTGCTGGTTCTCTATCTTGCTCTTGATCTAACTCTGGGTTCAAGCAGTGTCCAAAGCCATTCCACGAATTCTCTCAAGTTCTTTGTTTGTATGTATACATCGCCAGGCCCTTTGATTTCTGTAATCAGTCCTTCACCGCCCAGCAGAGTTGATTTCAGCCCACCGAATTTTTTAACCTTATAGCTGCAGGTGTCGCTGAAGGCTACTAGGTGAAAGTTGTCAACAATGAGGGTTTGTCTCGGCTTCAGTGTATGTTTGTCTATGGCTCCAAAGGTGTTTATGAAGAGCGTACCGTCGCCTGTAACTTTTATCATAAACAGCCCTTGTCCGAAGAGTCCTTTTGTGAAGCCTTGCCATTTGACATCCAAGTCTACGTTCTGTGTGGATGCGATGTATGCGGAGTTTTGTATTATGTAGCCTTGGTTTGGCTTGACTTCTAGAGTTTCGATGTCGCCGACTGGTGCTGAGACGAAGGCAACTTCTCCACTTTTTTGTGTGGTTGTGAAGTCGTTTACCCAGAATGATTGACGCCCAAGTAGTTTTAGACCTATAGTTCCCAAGAGGCTTTTTTCACGTTTTCTTGTTTTAACATCTATGTTTGGATCCATGTAGGTCATAGCCCCAGACTCTGCAGTTATTGTTTCATTAGGGTCTAAATTGAAAACAAGCATTGAATAGGAAGGCTTGTACTTTATTTCATATTTCATGGACTACATCCTCACTAAGAATCATTCATAATTGGATGCCTTTAAAAGGCTACCTACGCTCTCAAACCCGCCTTGCATGCATGTACATGTTCTATTCATTCTCTAGCTTTCACTACTGTCGGTTGGACCATCTGGTTGCAGTAGGGGCACTTTCCATATCCCCTTGCTCGGCTTGCCTTCCATTGATTCTTGCAGAATGGACACTGCAACAAAACATTTTCTCCTACATAGAAGACTTTCCGACTGAACGTAAGAACGAAAATCCCAGAAACTAGAGCAGTAGCTCCCACCATGATCAAGTGCATCAGTTTCAACTTAACATCGAAACCAAGATCAAACTCTTTTGTCCAGAGATACTCCGCTAAAGCTGACAACGCCCCCTGTGAAGTGGACACGTTCGGCAATGCCTTCCATAATACGGCAACTAACAGAGTTAATCCAGCAAAGCAGAGTGCTAAGCCCAATGCGAAACCAGCTATATAACGCGTAGTAATTTTTCTCATGGGGCGTCAAAACTAGATTGAAAAGCCATTCTTATTTTATTTATGAAGTTAAGATAAGCAGATAGAGTGCATGTATGCACAACTAGAAAAACATTAAAGCGAAATAAGGCGCTTAAATAATTGGAGAAATCAGAATTGTCGACTAGTAGAGAATTAAAAGAGATTGGCATTATCACTCACTATTTCGCAAAGATTAGTGTAGCGGTCGTGGAGTTAAAGGATACTTTACGTGCAGGCGATAGGATACTCATTCAAGGAGATACATCAGATTTCGAGCAGACCGTAGGGTCAATGCAGATTGAACATGAGAATATTGAGAGTGCTGGAGCTGGGCAGAGTATAGGCTTGAAAGTCAATCAGAGAGCTAGAGAAGGAGACAAAGTCTACAAAGTTCTTTCGTAAAAATCCCTGCATGCTCTGTACACATGGACGAATACCAAGCACGATAAAGTAAACACAAATAGGTTGCATCATGCACATACATGCAATGTCATTGGCGACAACTGCACGCATCCGTTTTATCTTTCGCCAACTTGCGCAGGCAGACTTCACAAAAGCCGTCCACTTGGAGTGTTGAGGAGCTTAACAGCTCAGAATACATAAGGTCGATGGGCTCCGCGTGATGGTGTAAGCCCCTGTTGTGGCCTAATCCGTGAGCCACCAACCTGCTTGAAGAACCCTTGTTCACTTGAAAGAGGGAGACAACCCCAACCTTTTCATCCACATAATCGTGAACAAGATAGAGCGCTCTTTTGAAATTTGTTCTATCAAAGAAATGGTACATGGCCACCATAGGATCTGACGTTATCCCTAACAAGAGACTCGTCAACTTCTTGGAATCTCTCACTCTTCTAATCTTACTAATCAACTTTTGAAAATGGAAGGCACCGCAGGATTCTCTGCTTGTTACAACCTTGAAGGCATGTTCAAAGCTGAGCTTCCCGATATATCCAATGTCCTCCCATGTTTGCGTTGGAAAGTAGCCCCTCGCAACTTCAACAATCTTGACTATATCTTTGTCGTTTTCTTGTTCTCCGCTAATCATTAGAACACTTATGGACTGCATAATTAAGACTTACGAAAGACGAAATATAGCGGTGATTACGGTTCTACAAATATTCCGGAAACGGAAATATTTCAGACGCTGATGCATACATGGATTAGTTTCGCAGACTCCTACCATCTGCATCATGCGCCCACATCATTGGAACTCGTACTAATGATTTAAGAAAGAAACTACTGTAACACTGCATGAAAGAGGTTTGCTTCATGACTGGGCATTGCACGTTTTGTAGATTAGCAAAAAAGGAAGCTCCTGCGAGTTACATTTACGAAGACAAAGAAGTAGCCGCTTTTCTAGACATGAACCCGATAAACAAAGGCCACACACTCGTAATACCTAAAAACCATTACGAGAACATCTATGAAATTCCAGAAGAAAAAGTTGCACACTTATTCAAGGTTGTGAAGAAAATAGCACACGCAGTCAAGAAGAGCGTAAGTGCTGAAGGAATCAGCATTATTCAAAACAACGAAAAAGCTGCTGGTCAAATTGTATTTCATCTTCATGTACACATCATCCCAAGATATGGAAAACCGAAATCATGCCGACCCCGTGAAAAATGCGAATCCAGTAAATTAGATACTGTAGCAGCCAAAATAAGACAATTCATTTGAATTTGCACACGTGCATGACCCAAAAAAAGAAAGATGATGAAAATGCCTTAACAGCAATCCTTAATCCCCTTCACTTCGTGTTCTTTCTATATGCTGATTTCTGAACTGTTTCATGTCCATTGTTTGGATACATGTTCCGTTTGTGACGTATTCTCCCGTCCTTTGTCTGCTTTGGTTTTGTGTTTGTGCGCAATTGCAGATGCAAACATGATGCTGGGTCCTAAATCTCTTTCGTTCCTGCATCTGAAGCCGGTCACAGTCGCAGTCTTGAGCTTTCAATCTCTCTCGAGTCTGTGTTTGAAGCACATTCCTGTTTCCGTTCATGTAAGCCTGTATAGGTGCAGCGAATAGAGCGAGGGCAACGACACCCACTACTAATCCTATTCCCGCCATCATTTTACCATTCATTCTTTACCACCTCCATTCTTTTGCTCACAAGAAAATCATGGTCACCATATGGTTTAGATGTTCGTTGTAACAAAGTGTTTCAAATTTTGAAACAGCTTATAAGGAGTGATTAGTTCTTAGATTTTGTGAGTGAAACATGCGTTCCAAAGCTTTGATTTTCTTTCTAGCAATCTCGTTCATTCTCACTGTCCTCGGCCTTTTCTTTTTTGCAATTGAAGGTGGCTTTGGTGGAAGAGGGCATGGAATGGGCAACCAGATTCCACAGTCTTTCTGGCTTCTCTTGTTTATTGGGCCTCTTGTTGTCTTTGTGAGCGTATTAGGGTATGCCCTAGCTTTTCCAGAACTCGGAGAAGACAAACCTAAAACAGAGCCTTCTTCGGTGCCAATTGTTGAGAAAGGAGAATCTACCCTTAGTGCAGTTTTGCGAGTTCTAAATGAAGATGAGAGAAAGGTGATTGAGATTTTGGTTGCTGAAGGTGGGACAATGTTACAGAAGGATATTCGCTGGAAGACTGGTCTATCACGAGTGAAGACACACAGAATACTTTTTAGGTTAGCCAAGAGAGGAATCGTCTCAGCAGAGAAACACTATAACACAAACAGAATTACATTAGCAGACTGGCTTACAAACAAGAAAGGGTTGGAAGATGACTGAAAACCTATCCGAAGAAACCTATCGTTTGGAAGGAATAGCCTTTGGACTTGCAGACGGCTTAATTATGTGCCTAGGTCTTATAATAGGGGTTGCTGAAGTTACCTCTGACACTCGGTTTGTGATAATTACGGGAGTAATCGGTGGCTTTGCCAATGCATTTGGAAATTCCATCGGGTTCTTCATGTCCCAATCGGCGGAAAGAGCATTGCAAATTCATGAAACGACGGACCACGGAGTAACAACGAGAATACATCCTAAAAGGGAGATCTTCACAAATACCTTCTTCGCATTCGCATCAACCATCGCCGCGGTGCTAGTTCTATTATTCCCGTTCATAGTTCTCCAAATGAACCACGCCGTGATACTTACATTCATAATCGGAACTATAATGGCATTCATTCTTGGAAGCTACATAGGAAAAACAAGTCATGAAAACCCTTACAGAGAAGGACTAAAATGCGCTCTACTCGCCATATTAGGAGCAATAATATCTCACTTCATAGCAGACTGCATCCAACTTCTAATCTAGAAAGCAATGCTAGAACAGTATTTCCTTATTTCAGCAGACTCAATTTTCCTATTTCCTTAATGATTTCCAAATTGGCAATAGCGTAGAAAACCCATTTTCCTTCTTTTCTTCTCTTGATAATGCCTTCTTTTTCCAATATTCCCAGGTGGTGGGAGGCTGTTGGCTGTGTCAGACTTAGAGCAACCATTATTTCACACACGCACATCTCACGTAGCATTAGGAGCCTCAAGATTCTGACCCTGTTTTCATCTGCTAAGGCTTTAAAAAATTTGCTTTGCTTTTTGGCTGATTCTTTACTTGCCATCCTATCGGCGAGGTCTCTTAATTCTTTAGCATACTTGGATGCGTCCTCTGTTGGACAGACGCACGACTTGACTAATCTTGCCAATCGTTTATCCGCATCAGCTTTAGACATGTTTATTCTCACCAGTAATTTGTATCGAAATATCTAAATATGTATTTGGGAGGCAATAAAACATTATATTTAAATACGTCAATATGTAACTCCCCCTTGAAGGGGTCCAAGAAAATGCCCAACTCCCAAAAAAAGAAAGTTCCCCTCGGGATTTTCGAAAAATATCTCACGTTGTGGATTGCCATTTGTATCCTAGCAGGATTGTTGCTGGGAAGATTCCTTCCTTCATTTGGTCAATTTTTGGACTCTTTGAAAGCTGGCAACTTGTCTATCCCTATTGGCATTTGCTTGTTTTTCATGATGTACCCCACGGTAGTAGGAATAAGATTCCGTGACGTTGTAAAGTCCACAAAAAAGCCTAAACCTCTATTGCTCACCATAATCGCCAACTGGCTAATCGCTCCACCACTAATGACACTCTATGCGAATTTGATATTAACAGACCCATTGCAGAAAGCCGGAGTTATTCTACTCGGACTGTCACCGTGCACAGCCATGGTAATGTGGTGGATAATGTTAGCTAAAGGAGACTTAGCACAGGGACTTGTAAACACTGCCATAAATGCTCTTTTGATGTTGGCTCTGTATGCCCCACAAGCAGCCTTCTACATGGGAATAAGCAACATACCCGTTCCATGGGACCTAATCGCTTACAGCGTAATCTTTTTTATAGCTCTACCCGTCTTCTTGGGAGCACTATCCAGACGGGTTATTATGAACAAAAGAGGCGAAGAATGGTTCAATGAAATATATCTAGGGTTCATACGCAGAGTATCCATAATCGCGTTACTACTTACACTAATTGTCATGTTCTCTCTCGAAGGAGAAGTAATCCTAAACAATCCACCACTTGTAGCTCTGCTAGCAGCCCCAAACTTGCTTCACTACGTCACAATGATTGCCCTAACATATTCCATAGCTTGGCTATCCAACTGGAACTATCAAACTTCAATCGTAACCACACTCATAGGCTCAAGCAGCCACTTTGAAGTTGCAATAGCAGTTGCAACAACAATTTTCGGCATAGGCTCTGGAGCCGCCCTTGCCACAGTCATCGGGCCGTTGATGGAGGTTCCTCTCATGCTCTCTCTCACCAAGCTGGGCTTATGGACCAGCAAATACTTTCCAAGAAACATGCATGTAGCAAAGTAAAACTGTAACCGATAAATAGGAGTCTGCTGAAATCATGCACATACATAAACTGAAGGGCGCGCGTATATGGAATGAGTTCTGCAAAAACTGACACCATTGAAGTCAGCGGATTGACCAAGGTTTTCAACGGCAAGGTTAGAGCAGTAGATACAATAAGTTTTATTGTGAAGAGAGGCGAAATTCTAGGATTTCTTGGTCCTAATGGAGCTGGCAAGACGACCACGCTGAATATGCTGTCAACACTGTTGAAACCAACCAGCGGCACTGCTACAGTAAACGGACATGACATTGTTGAAGAACCAGACGCAGTCCGCCGAAGTATAGGATATGTGTTCCAAGATCCGACGCTGGACATCGAATTAACTGGTCGCGAGAACTTAGACTTCCACGGGCGACTATACAACTTAAATCGAAATCTACGAAAGCAGCGAATTAAGGAAATGCTGGAGATAGTCCAACTTACTGACCGAGCTGACAACCTCGTAAAAACTTATAGCGGCGGCATGAAAAGACGACTGGAAATAGCAAGGGGACTACTCCACCACCCCAAAGTCCTCTTCTTGGATGAACCAACACTCGGTCTCGACCCTCAGACGCGTCATTCCATTTGGGAACACATTCAACGCCTAAATCAAGAGAAGAAAGTCACAATCATTCTGACCACACACTACACGGAAGAAGCAGACCATCTCTGTGACCGCATCCTCATCATTGACTTCGGCAAAATCGTGGCACTGGACACACCGGACAAGCTGAAAGCACAGTTAGAAGGAGACGTTGTGAGCCTAACCTTCAAAGCCCCTAAGATGATTCCAAAGGTGCATCCCCTCTTTGAAAAAAAGAAATGGATACGCCGCGTTCATCTTCTGTCCATTGACGACAACCAAGCCACAACAAACAGAATGATGAACATGATGCACGGAATGGCTGCAAGTTCAGGGATGACAGGTGGAACAAACCACGGAAGCACTGGTCGTAGCAAGATGCCCAAACACCTTGAGAAAATGCAGCCACAAGGCTCAATTAACCAAAATAGTTCCAGCAATCAAGCCCTAGGTTCAAAGCGACTAAACTTGTTGGTAGATGACGGCGGACACCGAATCCCAAGCATCGTCAAACTAGTAGATGAAGCAGGAGTAGCCCTAGAATCAGTGGAGCTACACAAACCAACACTTGATGACGTCTTCATCTCAGTAACAGGACGAAACATCAGAGACCAACGCGGAAGCTTCATGGAGATGGTACGACGTCACCGAATAATGCGGCAAGCTCGAGGGCGACAGACCCATGGCTAACGCATCCATTCAAGAGGAGTCTGAAACATAATGGTTCAACCATTATCTGGCCAAGCAATTTACGTGGTCTTACTCCGAGAACTGAAACGCTACTGGCGGGCGAAGGCACGCATTATCTCGTCTGTGGCCCAAAGCTTCTTCTTCCTTGCTATATTCGGCTTGGGACTGGGCGGGTTTATTGGTGGCGTCGGCAAAGTTAGCTACCTCTCTTATTTGGCACCAGGCATTATTTGCATGGGACTCCTCTTTGGCTCAGTGTTCTCCGGGGTTTCAGTTATTTTCGATCGCCAATTCGGCTTCATGAAGGAAATGCTAGTCGCACCTGTCAGCCGAACCAGCATTATCCTAGGCAAAATCCTTGGTGGCGCCGTCACCGCGTCGATTCAGGGCATAATATTAATGGTGGTCGCCGGAATCATGGGTGCCTTTACACCAACTCCAGCTTTGGTTTTTGGAGCACTTGCAGCAATAGGCGTTATGCTACTCATCACGGCCGGCTTCGTGGGTCTGGGCGTGGCGATTGGATCAACCCTCAACGATTTCCACGCATTCCAGCTACTGTCTACCTTCGTGATATGGCCACTATTCATGTTATCAGGTGCGTTCTTTCCCATAGATGCTGTGCCTTTACCTCTTCAAGTCGCGATGCTATTTGATCCCATGTTTTATGGAGTCGAACTGCTGCGGTGGTGTCTGCTAGGAACTGGGACGCCCATGCTTGGTCCGCTCGGGTGGCTGATCAGCTTAGGAGTGCTCACAGGCTTCAACGCAATGATGATAGGCATCGGTACATACCTCTTCTCCCGCGCCCAAGTCTGAAGGCACCTAGCACGAGAAGAATCCAGCGTGCACATATGCTTAGAAAGACTACTCTTTCAGGGTCTTACACATTCAGCTTTTGGTCTATAGGGTCTTTTTGGCTTAGGTTTGCTATGCTTCAGGCAGCGCTTAACACATACAAACACGCCTTGGCGAACCTCAAAAACACAACCGCAAATATCTGTTAACGTTTTAGTCAACTTACATCACCTTCTCAGAATAGCATGTACCGAAGTTTATAACTTGCATGCATGCCGAAAGTCTTATGAACACTTGCTGTTGATACAGTTGCCATTGGAGTGGAAAGTTTTTGGTTTATTGCACTAAATGCGGTACCAAGAACGACGAAGATGCTAAACACTGCAGTAAGTGCGGGGCAAGCTTGGAGGTCTCACGGGAGAAACGCTTGGAAAAACGTGCAGAGGAATGGGGAGAAGAATTTGGGAGACGCGCAGAGGAGTGGGGCGAACAGTTTGGAAAGCGTATGGAAGAGGAATGTTTTGGACTCCCCCATGGCGGCGCAATCTTTGGGCTACTCATCGGTATAATAATAATACTTGCAGGAATTGTTTTTATTCTACAGGAAATGGGCGTGGTCGTGAAAGGCTTTAACGTCCTTTGGCCATTCTTTGTAATCATCTTTGGAATACTATTCGTCGGTGGCGCTATATACGCCCTAACCCGCAGATAAACACTCCATGCATGCATTGGGTATCTTTGGGCGTTTCTCGGCGTCTATCAGATTACTCGACCATACTGGCCTTTCATCGAGTAGCCTTCATCGAGCAAGAACGAGGTAATTGTCGCCTGCTGATTCGGCACCTCTCCTGAAAGACTTTGCCTAACGCCCGTTCTTAGTTTTAGAGAATTTTTTCATAAAAGAATGATGGCAAAATCCTCTATGGAAGATTGTTGCATCAGATATTAATAGAGAATTTTCCTAACTCTTAAGATGGTGCGGGCACGGCTTAGCATAGATTAGCTTCATTGTGGACTTTCTCTCCTCTCTCTGTTACCTAGGCCCGCACCAGAAACTGACTATACTACTCTGTATGCATGCTAAGAATAGGACATGCGAATAATGCTAATTCTGTGAGTTGCTCTTAATTTTCAGCCGCTCTACCCGGCACTTGCTAACACTTTTTTTACATTTGCTACTTTCCAACTCTACCTATTCACGCGAGTGCGATCGATTCTTTAACGATTTTGATGAAAGGTTTAAGTATCTCAATTACATATTACGCAAGACTCAATACATATTACAATAGGTTTGTAATTTGCTGAATTATACACAAGAAAAATTCAGCTCTATGCTCCTTCTTGGCGTGCATGCTTAGCACCTCAGGAAGTGCAAAGAGACTAATCATTCTTCTTTTTTGTGCGTGTACAAAAGAAAAAAGGAAAATTGTGGGGAATTGCTGTACAGTTTCTAGCCTATATTACCGCATCCAGCGTTTCTATCCAGCTTGGTCCAGAGGCACTCGTTATTGCAGTTTCGAAGTCGTAAGCTTCACTAGTCCATCCACCAATATCTGAAGCACTGTATGTGTTACCTTTGAAGGCATATTCATAGTGGATTGTCAGTGTAAGAGTGTCTCCTGGAGCTAAAGCCTGTTCGACTAGAAGTTCATCTAGGCTTTGTGTCCATTTGCCAGTGGGTGTAACGTCGATTCCATTGAGGTATATGTGAACTGGTTTGGCCCCTTTGAGCTGAAAAGCCAGTTCACTTGGTCCAAAGAAATCAATTTCTGTGGGTATGGATATGTTGAGTTCCAAGCTTGGCAATGTCACGGTTGACCCGATGTTGGTGATCTCAATTATCTCGTATATTGTTCCTGGATTGGTGCTTACTTTGTACATAGGCGGTTTCTGTTCATTGAATATGACATTGAGCTCTTCAAGGGGGTTGAACTTGCTGTCTGTGAAGCTAGTTGTCAGTTCGAGGAGGACAACTATTACTTCAGGAGGTTCAGGGTCGCTTCCTTCATTTCCAAGATTGTCGTATGCCCTTGCATAAATAGTGTAGTCGCCATCTGGTATTATTGTAGTATCCCAGTCAACCTCGTAATAGCCTGTAACTGAATTGTATGTTGTTGGAATCCATGTGGATTCATCTAGAGAGTGCTCGACATAGTCGACTCCTGACCCATCGTCTGTTGCTTCGATTTGGATTGTTATCAGACCATAGACAAAGCCGTCAGGTGGATATATCACCTCAACAGTCGGTGGTGTATTATCCAATATGACGGTTTCATCGTTTGTGGTTTCAGTGTTGCCGAGGTTGTCTGTGCTCATATATTCGATTATATATGTTCCGTCCGGGCCAGAGAGCGTGAATGGTCCGCTGTATGTGATCCAGGAGCCACTGTTGACTCGATAGTATGTGGATGCAACGCCTGAGCCTGCTCCATCTATTGCATTCAGAGTGAACGAGGTTGCAGAGGTGACGTAGGTGTCAGTGCCGTCAACGTGTTTAGGAGTGCCTATTGTCAACGATGTCGTCGGTGGAGTGTCGTCGAGGATCACGGTAAATGAGTGATGAGGTTCTTCGTTTCCAGCATTATCTTTGCTGTAATACTCGATTGTATGGGATCCGTCACTGTACCCGGATAAGTCAAAGGAAGCGGTGTAAGTGATCCAAGAACCTCCATCAATTCTGTACTTTGTGAACTCTATGCCTGATGTTGGACACACGGTGTCTTCAGCACTCAGCGTCAAAGCTGTATATGACGTAACATATGTATTTGAGCCATCAATGTGCTTTGGACTGCCGATAGCATGAGTTGTTGTTGGATATGCAAAGTCAGGGAATGATGCTAGTGGGTCTCTTTGAACAATAGGTATGTTGCCTGTGCACAAGCTATACCAACTCGCTGGCTCTTGTGTTTTGCCATTGCTAGCAGCATAAGCTGTACATGCTGGTGCAGCATAGTCAAAGACTTCTTCTATAGAAATCCAGCCATCACCGTTCGTGTCTGTAGCCGACCCAAATCCCGGTATCAAACCGTGATCCGTGAAAGCTGTGTGGCAACCCCAACACCATGCTGATTGGTCATGTTCGCACGCAGCGAGTACATTGATATCGCCGAGTAGACATGGGCCTGCTCCATCGTTGATCCAGTATCCGCTATGGCAAGTGTCCAATATCAGATTCACATAGGCATCTAGTAGTCCTCCTGAAGAGAGCCAAGAATTCAGTTCTGCCTGAGATACTGAATAGTCCAAAGATAGATGGGTTGCACTACTATGACCACAGTAATAGAGTATCACAATCTCTTCTTCACCTGCTTGACCAAGGAAATTTGTGATCTCACTCTGAAGATTTGCTTTAGTTGAGTTGCCACGGTAGAAGGGTTGTAGGCTAACAGGCAAAGTGGTTGGATCAGCTACAGCACTCAAGAGGTGGATGTAGCTCTCATAATCGGACGTGGAGTTGTCCCAGTTTGGGTAATTCAGTAATTCAGTGATCAAGTCCACTGCTTCGAACATTCTTGTGTGATCAAAGTATCGTTCAACAGCCAGTAACCTGAAGCGGATAACTCCGGTAGCCTGAACTGGTAGGGTTGAATAGAACACTGATAGGAAAACTAAGGATACCATTGCAAAAGCTGTTGCTCTTGTTTTATTTGACTTCATAATATCTCCTTCTCTTTTCGGAGACCCCATTATTTCAAGGCTGTTGTTAAAAGCTTTTTGTGGAAAAGAAATCTAGAAGAGGCTTCTATCCTAAATCCCTAGTTTGTGCACATCTATCATAACCAAATTCACGCATCATGCATTCCCCTATTCTCTAGTCTTTATGTCGGATGTCCTTTTGAGGTCCATTCTGGAACTCGCGCGTTAGGGATGGAATCAGCTCTCGGAATGTACGGTTTTATATCAATTACCGGTGAGCCTTTGAAAGCGTCAAGCCCCTTCACTGTCAAAGTGCATTCTTCAACTTTCACAAGTTCCACCACGCACATACATATCGGATTAGGCCTTGACGGGCTTCTACAAGCGAAAACCCCGGTTTCCACGTTTCTCTTATGCTTTCTCGGAAAAACCAACAAAATACTCCTCTCCTTTTTGGTGTCCCGCTGATGAGCCCAGTAAAGGACAACTACATGAGAAAAAGCATCTATACCTTTAAGTCCACCGCAGTATTCCGGGAAAACCTTAATTCTTCCTTCCTGTTCGTTGACGTTTTCCACAACCCCAATAAAATGAAGCTGCCCCTTCATACTCAGTATCCCTTACCTCTCTGCTCCATTCAATATAAGGCATGCAATCTTAGTCTTCTTCCCAGTCATTGTGAACCTTGCCAATTGCAGCCAAGTATATTGTGAACTCGTCTTCTCCATCGACACCTATCAGCGTATCCATAGCCTTCTGATCATAAGCCGCGATAGCACAGGTACCTGCTCCGATAGCCTCGCACGCTAGATAGAGGTTCTGACAGATGTGACCCGCCTCGATTAGGATATCCTTGTAGCCCACTATACTGTAGCGCCATTCGGCACGATAGGGAATTGTTGCCCACACGAAGACGACTGCAGACTTACCGATGGACGTCTGTCCATAGCATGCAGTTGAAACCCGATCTGGAAGCTGTTGATCGCCCTTCGCCACAAGGAGCAACTTGTGCTCAATTGGGAGGTATCTATACACTCCCGATTCAATGGCCTCTACTCGGTTCATAACTAGATATGTCTCAAAAGGATGCCGTGCACCGCCTGAGGGGACGGTTCGTTTGGTCCATACGTTGTTCTCGTCAACAGATTTGACTCCCTGTGTTGACCATAACAAGAATGATAGTTCCTCCAACGTCAGGGCATCGCCTGTGAACTTGCGGTGACTCTGCCGCTGGGTTATCGCCTCCGCCAATGTGATGCTACCAAGGCTTATGCTATCAGTTTGCACCAAGCTAACTAGAGTGCAATCTTTGGGGTATGGCTTCTCCAGTGGTAGCGGTGGAATACCCTTGCGTTGATGTGACCCCCACTCCTCACGCTCAATGCCATGAGCCTTCAGCATCATCCGTCTCTCTCTAATCACCTCGTCATACGATTTCATCTATACGCACCAAGAACAGAGCGCTATAACTAGTTGCCCATTCACCAATTGTACAGCATTGCGGTTCTACCTATAAAACTTCGCTTCTACGCCGCGTATACATGCATGGAGTGGTGAAGTGCCACGGTTGGTTCTTGAAATCATGAAAACAAGTTGGAATACATGTTATGGAGCAGCCACTACATCTCAAGTATACGCCGAACCAAGCTGGACTGGAAAAATGCGGAGAATTATGCTTTGAACCTGACATGTTCTCGAACATTTCAAATGTTTTTATGCTTGTATTAGATAGAATGGTTGAAAGGAGGTTATTGTAGTGGAATTGAAAGGGAGTAGAACCGAAAAAAACCTGATGGCAGCATTTGCAGGTGAATCCCAAGCCCGAACCAGATACACTTTCTATGCCAGTGCAGCCAGGAAAGAAGGGTACGAGCAAATATCTTCAATCTTCCAAGAAACGGCTCGCAACGAAAAGGAGCACGCTGAGCTGTTCTTCAAACATCTCAAAGGCGGAATGGTGGAAATTAAAACCGCCTATCCTGCTGGCATCATTGGATCAACAATCAAAAACTTGAAGACAGCGGCAGAAGGAGAGAAAATGGAATGGGGAACCCTCTACCCCGACTTTGCTGAGGTTGCGGAAGAAGAAGGTTTCAAAGGTGTGGCTAATACTTTCCGTATGGTCGCTAAAGTTGAGAAATTTCATGAACGCCGGTATCTAAAATTGGTAGCAAACATGGAGCAAGGTAGCGTCTTCAAAAAAGATTCACCCATCAAATGGAAATGCAGGAATTGTGGTTATGTTCATGAAGGCAGTGAAGCGCCTGAGAAATGCCCTGTCTGTGAACACGCAAAAAGCTACTTCGAGGTTTGGTGTGAGAACTACTAATGTTGCCTTTTTTCGATTCTGTCGGCACAAAGATTATGCGAAAATGAAGTTGAAAGGGAGAGCTGCCAAGAATGTGCACGCCGCATTCGTAGAAAAAGCGAAAGCCCAGCATGTATGCCCTTAAGGAAGCTGAAACATGCTAGTTGACACACACGCACACCTTCAATGGGCAAGTTTCAACAGAGATAGGGAAAAAGTGGTGAGTCGCGCTAGGAAAGCCGGCGTAGAACACATAGTAAACATCGGATTTGACATTGAAGGCAGCAGAAAGGCCATCAAACTAGCTGAAAAATACAATGGGCTTTGTGCAACAGTAGGAATTCATCCTCACAACGCTAATCAGCTGAACCAAAATGTCTTAGATGAACTAAGGAAACTATCTGAAAATCCAAAGGTTGTAGCCATCGGCGAAATTGGACTAGACTACTACCGAAACCTATCTCCAAGAGAAGCCCAGAAGAAAGCCTTTGAAGCTCAACTGTTTCTAGCCGAAGAGCTGAAGCTGCCGGTTGTAATCCACAACAGAGAAGCACAAGTCGATACTCTCAAAATGCTTTCAAAATTTGAAGGAAAAATAGACGGCATAATGCACTGCTTCTCAGGGGATAGAGAAATGGCTGAATGGTGCATTAAGTCAAACTTCTACATATCCTTTGCAGGACCAGCCACATTCCCCAACTCCCACGAATTACGCAGAATTGCCAAATGGACAGATTTGAACAAGATACTCCTCGAAACCGACAGCCCTTGGCTTGCCCCTCAAAATAAGCGAGGAAAACGAAATGAACCAGCCTTCCTCCCCTTCATAGCTAAAAAAATTGCAGAGCTTAAAGGAATCTCTATGGATGAACTGGCTGAAGCAACTACAGAAAACGCTAAAGAAATCTTTCAACTACCCTAGTGCACGCTTCAATACCTGCATCCGACATAAATGAAGGGAGTTTGCGGGGAGCACCTGCAGATGTCACCCAAAAGGTCGTCTTCATGGCAATCGCGTATACAAAAAAACCACAAATCTCTTAACTAGCTCTATGGGTATGAAAACCCTCAAAAAGGTAGGAGGATGAATTGAAGCTTTTCGCACTCCTGAACCGAGGCCTTTACTTTACTGGTTTGAAATATTTGATGTCGAGCATGGAACCTTCGCGTTCTTTCTTGTTTTTGAAGATGGCTTCAACTTGCATACCGATTTTCACGTCTCTTGGATCAACTTCGCCTAGCTTGTGGACAAATCCCCCGTGAACGTTGTTGATTTTGATCATAGCCCATATGATCGGTTTCTTCAGTTTGGATCCATCAGTGTCTATGTAAGCGACGGTGTAGGTGTGGACTTCGCCTCTTTTACTTACTTTTTCCCATACATCCAGCTTCTCAAAGCATTGCTCGCAAAACAGTCTTGGAGGTACGTAGATGAAGCCGCACTTCTTACATCTAGCTCCCATGATTCTTGCGTTTTCTTTGATTTCCTTAAAGAATTTCTCACCTGCGATCCCGTGAGTGTATGCGTAATCTGCTTCCATGTGACCCATCCAGTGCTTCAGTTCACGGGGGTCACCTATCTTTTCTAGAGACATTTCTGTTACACCTCCGCTGGTTTGAAGTATTTTATGTCAGTTATTGCTCCGGTGCGTTCTTTAGGAGGCTTCCACACGGCCTTGACTTTCATGCCGAACGTTACGTCCTTTGGCTTCGCTTCGCCTATTTTGTGCAGGATTCCTATTCCCTTTGAGGCGCCATCGATTTCGATAATTGCAACAATCGTTGGTTCTTTCGTTCTGGTCGCGTCCGCGGCTAGGTAAGAAATTGAGTAGGTGTTAATGATTCCTGAATCTTTTACGTAGATCCATTCATCAGTTGGTCGGAAGCACATTTCACAGAACATTCGTGGCGGAACAACTATGCGACCACACTTGTGGCATTTTCTAGCTATTATCTTTCCCTTTCTCAATTCTTTTAGGAACCTGCTCATGGCAACGCCTATGCTCCACGCATACCTGACTTTTGGACTCCAACGAATGACTGGAACTTTTCCTTCTCTAAGGTCGGCTGTTCTGATTCTTTCACCCGAATACTTCTTAATTTTCACGCTCATTTCCTTCACCTCAACTCCTCAGAACTATCACGGATCCATACTGCATGAGGTCTCCCCAAGCTTGGGCCACTCCTGTTCTAGGGTCGCCCGGCACCTGTCGTTTGCCAGCCTCTCCACGCAACTGCCAGAAGATTTCACACACTTTCATAAGTCCTGCTGCTGCTATTGGGTTGCCGACTCCTAACAGACCACCTGAGGGGTTTATGGGCAAGTCGCCGTCTCGCTGTGTGACGCCTTCTTCCGTGAGTTTTGGTGCTTCCCCTTTCTTGCAGAGTAAGAGTCCTTCCATGTGATGTAGTTCCTTATAATCGAACGGATCGTACGGTTCTGCTACGTCTATTTCTTTGCGTGGATTTTTGATTCCCGCCATTTTGTAAGCCATGCGGGCGGCGCATTCCACGTATTTCGGGTAATAAAGGTCTCTGTTTGTCCAGTAGGTCGAGTCTATGCCCCAACCGACACCGTCAACCCACACAGGGT
>CAZKWF010000007.1:0-34957 GCA_964556565.1 uncultured Candidatus Bathyarchaeia archaeon
AAGTCCCAGAAGTAGTTTGTTATGTTGCCATCGGGATCATAGCTATCCGATGCATTAAACGAGATGACTTCGCCAGTATAGACAGTTTCTGCGGATTCGGTGAAGGTGGCATTCGGAGGTCTATTAAGCACTGCGATGTCCTTGAAAGTGGTGTCGGAAAGTCCATCGTTGTCAGTCACTTTGAGTGTGACTCTGTATGTTCCGTTATCCGCATACGCATGCGTAACCACTGCTACCATCATGTTGACTGATTCACCGTCGCCGAAGGCCAATTCATAACTGACTATAGTTCCGTCTGGATCAGAACTGGCTGAAGCGTCAAAGGTCATAGTCTCGTCCACTTGGGGTGTGGTCGGTGAATAGATGAAAGAAGCAACAGGAGGCTGAAGAGCAGGCGGAGAGACGGTTACGTCCCTTGCGGCGGTGTCTGTTAGGGTGTCGTTGTCCGTAATTTTTAGCGTGACGTTATAGGTGCCAGCCGTTGTGTAAGTATGAGTCGTGGTCACTCCGGTTCCGCTCATTCCATCTCCGAAGTCCCAAGCATAGCTCTCAATGGTTCCATCTAGATCAGAGCTGGCGGATGCGTCGAAAGTAACGGTATCATCAACGGTTGGCGTATGAGGTGTGTAGGTGAAGGAAGCCATCGGGGGAGCTTTAATATCTACGGTTATTATGGAACTTTCAGCTGCGTATGTGTCGCCTATCCAAGTTGATTTAAGCTCGTAGGTTCCCCATGCTAAGGCTGTCCAAATGTATGAGTAGTGGCTGGTTGCGTTTGTTGTCACGGTTGTGAGGATGCTCCATGGTTTTCCGATCTTTCTATGCCAGATTGTCACAGTCTCTCCTACGCTTGCGGGGGTGATGGATCCGCTTATGGTGGTGCTCTCGCCAATCGTGATGGTTGTTGGAGAAGCCGTGATAGAGATTGAACCGCTCAATTTCCCAGTGCTTACTTGAACCATGGTTGATGTGAAAACAAGTACATAGACTAATAGTAAAAGAGTAAAACACCTAGTTGAACGCTTTCTCAACTTCTGCCCTCTCTCTTTGAGCTTCTACTCCTTTTGCCAAATAACACTTGTACAGCCCTTTTATTAAATTATTCTAATATATGTCTACTTCTTGATTTTGAAATAAATGGGGTATTCCCTTAATGGTAATATTCCAAATGCAGATGAATTTTACCTCTACAAGTACATGTGCACATAGGTGTTGTTCACAAAAACCTTAGAAGAAATAACCAAAAAATCGAAAAACTCTAACCCTTCGCATGTTTTTCCTTAACTTTCTTTGCTTTCTCCATATACTTTCTAAGACGCTTAAGCTCAATCTTCTTCTCAGGCAAAGTCTCAGGAGCATACATTAATGGCAGAACTGCCAAAAACAAGAAGAAGCTTGCCAATGAGAAGGCTGCAGAGACCGGGACTAATTCAGCATAGGGTGTGAATAGTATTTGTATGTAGCTAGAAATGATAAAAGGTAATACACCCATCAAGTAGTATTTTTCTTTGATTCGGTTTCCAGCGAGTTCCGCCCATATGACCAAATAAAATATCAGTGAAAAGATACCCCATGCAACGCCGTCTATGATGAAAAACAAATACCCTGAAAGAATGATCCTTGAAAAAAGCCCCAACACAGCATACCCAATGCCCAGAATTATGAAGCCAAAGATAACTACACGCTTTCGACCAACTGAATCAGCGAACCAACCACCTATCAATGCAACAAAACCGCCAATCCCAAATTCTATAATTGACATAAGAAAGGCAAAGTCTTCCCCTAAAAATGTAGTTACTACAGGTCTTTCAAGAAAATTTACCAAACAGAACATAATCCATGGAACAAGATACAAGAGAAAAGGTCTATGAAGTAGAACTGATCTGTAGGAGACCTCAATCATATTTTCTTTGTAATAATGTTGTTTTGATCTGGTAAGAAGAAATAGGAACAAGCCAATTCCTCTCCACGCAGCAAGTATCAGTGCGCCGACAACTAGAGTGGAGAAACTGAGGAGCAAACCCACAAAGAACATGCACAGACACGATACAAAAAACGTGATTCCCCCTAATCGTCCTCTATTTTCCTCGATACTACAATCTCCGAAATAAGCGAGGCAAGAAGGAAAACCCAACCCTAACGAAATCCCCAGAAGAAAAGAAACCAGTAAAACGTATGCTATATTAAATGTCTCCAACGTAACCATTAATGTAGAGGCTATGATCCCAATGAACATCCAAACGGATAGAAATTCATCGCGACTTGGAAATCTCTTCACCAAAGCCGTGCCTACTATTGCAGAACCCACAGCTGCCACACATTGAACTCCGAATGCCACTGACAAGAAAGTGGGCTCCACCTGAAATTTTCCTAAAGTACTCTCGAAAAAAAGATACAACGGAAAATACCATGAAAAAGCATTTACGATAACAATGAAGACAGCAAGAAAATCTCTTGGCAAAAGAACGCTGTTCGTGACAGATTTTCTGGCCATTCTCCTACAACTCAATTTGTCCATAATGTGCATTAGAAAGATAAAATGTTTGCGAATGCATATTCAGTTTGCGCCAAGGCGATTCTAGAAAAACTGTATTTGTGTTCAACAAAACTCTTATATGCAACCTGTAGAACAATAATACAATTGAGGAAAGGATCATGGCAACGAAGAAAAAGAAGGAAAAAAGGAAAATAGAGCTTGACCGATTGCTTTTTTGGTAGATCTGTGCATTGGGCCCAGTCCATGCACGCATCCAATGGCCACTCATAAACCTTCGATCACGCCGTTAATTAGTGTTTCCATCTGAGAAGCTAAACTTTTGTTAGGTATAACCGAGATGGTGTTGTGAGTTTCTTCAGCCAAACGCTTGACTTCAGTTCTAAGCGTTTCAACATTCTCTTCCTTAAAGATGATGTCAACTATTCTTTCCGCATCCCTATCAGAGATTTCTTGTTTTGAAAGGTAATCTAGTATGATCTTTTTGGTCTGCGGGTTCTTGAAAGCATAAAGTATAGGAAGCGGGAGACATTCATTCCTAATTCGGGTCTGGAGTTCTTCGGGTTCGAATACATCAATGAAATCCTCTCTTATGCCGATTAGGACCCCTAGTGTTCTGCCGTAACTACCCAGTAAGTCAACAATTCCTTGTTCTCCACCTCCTACAATGGCGCCAATACGCATGTGAGCTTCGGAGGTTGAAGCTTTCATTTTCAGAATCCGTGTGTACTCCTCCACAGAAACATCTGTGTTACCTTTCAAAGAAGCTTCAAGAGCCTCAGCGTTTCCCATCTCAAAAAATCGATTCTTTATTATGTTCCAGATGGCATCCATCTTTTCTGTGGGGAATTGGGCCTCCAGTTTGTGAAGAAGAACTAGGGCCTTCATCAACAAGGCATCACCCACAAGAAGAGCAATTTCTTTGCCAAACTTAGCGAAAACGGTGGGCTTTCCATATTTTGTGTTTGACTCATCGATTATATCATCATGTATGTCAACAGCTGCAGTCAGCAACAACATGACGACTTGTATCGGGATTGACTTGTCAACATCTCCTCCTGCAGCCTCACAAGCAATTGAAAGCAGCCCAGGATGAATAACATCGTTCCAATTTTCTACGTAGTACTCAAAAGCATCATTGATCTCTTTGCATTCCATTTCTTCTTGTAGAATCTCCTTCTTTGCGATATCTAGAGCCTTTCTGCTTCTTTCTTCCAGAAATCTTTGAACTTGTACAATTAGCTTCTCGTTGGTTTTCATTTTAGTTGTATGCATGCATCCCCAACCTCTTCTTTGCTTCGAGTCTCCAAAATGCCTTTCTGGCCTCAATCTTCTCTCGCAACATTTCTTTCTTCGCCATTTCCAGAGCCTTTCTACCTCTTTCTTCCAGAAGCTCATGCACCTGCTCCACTATCTCTTCTTGACTTCTGCCCGTTTGCTTCATCTTTTAGGTCTCCTAACCCTTAATGTCAAGCATTTGTAATTGTTCGCTTAGAAACTCGTAATAGGCGCTGACGAATTGTATCCCTCTTGACGTGATTTCATATACTTTTCTCTTTCTTCTTCCATGAACCTCTTGTTTGCTTCTGAGAAAACCATCAGCCTCCAGCGAATTAAGAAGAGGATATATGGCTCCGTGTCTAAGCTTGATTCCAAATAATCCTTCTGTTTTCTTAATAATCTTGTATCCCCACATGGATTCGGCTTGAACAAGCCTGAGTGTGAGTATATCGAGAAAATTCTTGGAGAAGCGTAGTACAATTCGCTCTTTGAAGGTTTCAGTCAATTTTTCACTTCCAAAACCGTCTTATATTCATGGTTGGATGATTTAGCTTATTTAAATTACCCAGATTTTCACGTATTTTCATATGCTTTGATATGCTTTTTTATGCTTGAGATACGTGCAAACCTTTATATCTTGTATCGTGCCTATAAAGACTTGATATGTCCGAATAGAGACATATTGTATACATGTACAACGTGTATACTGTTCAACAAACCTACACAAAAAAGGGATGAATTAAATGGAAAGACAACTGAGAGAAGTTCAAAGTAAATTGATGAGAGGTCTCCTAGACCTAGTCATCCTCCAATTCTTAAAATCAAATCCCATGCACGGCTACCAAATCATCTCAAGCATCCGCAAAAACTTCGGAGTATACTTCGGCCCCAGCACAATCTACCCACTATTAAGTCTCCTAGAAGAAAAAGGCTACGTCGCAAGCACTTGGGACCTAACCAACCAAAGACCAAGAAAAGTGTACACACTGACCGGCGAAGGCGAAGGCTTGTTAAGCTGCACCGAAGACTCGCTAAACGTTATCTGCCATAAACTTGCATCCATCGGAATGGGCAAACTATCCCTCAACGACATCTTCGGCAAACACATAGGCATGGCAGTCAAAGGACCTAACGGCCGCTAAGACTCAGACAAAAAGACCCCGACAGCCAGGATAGCCTCCTCCAATAAAGTAGGTTGTAGGCCGTGCGACAAACTGTCACCCGGCCTGTCATCTAAATTTTATCAAGCTTCAATTCCGAAAAGCCTTGTGCTATCACGAATTTTCACATAGCAAACTGCAAAACAGAACCTTCATTAGTGCAGAGCAGAATGCAAAGCCGAAAATACAAAGAGAACACCTTGTCAACCCTCCTCTCCATAGGCTCTTGAAAAAAATTATATGGGGCTATATATAAGGGGGGTCTATAAGAGAGAGACTACGCAAACAACGTAACAAAGCTTTTCTTTAATCGTATCTTGACTTAATAATCATCCTACGAAAACGTTGAACATCCTCTGAAGCAGATTTGAGTCGTCGCAACTCCTCAACATCCTTCAGCAACTCTGCAACCTGACGCCGAATCTCTTCAAGCCGAGTACTCATAACACATCGAAAACAAACTGGGCTACAGCTAAGAAATCATTTATGAAAGCAAGATCAATATTCAGAATCAACAACAAAAACCTTAACTGCAAAGACAAAACACCAAAACTAAAACAGTAACCCCCCATCAGCAAGGTGAAATCCTTGGAAGAAGCAGACATAATCATCCACAACTGCACAATTCTCCCAATGAACGGTAGAGACGCCATAATAAGAAACGGATTAATCGCCACAAAAAAAGACAAAATCATCTATGTAGGAAGAGAGACAAAAGCACCCAAAATGAAAACCGAAATCACAATAGACGGCAAAGACAAAGTCGCCACGCCAGGACTAATCAACTGCCACACCCACCTACCAATGACACTTTTCCGAGGAATAGCAGAAGACCAGCCACTCACAACCTGGCTAACCCAAACCATATGGCCCCTAGAAGCAAAACTCACCCCAAACGACATCTACCAAGGCGCACTACTCGGCTGCCTCGAAAACATCAAAAACGGCACAACCACATTCGCAGACATGTACTTCCACGAAGAAAAAATAGCAAAAGCCGTCGAAAAAGCTGGACTAAGGGCTGTGCTAGCACAAGGAATCATAGAAGCAGAAAACCGCGAAAAAGGAGAACACATGCTAAAAGAAGGCGTAGAATTCGCTCAAAAATACAACGGATACGCAGACGGAAAAGTAACAGCTCAACTAGGCCCCCACGCCGTCTACACGTGCAGCCCTCAACTCCTAACACAGACACAAGAAGAAGCCTCAAAACTCAACATAGACATACACATACACATAGCAGAATCAAAACAAATGGCAAAACTAGTAAAGAAAAAACATGGTCTCACCGAAATCGAATTGTTGGAAAGCATAAACTTCTTAAAATCCAACGTTCTCGCCGCACACTGCATACACCTCACGGAAAAGGAGATGCGGATAATGGCTAAACACAACGTAAAAGTTTCATACAACCCAACAGCCAACATGAAAATAGCCTCAGGCACACCAAAAATCAAAACTCTCACAGATCTAGGTATAACCGTGGGCATAGGCACAGACGGACCAGCCAGCAACAACAACCTCGACATGTTTGAAGAAATGAAAACTGCCGCTCTTCTACAGAAGATAAGATACATGGACCCAACCGTCTTGCCGGCACAACAAGTTGTAGAAATGGCCACAACTGATGGAGCTAAAGCGCTTGGACTAGAAAAAACCGTGGGTTCGCTAGAGGTTGGCAAAAAAGCCGACATCATACTAATCGATTTCAGAAAGCCCCATCTAACACCTTTACATGATCCGTACGCAAACATTGTTTACTCAGCCCGCGGAAGCGACGTAGACACAGTCATTGTTGACGGAAAATTGTTAATGGACAGAAGAGAAGTGAAAACGCTAGATGAACTGGAAGTTATGCAAAAAGCCCAGCAAACAGCCTCAGAGCTACTAACACGATGAAACCAGAATTTTCATAAATATATTAAAGACCCTTCAGTAAGATATTACAAAATAGTTCAAGCTAGTGGTCGCAGTGGAATTCGCTATCGAAACTAATGATTTGACAAAAAGGTACGGTTCCTTAACCGCAGTGAATAAGCTTAACCTAAAGGTGAAGACGAACACAATTCATGGTTTTTTGGGCCCAAACGGGGCGGGGAAGACTACGACGATTAAGCTTTTAGTTGGTTTGTTGAAGCCTGATGAAGGTACAATTAGTATTTTTGGGCAGGAAGTTGTTGGAGACAGACCCGATGTTAGGTTAAGGATGGGCTACATGCCAGAGCTTCCGAAGTTTCCTAAACATTTGACTGGGTATGAGCTTTTAGACATTTATGGAAAAATGTATGGATTGAATGTGCAAGAGCGCAGAGAGCAAGTACCTAGGCTGCTAGAGATGGTTGGACTTAAAGATAGGGGAAATGACCGCATTGGAAAGTATAGTAAAGGAATGCAACAGCGTCTCGGTATCGCGCAGGCATTGATAAACAACCCTGAGTTAGTCATTATGGATGAACCAAGTCTAGGTTTAGACCCAGTTGGCATGGTAGAAGTCAGGGAGATAATGAAGGCAATAGTGAAAAGAGGTATGACCGTTTTCATATCGTCACATTTACTTCATGAAGTTCAGCAGGTCTGTAGTCACATTACCATTATTAACCGTGGAATAACCCTAGCATCAGACACCTTAGAGAACATATCAAACCAATTATTAGGGCCCTCAACGTTGGAGGTGGAGGTAACCAAGCTTACCGATATCATTGTTAAAAATGTCAAGAAAGTACCTTTTGTCTCCAGCATATCAAAAGAAGACAACAAATTAGTCATCCAAGTAGAGACACAAGAGGATGTCAGACCTCAAGTCTCTGGAGCAGTCACCAAATCAGGAGGTGTTATTGTTACCATGAATCTAAAGGAACGAAACCTTGAAGATGTTTTCATGAAACTCATCATCAAATCCAAAGGAGCAAAGACGAAATGAGTCGCTCGCGAACAAGTCCAAGCTGGATAACTCGTTTTTCGGCTGTTGTAAAGTACGAACTTCTTTGGAATATTAGAAAGAAAAAGTTCTTGGGCATGATCGTGCTTGCATTTGCCCTCGCTACCTTGTCATTAGTGTTGCCGGTGATTTTAAGCAATTTTGTTGATCAGCCGCTAAGCCAAAATCCAGATTACGTAATCAGCACAGGTACAGGCATCGGCGGACTCGGGTTCTTCCTTTTCGCAATAGTCACTGTAATGAATAGTATCTCAGGAGAGTTTGAGAGCGGCACAATTGTCCCATTACTGACAAAACCAGTTTCCAGAACAACGATTTTCATCGGCAAGGTGTTTGCGGCTTTTCTCACCCTTTTCACAACATATGTGGTTCTCACTGGATATCTGGCCATAGGGGGCACCATCGTATATGGTGCTCAAAATAACCTGCATCTACTGCCTATCTCTTTGATGGGAAACATTCTTAGCACCTTCGTTTGGATAGCCATCGTTTTGGCAATTGGCTCAATCTCTAAGAGTTCTATGATCGCGGCTCTAGTAACATTCGGCATCTGGATGGGATTAACCATAGCCAGTCCGATAATTTCAATGTTTTCTGACCAAACTTGGATTCTTCATTATGTGATCGGAAGCGGAGCAACAGGCTACATTGAAGGTTTAGGGTCGCCGAATCCATTGATACCTGGCATGCCCATATCAACAGGCACCGACAGCATCGCCACAAACCTGATTAATTACGTTCTCTATCCTTCTGCAAACGTGACCTTTTTCAAGATAGGTATACTTGGACCAGGTTCGCCTCTATTAGTTGAACTCTATACAGAAGCGCTATCTCTCGTTGTTTTAAGATCTATCTTAGTAGCTACAGCCTATATTCTAGTTTTTTCCTTAATTTCATGGTATGCCTTGAGGCGAGCGCAAGTACTGCAGTAAAATGGTCTGGCGTGAAAAAACGAAGGTTGGTAATGGTTTACTCATCATGCATGCGTGAGTTCGTTAAAATCGGAAATTTGTCTTACTTTTCACTAAACAATATAAGGAAAAGCATTTAGTTATCTTTATCTCCCAAACCTTAAACCTGCTATAATATCCAGAGGCTTAGCAAAATGAGCGAAGTGATAGCTCTCTTTGATCCAGACAGCGTTGTGCTCATCGGATCCAGCAAAATTCGAGAGAAAATTGGAATGACCTCTCCACAGCTTTTTGAAAGCGTCATCTACAACATGAAAAAATACTTTGACGGAAAAACCTATGTTCTAGATATCGAAGGAGAAAAAGGCTACAAAAAACTTGAAGACCTCCCTGAAACTCCAGAACTCAGCGTGATTATGCTTCCCTCAAACGCTTCGATACTGCAGTCAGAAAGATGCGCAAAAACGGGAGTCAAGGCATTAGTGGCAATAACCGGTGGGTACAAAAACAGTCAGCGCCAGCAACTAAAAGATTTGAGAAACGAGTATGGCATCCGAATACTAGGCCCAAACACGATCATGGGTGTTATAAACACAACGAACGGATTGAACACAACTTTTGAAAAAGACGTAATGCCAACAAGAGGCAGCATTTCTATCGTATCCCAAAGCGGAGGAGTAGGCGCCTGCCTCCTCGACTGGACATGCTTCTACAAAATCGGCGTTGCCAAGTTCGCTTTCATGGGAGACAAAATCGACGTGAACGACGTAGACCTTCTCCAATATTTCAACAAGGACCCCGAAACAAAAGTGATATGCTTATATATAGAGGGAATTGAAAACGGAAGAGAATTCATAGAAATGGCTCAAGAAGTAGTGAGAAATAAGCCCATTCTAGCCCTCAAGGGCGGAGTTACAAGAGAGGCGGCGCAAAGAGCCCTTTCCCACACTGCCTCCATAATCGGATCCGACACGGTTTTCAACGCCGCCTTCAAAAAGGCAGGAATCATCCGAGTTAAGGAGGAGGAAGAATTACTGAACGCGGCGATTGCGCTCGTGAACCAGCCTCTCCTGAGCGGGGACAACATAGCCATCGTGAGCAACGTAGGTGGACCAGCCATACTCGCTGCAGATGCGGTGGTGGAGAATGGGTTAAAACTGGCAACGCTATCAGAAAAGACTAGAAGGGAGATAGAACACCGCTATTCCGGGGTGGACGTGGTCAACCCGATAGACTTGATTGCGGATGCTAGGGCTGAAAGATACTCTGTCGTTTTGGATATGGTTTTATCGGACCCAAATGTTGACGGAGTTATGGTTATAAACATGCTGAAGTCGTGCTTTTTTGAAGCTGAAGATGCAGTAGCAGTCGCTGAAACTGCTAAAAAGCATCCTGACAAACCTTTGGTCGATGTTCCAGCAGGAGGAGAAGGCTATGCACTTGTCTACAAGGTTTTACAGGACACCAACATACCCGTCTACAACATGCCTGAAAAAGCCGCAAAAGCATTAAAAACATTAAGAATATACCACAAAATAACCAGGAAAATTAAGGATGATTAGCCTTCAAAAGGAGCCAAAACTTCATGTCTAATTCTTAGGAAAGGTCGACAATGACCCAGTTTTTGAGTGAGGGCTTGAAAGAAAATGTGCTAAGTATTTGTAGGAGTATCGTAGGTTCTCACAAAATAGTTGCTGCATGTTTCTACGGTCCGCGAGTGTGTGGTTGTGCCGACGAAAAGAGCGATATTCACGTTTTGCTATTGCTTAGTGGCTATCGAACAGGATTAAAGTGCAACCTTAAGCCTTTGAACGGAGTTAACGTGTTCATTTTGGCGGTAGATCAAAGAATTTTTGAAAGAGATGTAGAACAAGGGTGGCTGGGCGAATTTGTTGCTGAAAAGATCACGGTTCCTTACGAACCATTGATTAACGAGAAATACTTATGGCGTCGAGAGGTCAAGGTGAAAAGAAGGATCACTTGGGAACTTTGCGAAAACATTGTTTTAGAGTTCCCTGAATTGTGCCATGAACTTCTGATTAAACCGGAATACTTCATGTACGAATCCATGATGCGGAGGGCTCGATTGTTTCCACCCATAACCTACAGCTTCCTCAACATGTTAAGGAGAGATTTAAAAAGAAAAAATGTAGGATTGATGATGAATGGATACCTGAAAGCCATTGATGAACTGGTGGAAGAGAATCAAATCACCTTTTCTAACGGACATGTTAAGATCACACAAAAACTTATTAACACAATAAGAAATCAGAAACCTCGGCTCCCTGTTTTTCTCAGATCTATTCAGAGAACGGCGTTTCTTCATGTTCTCAGCATTCTCCCTAAAATGATGGCCCCTCTTATACAAGATCAGCAAACGTTCATGAAGTCGCACCAACAGGTTGAAGCTGAAGAGTTGATTTTCCGCCTTGAAGAACCTGAAAAATACTTGCTGATGCCCACACCCCTTGGAATTGTACCACTATCAGATAAGACCACCATCGAAGATTTCGTCAGAAAAACAGTTCCAAGCGGAACGACTCTGGACATAAAAATTAAGCAGATGGGCGGAGTGTTAAACAGTGTTTACTTGCTCAGGTTTCGGAAAGACCATGAAGAACAAAAGGTTGTCGTGAAGAAATTTAAGGATTGGCTTGGTTTCAAGTGGTTTCCGCTATCGTTGTGGACGCTGGGCACCAAGACTTTCGCGGTATCGGGACGAACTAGGCTGGAAAGAGAATACGCCATAAACCAGTTCCTGCAAGGTCACGGTTTTCCCGTTCCAAAGGTTCTTCATATTAGCCATCAAGAACGCCTGATTTTTGAGGATTTTATTGAAGGAGAAAACATGGTTAAAACCATTAAGCGTATTATCTCGTCAAAAGAGAAAGCCACAGACGAAGCTGCTCTAGTGAGAAAAGTGGGGAGAAAAATTGCGGAAGCTCATAGACTCGGCGTTGCTTTTGGAGACTGCAAACCAGAAAACATAATCATTGCGAAGGATGAAAAAACATACTTTGTAGACCTTGAACAGGCGACAAGAGATGGAAACCAAGCCTGGGACGTAGCCGAATTTCTTTATTATTCAGGTCACTACGTTTTCCCAATTTTTCCCTCAGATTCCGCAGAGCTCATCGCAAGAGAATTTGTAGGAGGATATCTTGAAGCGGGAGGAAAAAAGGAAATTGTTAAGAGAGCAGCGTCTGCACGGTACACAAAAGTTTTCAGCGTCTTCACACCCCCACATGTTGTCCTAGCTATTTCTAACATTTGCAAAAAGATGGGTGGAGGATAAATCGTGCCAAAGGATAAAACAACTCTCGTGTTTTACGGCAAAGTGAACGATTGGTGGCAACAAGGTACTTTTAGAGGACAGAAGAGATTATTCAAAACAATAAGTAAGAGAGTTGAGTTAGTCAAATATGGAAAAGTATACACAATTTGAATATGAGCGTCTTGGTGTTAGGCTAACTGTTAGATAAGAGGTCATCATATGTCTGAAATTCGTCTTCTGAAATCCATCCTTCAGCTCTTAACTCTTTTAATCCTTTCTTTATACTTTCACGCGATGTCTTTGTTCGTAAAACATTGACCCGAATTCCTGCATCGCTGAGTTCTTTTTCAAACACAGGATTTTGTTCAATCACGGTAAGAAGCTGATTGAGAAGATTGGTGATCGGCTTTGAACGAGGCTGAAGAAGCGACTTTATCTTGGTAGCACCAAAAACCCCCCTAAATTTCGTTGCGATTCCCATGCTACTTGCGATTGATGGGGGGTACAATGCGTACCTCTTCTTCAATTCTCTCTGGTAACAAACAAGATAAATTGGAATATATATTAACGCATACTTTCTGCGTCTCTCCGGTATGCCCATTCCATCAAGTTTATCCAAAGCCATCCTTTTCAGTTGCACAAGCTTGTCGATTTGGTCTATTATCATAGAAGTTGAATCTTCCAGCGATTTCGTTTCTTGCTGGCTCATTCGAATTTTAGCATCCCTAGAAGCTTTAAGGTCTCTCAGGGGCTTCATAGCTTCCTCAGATTGGACATCACATTCCGACCTGATCTTAAATATCTCCTGTTTCTTAGTAGCGTTGACGTTCTCTATTTTCTTATCTATCTCCTTAACCATTCTCTCCAATGTGGAAAGCTTTTTTCTGCAAGATTCAGCATCTTGTCTCCATTGGAGTTCACTCGCTGCATCTTTGTGAAGCTTGCTGGATCGTATTTCTGCTTCGCAACGTTCGATTTTGGCGGTTGTACTTTGCATGGTTTTTTCAAGCTTAACGCGTTCGTGATAGAGGCGATGGAGTTGACGTTCGAATTTCTTAGAGACTCTCGTGATTTGGCGATCGTATTTTTTTTGGATTTGTCGTATCTTCCACATTATGGAGGGTTTGAGGATGGTGATTTTCCCATCGAATTTCTTCTGAATTTCTCCAATTTTTTTATGATTAGCTTTTGTGTGCATTTTTGTGGTGGCGCTTAATAGTTTCATACTTTCGAGCAAGTTTTTTATGTCTTCCTTCAACGTGGCTCGAAGATTAATGAAATCTTGGATGGTAGATGAAAGAGCAAATTCGTCAATGACAGGGGATAAAAGAGCTTTGTCGATTATGGGCTTCTTAATTGCCTTAGCTTCTGGAAGATAGTAGACGAAGTCTTGAATGAGGTCGGGGCTTGTAATGAGGCCCTCTATTATCCTTTCTTCCGTACTCGTGAAGCCTTGAAAGTAGTTAAGATTGTCAGAGAGAAACGCGGAATACGCTTCACGTATTACTGCGCTACCTTGAGCATTGTTGACAAATACTTTTACGTCGGGCAAAGCTTCACATAACAACGCATGGGTCATAGCACCGATTCCATCAAACAACAAGCTTCTTCCTTTCCAAGGAACCAACCACATGGGATAACAAGTCTCAGCAATGAAAACTAGCTCCTCTGGTTTCTTTCTTCTAAAAACAAACCCTGCGCCTTTCCTCCTATCCATTTCAGCCAAACAAAGAACGGCCGCCATTTCCATCCTTTTCGTAAAGGCTTTCTCACGGTCCCTTGCAGGAACAGCGAAGGGGAGGACACACCTTTTTACTTGTTGAGCCACGTTTTTTCACCGCGACGATACACATTTGTTGGGTTTTCTCATATATTATAAACGCCGTGTATACATGAACATAATTCTTGGGCAAACTATCCAAATGTTATGAAGAGTTCATAATTTTTTCGTTCGAAAATGATGTTAAAAGGGTTAGATAAAAAGGTTATAGGCTTCGTTCATAACTGCGTTTTTAGCTCCGTTTGTGTTTCAGTTCAAGCTTTGAAATAAATTTTTGCGTGACCTCTATCTAGAGAGGGGTGTTGATCTGTTACACAGAAGATTAAGCGGTCTGGAGAAGCCATTAAAGAAAAACTGAGGCGCATGGGCTTGTTGTTGTGCAAAAGCCACAGAAAACACACACAACAACAAGTGTGCCTCTCGGTAATGCATGCACATCATGCATGTTAGAGGTTGGGACATTCTTAAGAAGGTTTAGAAAATTTTATTATCGGTTGCGAAGCACACGCACGTATGCATATGTGCTCACCGACACGGTGAGGACAGCGAGCCCACCCACAAAGAATGATGTAGCGAACTCCAAAAGCTGTATTCTCAATGGCTCACCAATCATTCCGAAAGCATGTATACTATTGGCAAAATACACAGAAAAATATTTGGCATAGCAAAAAGAGACAAATTCGACATAGCGCGAAGAGACGGCAAAGAAGATTGAGACAACAAAACAACCCAACGAAATAATCGCCAAAGCCGTTTCCACTTTCAACATAGGACCTCACACGCATGCATTACTTCGGATATTCCTGAGGGCTCACTCCTTTCTTTTTCTTTTGACGGTTAAAAAATAAGGCTTCAGGATACAGAATGAGTATTTTCTGAGAATATTTCGAAAATAAGGTTCATGGTAGCCCGGGAGAGATTCGAACTCTCGTCAGCGGGTCCAGAGCCCGCCATGCTTGACCACTACATTCGGCGGGAAGAAATTCTTCATCCTCCACCGGGCTTCTGTTTTTCCGGGCTATCCAAAAAGTAGTTTCCGCTTCTATAAGTTTCTTATTGTTTCCTGTCAAGCACAATTAACCAATGTTCAAAGCTAAGCCGATGAATTGATGAACCTATTGATCAAATCTTTCCTTTGACGGCGAACATTGAGTATTGTTTCTTTAGCTAATCTTATAGTTTCGTCTGCCCCTTTGCGATCTACGTCACTTACATTAAAGGCTTCAACGGCGCTTTCATAAACTCCTCTTATTTCTTTTAGGCCTCTCAGCGAGCGGAGAAGGGTTGTGTAATCGAGCTTAATTCCCTCGTCAGCTGATATTAGCCAAGCGTAATTTTCAAGCATATCAACAAGAGTGTGAAGCACGTAGTGGGATGCTTCAACGTGATTTCCTTCGTGAAGAAGGGCGCATGACCGCGCAACTACGCCTTTTAAGAAGCTTCGCTTTTCGTAGTATTCTAGCATAGTTTTTACCTTAAAGTGTAACGAATTAAGTGTGGATGCATGTTTCCTCACGAAAGCTGCAACATCGTCCCAAGCATCCTTGAGCAAACCAGTTTTTTTCTCAGCGTCACAATGATCTAGGTTGGATAAACGCGCTGTAATAAGGTAATTACTAAAAAATTTGGGCATTTCCAATTGTTCTGCTGATTCTTTAAGGGCTCTGATGAAGCGGCTGTTAGAGATGGGTAACAAATTGAGTTCTATTAAGGTTTTTAGCATGATTTCCACTCCTATGCCCGCGAATATGCAGGCACTTTGGAAATCTCCCCTAGCGTAAGCTGAGGTAGCTCGGCTTAAGTATATGTCTGATTCTACGACGTATGCCTCGGTTCGAACGTCGACTCGTTCAGGCTTTCGATACGCTTTGGACATCCACTGCTTAGCGGTCGCCAATGACCAATCTCGATCGTACAAAATGTATAGTTCATAGAGCCTTTGATCAATTTCGGATGGAATTGAGCCTGTAATCCATTTCTTGGGGATGTAGTTCAAGTCAATGGGCAAACCATCAAGTTCGAGACGATCTACATACTCATAGCTAAAGTTCCGTTCATCTATGATTAACAGGTCTACGTCGCTACTTGGATCGGCGTCGCCACGACTCCAGCTTCCAAACAGGGCAATTCCTGAGATCGTTTCTTGTTCTCTCAATCTTTCAACAAGTTTTTCTAAGATGCCACGAACTTTCTCTGGCAACCGTATCAAATCTCTTTCTCCATTCGAGGTTTTAAACAATGTCACATCTGAAGCGCAATAGTAATTGGGGTTCCATTAAATAAGCTGATGTCACTGTAGCATTGAAAACGGATACTGCCAACTTGTTGAGGAATGGCTAAGGAGAGCGTGTTTCAAGAAACGGCAATCCATAAGCTAGAGATAATTGGTTTCTTGCATGGCTTGGAATCTGTATTTTTATTCCGAATAAGTCAGCTGTATCTGAAAATCGAAAGGTTTATATATTAAGACATTTGCTGAAGATAAACACGGCGGGCCAGATGGACGGTTTCTGACTCTGAAATCGATGAAGAACCACCAATTATGACGGGTTTGTCGCCACGACGCTCCATCGAGGAGGGAAACGTGAGCAAAAAAAAGGAAAGGCCGCTTCGGTCCACAGACAAGTGCCCCGAGTGCGGGAGCGCGAATCTTATCCACGATTATGACACCGGCGAGACTGTTTGCGGAAACTGCGGACTTGTTCTCCATGAACAAATGATGGACAAAGGTCCAGAGTGGCGAGCCTTCACCCAAGAAGAGAAAGCGTCCAGAAGCCGTGTCGGGATTCCTACATCTTATTCTGTTCATGACAAGGGTTTATCCACCGCCATAGGTCGCGTGGATCGAGACGCCTTTGGACGTAAACTTCCACTCTCCACGCGTCTCCAGATGTGGCGATTGCGAAAATGGCAGATACGATCAAGAGTTCACTCCTCTGTGGATCGAAATCTCGCTCAAGCCATGGCAGAGCTTGACCGCCTTTGTGATAAAGCCCATATTCCTGGGCCTGTTAAAGAAAAAGCCGCAGTTGTTTATCGAAAGGCGCTTGACAGGGGCTTGGTGCGTGGGAGGTCTATCGCAGCTATAGCTGCCGCTGCTCTTTACGCTGCTTGCAGAAGCACCAAAACCCCAAGAACCATTCGTGACATAGCGGACACTAGTCTTGTCGACAAGAAGGATGTTGCTCGATGCTACCGACTTCTGCTTCGTGAACTAGACATGCACATGCCGATTGCTGACCCTCTTACTTACATCTCTAAAATTGCAGAAAGAACCGGAATCAGCGGTCAAACTCAGGGCCTTGCCATCAAAATTCTGCGTGACGCGAAAGCTCAGCGCGTTGCTTCAGGCAAAGATCCTATGGGGCTCGCAGCTGCCTCCCTTTACATTGCTTGCCTACAAACTAACGAGAAGAAGACGCAAAAGGATATTGCCGAAGCTGCAGGTGTAACTGAGGTTACTGTCAGAAATCGTTACAAAAGTCTTAAGAGGCAACTGGGGCTCGAATTACCAGATTAGCGGGTTTCCTCTTCCTCTATTTCCATTGCTACAGAGCCTCTGTAGTCGCAGTTCTCACAGATGTATCTCAAAGGTGTTATTCCAAACATCCGAGGATACGTGTCAAAACCGCTGGAGACTCGGAGTTTGGAGCTACCGCATTTGGGACATAATTTCGGAGCTAGTTTTCCTCGCTTCAGTCCGCTGAGTATTTCGCATAGGTCTTTAAGTATGTGCATACTCTTCCGCTCTGTTTAGTCATTGAAGTTCAATGTTTTCTTCTAGGTACCCCAGTTGAATGAGGTAAGATCGCACTTTCTCTCGGTGGTCACCTTGCAGAAGGATTTGGCTGTTTTTAGCTGTTCCTCCGCAAGCACAAAAAGTCTTGAATTTCTGGGCGAGTCGCCCAAGATCGGTGTTCTTGTCGTCTATGCCGTCGATGATGGTTACAGCTTTCCTCCATTTTCGAAATTCCAAACGAACCCTGATTCGTTGTTGTTCTTTGGTGATTTCTCTGCAGACACATATGTCGCGAGGAAGTCCGCATACTGGACAGATTTCCGCCATGGCGCTCAACTAGACTTAAAACCTACAACTATTTAAGATTTTCAATGTACTGCTCATTTTTGAAGCAACAATATCTCAGGATGACTGATCTCTGTTATCAATTAGGCAAATGATTAGAAGAGGCCTCTCCATTTTCTTCGAATGCTCCAGAAGTTTTGTGCCTATTTGAGATGGCTTAGCAAGGAAACTTCTACGGCAACATAATGTTCATAGACCATTTGACCATTTCACATCCACTTTCCCACAAACTCGCTCCATTAGCTGGATGGCTTTCACTAGATTTTCTCTCGTTCTATTTTGAAGACAACTGTTCCACCAGAGGTGTAGGGCGGCCCTGGGGCGAGACACTGTACGTAGCCGACCTGTTCTTCATCCTTCGCCAAGCCCAACTCTTTAAAGCTAACGCCTCGGCTTAAGGGAATGATCATAGATAGCATTGAGCCAACGCGTGAACACAAAGCGTATCCGTTTTCTCGGTAATTATTTCAGGTTCTTCAACGATTATTTTGTCTCCAACTTTGAAGACAGGGCATCTACCTTGAATTTCCTCAACGGTTATGATGAGACGATAAATCTCGTTCACAGTAAGACCCTCCTATACAAACGCTCGACAATGATTCATTACAAGAGACGAAGAAACTTATATCACTCACTGCTCCAGTATAAGCGTTATATCACAAAAACTTTTCATCAAACACAAACACTTAAAAAGACTAGGTTGAACAGCATAAGATTTTGAGGATAAGGAGACCACGAATTTATGGGACACAGGTGCCCAGCCATAATCGGTGTTGGCAGAACTAGGTTTGGCGAGCATTACGAAAAGGCACCGGAAAAGATGGTAGAAGAAGCTGGGCTGACCGCCCTGGATTCAGCGGGTATAGAGCGGAAAAATCTTGACGCATGCTATTTTTCAGATTATTTCCTTCAAATCACAAACAAAATTGGAATTGAAGAGGGTTTCCTATCCGAGTTGCTGGAATTACATGTTCATATGGAAAAAACTAGGTCATTCAGCTCCGCCCTTCTAAACGCCTGCTTTGCGGTCCAATCGGGGAGACATGACTTAGTTTTAGTGGGCGGGGTAGAGAAAATGACCGATCGCTGGGATAAAATCAGGGATGACCTAATGCTTCTTGAAGACCCGTGGAGCTACTACGCCGGATGCACACCCGAAGCGAATCATGAACTCATGCTCAGAGAATACATCAGGAAACATAGGATTTCTGGGGAATCGCTGAATAAGTTTAACATCGCTTTAGCTCAGATATCTGTCAAGAATCATCACCATGCAATGAACAATGAATATGCGCAGTTTCGGAGAGAGATCAGCGTGGATAGAGTCTTGAAGGAGAGGTCTAAGGCACGAAGGCCTCTGGGACTATACGATTTTGCTCCCATTTCAGACGGCGCAGCCGCCCTAATTCTAGCAAGTCCTAAGATGGCGAAGGCTTATGCTGATATACCAATACATATTGTGGGCTATTGTGCAGCCACCGATTACGTCACATTTCCCTCACGTGAGAATAGAACTGGATTCATCGCAAGCAAAATAGCAATGGAAAACGCTGTTAAAATGGCAAAAATAGGGGTAAGCGACATTCAATTAGCCCAGCTCTACGATCAATCCACCTTGTTGGAAATGGTAGCCTTAGAAGATCTGGGCTTTTCAAAAAAAGGCAAGACTTGGCTTGACATCTATAACAGCTGTGATGATTACAAAGGATTTTACGAGGTTGATGGAGAAAGGCTTTTTGTGAACACAAATGGTGGTCTCAAAGCGGATGGAAATCCGTTAGGCGCCACTGGAGGGGCTCAAATCTTTGAAATCTTTAAACAACTGAAAGGAGAAGCTGGCGTCAGACAAGTGAATGCAGATGAGACTCCACAGCATGGATGTGTCTTAGAACTTGAGGGATTCGGAACAAAGGCTTACGTTCACATCTTAAGTAGGGATTAGCATGAGCAGCGAGCCTATGGAAAGAAGAGTCTCATACATAGGTGATAGACTTAGAGGTAGCCGATGCGGCATCTGTGGCAAAGAATACTTCAGATCTAAAGACTACTGTGGAAAGTGTGGAAGAAAAAGTTTCGGCAAGATGGAAGATGTCGACTTTTTCTACGAAAAAGGAACACTAGAAGTTTGCACTCTTGTCAATAAACCTACAAACAGATTTACCAAGTTCGGCCCATACATCTACGGGATCGTCGCATTTGATAATGGAAAGATAAGAGTTCCAAGCAGGTTAACTGATCTCATCTTGAATAACAAAGAAATCGAACTCCCCAGCCTTGAAGGTAGAAACGTTGTTCCAAGATTCAGAAGAAGATATGCCGTGAAGCAGAGCGAGATAATCCCAACGATCTCTTTAGCGTTCACTTTTGCGGATGAGTACTATCCACACCAGAAGTACGAAGTGACTAAACCCAAAAGGGAGTATGAGACGCCTGGAATCGTTGGATACGGAGTGTACGTCTCCAAATTCAGAATTAAAGAAAGAGCCATGGAAAGGTCAATACCGTTCATTGATGAAGACGCCATCACGGCTGCGGTTGAGGCTGGGAAAATGGCTCTGATTCATTCTGGCGTAGACTCTTCACTTGTGGGTAAGGTGTATGTGGGTTCAGAGTCTAATCCTTATGCGGTCAAGCCTATCGCTTCCAAAGTAGCTCAGGTGTTGAAGCTCGGTGAGGAAGAAAAAACCGACGGCTTGCAAGGCGTAGACGCAGTTGACACGGAGTTTGCGTGCAAGGCTGCCACAAGTATGTTCAAAGACGCAACATCACTGGTGTACTATCCCAGTGCGAGTACAACTTACGCCATGGTGATCGGCACCGATAATTCTCAGGCTGCGCCTAGAGAGGAGCCTGGAGGGGAATTAGACCTCTTTGTTGGTTATGGTGGTTCAGCCTTCATTTTCGGCATGCAAGACGTCATCGCCGAAGTGGAGGGTTGGTACTCGTGCACATCGGATACACCAGACTTTTGGAGGAGGGCGCTTGAACCCTATCCGAGACATGGTGGTCGTTTCACCGGTGAGCCTGCCTACTTCAAGCACGTAATGACGGCGTGTAGAAAATTGATGGCGAAGTTAAATCTCCAACCTAGCGACGTGAGCTACTTCATTTCCCATCAGCCTAACGTAGGATTTCCAATCAAAGTGGCCAAGGAACTAGGGTTCAAAGAGGAACAGTACATGCTGGGTCTCAAAGTCTCTAAGTTTGGCAACACGTACTCCGGTGCTTCACCTATTGGATTGGCGGCGGTTCTGGACAAAGCCAAGCCAAACGAGAGGATAATACTTGTTAGTTACGGGTCTGGGGCTGGAAGCGACGCTTATTCCCTAGTTACAACCAGTCAGGTCGAGGAGAAAAAGCGCCGACAAAAATTCACTGTGCAGCATCAGATTGAAAATGAACACATACAATTTGTGGACTACAACACCTATAGAAAGTTCAAGCTTGGACTTTGAAGCGTTACTACATTACACAACTAATTGGTAACAGCAACTATAGTGGGATTTGACAATTGATAAAGTGTTGAAACAATAGAACCTGACTAAGGTTCGTTAGAGTGTTTAAGAACCAGTTCAAACGCATCTTTTATATTATGAACGTGGATATGAAAGAACGAAAGGTGAGCAAGAAGAAATTGTTTGTCCGTGATATATTCAAGGTTTTGTATTCTCCACTTGAGGCATTTAAAGAAATCATTAAAAAACCTGACGTTAAGGGTCCTATACTAATTTTGTTGATCACTGTGCTTGTCACAGCGGGGGCGCAATATATCAGTGCCTCAAAGACATTTTTTGAAAATCCGACGCCTGAGGCAGATTCATGGACCGAATCAACTTCACTTTGGACTTCTAACGGAGTATTATTGAATGACACAGATCGCATAGTTGGAAATTGTAGTGTGAAATCTTTCTCTTCCAATGATACATGTATCTGGATGAAGCTAACCGAAATAGGGCCGTTTGACTGTTCAGGAGACTCGGGTTACAGAGGATTGTCTTTTCGAATCAAATGGATACATCAAAACGAGAAGCCTCCGAGTTCTAACGCAACATTACAATTATTTTCTTACGAGGAAAATCGTTACTTCCGATGTGATCTAAGCAATAATATTACAAGTTCAAGTAATGAATGGGCGAATCTAACAGCTAATGTTGGTCCAGGGCAAGGTTGGGTTTCTGTTAATTCTCCAGACTGGAAAAACATAACAGGATTAGAATTCCGATTGGCTTGGTTGCCTTCTGACGCCGCAAATTTAACAATGAAAATCGATGATTTGTATTTTGGAGAATATGTTTCCCCTCTCGCATCAGGCTTTTTCACTGGATGGTTGGTTAGTTCTTTAATGGGCTCGGCTACTGATTTCATCGTCAGATGGATTCTATACGCTGGCCTTCTATTGCTGACGATTAAAATCTTTGGTGGCGAAACTGGCTCATGGAGCGTGTTATTCAATGTTGTTGGATACGTGTTTGCCGTTACAATGGTTTACATCGCAATTGATGCGCTTCTAATCAATATGCTTCCATCACTTAGTTTTCCACTAAAAGCGTGGAGTCCAGTTGCAGGGGAGGAGGAAATTGGACTTGCGTTGTGGAATCAGATCATCCAAGATAATTGGGGTACTATCTGGGCTTATAATCTACGTTATTACCTCCCGTTCACCGTCCATGTATGGACGGCAGCACTCGGCACCATCGCGTTACATTTCGCACGTGAATTTACGTGGAAGAAAGCGGTGGCTATCTCTGTTATGGCATATATCATGCTCATTCTCTTGAAGGCACTTATACCAATTTAGCGAATTGGCATTTCTTGTCTAATGTTAACTGGAGCTTGAAACCTTTGCTTTGTCCCATGCTTCGGTTATCTCTTTCAGGAATGTGGGTTGCAGGGTGAAAATGTCCTTGGGGTTTTTGAAGTAAAGATAGAACTTATAGTGGCTTCCCAGCCTCATCATTTTTGTCATCCAGTACTCAGGTTTTCTCGGAAGCTTTTCCTCGTATCGTTCAATCACCTTGTCAAAGGTTTTTCCAGTTTATTCGTCGGCAAAGAGTGGTCGAAGCTTAGTTCAAAACTGTAGTAGTAGGGACGAGACCTTCCACTCTTATAACGATAGTTGACGATGTCTTGATCCAAGATTTTCTGGTTAGTCATAGAGACCGTCGTATTTCCAGGCGTCAAAATCTTTGTGTAATTTATTGTTATTTCTTTGACAATGCCTTCAGCACCAGCTATGGAAACGTAGTCTTGGACTCGAAACGGTCGCGCAATGAGAATGTATAAACCTGCAATAAAGTTTCCAAGAGTTTTGGTTGAGGCAAAGCCAATCGCTGCGCCTCCGAGTGCTGAAATTGCCGTGAACCACTCAGTGGACAGCTCCCCACCCTGAAAAGCGTGATGACTGCGCCTACTACGGTCAGAAACCGAAGGATCAGCACTAATCCGTTTCCAACTTCTGGGGGCAACTCCCTCCTGTCAGAAAAACGTTTCAAGTACTTTGTAACCAAACGCTCCAAAATAAATGCAACAATAATGGTGATGGTAATTCAACAATGGTTGAGTATAGGTGTGGAATTTCAAGAATCATATTCTCATCTCTCTGCGAGCTTTAGGCAGCACCTTTTATAAAATTTGCATTGAATCGTTAACCAAAAAAACTTATTTAACTGTGCAAGCTTCTATAGACACCAAAGTTTAATGTCAAAGTGTAGATGAACGGGATACAGGGATGAAGTTTGAGTAGAAAAGAAACCTCTTTAATTGTTGTCACTACCCCAACATTGTCTGGTTACGAGATTACGAAAGTTTTAGGTACAGTTCACGGAATGACCGTGAGAACAAGGGGTGTTGGAGGAAAAATCATAGCTGGAATAGAAGGCGTTTTCGGCGGCGAAGTAACCTCGTACACTTCAGAGTGCGAAAAAGCGCGAAAAGAGTCTCTAAAAAGATTAATCGACAACGCTACCAGAATGGGCGCCAACGCAATTATCGGAGCAGACTTTGAAACAAGCGATATCCTACAGGGTTCGGCAACGGTATTCGCTGCATGGGGAACCGCGGTGATAGTTAAACCTGCAAAGAAAACAGAGTAAACCCTCAATTCATCCGTTTCATTCAGTTATCGCTTGAAGCATGTCCAATATTTCCGTAGAATCCGCTTCAGGTCTGCAAGCGTGTTTTTAACGGTTCCTCGGACTAGGTCGGATTCAAGTGGCGGAGTGTATGGATCGCTTACACTGATAGTCTCTAAGCCGACTACTCCTGCGGTGAGAGCGAACCAACATTGTGGCAGAACCGTTGGGTTGTATCCGCTGCCTGGCATCAGGACTAGTTTGTTTTGGCACACCTTTTCTGCTACATGGGCTATGGTCTGGGATAGTTTGAAGAAACCGTTCACCGTGAGTCTAAGGCTTCCAAGTGTGTCGGCGAAATGAGGGTCGCTTCCTCCGTTAGCTACGATAAGGTCAGGCTTAAACTCTTGTGCAAGAGGAACAAAAATCTCTTTCAACGCGTAGAGATATGTTTGGTCACCTGTTCCCGGCGGCAGAGGCACATTGACGTTGTATCCCTCACCTTCGTCCTTTCCGATTTGCTCGACGAATCCGGTGCCTGGGTAGATAGTTCTCGGATCCTGATGTAACGAAATGTAAAGAACGCTTGAATCTGAATAGTAGATATCACTGGTTCCGTTTCCGAAGTGCACGTCGTAATCTATGATTAATGCGCGGTTAAGCCCATACTTTTTGCGGAGATGTTTCACGAGCACAGCTATGTCGTTGAACAAGCAGAAGCCTCCGCCATAGTTTCTCCCCGCGTGGTGATAGCCACAACCTAATGCCACCGCTCGTCCAACTCTTCCTTCATAAACCGCTTTCCCCGCCTCTAAGGCCCCGCCTATTATCAGTCGAGCAGCTTCAAGTATCTGTGGAGAGACAGGCGTTTCCATGTCATATTGTTTGCTTTTTCTCGCCAAACGGAAGATCAGATCTACATAGTCTTTATCGTGAACTTTGAGCAAGTCTTGTTTAGTGACAGGCTTGGGTTCTAGCATGGTCACGTTAGGCAAGCGAAACAGTCCTTGCTCTTCAAAAAGACGCATGGTGTTGACAAATCGATCGCCTCTAAAAGGGTGGCTTGGTCCTAAATCATACTGGCAATATTTTTCATGATAGGCTATACCCACCTTCAAACGACTCCTCTCCAAACTCGTTGATCAAAAATGTTCACGTAGAGCACTCTTGCTCAGCAAAAGCTTATAAGTTCATAAAGCTTGAGCGTTCGTTCTCACGATAAAAGCTAAAGAGAACTGCAAAAAGCTGCGCTGGTGCGAATCGAAACAAAAAAAGGAAGAAATTCATGGAAGGCTTTTAGTACTCTTCTTCTGCCTCTTGTTCTTCAGCTGTCGCTTCCTCTTCTTCGTCTTGAAACGAAGAGGTATCCTCTGCCTCTGCTTCAACTTCCACTTCAGTTTCTCCTTCGATTGGAGTCTCCTCTACAACTGCTTCGGTGGCAGCTTCTGGGGAAACTTCAGTTTCTTCAGCAACTTCCTCGGATGATGAGGACTGCTCTTCTGTTGGTGTTTCTTCTACTGGTGTTTCATGTGCGTTCTCTTTGAATCCTTCGAATCCTTCATTAGGTGTTTCTTCAGTTAATGTCTCTTCTGTAGGTGCTTCCTCCACAAGTGCTTCTTCATTAGGTGTTTCTTCTGCTTGCACTTCCATTGGTTGCTCGATTTCCATTTCTTCAGAAATGTCTTCAGCTTCTACTTCCACTTGCGCTTCAACTGGTGCTTCGATCGGCACTTCTGTAGGTATTTCAGGTGCTTCTTCAATAACCTCTTCTGCGGACGGTGCTTCTACGATTTCTCCTGGTGCGAGTGGAAGTGTGAGTTCCATTTTTTCCGGCATGAGATTAGCGACAACCTCTTTTATGACCTCTAATTCTTGCTTGGTGGCTTCGAGTCCTTGAGTGAAGGCATTGCTCTCACGCGTGTGTAGTTCCTCATCGATTTCTCCAGCGGCGTAAAGTATCTCTGCGTTTGCGAGAAACATCTCTAACGTGTTGACCTGTTGTTCAAGTTCAGTGATTTTGGAGGTCATCTTTTCAGCCAAGGCTTTCCGATGAGTCTCAATCTCTGTGATGGTGTCCGTGAGCCCCTTGTTGAAGGAGTCGTATGTAGACTGCGAGATTTTGCCTGTACCGAACAGATCGTCGAGGGCCTGTTTCTTTTTCTTCGCTAATTCCAAATCCTTGCTTATTTTCTCAAAGGAATACTCCCATGAAATCAAATTTGTACACCCTGCCGAATGCTAGCATAAAAGAACGAAATAACTTTTATTAACATGCAGATATAGCGCTAACTGTCAAAAACAGCCTATTTCTCGTTTTTCTTCACAAAATAGTTTTAAATGCACACGGATTAGCAACGCAAATATAGCCTTAATCATTGACACGTGAAACTCTCTCGCGCGCGCAAAAAACGCAAAACTCGACATAAGCCTATTGCAAATTCGGAATTAGCTTCTCAACCTTCTCCTTAATGCGCACCCATTCATCTTTATTGTGAATGACAAATTTCTGTCTTCTTTTCCATTGATCGGCCTTTTTATTCCACAAATACACTCCTATTTGTTTTTTTCCAAAAGCTTCCATGAGAACTGCGGCACACCACCATTTCTCTGTCTTATACAAGTTTAAGCCTTCAATTACCTTTAAGGTTTCAGAGACGGGAAATTTCTCTTCTGACAAACGTTTCACCGGGTAACAAATATGTCCTAAGAATATTAATATTTTCTAGTCAGTGTGAGGCCAACACCAGTCTTCGCGTGCGCATGAAATGGTTTTCAAGGCATTGTTTGGATTAGTGTTGCAAGCAAACGTTTTAAGATGGCACGGATTAGTTAAGCTCGTTTGATGGGCCGGGACTGCTGTGCCGGGATAATGATAGGCGTGTAGTCTTGCATCCCGTGGGCAGAGTGGATAATGCGCGGGCCTTGAGAGCCCGTGGACCTGTTGGTCCGCATGGGTTCGAATCCCATTCCCGGCGCCAACAACACAACTATTTTTTTACATCCATTGCATGCATGCAAAGGATTTTTAATACAACCGCGAAGTGCTTTCGTGCTGTTAGTCTCACTAAGAAGGCGTCACCTCTTCTTCGATTTCAGCAGTTCAAGGACTGCAGCTTTTGCTCCGAACTCTGCTGTTCGCTTATCATCAGCGCTTCCTATTATGATCACATCATTTTCTTTTGGCTTCAGTTTGAATATGAGCATATCGTGAATCGACTTCATATTTTGGAAAACATCCTTGCTTATACCCGGCATGGCTAACCTGTTGTGACTGAACACCAGTGTTGTAGCTCCAGAAGCTCCAGCCTTAATCGCTGCGTCACGTTGTTCCAAGCCATACGTTACCACGTCAGCCTCGTCTCTGATTAGAACTGCCACGTTAAACGATCCAACTGTCAGAGAGCTTTTTGGAACCTCCGTCTCCCTGCCAATCTTAGACTTCAGAACAGAAAGCAGTTTTCTGCCAGATTCCGAGAGAACAATGCCAGACCTTGAAACCTCAATTATCCCTTCGTTTCTAAGATGCTTCACCAACGTACGTGTTGCACCTTCACCTAGCCCCAACGTTTTTGAAAGTTTTATTCGGCCAACAGCTTCTTCGACGCTTATGGTCTCCAAGGCTTTGATTATATGAACTTGTGTAAAAGTGGGTATCCGTCCGGGCGCCAACTTTTCCGCAATTTTTTCTATAACCTTTAGAGATTCCATTTTCATCGTTCTCAATTATGTCTGTTTTCGTCTTAAATATTATAACAACAGTTAAATACATGGATAGATAATCCAACCATGTCACAAATGAACGTTCATAGAATTTCCCTCATCGCAATGCTTGTATCTCTCAGCGTAGCAACAAACTATGCTTTGATAGGCGTGCCAAACGTGAAGATGATGGATTTCATAGTTTTCATTGGAGGATTTTGTCTTGGACCCCTTGCTGGAGCTTTAATAGGCATCTTCACATGGGCAGTTTACGGGACACTAAATCCATTTGGCTTTATACCGCAAATTTGGCTTGCAACCATGTTTTCAGAGGCAATTTATGGATTTATCGGTGGACTTTTAGGAAAGAACCGTGTCTCAAATAACTTCGATAACCAACGTTTCAGACTAAGTATTTTCCTCGGGGTCACAGGATTTATTCTAACCTTATTTTATGATTTAATCACAAACGTGGTCTACGCATCAACATTCAGCCTACCAATCATAGTTACAGTGGCTCTTGGTGCTCCATTTACAATTTTGCATGAACTCAGTAACGCTACAATCTTCGCTATAGGTTCATTTCCAATCATTAAGGCAGTTGGAAAAATTATGAAGAGGTGAGAAGTTGACGGCATTATTGAAAAATAAATGGATGTTAGCTACAATGGTCGTTATTTGCTTGGCAATAGTTGCTTTTTCAGCGTTTGGATACTACTATTATCAATACGCCGATCTGGTAGACAGAATTGGTGGAGCACCTGGCTCCATCAATCTGAGTGTTGACTACGCTAATGGAACACGGCAATGGTTTAATGAAACAATTGGAGCAACGCTATACGATGCTATGACACAGGCAGGATGGAATGTTGAAGCCACTTCCTTCGGCGTTATGGGATTATATGTAACCTCAATTAATGGCGTAGAAGAATCGGCGGAGGATTTAGAATATTGGAGCTGGTGGACATGGACAGAATACGGATGGTCGCATGGAGGCTCCGCATGTGATAAATACATTGTAAGTGCCAGCGAATCCATCATCTGGTATTATTCATATTGTGACCCGACAACATGGGAGATGACCGCTCCACCTTGACATCCCACTAGAAAAACGTCTGATATGCCATTGTCTCCCACGTTAAAAATTCAATGGTGTTCAGAGAAACTCTATTAACCTTTTGAGATGAAATGATTGTCGTTTACTACGGGTTAAGGACCCTGTGATCGATATGCCAATGAGAAGACGATTCGAGTTTTTGGAACACACTGCTGACGCTTATGTGGCTGCTTATGGTAGAACCCTAAGAGAAGCTTTTGAAAACGCGGCGTTAGCCACATTTGAAGTTATGACAGATGTCGAGAAGGTTGAACCAAAAGTCGAAGACGATGTGGAAGTAGAGGCACACGATGAACACGCCCTCCTCTATAACTGGTTGGAAAAACTCTTAGTCAAGTTTGATTTGACCGACAACCTGTACTCCCGCTTCAAGGTTTTCAGCATAGAAGAAACATCTAGCGGTTTGAAGCTGAAGGCAAAAATTTGGGGAGAACCTCTTAACCTCGCGAAGCATCCACGAAAGGTTGGAGTGAAGGCTGTAACTTACCATCGAATGGAAATCCTGAAAAAGCCGAAATCGGTAGTCGTGAAGTTCATTCTGGACATCTAGAATTTCTTAGCGGATCAAGAATGTAATTTCTTCTAGAAGCGTTTCTGGGACGATGTTTCTTTTACCTATTTTCCTGAACGTGACAAATCCGAGAGTTTTCAATACCTGCAAGTCTTGATAGACGTTCTTCACGTTTCTGCGAGTCTTCCGCGCCAAATCGTTTATAGACTCTGTCTGTAGACTGGCCAAACTGTAGAGCAGCTCCAGTCGTTTAGGGGTTAGAAGTGGCATCTCAGTTGGGCTTAATTCTCGCAGTTCCTCAAGCACGTAGTCAAGGTTGCCATCCTCCATATAGCCGCGATAGGCATCGACAAGTCCAGCCCACTCAAAATACGTGTCAACCAAACGTTTGTCAGTCTTGTCTAGAAAGAGTTCTTCAAACTCGTCGAACGTTGTGTCATACTCTATCTCAAAATTCTTGATTTTTTCACGTATCTCTTGGAGTGTCAACCTTCGAGCAACTCTGATCAACATTTCTTTTTTCATCGCCTTCAGTTTATAAAAAACGAAAGTTAAAACTTCTTTGGTTCCAACACCATAGATTGATGTAACTAGTACAGCCATAGTGTTCAAGCTGGAAACATTAATAACCAAATTGCCTTTTGCTTATCCAAGGTGAAAACTGTGTACAGCAAGAAACTCAACGATTTCATATACATGATTGACCTAAAACCCGCGGGCATCGAGAACCTGATCTCTTCTTACGTTTTAAAAGCAGGCAGAGTGGCAATCATCGAAAGCGGGCCTCTAACATCAGTGGAAAATTTACTGGCGGGTCTAAAAGAAATAGGAATAGAAAACGAGCAAGTAGATTACCTAGCGGTCTCGCATGTTCATGCTGATCACGCTGGCGGTGCAGGAGCACTTTTGCACCATCTACCTAACGCAAAACTGCTAGTTCACCCTCGAGGCGCCCCACATTTAGTGAATCCCGAAAAATTATGGGCACAAACTAAGCAGGCTCTAGGCAGAATAGCGGAAATGTATGGTGAAGTTCAACCCGTTCCAAAGGAGCGAATAATCACTGTAACAGATGAGATGACAGTTGACTTGGGTGAAAGCATCGAACTAAAGGTTCTGGAGACGCCAGGACATGCTTCACATGCATTGAGTTTCTACGAAAATACTGCGAGAGGAATTTTCACTGGTGATACGGCTGGAATCTACCTGAACAAATTCGACGTAGTTATGCCTACTACTCCTCCACCCTTCAATCTCGAAAAGACTCTGACTTCACTCAGTCGACTGGTCGAAATAGCACCCAAAAAACTGTATTATTCGCATTTTGGTCCCGCAGGTGATGCCATTGAGAAACTGAAAGCTTATGTGGTTCAACTGAAATTGTGGGGCGAGACAGTCTTTGATGGGATGAAAGATAATGAAGATTTTGTGACTATCCATAGAAAAATTTTGGAAAATGATGTTTCGATGAGGCAAGTAACTGATTTTATTGATAGTCACGTGGTGCTTAGAGAGATCAGAAAGTGGGACGTTCAGGGCTTCATTGAATACTTTAAGAAATATTTTTTTGAGAATCTATAGATTCTGTTGGTGGTTTAAGTTTCGTTTTGGTTTCTACAAGTTGTAAAGGCTATGTCTAGGCTGCGAATATGTAAATTTCCAACATGAATTACGAAAAAGCCAATCTGGCACATTCTTACTAGATTTGCATAGCACACATTGTTCAGTCTTGACAACGCGTCGCAATTAGTAGGATTTTGGCAAACCCAAAACATGCTCGCCGATAAATGCCAAGGCCATTTGATGGGTTACCGGTGCAAGCCTAATCAAATTTATTTCTCTCCACCAACGTTCTACATCATATTCCACGGCATAACCGTAACCGCCAAGAGTTTGCATGGCATGGTAGACTGCTTGAATGCCTGCTTCAACTGCAGCGACCTTAGCCATGTTAGCCTCAGCACCGCAGGGTTGTCCATTATCGTAACGCCAAGCGGCTCTATAATTAAGCAGCCTAGCAGCTTCAATCTTTGCTTTTGCCTCCGCAAGGGGGAACTGAATAGCCTGATAAGAACCGATAGGAGCTCCAAAAACATTTCTTTGCTTAGCATGCTCAACTGCCTTCTTGATGGCTAGAATCCCAATTCCTCCAGCAGCTGTCGAGAAGGACATTCTCTCAGGATTCAAAGTATCTAATATAAGATACCACCCTTTATCCTTCTCACCTAGCATGTTTTCCTCAGGAACCCTAAGATCACTAATATAGACATCACAAGTTTTTGAGTAGTTGATTCCATGTTTTTCTATGGGAGTAACCTCGATTGCTGGATCAGGGAGGTCTACGAGGAAAAGGCTCAAACCTAAAGTTCTTTTTGGAGCTTTTTCTATGGGAGTTGTTCTTGTTATTAGTACCATTCCTTTAGCCCTGTCTGCACCTGAAATGAAGGTTTTCTGTCCATTGATGACGTATTCACCTGCTTTCTCAACAGCCGTCATTTGTGTGTTTAGAGTATTTGTTCCAGCGTCAGGCTCGGTCAAAGCCAAACAAAACTCCATGCCTTTAACGATTTTTGGCAAGTATTCTTCTTTTTGATTCTCATTTCCATGCTTTTCTATGGACAAGCCTCCAAAAATAGAGGTTAAACATAGAAACCATGTTCCAGCTAATCCGCAACTTTCAGAGGTTAAAGTTTCCATGGCTAGAATCATCTCAAACATTTTCATCTCGCCTCCACCGTATACTTCGGGAATAATCATACCTGTAAAACCAGCCTCAACCAAAGCTTTCCAGAACTCTTCAGGAAATGTGTGGCTCTTGTCTTTCTCCCTCCAATATTCTGGATCAAAATCTTGAGCTATTTCAGAAGCTGCTTGAACTATCATTTTTTGCTCAACATTTAACTCAAAATCCATAACTTTTCACCAACCGAATTTCTTAAGGCAATAGTATTTTTCAAGCTCAGAATATATTTTTTATGTGCGCATAGAAAATAATCCCGCATCTCAGTCATCAAAAGGCAAGGGACATTGGTGTACCGTCTAAGTTGTTGTTTCAACTTTAACGATGTCGCCAACGGAGATGTTTTCTTTGCCTAAACCTTAAATTCTTTGGTTTCTTAGTAACAGAATTCGCATCTAACGCCGTATTCATCGCACAACTTGAAGATTTTCGATTTCACTTTTTCAAAGTAATCGTTTCTTGACCAGAATATGTGCCTATACTTTGGTATTAACTGCGGATAGTGCTGCCTCAGAAAGCTGATGACCGAAGGCCACACGCCCCAGCGCATGTTGAGGCGATCTACCATGACATAGTCCACTTTCACTTGAGCTAGACTTCGAATCATGGTGCGGAGGCTTTCCTCGTTATCTGTGATATGCGGCAACATGGGTCCTAGAAAAGCGTATGTCATTATTTTTCGGTCATGGAGCTCTTCTATGGCGGCTAATCGCTCCTCTACTGGAGAGGAACGCGGTTCATATTTCCTTCTAATTTCGTCGTTAACTGAAGTGATAGTGAAGCCTACATCGCACTCCGGGAATTTGGCAAGCATGTCAATATCTCTCAAAACGAGCGACGACTTCGTTTGAATGGTTACGGGAAAACCGTGTGCCAACAGTTTTTGCAGACATTTCCTAGTCAATTCGTACTTTTTCTCCAGAGACTGATATGGATCGGTGACCGAGCTCAAATATACATGTCCCTTAGCCTTCTTAGAAAGCTCACGAGCTAGAACTTGAGGCGCATTCATCTTCACGTCGACAAATTCACCCCACTCCTCTTGATGGCCTGTGAACCGCTTCATGAACCGTGCGTAACAGTAGACGCACTTGTGCTCACACCCTGTGTACGGGTTGACCGCATAGTCTATAGCAGGAATACCTGATCGGCTGAGCGCTGATTTACACGACACTTCTTTGACTACTACCATGGACTTTGCCCTTCTCTTATTTTCTTCTTCAGACTTCGGTTCTTACTCAGAGTTATTCACTCTCCAAAGCGTTTATTTCTGTCGCATCTTCAAGCTGCCATTCAGACTCAAATCTTTGGTGTAAACACCAAAATTGTTTATATATCCACCAAGAATCTTCCTTCATTAAAGGTGATTCAATGAGTAGGGGAAAGAGATTCCGCAGACCTCCTTCAAAAGTCCCACTTGAAAGAATCGACGAATACACCTGGCGGATACCTCAAAAATACAAACCTGGCATGCGAGTTCCCGGCATAGTCTTCGCAGACGAAGATCTCCTTGAAAAGATTAAAACGGATCGAACCCTTGAACAGTGCGTCAATGTCGCCCACCTGCCCGGCATCTACAAACACGCCATCACTTTACCTGATGGTCATGAGGGATATGGCTTTCCCATCGGCGGCGTTGCAGCCACCGACTACAAAGAAGGTGTGATTAGTCCCGGTGGCGTTGGATACGACATCAACTGCGGAGTCCGCATGCTGATCTCAAATTTCTCTGAAGAAGATATTCGCCCCAAACTCTCTGAACTTACGGATGCTATGTTCACTAATGTTCCGTGCGGACTTGGCAGTCGCCGAAAAGACTTCCGTTTAACCCCGCATGAGCTTGATCGGCTAATGGCTGAGGGTGTGCCGTGGGTTGTGGATCAAGGACTAGGTTGGTCTGAAGATGTTAAACACTGCGAGGAAAACGGTTGCATGGAAATCGCCAACCCCGACAAGGTTTCAACCACCGCCAAAAGAAGAGGGCTGACTCAAGTTGGCACTCTAGGATCAGGAAACCACTTCCTTGAAGTTCAAAAAGTCGACAAAATCTACGATCCTTGTGTTGCCAAAACTTTTGGCGTCACTCATGTGGGACAGGTAACCACTATGATTCACTGCGGTTCACGCGGATTCGGACATCAGGTATGCTCAGACTATCTGCGTGTCATGGAACGTGCAGTTCATAAATATAACATCGTTTTGCCGGATCGGGAACTCGCCTGTGCACCAGGCACCAGTAATGAGGCTGAAGACTACCATCAAGCGATGGCATGCGCCGTGAACTATGCATTCAGCAATCGTCAGGCAATTATGCACTGGGTGCGTCAGAGCTTCGAGCAAGTGTTTAGAAAGCCGGCAGACGAATTTGGCTTACATCTACTCTACGACGTAGCTCACAACATTGCAAAAGTGGAGGAGCATACGGTGGATGGACAACGGAGAAAGGTTTGGATTCATAGGAAAGGGGCAACGAGGTCGTTTGGACCTGGGCGTGAGGAAGTTCCCGCAGACTATCGTGATGTTGGGCAACCTGTACTTATCCCTGGAAGCATGGGAACCAGCTCGTGGCTGATGGTTGGCACGTCTAAAGCCATGGATGTTTCGTTTGGGTCCACAGCTCACGGGGCAGGTCGTATGATGAGTCGAACCGCTGCGAAGAGAAGGTTCTGGGGAGGAGACGTGAAAAAGACTTTGGGACAACGTGGAATCACGGTTAGAGCTGCCAGTTCTGTTGTTTTAGCCGAGGAAGCTGACCCAGCATACAAAGATGTGGACAGAGTGGCGAAAGTGAGCGACAAGGTTGGAATCGCAACCCGTGTGGCCCGCTTGGTTCCGCTGGCGGTTGTCAAGGGATAAACCGTTCTCAGTTCTTCATCGAACCCTACCACCCTCTTTTT
>CAZKWF010000007.1:35057-49222 GCA_964556565.1 uncultured Candidatus Bathyarchaeia archaeon
TCGAGTTTGTCTAAAGAGAAGAGGAGGATGCAATCTGCAACTTTCTGTCCAACGCCAGGCAGTGACAAGAGTTCGTTTCTAGCGTGTTCATAACCTGTTTTCCTCAAAGTCTCCAAATCAAGTTCTTCATGGTGTATAGTTCTGGAGGTTTTCAAAACCCGCTCTGCTCTAAAACCCAGTTTACACTTTCTTAATTCTTCGACGTCTGTGTTAGCTAAGTCGCTGGGTTTGGGAAAAGTGTAGAAATCATGGTCGTCAAATGTTATTTTTGTTCCAAACCGTTTGGATAGGTTGAGAATCATTTCTTCAATTGCTGGAATGTTTTTGTATGTTGCGCAGATGTAAGAGATTAGGCATTCCCATGGTTGTTGTCGGACGATTCTTAGCCCAGAGAAGCGTTGGATAGCTCTTCTTATGTGCTCATCTCTGCTGATTTGGCACAGTATATGTGGTAAGTTATCATCTAGCCTGAAGTAGTTCTTCACAAAGTCGGCATCCATTTCTTCTGGAAAGGTTTGAAACCGCAACTCGTCGTTGATCTGTCTAATCTTAACAACTTTTTCATCGACAACACCGTACCACCAGTCGCCCAGTTTTCTCCATCGAAACGATTGACCGCATATTAGAGTATGCTCTAAACTGAAGGGCGTGACCAACTGATTCAGTTGAATCTTCAAGTTAGCATCAAGATTTTTGGGCAAAGCACATTAAATAAGCATTTCTTCTTTGTTCAGTTCTACCCGTGGAAGCTTTCTTCCTGTCTTTATCAAGACAAAATCGAGTTTCCACACTGTCAGTTTCTTTTTGATACAAGCCTTTACAAGTCTGTTATTGAAAATATATCACTGAGTTTCTTGTATAAGAAAAGGCAACCATGCGAACTTGGTTTGAAGGGTATAATATGCAGGCGAAAATTGTCAGCATCGTAGGTCTTGAAGGTTTTCCCTTAGTAAGAGCCGGGGATAATCTAGCGAAAATAATTGTTGAAACTGCAAAAAAGAACTGCGTGTCTATAGACGATGGGGACATTGTGGTTGTTGCTCAAAAAGTGGTGTCAAAGGCAGAGGGAAGGATATTCCATTTGAAAGACGTAAAACCGTCTGAAAGAGCAGAAGAAATAGCGAAAATTACGTTAAAGGACCCCAGATTCGTTGAGTTGGTGCTGAGGGAGGCGAAAAGAATTGTGAAAGTTTCTCCAGAGATACTCATTGTGGAAAATGAAAGTGGTTTGATTTGTATAAATGCGGGAATAGACAAATCTAACGTATCTGGTGAGGACTCTTATGCGCTGTTGCCCAAGGACTCAGATGAATCCGCGAAGAGAATACGGTCTCGAATCATGAAACTAACTGGCAGTAGAGTAGCGGTCGTTATATGCGATACGTACAGTCGTCCGTTTAGAAGAGGGCAAGTTGAGTTCGCCATAGGAATAGCTGGCATCAATCCGTTCAAGGATTATCGGGGTCAAGGAGATATGTTTGATTATGTATTGAAAGTGAAGAACGTTGCCATAGTAGACGAGATTGCTTCCGCTGCGGAGCTTGTTATAGGGCAAGGAAAAGAAGCTATGCCTGTAGTTATTATCAAAAACTTGACTCGACCTGAACTGATCGAGGCTTTTTCGATAGAGGATCTAGGCATTTCACGGGAAGAAGATTTGTTCAAGAAAACCTTGTAAACGATTATGCGTTCATTTGTAGGAAGGGGTTGCTGTTTTTCTCCTTGCCTATCGTGGATGTTGGACCGTGTCCTGGATATACTTTTACGTGTTCTGGTAGTGTTGCTAGTCTTTTGATGGAGTGTATGATTTCTTTGTAGGATGCGCCGGGGAGATCGTATCTGCCTATGGATCCTGCGAACAATGTGTCTCCGGTGAAAATGATATCATCGCCTAGGAGGGATATGCTGCCTTTGCTGTGTCCTGGTGTGTGAAGAACCTTGAGGGTAGTTTTTCCGAATCGGATAATGTCTCCTTCGTGTAGTGTTTTGTCTGCTGGTGGAGACGTCATGTGGAGTCCAAACAGCTTTGGCAAGCCTCCTGTAGTTTCAGTTAGCATTGGTGCGTCGTATTCATGAATCAAGATGAGTGCGTTGGTTGCTTCTTTGATAATTCTGTTGCCTCCTATGTGGTCTGGGTGTCCGTGTGTATTCACGATGTATTTAACTCGTAAACCGTGTTGTTTTATCTCTTTTAGAACTTTCTCGGCGTCTTTTTTTTCTTCGAATCCCGGGTCTATGATTAATGCTTCTTTGGTTTCACTGCAGCTTACAATGTAACAGTTTGTGTATAATGTTCCGAGGGTCAGCATCTTTACTATCATTGGCATCTCCTCGTAGAGAGGTTTGGTGTTAAAATGTGTTTCTTTTATGGGTGCTTGTGTTTGCTACATTGTGTGTGTCTCTCTCTTTAGACCCCCCTTATATATAGCCCCCTATAATTTTTGATAGTTTCTTATTCTCTCTCTTTCTAGACCCCCCTACCTAGGGGGGTAGTCCATTTTAAATAGGCGTGCATGCGTTGAGGGCTTTAGTGTTCAGCTGTGTGTGAATCTATTTTTTGGGTCTCTGTCTGAGATGTGATTTAGATCGCATTTTGCGGTGTTGAGTTTTTGTTTTGTGTCTTTTTGAGAACTTCCAAGCTAGAAAAACGATTACTACAGTGACGGCTAACCCTAATGCGACTATGATGATTATGTCTACGGATTTTGCTTCAGGCTCATGCTCAAGGTACGTAAAGACTAGTTGTGGACTGTACTCGCGCATTTCCTGAGTTGTTTGGTCTTTTGAGGCGAAAAGCGCACGTGCTGTTCCTTCAAGGGGGTCTTTAACCTCTAGAGTTAATGTTATTTTTTCGTAGTTTTCTTCGTCGGCTTTCCTAATGAAATTGGTCACGTTCCATTCGTACCAAATGTCTATGGAGTCAACTCTGATAACATCTTCTGGGTTGGTTCTGAAGAATCCGCTGAATGAAACAAAGGTTAGGTTTTCTTCGTTCCAAGTGTTGTTTACGCACCAGTGGACACCAACGATGTGTGGAGAAGCAACATAGAAGCAGTAGAGCCGCAGCTTTATTTTAGACGACGCGTTAAGAACGTGTGAAACTTTTGAAATGTCAAACATTAATGTAATGATAGAAAGTCCGCTTGCATAATCTGAAACTTCTAAATAGTCTCTATCCCCATAGGCGGAATCAACTGAAAAAGCGTCGACGTATGCGTCTCCTAAGGGCGTAATCGTTTCAGGTTCCGAAGCGTTTGCAATGAGAGATGAGGAAACGAAGAGTATTAGAAGAATTGTGGGTGTCAGAATTTTGTGTTTCACGTTACATCGTCTTCAAACTTGTATTGTCTTTTCAATAAGAGTTTTTCTAAATAGAAGACGATGGCAACCTTAGAACGCTAGAATGCTTTGGCGAAAATTGTATATTAAGTGTGCTTCGTTTCGGATTTGTGCAATGTTAGGTTTGTTTTTTTGGGTTTGGGTTTTCGTTTTCTTAGTACAAAGTAAATTGTTGTTGCAATGAAGATTACTGTTGTTTCAATGAAGACGTACATCAAGTCAAGGGCGTTGGCCATGTCGCCTGCAAATTCATACTTTGACTTTAATTCATTATAACTGGCTTGCAGTGATGAATGGTCTGAGAGAAGGCTGGTGTAAGCAGAGTTTAGAGAGTCGTAGTTTGTTTGCAGAGTAGTATGGTTATTTTCAAGAGTGCTGTAATTTGCTTGTAAGTTATTGTAGCTGGTTTGAAGAGAATCATAGCCTGCTAGCAGTTGGTTGTAGTTTGCCTGAAGAGTGTTGTAGCTGTTCACTAACGCATTATAGTCTGCAAGCAATTGACTGTATGTCGTCTGAAGGTCTTCATAGGGCTTGTTTCTTAGATAAGTCACTCTATGTGCAAACCAATTATCAATAGACCACTCCTGCCACGATGACTCACGCCAAACCTCCCAAGAGCAAGTTATAAGAGCGTGTAACAAACCGGGATCTACGTTCTCTGGGATGCTCACATTAAAGTATTGGTCTTCAACTGTACCTAAACTTAGGTCTCTATTCTTGAGAGCATCCAAAGATCTGAGCCATGTAGTATAGCCTTTAGCCTGGGAACCATACAACCTGATAGTTACGGTAACGTCTTGAAGTTCTTCTCTTGCTTCAACTCTTATTCTTATCGTCATTGTGTCGTCTGGATAGGCTTGATAAGGGGTATAAATTTTGACATTTATGCCTTCCGAATCTACATCATAAATAAGTTGGGTTTCTGCAGCATTCACAGAGAACACTACAAAGGATAGAATGGATATGAAAGCCAGAACTATAATCATTTTTTTCAAGAGGTCATCCCCATTTCATTATGGAATACGGTATTCGGCTCAACAGAATTAAGATTTGTGGAATGCCCGTGTTCTCGTGGCTAACATTGACATGTATGAACGTCTCACGTTTTTGTGTTAGCGACGTTGGAAAATGAAAAATGAAAGAGGGACGAGACGTATGGGAATTCCTTTAGCAACTGAGGGAAAGAACATATTTCTTATAGAAATTGAAAGAGCGATTAGCCGGGATTGCAGGTATGCATTTTGAGTAAAAAGAACTATCCTTAGTTTATCTCAGTTATCTAGTTTGTTCTCAGGCTTGGTAATCTCTTTTTTCGTGACTATGCCGTATCTTACCGCGCAGTCTGAACATCTTAGTTTGCATCGATTACTATAAGTGACAGAGACTACTAAACTGCCTACATCGAAATCTTTTTCGCAATCATAACATTGTAACAGCTTTGGATTGTTTGAGATTTTAGTAAATATGCGTTGCGTTATTGTGTAAACTTTTAACATGTGCTCACCTAGTCGTTATGAAAAAAGAATGGGTTTGGATGGAATAATATGTTGGGTGTAACGAAATGGTAGCAAAATGTGGAACTTCCTTGTTAAGGTTATATATTCCACGTGTAACTGATTGGTAGCAAAATTTGAAACTTCTGCTTTTTGGCTGAAAAATCTTTTATTCTTGAAGTTCTAACTAAGATTGAGGTTGTCTGATTGCGGCGAAGGAATGTCATTGTCATTCTATACGTTGTCTTAACGTTTGTGATGGCCGCCTCTATCCCTTTTCTTCAAGGAAGTTCATTGCTGAGAGCCTCTATGTTGGTGATAATTGGTGCTGCATTCATGTTTCTTACCATAGGAGTGGTAACATACTCAATAATGTTCCCTGAAATCGTGCTTGAAAAAGACCCGACATTCAATGTCGAAGAAGGATTTCCGTCTTCTTTTGAGGGCGTTATGAAAGTCTTACGTGAAGATGAGAAGAAAGTTTGTATGGCAATTTGGGAAGAAGGTGGAACCGCGCTGCAAAAGGACGTAAGGTGGGCGACAAAGCTTTCAAAAGTGCAAGCTCATAGGGTGGTGGCAAGGTTGGCAAGTCGAGGGGTCATCACTGTGAAAAAGGAGGGTAACAGAAACAAGCTGTCGTTAGCTTCTTGGCTACACAGGAACACTTCCGACAAGAATCAGCTTGAGTCGGAAGATCTGAATAAAACCTAGGCATGCATCTGAATGTGTAAGGCCATTGGTGGTGTTAGTGTTTGCTTGCTGTGAAGTAAGCTTTTTCCAGCATTTTGGCTACATCAGGCCACGTAGCTACGTTTTTGTGACCATTGTCTCCCAAGGTTTTCGCCTTTTTCGGATTTTCCAGTATTTCGATTATGGCTTTAGCAAGTTTTTTTGGGCTTGAAGGTGGAACTAGTACGCCGTTGACTCCATGCTTGATTCTGTGGGGTATTGCTCCTATAGCGCTCGCGATCACTGGCTTCTTTTGGGCCCATGCTTCAGATATGACTATGGAGTAGGCTTCAACTAGGTCGTAGAGGCTTGGTAAAACGAGGATGTCGCAAGCTGAGTATGCTTGGAACTTCTCTTTCTCTGAAATGTATCCTGTGATTATGACATGGTCTTGGATTCCTAATGACTTGGTTGCGGAAACCAGATTGGATTTCATGTCTACATCTTGCCCAACTAGAACAGCTGTGACATCTGATCTATGCTTAATGACCTCTGCCATGGCTTTGATGAGTATATTAATGCCCTTTGCATGATGTAGCCTACCCACGTACAACACGATTTTTTTGTTCGTCAATCCGTATCTGTTTCGGAATGCGTTTCCATCAAAATTATCAAAGGCACATTTTGGAACTCCGTCGGGAATCAGAAGTATTCGATTGGCATTGAAACCAAGTTTGACCAGCATTGCTTTGTCTCCTTCATTTTTCACGTGGAAAATGTCAGCTTTTTTTACGAGTTCTAGAGCAATCCTTTCGTAAGGGCCCGCTGTTAAGCGTATAGGCACATGTGGATGGCGCATCCAACCCCCAATTGAAAACAAGGTGGCAACTGTGGGTTTACTATTTAGATGCTTTGAGATTAAGAACTCTTGAAGGCATATCGGTTCTATGCTGTGGATATGAACTACGTCAAATTCTTCGCACCTACATGTGTGTGCAATGTCAAATTCTTTTTGAGGAAGTAATGGTAGGTGAATTAGGCGTTTTAGCCTGTGCACATGGATTCCGTTGATGGTCTCGTGGGTGGTTTTTCCATTGAGGGTGATTACATGAACCTCGTGACCAAGTTTAACTAACTCTTCGGAGAGAAAATATACTGAGTTCTCTATTCCGCCGATATTGGGATAAAAAGACGACACAACTTCAGCTATTTTCATTTTATAACACTTCTGTACATCTTCTCATATCTGCGGATTATGAGGTTCCAGTCGTATTTTGCTGCTTCTTTTCTTGCTTTTCTTCCGATTTCTCTGATTAGGCTTGGACTTTCTATCAGTTTCTTCAGGTGCAGGTAAACTTCTTTTTGGTCGTTGAACAGAAAGCCTGTGCGTTCGTGTTCTATATATTCGTTAATCGGGTTAATGTTAGAAGCAATCACAGCTTTACCTGAAGCCATTGCTTCTAAGACTGTTATGGCACCAGTTTCTTCCACTGAAGGTGCGAGTATAATGTTGCACATTTTGTAAAAAGGTAGAACAACTCTCAGATAACCAAGATACTCAAAATTTCTATACTTTTTCAGCGAAGCCAATACCATGTCAGCGTAGTTTGCATCTTCTGTTGCACCTACAAAGGTCACCGAAGCGTTTTTCTCTTCACGTAATATTCTCTGTAGAGGAGCGGTTATTCTGTGTACTCCTTTTTGTGAAGAGAGTCTACCCACGTATCCGATTGAGACGTGTTTGTCTTCATTTGCTATTGCCGTTTCTGAGAACTTTTTGTAATCTATTCCAACTGGTATCACTCGAATTTTATTTTCATTAACACCCAAATTGGTAAGATACTGTCTTTCTAAAGTTGTAAAGGTGTAAACTGCGTCCGCAATTTTGAAGGGATATGTTACTATTGTTCTCTGGAATGGGGCGTTCTTGGCTTTATGGTATGTAGCTGATGACAAGTCTGATCTCATGATAACTTTGGATTTTTTTATCATTTTTGAGGCGGCGCCTAGGAAGGATGAATATGTGTTGAAAGTGTATGCGTGGATGATGTCGAAGTTACGTAGGATTTGTCTGGAAGGCAAATAGACAGGAGAGAGCGCGTTTGAAAATGGAGTGGGAATTTTGAAACTTGGGGCATGTATGATTTGTGTTTGCGAAAATTTTTTTTCCCAATTCTCGAATTCTGTTTTTTTTGTAGATCTCCAGTCTGAAGAGTATCTTGATGTAATTACTGTGTTGTGGTATCCTCTTTTTTCTAGTAACTTTACTAAATTTATTTGGTCCCTCTCGAATCTGGCGTCAAAGGCGTCAATTAAATGCAGAATTCTCATAAAGCCGCCTCAACTAGCTTTAACAAGTTTCATTATCCATATTTCACCCGTCAACTTGTTTAAAAAGGGAAAACGAATTTTTATCTTCCTGCGAAGGACAGGGATGGGCGCGGCGTTATTGAACGTTACAGTCTCTTTTACGAATAACTCCTTTATGAAGCGGTCAAAGTTCCAGAGAAAGATGGGAGTCATGTGTCCTGCCTCTTCAACGTCAGGGGGCGTGAAGTAAAGAAACCTTCCAGAGACGAGAAAGTATATTCTGCTGTATATTTGTTCTAGATTCGGCGTAGTTATTATGCATTTGCCCCTATGCCTTAGTACCCTATTAATTTCCTCAATTAGAAAACGAGGGTTCTCTAAATGCTCCAGAATTTCTACTGCGCACACAGAATCAAATGAACCACTTTTGAATGGTATACCTTTGTTTAGATCAGCTATAACAAAATTTACACCTTCCACCACAAAATCGCGGGAGATGTCTACAGCCGTAACTTCAAAGCCAAGTTCCTTAAGTTTATAGGATAAAGCGCCTGGTCCAGCACCTAGATCTAAAATTTGACCCTTAGTTTCACCTGATAGCAGCGATAAAACTTTTGTGTGAACCCCTTCTGCAGTTATGGCCCTCGGCACACTACGCTTGGTTTTTTTCATGTCATGGTCACTTGTGTTAGTTACACCCAAAGATATGCTAAAGGAAATTAATAACATAATCCTCAAGGTTCTTTGTAATAACGCGTTTTGCACATGTTTTTAGGATTCTTATATGCAACAATAATTACTTCGTAGGAGAACGATGGATGAAGATTTGAGAGTTTGTCAGTTACCCGTAAGAAAATGCCTTTTTTGATCAGTTTTCGAAGGAGAATAGCGATTAGAGGTATGAAAGACTCGGATGAGATAAAGCCTGAAGTAAATAGCTTAGTTACTGTGAAACCTTTCTGCTTCAGAAGGGTCTTGAGAGAAGTAAATGTGAAAACCGATTTGTGCTCCTTTGCATATATGAATTGACCCCGCACTAAATAGTAGGGCCAGAGAATATGTCTTGCATTTGGAACAGAAACTACTATTTTTCCATCATTTTTGGCGACTGTATAAGCCTCATCTAGAGCTGTGCTAGGATGCGGAGTATGCTCAAGAGCATGACAGAAAATTATCACATCAAATGTATTTGGCTTAAACGGTAAATAATGCATATCTCCTACAATGAGGGGTATCTTGGAAGGTTGAGGACGAATATCAATCCCCACTACAAATGGGTGTCTGCATGTAACTAAACCATTTCCACATCCTACATCTAATACCATTCCCTCTAACTCTGATCGAATGATTGTTAAATCTCTTTTAATTAATAGATCTTTGATCATCTCATTTTCGTCACACATGCGTCATTCCCTTTTCTGTTTCCTCAGACACTACATGTAAACCATACGAGTTTGTGCCTGTTATTGCGTGTGCATAGAACTACCTATCCTGTTCAGTTGGATTGTCGTACTCGAAGTCGTATTGGAAAGCTACTTCTGGGTACTTGCATGAGACAGCAAGGAAGTAGGCGTTACCCACTTTCCTAACAAGGTCAAAGTTTGGATTTTGAAGAAATGGTTGGGGATCCCACTTATGTTTGTACATTTCAAAAATACTCGTGTAGCATCCTACAAAAACATGAGTTATATTAAGATGTTTCATGAGGTCACATGTTGTCGCATTGAGGTTCCCATTCTCTAGCAAAGTGCTGAGTGTTTGGTATGAACGTGAATAAGAGCTCGCGGTGCGAGGGAAGACTATTTTGTGATGAGAGACGCTAGGTATGAATAGTCCGCTCTCAAATTGATTCACTAGTATAACACTGTCCTGCGGCAAGTTATCTCGCATCCATAACATGAGTTCAAGGTCATCGGTGGTTGTGATGGCCCATACTCCGTAGGCTCCTGAAATTTCCTGTGGATCATGAAAGACGGTGCAATAAACAAACGGCGCGTACACCAGCATACCTGCTAGAAGCGTTGCTACCAAAACTTTTGAGTTTTTGGTAATACCAAATCTAAGTTGACTAGGATTGATTTTCATAACAGCTGTTTTCGATAAGCGCAAAAGAACACTGCGGCAAAGCCATACGGCAAATACGCCAATAAGCATATCAAAGGATGGGTAGAGTAGGATTGGCTGAGGACTAAATACAGAGTATAGAAAACTTTCAGCCAGCAAAAGAACCAGCATCTGTCCTCCAATGGAAGCTAAAGACATTTGAACAATTCCATTGCCAAGTGCATCATTTTTCCTTTTGGCAATAGCAACAATAACCGCAAGAGAGCCGATTATGAGGTATACCCCTTTCAACAGGGTATATGGACCTAACAGATTCCAAAAGTGATTAATACCATTAAGAATAGCGTGGGGGATGTCTTGATAATTCGAGAGTGCATGTGGCACCCCGATGTTCATCGGTATCTCTACGTCTTGAGGAACACCAATGTTATTGTAAGGATACGGGTACCAGATTAACCATCTATAGAAAAATGGACTCACGATAATCAAGCTTATAAGAAAAACAATAGAAATATACCGCATCTGTGAAAATGCTCTTTTTTTCCTTTTCGCGATGTTAATAAGCCACCACAACACAATGGCGGCAATCAGCGTTTCAAATGGCTGGAGATGTACTGCTGCCAAGTATCCAAATAGAATTCCAATGACAACTATTTCTGACACACTAACTCGTTTTTCTTTCAGAAGCGACGGCACAAAGCTAAGGCAAACGAAATAAAGTGGAATACTAGCCACAAAGGCATTGCTCCCCCAAGTAATGTACTTTGGGTATGAGGCCATGAAGGTGGACACAAGCGCTAGACTAACGCCAAAATACCATTTTGACGATAAAGCCTTCCCTATATAATATGCACCTAGTACAGACATTGCGCTAAAAAGAGTCGTAGTGTACAGAACTGCGCTCGGTACTAAACGATTTGAGATGCATACAACGTAAGCTACTATCGGGTGAAATCCTTGAGGATAGACTATTCCTTCAGTTGCGTAAGGCTGAAGCAACGCTGGCACTTGCCCATGTTCTAAGATGAGTTGAACAAATAGTGAATGAAGAGATGTGTCATGAATGCTCCCAAAAACCAAGTCCGAAACAGGGGTCAAACGAATCCAGAGTGCAACAAGAAAAATAGAGAACACAACCGTGCATCGTAACGCATCAAATTTCTTAGGAAGCTCAGGTCGTCTAATCAACAATTCCGCTATCACAAAAAGGACGGCGAAGAATAAAACAACCCACATTGTGGCAGAACTGAATAGGCCAAACGGCATGATTGCAATCATATACAGAATTAGCCCACCCAAAAAGACATTAAGCACCAGAACCTGTAAAATGTCTAAATTCCTAAAGAGCCTTGAAAAGCGAGAAAATAGAACTCTTAGAGGCTCTCCAATCACCGCTAAAGAGAACATGAAGAATAAGAGGCTGAGAAAAATATCTAGAGTCGACTCGATCATGGTTTATTCTTCCAGTTTTCATGTTCTTAACCATTGGTGCAACTGTGAATCTTTAAGTTTAATCGCCAATGCACGCAGTCTTCTAGCTGTTTAGTGTTTTCATGAACAGATTAGCTATATAATTCCAATCGTACTTTTCTTCTACGGTTTGTCTCGCCTTTTTCCCCATTTCAGTTGCAACCGACTCGTTGTTCAAAAGATATAGAATGTCTTCAAACCATTCATCAACATTATCCGGATCAGCTAGCATTCCATTTTCAGAGTCAATAACGACTTCACCGATTCCATCAAGATCACTTGCAACAACTGGCTTTTGCATAGACATACCTTCAAAAAGCTTCAACGGACTTGCGGCATGAGAAACTACATTTCTGGGGAATGGAACCAGAACTACATCTGCTGCAGACAAAATCTCAGGTACATCTTCATATGGCACTTCTTTCATTATCGTAGCGTTCTGCAGATCTGTAACGTTTTCGTTTCCATGGCCGACTATTAGGAATCTTGCTTCTGGATGCTTTCGCTGGAAAATATCGCATAACCTAGTAATGATGTTAATCCCAGCCCACGACTCTATGCGTCCACAGTAAACACATAGCTTCTTTCCTTCTGCATCGGCCTTAGACTTGCTACGTACAGCATAGTTTTTTAAATCGAAGACTTTAGTATCTACTCCATTTGGGACAACAAAAATCCGTTTAGCATTTACTCCCAAAGACCGAGTATATTCTTTGATGTAGTTCGTGGGTGCCACGATTTTGTCTGAGCTTCTTGCTATGAAGTTTTGCATGTAAATCATGAAAGTTGCCATTAGACCATTTCTTTCCAAATCTAGGAAATCTGTAGTGTACTGCGCAATTAAGTCATTGAAATCCAACAATATTGTTTTGCCCAATATCTTTCCTGTGACAAGGCCTACAAATCCAGTGTATATGCTAGGATAGTTGAGAACAACTACGTCTGGACTAATCTTCCTTACAGCAACCAGAATCCTCGGAAGAAGCAGAATCAAAGTTGGAAAAAAAGCTAATATGTAGGACATCCTCCATAATTTTAGGATCGAACGTGGTATCCTACTGAAATGTGCAGTAATCCCGTCGATTTTCTCTACTATGTCATTCTTTTGTAGGTGAAACCTGAATTTTCCTTCCTCCGGCAAAAACTTCCCTGAAAGCAATCGAAATGGAGGCATAACAACAAAATGAACCTCGTCTGTTCTTGAAACCCTTTTCATTATTTCATAAATCCTGCGATCACTACCTAATTTCGGCGGGAAATATTCGACAAACACAACCAATTTCATAGGATTTTTCCTCTTGTACACATAACACAAGTCCCAATGGTTGAATTCTCCACTAGACTGCCCCTTTTTTCAATAGCTCTCTTAAATATAAATGCGATTAGGCACTAGAAAGTAACCTCGCAACAGAACATACAGACGTTCCGTGAAAACACTCTTAGTTGAAGTGTCTTCTGGTCTATAGGTGCGCTTTCACCCTTTTCCAAGTTTAGCCTTGAGGATGTAAGAAAGGAATCCCCGTATTTCAGCAAGGGTAAGCTTTGACTTGCCCACTTTTCTATTCGTAAAGGTTATTGGAATTTCTTTAACAGCGAATCCTTGACTTTGAGCTTGTTTTACGGTTTCAATTTGAATGTCATATGTTTGGCTGTGGAGGTCGCCTATTACGTTTTTAACGTACTGCAGAGAATAGCATCTTAAGCCACTCGTACAATCGTTTACCCGCATTTTAAACATCGTAACTGCAACAAAATTAGCAACTCGGCTGATTAAGTACCGCAGAGAGTTCCATCCAACGATTCTTCCGCCAGGACAATATCTGCTGCCGATAACAAGGTCGCAACCGTCTTTTGCGTACTGCATTAGACGGGGGATGTCCTTAGGATTATGTGAGTAATCTGCGTCCATAGTAACTATGTAGTGTGGAGGATTTTTCATCGATAGAATAAATCGAAAGCCATCAGTGATAGCAGTGCCTAACCCAAGTTTGTTAGGGCGAACAAACAATTCAATGTTATACTCTTCCCTTAGTTTTTCAGCAATTGCTGCCGTTCCATCTGGGCTAGAGTCGTCAATAACAACAATTAACGGCTCAACATCTAAACTTCCAACCTCTCGAATCAGTTTTTCAATGTTTCCCGATTCACAGTAGGTTGGAAGCAAAATGGCAACTTGAGGTTTATCCCGATTCCGTAGAGACGAGGAACCTTCAGAAAATGGAGTTGAGAATCGGGTTAGCCCCCCTTCAGAAACATCTGAGATTTCTCTCACACACCTCACCTAGATTAAAGGTTCCACTCATCCATCTACAATCTGGACTCTACGTATTTCTCTAGGTTTGTTATATAAGCGTATTTATAGATTATTATATGCACGTATGAATTGGAAAAATAAGTTTCCTCGTTCAAGTGTTTTTTCGATTCAGACATTCGTACAGAGGCGGATAAAAGGCCTGTGAGGATTGCTATTCCTCGACTGGAGGCAACGGGACACTCGAATGAGCACTTAGAAGCTTTGAAGGACTTACAAGATGTGGCTTTAGGAGCTTGTCTATCTGTTTTTGGAAAAAGAATTGCTTTTTCACGGTTTCTTGCTTGTGTGTGAGAATAGTGTGAATGGAGTTTTTTGTATTGAGTTTATTTCTATAACTTAACTTTTGATATGAATTTGTATATGGAAAAACTTTTAAATGGAAATTTTGAAAGCTATAGTCGCTACGAATATAATTCGTAAAAAAAGAGGAAAATAGAGATGAACATATCAAAGAAAAAATTGTTGGCGATAACACTAACACTAACAACATTCTTAGCAATGTTTGC
>CAZKWF010000008.1:0-49158 GCA_964556565.1 uncultured Candidatus Bathyarchaeia archaeon
GTCGATGCCTTACTATGTTTACATCCTTCTTTGCAAAGACGGCAGCTATTACACTGGATACGCCAAGGATTTGAAACACAGGGTTGAACAGCATAAAAAGGGTCGAGGCGCCCGATATACAAAGATACATGAAGCTGAGAAGACGGTATACGTGGAGGAGTTTAGAAGCCGCAGTGAGGCTATGAAGAGAGAACGCAGGATCAAATCGCTCAGCCACAGCGAGAAACAACGGTTGATTAACAGTAAACAATAAAATATATGTGCATGCATTGATTTGCCGCATATGCCTTTCTTGCGCGCAGTGAAAGATGTTCTCATGCCATGGTAGAATGAGATTGTCCTGAGCGCGATAAAATCATTCTCACAATTAGAGCAATAGCTATGATTATTGCTCCGGCACTGGCAGTCAGAACAATACTTTGATTTTCAATTTGCTTTACGATGATTCCGCCGAGAGCCCAAATGATAACAAGGCTGAAAGCGACATCTTTCTTCGTTGAAACTACGGCGATTGTGACAATTAACGCTATAATGATCATGAGAAGTGTCCAAGTAGTCTCACCGATTCCCCAACCATCCCAACTGATTGCGGTAAGGGCAGCAGCAACATTGCTTATTGTGGCGACTGTTATCCAACCTAAGTAGGTGCTGAAGGGTAGTTGCACACATAATTTCTCTTTCAAAGGAACCTTAGATTGACCGATTTGTAGACGCAGGTAAATCGCGATCAAAGTGACTAATAGGATGAACATCGGTATCACCGACAAGACTACCTGTTCGTATAGCCAGAGAAAGATCCAAACGATGTTCGCGATGCTGCTTAACACGAAAAACCCACTGATTCTGTGCAAGAAAGTTTTTTCACGGTTTTGAGGCAGTGCTTGGTAAATGGCGAAAGCAAACAAAAACGCGTAGATGATGCCCCAGATTGAGAAAACGTATGCTGCAGGAGTAAACAGGTTAGGATATAGATCTGATATTTCACCAACAGTTTTGCCATTCATCGGTAGAACATTACTCAGGGCATTAACTACTACAGTCGTCAGAAAGGCAACTAGATTTGCACCTTGTAGAAAAAGTACATTTTTTGAGCTTGCCATGATAATTACTCATTATGGATTTGTACTAATATCTTTTGGGTGTCTGAATGACAATGAACAGATGTTTCAAGGTTAGCTAGGAGACCTAAGACTTGTCACTTGGCCTACGTCCTCCAGTTTGACACTAACATGGGCTTCTGCACGCATGCAAACAACGATTGATTAACAGCCAACAATAAAATGTATGTATGCATTTCTGTTTTTCTCATTCGTTCACTTTCTTCTCAATTCTTATCAGTTCTATTGGTAAGGCGCCAACTTCTAGTGGTTCATGCATGGGAATAAAGGCTTAGAGTCTAGGTTTTGGACTGTTCTGTTCATGAAAAGTCCTGTTTACTGTTTTTTGGTTGTTTGTTTTAGAAAATGGAAAGAGACGTACATTGTTCAAAGAAGAATCAAGTTTCAATTCCCTTGTTGTTGTCTACTCTCTGGATTAGTCTTGGTGTGCTGATGTCTATTTTGTGTTGTTTGCATGTTTCGAGGACAATTCTTTTTAGATTGGCATCTATTTCTGCAAGACGTTTTATTCTATTGATGAAAACGTAGAGGGTGTATTCAACTGCAAAATCACCGAATTTGGTAACCCATACGTAGGGTTTGGGATCTTTTAATACTGCTTCAACTTTGCTTGCTGCTTCCAACAAAGCATTTTCCACTTGTTTAGTGTCTACTTCATATCCAGCCGTAATTGAGCAACCTCTTCTCACTATCGCCTTTTTTCCATAGTTGTCTATTTCTGATTTCAGTAGTTCTTGATTTGGAACTGAAACGAGAACATTGTCAAGGGTTCTCATCCTTGTGTAGATCAGATCAATGGCTACAACGTCTGCGAACTGACCGTTAAAGAAGATTCTATCATCAATTTTGAAAGGTCTACTGGTCATTACAATTATACCCGCAATAGCATTGCCGATAGTGTTCATTGCAGCAAAACCTATGATGGTGCCTCCAGCAAGAGCTAACAATCCAGCGATTATTCCTACCTCGATACCGAACTGAGCGATGACAACAGCCAAGATTACTAGACCAGCTACCCATTGCAGAATTCTTTTCAAAGTGAAGGCGATATTTTCTTCGAGCTTTCGTTGTTCTCTTAACTTAGTTATCTGTCTCGTAAGAAGCTTATACACAACAAAAACAATGACAATTGCTATAGCGGAAAATGCAATTCTGTCTAAATTGGAAGTGGTCCATCCAAGAAAATCGCTTAAGACACTCACCTTGTTTCCCTCTTCTGAATTATTTCTACGGTCATGCTAAAATCTTTTCTACATTTTGCATTTGGGAACTTCTAATGGCTAACTGTTTCTTCGATTCTTGGTTAAGAGATTACCAAAAAAGGGTTTGTGTCACTTCTGTACGAGCCATTCAAGAAATTTTGGAAACAGAATAGAGCAGATCCTCGCTAGTAGGGTGAAAATCCAAATTAGCACCAGTATTAAGACCATTCCGCTGACGGACGGGTGAAAGTTTGTTAAAAATGGGAAATATAGCAAGTAGAGGATTACACTGGAAATTATATAGAATGCATGTCGAAATAAGACTAGAGAGCTTTCATAATTCAGTCTTTTTTGTGTGCTGTATTTTCTGGCAGGAAAAATTGAAAATGTGTCAATCAGTTTCTTCAGGTTTGGAAGGGCCTTCAGAACAAGAATTGTGAAGGCTATGAAGAATATTAAGGAACAGAGGACTTTAGCTTGCCAGTTTAGGGAGCCTGCTAATGGAATGAACACTAAGTTGCCGAAGAGCCATATTAGAAGGGCTGATAGAAGATTATGAGAAGTTTTAGTACCATAAATCCTTAAGTATTCTGTAAAATTTTCTATTTCTTCTTCAGCGGATTTTTCCAATATTCGCTCTCCTTCTTAGGGCCCGTTAGTTATTGAAAAAGAGATGGGGGAGTTGGGAGTTATGCTCTCTTGACTCGTTTCTCCAGTTCTTCAGCCCATTTTGAGGTGTATTTGCCAATCACTGATGCGATTGCTCTGCAGCTTCTCCACAAAGCGAAGATTGCCCATATGACTATCAGTACTAATAGTATTGCTGGGATGGCCACGTGGATTTCAGTCAAGTAGCCTGCGAACAAAATGTACGCTAGGGATACCACAATTACGTATAATATGCCGTCTAGGGCGGTTCTGTAGTTTTTGTAGGTTTCAAGACTTGCTTCAGCGCCTGCCTTTCCGAAATGGTAAGCCATGAGTCCTGCGAGACCGCCTGTTAGTCGTCGGATATCGATGAAGACTGTGAAGATGATTATTGCTAAGGCGATTACGATGATAAAGCTGATGATTGAGTGCACTGGATACCCCAGTAACTGTTGAGTCATATCTTTCGCAATTGGTATGAAAATCAGGTTTCCAAAAATCCATATCAGTACTGCTGCACCTATTGAAAGGGTTACTCTTGCACCTACTTGTCGTAGAGCCCTTGCAGATTCAAGATACATTTCTGTACCGAATTCTTCTATCTTTTTCTCCTCACCTTTTCGTTCTGCACCAGTAGGCTCTATTTTTCTTGGAGGCTCTTCCTTTTTGGTACTCATTAAATCACATCTTTTTTGCTATTTCTAGGTATTTTCTAACCTACGTTTATAAGCTTTGTTCATCATATTGACGACAATTTTATATAATTGTAGGATGGAGAATAAAGAATCCTAACAATCTAACCTACAAAAGACGTGTTGAGCATGCAAAAACGAAGAATAGATGCCTTGGACATCGAACTCTTAAGGCTACTGATGGAAGATAGCAGTCAAACCTATGTTCAACTTTCCGAGAAATTGAACATACATAAGGACACGGTTCGCAAAAGAATAAGAAACCTAGTTGATCGAAAAGTTGTCGATCGATTTACGATAGCAATTAATCAAAAGAAGTTGGCTGAGCTTTACCCTTCCATTTGGAGGGTAATCTTTTCCATCGCTGTTCTTCGGGACCATGATTCCTTGGTCAAGGAACTGCTAGATCACATAAACGTGGTTGAAGTGGACGAAGCTACACCAGCTGCGGTTCACGACATCTTGGTGCGAACCCAATTCAGGAACATGGAAGAGTTCAACGAATTTACAAATTGGCTGAAATCCAAACAGAATGTAGATCCATCACGACTTGATGTCATACCCATCTACAAACAACACAAGAGAAGGAAACGTATTTTGTCATTTATCGCACCTAAGAAAGCAGTGTAGGAAGGCAGATTGACAACAATAGGCATCATAAGAATACAATTCATTTGGCTAATACTCTGGAAAAGGCTCTGTTGAAGCATGCATGCAGATTTTAATAGGCGTGCGTTGGTTCTGAGTTTTTAGGGGGTTCGGGTGACCTCTGAATCAGCGTGTACGTCGTCAAAAGAAGCGAATTTAAAGGGCTTTATCATGAAATACGCCTAGAAACCCATGGTCATACGCGCGCAGTGTACTGCTTACGGGATCTCTATGACATCGATGCATTTGGAGGTAGCGATTTGAACAGACGTGTGTTTTGCATTTGGGTTTACTGCTTGAACTACACCTTTAAAAATGGGAAGCGCTACTGTGTTGCAGACCATTTCCAACGGCAGGTTCATTTGTTTTGCGACATGAAGAGCTGGGCACTGTGTTGGACTCTCGCGGGTCATGGTCAACTTTTTGCCTTCAATCTTGGATTTGGGTTTGGGTCCCAAGACTACTGGGTCTTGCCATGCGCGCAGTACTCGCTCAATGTCTTCTAGGCTAGAACCTGTGACGCCCGTTTTTTCTTTGAAATGTTTTCCCATTTTGATTCCTAGTTGTTTGTTGGGAGCTTTCGAGATTTCGAGTGCTTCATCCCCATACTTATTCTTAAAGGCTAGTGTTAATCCCATTAGAGCACTCTGAATACGTACAGTTTTTTCAAACTGCGGATTTGTGTTCTGTCTACTCATTTCTTTCCTCACCTTCACCTAAAGACACTGACCAGTATGTTATGAAGTCCAAAATAAGAGTTTGGCTAACAGCATATCTGGGCGTATGAACTGGATCAAAAGAATAACATCAGGAAGCACGTGCATGCATGCATTTGTTGCTCCCTGGCGGAGAGAAAAAAATAAGAATTTCTGAGAAATTAACCAGTTCAGAAATTGCGAGTTAGGAAATTGAGTATGATGTTTTTCTTCAAATTCTACAGCTGTCAGGCAATCTTCGTTTTCAATTCATTTCTCAGTTTCGTCTTTGAGGTCTATGCAGTCGCAGAGAAGATCGTATACGGATTTGGAGCTTTTGATGATTGTGGCTTCACGATCTTTTATGATCTTTTTCTTCATCCTTATTGTCTTCAGTTTAGATCGTGAACGAAGGCTTGTCCAGATTCCTATTATGGTGAGAATGCTGAAAAATGTGAGGTTGAGCAGGTCTAGGAGAATAATTTTTTCTATTGGAAGGACGGAGAAGATGTATGCGACGATTGTGCTTGCTGTGGGGCCGATTACAGTAAGTGCTAGTCCTGTTCGGAATTCGGCGAGTGCTGTTCTTTCTTCTGCCATGTAGTTTCTTTCTAAGGCCAGTAGAGTACGGATTTTTGCGAGGATTTCCTGCTCGCTAGGCTCTACCATATTTCTAGCGTCCACCAGTGAATGGTGCTTCCTAAAGCGTCTATCTCATGATTTCACCGTATTCTTCGTAAGGCATGATCGAGAGGTATTTCATTAGGTCCATGAATCCTTTAAGAATCACCTGTTCTTTGTGGAATTTTTCGTGTGCTTTCTTGCTTGTCCAGTAAGTCAACATTACGTATTTGGTTGGTTTAACATCAATATCCTCGTATGTGCCTTGAAGCCCGCTTCCTCCGTAAGAGATTGTTGAAACTCTGAATATTTTTGAGCCGAGAAAGCCTTTCATTCCAACGGTTATGCGACATAACTCCTTGGTTTTTTCTTCAAACTCTGTTTCTAGACCAGGTTTCACTGAAAGGTAATTTAGAGCACAGATTATCGGCTTCGCTTCTTTTTCATATTTGTCAAGTTCTTCTGTTGGAATCATAGAAGCTTTAATCCCTTTCTCGCCAAGGTACTCAACAGCCATTCTCGATCTTCTTCCACTGTCGCAGTAGAAGAGAACATCCTTGTCTCTCAAAAAGTCGATGCAAAACTCTAGATCGAATAGAGAGATGTTTAGGGCTCCTTTTACATGGCTTTTATAGTATTCTTCCCTGCTTCTTACGTCTACTATCAGATTCAGTCAAATCACCTTCGCATAATAATCAGGCAGTGATTTATTAAAAGTTGAGCATCCTACGAAAAAAGTTTTGCCACATCTTTTCATGTAGTGTAACTGACGATTATCAAAATTCTTGTTGCTTAACCATTCTCTAGACTCCATCCAATTCATGCCCTGCATGCATGTTCTGAGAAAGAACGGTAGTAGATTTTCTTTTGGACTTCTCATTCAGAAAAAGCTGTGATTTCTTTTGTGGGAACCGCTATCAGTGTTTGAACTGTGTAGTGTGTGGCTAATCCGGTTTTCATGACGAAGTTCATGGCGGTTGCTTCGCTTGGGGCCTCGAATATTATGATACCATCGTATTGTCCGAACGTGAAGTATATGTCTCGTATGGTGATGTTTTTTGGGGGTTTAATTCGGTTGAGGTATTTGATGGCGTCTTCGCCTTTTCCTTTTGGTAGTAGAAGAGTTATGAACAGCATTCTGATGATTCTCCTTGCAGAGTTGATATGTTGGGTTTGGGTTTAAAGCTTTTCTAAGGCCTTGTCTTCTGCATGCATACATAGGAATGGAGTTCAGTTTTATTGTTTCTTGTTCTTCAACGGCAGATAACGAAGAAGCAAAATCATAACCGTGAAACTTGCGATTTCCGCGACATAGTAGGTGAATTGAAAGCTATGAGTCACCACAATCGGAACAGTAACACTAAAAGCATTAGTAAAACCATGCATTGCAAAGACGCTCCAAATATTTTCTTTGCTCTTTAAAAACAAGTAACCACCAAAGATGCTGAAAAGAAACACATGAAAAAACTGTGTCTGAAAGAACTGAATAATCCAACTAACCTGAAAAACATGGATGTGCTGAAACGAAAAAAACAATGTAGCAATAAAAATACCTAAAACGGGTCCATATTTTGATGACATTCTTGTTTGAACATATCCTCTGTAAGCAACCTCTTCTGCAAACGCTCCAAACACCGCAAAGGCAAGGTAGAGACCAAACGCTAAAGGAATGGAATAAACAGCATAGTTTTCAAAACCTGAGAAACTTGGAAAAGAGGCAAATTCAATTTTGCTTCCTAAACCAAAACTGATCAGATACCACAATCCCAAATGGAGTAAAGCGAAAAGCAGTCCCACCAGAACCATGAAGCTTCCTTTGTTCTTCAATACGCTTGACAGGGGCTTTCTTGAATCTTTCTTCAATAATAGCAGAGCTACTATGAAAACGATGAAGTAGGACAGGAATTCCAAAGCGAATATCGGTTCAATGAAGGAGAAGAATTCCCACATTGGATAGCGAATATAGTAAATGAGAAGGCTAACGGCTAAAAGAATGAGCGACCCAAGAAATACTCTTAAACCCTTTTCTGAGTTCATAGTTCCACTGTTTGTTGGCTTTGATTATAATGTCTTTGCCTTCTCTTCCCATCACCACAGAAGACTTCAAGCACTGTGTACGGTGAGTTCGCAAAATGCATGCACCGAGCGTTTAACATAGATCGTTTACATTTTAACATTATAGAGTGTAAAGAACAGGTAAAACTCCAAAAATTGGGGAGTGACAGACTCTGTTTGCGTACGTTCCAGAAATCAGTTTATCGAAAAAAGAGGGGGAATTGGTCTTCTTGGTAGATTCTTCTAAGGGATGGCTATGATATTATCCAGATGTACACACGGACCTCTGCCCACACGTCAGGATCATCGTCGTAGAATCTAGTAAGCCAAATATCGTTGTCGCTCGTGAGCCTCCAATAAGCTCCACCCGTTTTCAGGCTAGTCTGGATGTAGACATCACCTCCATAATACATTTGGTGGGTATTACCAGTGGTGCCTCTGCCTACCATGTAAACGAAGAGCTCTCTGGTTCCGAGGTTGTGCGTTAGATGCAAGTTTCCATGGTTGAATACCTGCCAATCGCTGTCGTAGTCAGGTGCACCGAATCCTCCTGGAAGCCCTTGCGGTCCCTGTGGTCCTTGCTCACCTTGAAGCCCTTGTTCTCCCTGTGGCCCCTGTTCACCTTGAGGTCCCTGTTCTCCTTGTGGTCCCTGTGGTCCTTCTATCCAAGGGTCTTCTAGAAATGCCATTTGAGCCTGCAACTCGGCTATTTCAGCCTGTAGGTCGGCTATTTGAGCTTGTAGGTCTATCTGGTCTTGTAGGTCTTCCATGTCTTCTTGAATGCCGAAGATGGCTTGCCACAGTTCCTCGAATGGAAGGCCGGTCCCATCGTCTATGGCCATTGCCACAGTTCCAAGGAGTAAAGAGGCAATAGCAATGCCAGCTATTAGAGTGATGTATCTTTTCTTCAACTTCATATCACCTCCTTCCTCCTTTCATATTTCCTAGTGTATCATTGGAACTTGTTAACTTTTCAGAAAGAAACTTCTATAACAAGTCTACATGCATTAGGGTTTGTTTTGCACATCCCTTGCGTTTATGTCAAAAGAATGTGAAAATCCCAAATGCGTGCATTGATCTTAGTGGTTGCTACATTCAGACAACACAGTCTTAAAACTCTGAACCATTGAAAACAACATTGTTCTAGTTGCATGTATACACATTGAACTTAAGGAAAAATGTTTGGCTGGAGAACGTCTAGGATATGAAGAGAAGGATGAATGGATTTTCGAAGATTTTGTTAAAGAGCGATTGAAATCTTTAGGTATTCTAAAGCAGATCGATCACGCACGCATGCACGCTCTTTATCCTTTGTACTTATTGACGATTGGCATTTTCCACCCGATCCCAAATGCTTTGGGTGTGATTTTTATGCAGGGAGTTGCTTGCCATCTCTTATATTCTGCATTTCTGATTCTTTGATAAACATCTTCTACAACTTCTTTTGGATAGCCTATCTCGATTAGTTCTCGTTTGCTCTTTCTGTTTTCGATGATTTCGTCGACCAGTGGACTAACTACATCGAAATCGAATGGGTCAAATTGATCTTCCTTGAGCTCAGGCGAAGGTTTCTTGAAAAGGACATTACTGGGTATTATTTCTTTGCCTGCTTTTTCGTTCACGTATTTTGCTAGCTTGTGCACTTCAAGTTTGCTGACGTCGCCAAGTGCTCCGATTCCACCAGCCATGTCTCCATACAATGTGCAATAACCGAGCGCAAGCTCAGTTTTGTTCCCTGTATTTACAACCAGTATTTTTAAGGTCTTCAATCGGTTTGACAAATCCATTAAGCAGTTTCCTCTTGTTCTTGGCTGTATATTTTCATCAGCCACTGGATCGTCCTTTTCTTTTGTCAAGCCGAAGTGTTTTCTAATTTCTTCTAAAGGCTTTTCCAAGGTGTTGTGATAGCTGTTAACAATGTCTATGATAGGGATTTGAACAAAGCATATTCCCAAGTTTTCAGCTAGTTTTTGTGCGTCGGTTTTGCTGTGTTCACTTGAGAATTTGGAGGGCATGGAAACGCCAATGACGTTTTCTTTACCTAACGCTTGGACGGCTAGGCAAGTAGTCAATGATGAATCGATTCCACCGCTCATTCCTACAACGGCCTTATTGAAACCTGTCTTTCTGAAGTAGTCGTGTATGCCCAGCACTATGGCATCAAACATTTCTTGCTCTTTGTGATGTGGAGGAGGTTCGACTTTTTCAGCCACTCCTTTCTTTAGGTCGATGTCAGTAATTATTAGATCCTCTTCAAACTGTTTGCCCATAGCTATCAGATCACCGTAGCCATCTACCGCTAAGCTCTGTCCATCAAAGACCAGCTCGTCTTGCCCACCAACCAGGTTCACATAGAAAATTGGAACTCTATTTTTTGCAGCCTTTTCTTTCAGGAATCTTTCTCGTTCGAACCTTTTTCCTACGTAAAATGGTGAAGCAGAAATATTGACGATTATGTCTGCTCCTCGTCTTGCTAGCAAATCGGTGACTTTTGTGTCGTACCCTTGATCCCAAAGGTCTTCACAAACTTCAACGCCGAGCTTAAACTGCATTCCATCTACGTTCATCGCCACTGGCACAATTTCTTTCTCTCTTGCTGGTTTGAAGTACCTGTCTTCATCGAACACATCGTATGTGGGTAGAAGCGTCTTGTAAGCCACCCCAATCAGCTTGTTTCCAACAAAGACGGCTGCCGCATTGTACAGATTTTTTCCCTTGCAATCAACAAACCCAACTACTCCACTGATTCCGTCATTCTGATTGATTAGTTCCTCTAATAATTCCTTGTTTCTCTTGACAAAGGTCTTTTCAAGCAGTAGGTCTTGGGGAGGGTAGCCTGTAATCGCCAGTTCTGGGAATATTACCAAATCGGTTTTGCTCTCTTTCGCACTATTTATGTATGCCTTTATTTTTTCAACATTACCCTCTAAATCGCCTAGAGTGGCATTAATTTGAGCCATGGTTATTCTCATTCTGCGAACCCTCATTTCTTCAAACATCCAATTTCCATTGCGCTTATTGATATCTTATCGGGGAAACTATGATATTTAGAAATATAAATAACCAATATTTTTTACGCGTGTACGTTCATCTATCAAGTTTTTCAGCGGCGTACATGCTTGGATTGACACGTAAAAAACTTTAAATCCGAAGAGTCAATCATAGTGTAAAGTGAAAGGAGGCCTGTTTTAAGCATGAGTTTCTTTCTCGGACGCGGGGAGACTGTTATGAGAGAACAATCGGGTGTGCACTATCACGGTGGTTACAGCAGAATCGGATCATATATGTGGGGAAAGCTCATCTTGACAAACAAACGATTCATTTTTCTGCAACAAAACACCGTCAAGTCTGGTGGCATTATGGGATTTGGAAAGAAGTCTGAGGTTCAAACAGTTGGAGTAAAAATCAATCTCCCTGTAGAGAACGTGCTTGGGGCGACTGTGGAAACTCGCTCAAGAAAGAAAGGTACCATGAGTGAACCACCGTCTTTGTTCAGTAAAGAGCAATATCAAGTCCTGATGGTGTCGCTAGAGACTCAGTCTGGAATGGAGAACCCTGCGTTTGAAGTCTATAATGCTCAAGATTGGGTGACAGCAATCCAACGTTCTGTTGGTGGAGAAGCTGTTTGAGCATTAAATGCGAACACTGTGGGGCTCCCTACAGAGGCAATATTTCGCCATATTCTAAGTTTGTGACTTGCGAGAATTGTGGCTGTGCAATAAGAATTAGTGCTGAAACTCAAACACATACCATTAGAAAGGTAGTCTATGAAGAAGAGAAAGTGCTTCCGCAGAAAGTTTTCGATATTAATGAATTTGAAAGATTTCTTGTCAGGAAAGGGATAAAGACTTTTGATTCGACTAGTGGGATTTTGAAGTTGGGGTCTCATGAAGTAGTGATTAAGCCAGATGGATCAGTGGAAGGTTCTGGACGCTTGAAATCCCGTGTAGAGAAATGGATTCAGGAATTCATGACAAGCGAATGATATGACGCTAGGAGGGATGATTGATTACCGAGCCTAGTCGTCTGCTACATGAGGCCACGCTGAAGTTAGGACAGGGTGAACTCAAAGAAGCGATTGATCTTGTGACCAAAGCAAGGAAAGAGATATGCGATCGTCTGTCATTAAAGAACATAGGTCCAAGCGAATACGGCATTTTAAAACAACTCTTGTATCTTCTTGACTGCGCAGCACTGCAGTACTTCATACTTTCAAAAGAAGAAGGAATTGGGACTGACGATATGTCGAAACTCGGGCGTCTATGTTTTTCGCTTGGAATCTGCAACGCTCTAGAAGCATTGCTTCTCCCGCTTGTAAGGACATACTCTAGTTTAGACCATGAAAAGCAAGAATCTTCATGGCTTTGTCAATTCAATGAGCTTTTGAAACAGGAGATACATGATTCTGTGAAACGAGTAGTAGGGGATATGCGAAACGAGAGACTTAGAGGTCCGAAGGAAGAGCTCAATCGTTCTATTGAAAGGATAGTTGGCTCCGCAGATCCAGCGGCAGAGGGGATTCGTGAGCTTGCTACTAGATTAGGAAGGCGATTTGAAGCAGGTGATTTTAAGCAAGCTAGAAAGCTTTACGAGTACGTCAGAGACGAAATTCAATATGTCTATGATCCATTTGGCATAGAGGAGATTCAATCTCCAGAAATTACGCTAAAGCTGCGTTCAGGTGATTGTGAGGATCAGGCAATACTCTTGACTTCTCTTCTACTCGCAATCGGCTTCGAATCTGCGCTACTTTTCGCAGATGCAAACAATGATGGTCTTCCAGATCATGTCTATTCAGCAGTCTACATTCCAAAAGCTCCTGACTACACCAAACCTTTCGCAAAAAAGAAACTAAACGACGGAAAAAATCTACATGATTGGATTCCACTTGACCCCACTTCACTAGACTCTGATTTTGGTGTCATTCCAATTGAGGATCTACAAATTGCTAAAATCGTGTCAATCCCACCCAGAAAACAGAAAGCATAATGCAAACATGCGAATTGCATAAAGGGATAGAAGAACACAATGGCGGCCGACAAGTTGTATATTGTGGAAAGGCGAAGCGACATCTGTTCATTTACTGAAGAGAACAAGAGGGTGTAAAATGCTTCACTTTTTCTCGTAGCGATCAAACCAAGTGCTAACATTACTCCTGTCATAAGAATCTCAACCCACGAGCCAATATTGAATGAAACTCTAAGAATAATTCCCAAAGTCCACCCAAAAGACAGCGCTATCATGGAGTTTGCAACGTAGATCATCAGTTCTCTTCTATCCATTGACGACTTCACCATGGCTTACACACTGATTTTATGCACAATGTGGTTACACGCTTATGCGAGTTTCCTTACGTCTGGATATTAGAAGTTCTGAGTTTCCGATTTATAAAGGAGTCTAGCGTTTTGTGATCTTACGAAATTTTCATGCATGCAGTGCGGAATCTGTATCAAAGATATTGTGGGTTGATTCATAATTGTAAAGAGTGCGCATTGTACAACCCAAACGACAGTGCGTTAGAATTGGCGAGAAAAAGAGTTGACGCGTACTACCATATAGATAGTATCAAAAGCAAAGGAAAACTTGTGGATTGTGCCTTATGCATGTGCTACTGATTGACGCGTTCCAGACAAATCTTAAAAACGAACTCAACCAAGAAGAAATTAAGCACCATATCTCCCTAAAGGAAGTATCAAAGCCCAATGAGCGAAGAAGTCACACAACGAATTTCTTTGAAAAGACTCTTCGATCCTTTCGAGTGGGACGTGGACAAGATCTATTTCTATGATAGAGACGAAGAACGCAAAAGACTTCTAACTCTACTAAACGATGTGAGAAAGGGCAGACCAACAATAATAATGATAAGTGGACCCGGTGGAGCAGGAAAAAGCTGTTTTCTCAAATATTTGGAAAAGAATCTCGCAAACACGGAAGAATGCTACCCAATTTATGTACGATGGCATGAACGACATATCCTTGGCTTAGCCCCGTTCCTCCAAGAGTTCTGCAACCAATTACTAACCGAACGCAAGCACGGAAAGGCGAGGAAAATCTGGCGTAGATTAAAAGATTCGTTTGAGATTACTCTTCCAATTTTCGACTTGCTGGGCATAAATCGTCTTTCAGTTCTCAGAGCCTCGATAGACCTTCAGAAACTGATATTCACAGATCAGCATTCGGACGTTCTGGAAAAGCTTTTTCTGGCAATTGGGAAAGCGCTAAAAGCTGTCTTCTCTGAAAAATTCACTGGAGAAAGAGGTATTCTTTTCTTTCTGTTAGATCAGGCTGAAGACTTGCTTGTTATGGACAAGGGGCTGAATACGGACGCCCTCACTTTCTTGCTGGTTTTATTAAAATTTGTATACGCAGATAACATATCAAATCGACGTATTGTGTTTGTTTTTGCCATTACAGATAGGAACTATGCAGAGTTTCACACTAAACTTGTGTATCAGAAACCGCGTGGTGTCAGCATTGAAGCGATCAGAATTGAGATGTTTAGCAAAGAAGACGCTCGTCAGTTAATAGAAGAGACAATGCACATTGGAATGAAACGGAGAAAGAACGGCAAAGACTGGGCAATAAAGCGTGAAGTCATCGAACGAATTGCTGATTTGTCGCATGGCAATCCAGCGTGGATCCATGAAGTGGGAAGATCTCTTCGAATAAGACTTGAGAAGGCATTAGAAAAAGGAATGAAACAGGAGCCGATCGTTGACGTTGATCTCTATGAAGTAGCAGTTCCCAAGCTTATCCATGACCTAATAATGATAAACTTGGAGCCCATTAAAAATAGCGAAACACAATGCAAGATTTTAGAATATATAGCTCGCAAGGGGCGAGCTACTCCCCACGAGATAGCGAAAGCGAATATTCGAGGATTGAAGGATCTTAAACATGAGGAAACGGTTCAGCAAATTGAGGGAATCCTGAGAACTGGATTCCTGACAAAAATCGGAGGAATTGGTTGGCTTTCAGTATATGAGGTCCCAGAGTGGGTCAGAGATTCTATAGTAGGCGCTCTTTACCAAGTACAACAGGAAAGAGAAAGAGAAGTCCTAGCGAAAAAGAAGATTAAATTGGCGAAGGAAAGATCGCGATTGGAGTCCCAAATCGAATCTGTTGATAGATTGTTGGAAAGTGCAGAACAAACACTTGAATATTGGAGCGAGCAGTATAACCGCTTTCAAGCAAAGAAGCAGTTAACGGTGAGGCGTCGTCTTCTTGAGAGAGAATTAGCCTGGGTAGAAGTTGAGAAGAGAGAAAGGGTTGTGATGGAATTGAAGAATATTCTGGAAAAACAAAAGACTGAACTATCTCGGATAGAGGAGGAAATGAAATCAAAAAGCCAACAAATAAAGGAATACAATGTCATATTTGAGGCTGCTAAGACACAGGAGGAGATCCGAGATGCCTCTAATATGGTTATCAACGCTCGAATATCCTTGGCACTTTTAAAACAGCAGAGAGAATACACCATAAAGGAGAGAAAAGAGTCAAGAAGAGAGCTCAGGATGGCAGAGTCTGAACTTGATCAAACTACAAGAACAGCAACTCAAACTGGTCCTAAAACAATATCAACCAGGAAGATCATGGAAATTCTTGCTGAAATGCGCGTTACTGATGGTAAGTTAGCTGCTCTTGCAGATGTCTCTGAGGATGTGGAGCGTATGTATGAATCTTATGCCAAGCTCTATGATGAATTGAAGTCAAAGGCGAGAGATCTGAGAAAAAGAAAGAGCGCACGTGCACATAATGATTAAATATTGAAGTTAAATAATTGAAATGTAAGTGCTGTCCAGAATGAACAGAAACTTTGAATCGTTGGTTAATACTCTCGTAAATATCGAATCTTATATTGAATTTCATCCTTGCATGCTGCCAGAAGGTATTTCCAAGAATAAAATAATGCTTCATTTTGGATTTCTGTCTCCGACAATATTAATATTGCATGGTTCTACAATTTCAGGCACAAGATTCTCGAAGAAAAAAAACAGTGATTTGGATATAGTATGCGTATCTTCAAAAGCAGCCTTCTGGCCTTTGGAGCAATTGTATGAAAGAATAAGGGAAAATCTGGAGAATGAATCCATTAAAATTGATGCATCAATCATAACTCATGGTGAGTTAAGATCACTAATAGAGGGCGAGTCCTCTTTGGGCGTGTCATTCAGTCACGGTTTCTCAATATTATATCAGGAGGGAAAGGATGAATTATACAGACCTAACTAATTATTGGATAACCAAGCACAATGAAAATTACTATACATACTTGATAAGCATCAAGGAACCAAGATATAGCGTAAAGACCTTCTTTCTGAATTCTTATCACCTTTTCAAAACTTTGGGGAAAGAATGGGAAGGCTATCTTGAAAGATACCCGAATCTCTTTCGAAGAGATCCAGCCAATGATTACTATAAGTATCGGAACCCTACTGAAAAAAGCTTTGGAAGACGAAATTCTTTAGAGTGGACAACAGCGTTTGAAATAATTGCTGAGATTGGTTTTCCTCACAATGAGTCAGCGACCAGAGATTTCCTGAAATACTCGAAGATATTCTTGGAAAAGGCTATGAGATCACCTGATATAATGTGGATAGATTTCATGTTGTCCTCCGCTGTTGCACATTTGCCTGGCGTTTATGTCGATGTTAAGGAGTGGTTTCCTTCTCAGTTAGAAAAATATATGCGAACTGAGAAACTGAACCCTCATCAATTAATGATCTATCTCAAAGCATTAAGACAATACGACGGGTATAGTGAACTGCGTTCCAGAATCATCTCAGAATTGATAAATTGGATTCGAAATCCAATTGGAACCAGTAGAAAACAAGTTCTTGTCTGGGCCAGACTGGTTACTAGAATGGAGTGGTTGGATGATATAACAACATCAGGAATCAAAGAGATAATTAAAGATCACTTTATTCGTGCCTTAGAAGAAGTATTTGAGGTTGATTGGTCAAACGCTCCTATGATTATGGAGGCCTATTATCTGTGTGCAGATAAATCAGAAAAGAATCATATCCAGAGCATTTTGGGAAGGAACTTAACTCCTTCTGCCTTCTTTAAATTTCAGGAGTTGTTTGGATTCTTAAATCTGAAGGATGATGCTCTTAACGTTCAAGATGACGTAGTCAAAATAAAGGAAAAATGCAAATCTAGCGTGTCTGAAATTGAGTGTAAGAAGTGTATGGAAAACAAACAAGGAGATTGTTGGATCAGAATTCTTGCGAAATTGACAGACACTGAACCAAGACTACATTCAGGATATGAGATAGCAGACAAAGTAATCTATCGGTTGCAGCAGGGAGTATACATTGTTGTGAAAGCAGCTCCTATTACGAAACTAGCAGGTGAAGGAAATGTGTTGTACCGTCAATGTGGATCACTATTTTCCATTGATCATGCACTTGTACTCTATTTGAACCCATACGAAACAGCACCTTTTGTTATCGAAGAGATTAGAAAGGCAGCATCAAATAGCAGAAAGAATCCCCGATTTGAGGTAATAGACCATAAATATATTCGCCAAATGTATAAGGAATACTTGAGAATAGAAGAAGCTTAGAACACAACTATGCATGCTCTCAAATTATGTCTAGCGCATATTAACTTGAGATGATTTCGAGTTGAAGCGACCACGGAAGGAAGACATTCCTTATATCTTTGCAATTGTAGTTACGTCAATTGGCATTTTGTATAATCTCTTTCCCCTTTCAACAGCCAACGTCTTAATACTTCTTGGGATAGATGTGTTGCTGACAATGGCGTGGCACCATTCTTCAGTCCTCGGGCGAATTGAGGTCTCTCTTAAAAGGGAGAAGTTCTTCGTTGATCGAAATGAACTCCCACGATTACCAATGCGTCTTGCAGAAGCTAAGAAAAGCATTTGGATAATGGCTCAATCTTTTGGTCAATTGCTTGGTGTCAGTTTTCGTCTATTAGAGAGATGCTATGAAGAAGGATGCGAGATCAGAATCCTATTACTCAATCCAAAAATTGTGAAGAACAAGATGATGTTTCACCTAACCACGGATATTCTAAGAAGCCAGCTAAAAGCTTCAATTGCTATTCTTCGGAAATATAAGGGAATGAGCTCAGAGAAAGGGGGTGTTATTAGTGGTAGGCTTTTGCCATTTGAAACAGGATTTGGACTATTCATCAGAGATGCAGAAGAACCTGAAGGAGAGATCAAAGTCGAACTACAGCTCAAAAAACAAGATCCATACGAGTGGCCAAATGTAATTATCACGAGAAAGGACCCTAAAAGATATGGGCAATTGAAGGAACATTTCGAGGCACTTTGGGAAATTTCGGATCCAATCTAGTATTGGCTCCTTCTTGGACATAAGAACAAAATGCATGCAATTTATAATCAGTTTGAGATTTTCTAAACTTCTAGTTTTTCTTCTGAGTTAGAAAGTTATAAACCAGAAACCTACAATTTAATTGATAGTAGCAGAGAGTGGTGTTGAGGTATGTCAAGCAAGGACGTGAAGAAAAAAAGATCCATAAGGAACCAGGCAAGGAAGAGAGGAAAACACTAATTTCCGCCTTTTCTTTTGAGAATTTCGCGGCAGCTGCATAGTTGTGTATATATGGAAGGGAGAGGCAGAAGCGAGAGGCTTACAGAACTTTCTTGACTATGCTTTGGTAAAGACTCCTTCGAGACAGTAGACAGTTAGTTTTTCCTTCTCCGGGCACCTGCTCTGTAAGTCACATTTGGGACAGAGTTTAGAAACATCAGCGACGTTCAGTGTTCCTTTTCTTTTGTGTAGGGAGTGTAACAGTTTGAGGTATTTTCCTTCTGCTATTCTCGGAACTTTATATCGGTTTTCCAGTCCAATCCATTCATAGAGTCTCTTATCACCCTTGGAGGAGTTACAGCGTTTACAGACGAAAACAGCGTTGTCTGCAATGTCAGGACCGCCTCTTGAACGAGGTAAAATATGCTCAAGAGTCAAGTCTTTCTTCTTTCCACAGTATATACAAACATCCTCCTTCTCTCTTTCCTTAACGTATTCTCTGATTGAAGTACTCCAGTTGATTTCTCCAGAAGCTAGCTTCTTAAAGCGATTCATCACGAATCCGAATTGTTTCTTTCCATAGCCAGCTGATTCCGAAATAATCTTAGCGTACTGCCAGAAAATGAGATCCTGAATAGTCTTTACGGCTGGAGGTGGCAATGCTAGGACCAAATGGTACATTGGCTGAGAATGTTTTTATGTTTTATGCATACATTTCTAGTATGGTTTTCATTACGCCAACTTTTTCAGTGAAAAATAGATGAATGATTCCCGAAACTTCTCATCAATAGGAAAGTCTCTTATAATCGACAAACTCATTTGATTCTGGAGATCATGCATGAAACGTGTAGACTCTGCTCTTTTGCACGCATTTGTTGTCGAAAAGGAAGAGACTGTAAACTCATTTTTGAGATTTGGAGAATGGCCGAGCGAACTGATTCTTGATCCTACTTGTTTCATCACCAGAGAACGCTTAGAGGGAATCATTGAGATCGCAAAGTCTGAAAAAATCGACAGACTATGGATTCCACAGTACCTTTTTGAAGGAAAGAACCTAATAGATACGCTCTTAACATGGAAGCCTGAAAGAGCTAATGATTGGTTTGCTTGGATTTCGACAGCACAGTTTGCTCGACTTCTCAGAGAACTGAGAGAAACCGAAAAGGTTTCTTTGTTCCCCACTCCTAAGGTCAAGACTCCCTTTAGGGTGGCATTATCCGAGATTGAAAAAGAGAACGAGATAGGAGCCATTATGTGTGCAGAGATTCTTTCTTTTTCCTTTGAGAGTGAAAAGGTGATATTTCTTCCTGAACTGGGGTTGACGGACATACTGAAACGTTCAGGAAACGCGCTGATACACTTCTCTAAGCACGCAAATGAGAAGAAAAAAGAATTCTTCTCTTCTCTAGTCAATGAAGGGAAACTAGCAAAAACGGAACATCTTAGGTGGATAATCAAGGGTTCATTGGGCTTTGCATCATTGGCTCGCTTGCTTCCACCTGAGTTCGGCATGGTTAGCATTGCTTTATGGGTTCTAGATCCTTAAAATGGACTACGTGCGCGGTGCATACATGCAAAAGTGAAAGAGAATGACCTCAATATTCACCACTTGGCAAATGGAACTAAATAAAATGGGGTTTCTCAGAGAATCGCATGAAGGTATTCCCAAGAAGGTTTACACATTAAAACCGCCATTAAGATTGAGATTCTCCGAAAAGGTTGTTGAGAAAATCACAAAATATTTTCATCCTAAATTTGAAGTCGGTGGAATTCTACTAGCAAAACCGACTTTGAAAAACGGGGTTAAAATTTTGGAAGTCAAAAAAGTAATATTCCTAAGGAATTTCTCTTCAACACCAGAGAGAGAGTTCCGTTTTGATAGAAGTGAGATCTTTCGGGTCTGGAAAGAAAATTCAGAGGTAGATAAGGAATATTATGTTCCGATTCATTTTCATTCCCATCCCTTAATAGATTTGAAGGAGCCTTCTGATATACGCAGCATATTTGCGGCTCTAGCTCCACTAACTTCTTCAAAAAAGGATCAAGAGGCATCGCTGGATTTAGACATGAAGATGGAAGAGGCTAGTTTCTTGATTCCAAGTGCATTAGTAGTCAAATCCGAGATTGTTGGAAAGGATATCGTTATTGGGTTCTATGGTGGTGGAATTACTCCAACAGACTTTACAGAATACATGGTCAACCTAACCGGTCAAACGATGAAGGAAACATGGGATATGTTAAAGGCTTGGGTCAAGGAAGATTCCAATCGAATATGGATTTTGATAATACTTGGGCTTATCCTATGTATTCCCGTAGTTTTGCGCCCTAAACAAACCATACCAGTTATTTTTGTTATCTTCATTATTCTGTTAGCTTCTCAAGCAATACCCCTCATGAAACAAGAGGGAAAATATTTTAGCATCCTAAAGCGGGGACTGACGATCGAAATTCCAGAATATTCACCGACATTTTAAGTATCCGCTACATTTATCCTCGTGCAGAAGTAAAACGAAACAGAAAAAAGGATATTGCGGGGGTAATCCTTACTCAAAGTTGGCTATTCGCTTGATTTGATATACAAAATACCTTAAAGGCAGATCAGCTAAATAAAGTATCTGCTATTCCATCTTTTCAGATAGCTATTCTAACGTTTTCTAGACACTTGGTGACAATCACCCCCGCATTTCCCCTCTTTTTCTGCCAGCAGGTCTACGGCACCCACCACCAGTTTGAGCGGTAAACAGTTATCGGTTCGCCAATGTATTCCAAGCTTCGTTGTTCCCACATTAGCTTGCCATTCTCCCCACCATATTTCGCTTGGTCCTTGAGCATGTTAAATACATCCTCACTAATGTAAGAATGATAGCCCTCTTCCCTGATTTCGCTGAGTTTCGCTGATAGGTTGGGGGCTCGTCCAATCCAAACAAGGTCGTTTGCGCCTCGTTGCCCAGCACGGACTGCGAGAATGGTGCTTGTGTCCACACCCACGCAGTGAGAGATTTTGAATCCCGTTTGTCTTAGACTTGCGAAGTGAGCAGTGACTTTAGGCCGAATAATCTTCAAGGTCGTGTAGTTCATCTTAAGTGCACACGTTGTAGCGTTTGTGTTCTTAAACCCACCAAGAAAAACGCCCATGACTCTGTCACCGTCAAAGCTTGTAATCTCTCCACCATGTTCTTTTACAAGTCGGCACATACAGTATAGAAAACTCCGAATGACCCTTGCGGCTGTCTTTTGATGGAAATCTGTTGCCAGCCTCGATGACTGCACCAAATCAGCGTATAATACAGTAGCATCAAGCCTTACAGCTCCTCCTGCGAGACTTACTGCACTGTCAATAGGAATGGTTCGTCCTTCTCGGAAGTCCCAGCTTTGTGAAAGAATATCTGAGACTCTTGCTGACAAATCGTCGCTTAGGGGCATGATTGGGTCCTCATTGTGTTGCTGGTTTGCTTCTGCCTGTGGGTCAGTCTATCTCGGGATGGGATATTCTTGATTTCTTCAACTGAACTGCCATCTTCTAAGATTATCCCATCGACTCTCGCTCCGCTACTCTCGAGGTCGTATTCTGTCTGGCTACTCTCCATCTTTCTTACCACCAAAGAACAACGACCACAAATGCTATGCCAGAAAACAAAGCTGCCACAAAAAAGGAGATGGATAGACAAACAGCACGGTATTTCGTTGATGCAACCTTTGAAATTGCCCATATTTGGTGAGCAAGGTCAGTTTTGAAGCCACCACTTGTAGTTTTCTGGAGGGCCTTTTCATAATCAATAGCGTTTTCATAGTTTCCATCTATGTCGTGGAAGAAAGTGAGGCTTCCCTTCTTGGTTCCTAGTCTCGGTGCTATGCAATACGCAGCAAATGTTGTTGAGAGTATGATGAACGCAATTGCCGAAACCAAAGGTATACTAGCAATTGAATGTTCCTCCAGAACAGCTTGGACTAGTCCGATATTCGAAGAGTAGAATCCGGCAAGAACACCATTTACTGCGAGAATCGCGGTTGCTTTTGTGTCTGCGAATCGTATTAGTTCGCTTATTGCTTTGTGGGTATTCCACAGATTTTCTACTTTTGTGGGCATTTCGCACTCCCTTCAATACATAACAAACCGAGTTTTGTAATAACTCTTGCGATAACACAGCTCGTAACACAGCAAGGCTCAACAGCTGCCAACCTTAAGGCGTTGGCACGACAAAATTCATCACTCAAAGCTTTGAGGGTTTGGCTTTTTTCTCGAACTGTGGTGATGTCACCCGCAAAATTCCTCTTTTTTCTTTGAGAATGTGTGTGCGTTCACATCAGCCTCTCTGGGGAAAGACTCTGTTGCGTATGTGTTTCGCTATTGCGTTGCTGTCGCTATAGTTCTAACGCCCTAAGCGTATCAAACTACTTCCAGAGTCCTCAATTTTCTCAATTTCTTCTAAAATCTTGCTAGAAAACAGATAGGTCTTCAGCAAGTTATTTTCTACATATTCTCTACCATGAAAGGAGATTCGCCGTTCATTTCTTGTTGGAAAAAGATGTTCCAAGACTAATCCTATTGGTTCTGACCGCGTGTATAGCAATCCCATTTCTGTAAGTGTAGCCAAGTCTTGAACGAATTTCACACTAAAGAATTCAGGGTAGCCTTCTTGTATGAATTTGTCATAGTTTTGCCATTTACATAGGTTTCCAAACTTTCTCGGAAGTCTGGCTAGTTCTCTATATGGATTTTCTGATTTTTCTATTATTTTGTCTAACAAGACAGAAAAAAGAGCTTGAAACCTTGTATCTCCTTCAAAAAACAGTCTTTCCTCTGAATGTAAATGATAATATACAAGTAAAAGAAGGTCGGATCCTAAGTATTGGTTTTTGTCGACGGCTTTCTTTCTTGCTCTCCCGCTGAATTCTTCGATCAGCAATTCAAGTTCGGGAATTGAAACCCCTTCTATCTGCTTGTTCGAAAAGATTCTCAAGGCTATTCTGTTTTTTGTTTCAAAGTCAAGGCTCCGCATTAAAGAAGATAGATCATAGAGCGTTTTGATCTGGTTTTCTTCCATTACAATTTTAGCGTTTATTTCCAAAGTTTTTGGTGAGGATATGTCAACGTAGATTATCTTTCCTTTACAATTTCGCAGTTTTTGGACAGATCTCTTGAAATCATTAAGAAGATTTGTATATGGAGATAAGTTATGCAGAACGTAAAGACCGTATTTTGCCGACGGTGATAGTGTTACTAAAGGAATATCTAGTCTAAGTCTGGGTATTTTTCCTCGAAGAACTTGGTTTAGCAATACATGACTGTAATATCGTTTTGCGGGCTTAAGGGATTTTAGACTAATTATTTCTTGCAGTGTGTCCTCATCTAGAGACGAGAACTTTTGGCGAATAGCTTCAATTGCAGCAAATTTTAACCTTTGCAAAGGGTCCTGGAGAAAGGTTACTAAATCGTGATCAACCCACTGAAAATGAAGGCTTTCCAAGATTAATGTTTTAACCTCGGTTCCAAGATTTCTTGGCTCAGCAACGTCTAGAATTGCTTTATAAGCTTTTCTAATTCCTTTTAGTAAAATTTGATTTGCGGCGCAGTTTCTTTCATTAACATGTATGATCGTTGCTAAGTAAAATCTAGACATCAAGAGCCCTTCTAAGACATGTCTGCTCTTGTTGCCAAAAGCAATCATTTCATTTCCAGAGGTTTTTTTTGTTATGGTAATTCCGTCTTCCAATGCTGAGAGATCGATTCGGCCATATGGCAAGCCACAGAAATAACTGTCGCGCGTAACGTAGTCAATCTTATCGATGTCTGTAGCACTTGACAGAAGGCTGTCAAGAAATGTTCCGCTTTTCCCTATCGCAAGTCTACTCAAGAATTTTATGTTGATTTTTTCTTTCCTGCAAATATTCTTAATGGATTTGTTGTTCCTGATGATCTCTTCGGTATATTTTTCATGGTCATAATCTAGTCCAGAGTTCGGGAGATACTTTGGGTTTTTTTGGAAAAATTCTTCAGTTACATGTGAAAATGGTGAATGACCCAAATCATGGAGGAGGGCAGCGAATTTTATGGTCTTGGCCTTTGTTTTCACAAAACTATCCTGTGTCTTGTTGATTAGTGCTTCAACAAGTCTTTTTGCCACAAACATTGTTCCCAAAGAATGTTCATAACGTGTATGATTTGCCCCTGGAAACACTAGACATGCCAAGCCCATTTGCTTTATCCATCGCATTCTAGCGACAGGAATAGTTTTGAGCATTGACAATTCAGATTTTGTTAATTGAATCAAACCATACAATGGTTCATGGATTGACTGTTCAGATTGGGGCATGGTTCAGTCGAATTATTGTAGGCTGTTTCGATTTATCAATTTTTAGCTGGCAACATTTCAAATAACGAATAATTAGAAAGCCTGCTAGCGAACAAAGGGTTAGAAATGCTAATTGATAGGAAGAAATCAACAACCTTCATAATGTTGGACAACAATTATTATTGGCCGTCAATTCTATGTCTTATTATCTAACAATGTTATAAGTCACCCAATTAATATGAGGTTTAACTGAGCGGGTATGAGAAGTTGCAGAAAATCCAAATAAATTGCAGGACAGCTGTAGATGGAACAATAATCGATTTTGAAACAACACATTGGGATGTGGAGAGAGGGGAACTAATCACAGTTGGTTTTCTTTCGCAGGAGGGAATTTTGATACTTCAAAGATTAGAAATATCTGAAGATGAGTTCAAAAAAAGAGCAATTGAAGAAGTGCGAACCAAGAAGAGACCTTGGTTTGCTTTTAACAAAGAATTCGAAGAGAAGTTCCTTCCAATCGTATTAGACCATGAATTACAGCATGGACGTGAATCGGCGTTTGGTGCATTGCTGGAAGAGGGTCTTCTTAAGCACTACAACCTGCTATGTGACCCCCTTTTTAACGACGAGATGAAGAGATTTTGGGATGCCTGGAAATCAACCAAAGATATGGTCTTTGTCTCAAAAATCGCTAGGCATAATTACTGTTGCTTGGCAAAAGAGTGCTATCTCAAACTGAAGAGAATAGACAAACTTGAGTTGAGTGAGATTGAATGTTTGCCATCTTCCGCACAAGTAGAAAAAAGGGATATTCGAAAACAGCTTGGGCTTTTCGTGGAATGAAAAAGACACCAACCGATAAGTCTACTGACCTTTTGATAGGAATGGTGGTTTGCTCGCGCGCAAAGCTCACAAAGAGCTTCTCTCATATCGTTTATCGCGTGGGCGCCAATAAACAATTCCCAACTGACATCCATTAGAATCCCCAAGTGAATTTGAAATGGAACTTCTTTTTAGTTTTGTTATGCATACATGCACTCGGGAAAGGCTCATAGCCAAGTTGGTTCAGAACTATTGTCTATGTTTGAAGAGCTTCAAAACGTTGTTGGGCTCGTGTTCTTGGCAGCTCTACTCATGATAATTACCATATTTTGGGCATCAAAGATATTCAAGGATCAACCTCACTTTCAGATTGGACTAATAATCGGGGAGATAAGTTTTGTAATACTGGTTATGATGAACCCATGGTGGTTACGCATCATAAGCTCCATTTTCGCTTTGACGATCATTGTTTTGACATTTTTCTCAGGACTGATTTTGAGCCGACAGACTGCCATTATTGGATTGCCAAGCATGATGTTGTTCGTCTATTCATTTTTTTATGGACGAGGCGAACTGTTGATCATTGCCCTTACGGGTTTGATTTTTGCATTAGGTTTGGTTCTGAACTTGTGTGAAACGAAGCCAGTAATTGACATGCTGGGTAGACTTTTTCCCATTTTTGCCTTTTCACTCGCGATGGTTGGAGTCTTTCTGATTCCTACTGTCTTTCCACAGATGGATTTGTTCAACGGAGTCGCTGAAATCACTGGAACAGCAACTGGACTAGTTCTATATTTGCGTTCGCGCCTCTTAATTTAGGAGAAAAGACCTTCCAGACCCGATAGATTATGTGCAAACAAGGAGCATGCATTCATCCAGCCTCCTAAATCAATGCTGATGCAAGAAGATCCGAAGCCGTGGAGAGTGTTGGCAATGCAATTGTGCACCATATCGAAGAGATGAAAACTATCAGTGTTATTATTGATATTATGTGAGTTCGTTTAGCTTCATCTGAAACATATGGATATATAAAAAGTGAAATGACTATCGTCGCTATTACCCATATTTGAGATCCCTTTAGTATGAGATCAAAGATATTGAAGCCCAAGACAGCCAGTGAACTGGGATAGGCAGCATTCAACGTCAAAAGACCCATGAAAGACCAAGCCATGACTTTAAGCGCTACTAGGAAAGACCGAGTTCCAACGATGCCTACCTCTATTTTTGAAACTCTGAGAAATAGATACACGTTTACAGTCATCTGGAGCAGACTCAATGCAACGATTGGTTCCACAGTGATGTCAAAAAACTCCCACTTCATGGAGAGTGATGTGATTTTCTGGAGGACCTGTGTAATCAGAGCAGCAGCGAAAATCAGCACAATCGGAGATAACGACTTACGAAAAGCGAAAAACGGCGCAAACCTCAACGTTACACTCAAAAGGTGATTCACCTCATGCTGTCCTGATGCATTCCCTGAGAACATCTGCAACTTCTCATCTTTCAGATTGCCTTGACTATCGATGCCAACCTTTCCCCCATAGGGTATCATGTTACTGCTCAAGACTAGATTCACATTCAGATTAATCTTGTTTCGAGAACTTCTAATGCCTATCGGCAGTTGTAGCTTTCGAGCAATGAAAGGGTAGAAATTCCCGACTATTTTCCACACAAAGTCTTTTCCTTTGGATACTTGAAGTTTATCAGATGTCTCTTTGGTTGGAGAAAGCAGAAGTTCAAACTCTGCCTCCCATGAAGTTTTCTCCGTTGAGAAATCAATGTTGTCACCAATAATGCGTGCGCTTTCTGGGTTTTTCAGGAATCTTGAAGAAGAGATGGTCCATCCACCAAAATCTACTTCGACGTTGGCTACGTGATCACAGACGACATGCCCCTCTACTTTCAGAGCCATGCTGTCAACTGATGTTGGCTGCACTTTAATCTCAATGTTGGCTACGCCCATCTTAACTCGTCTCCTTCTTGTATGTGCGCCTCGTATCAGAAGAATGACAGAAAACCCTTTTTTCTTTTTTTGGTTGTTGCACGCGCTGTATATTCCTACTTGTTATATAGCTTTCATTCAGTATCTTAAGATGAAAAAGCCTTTCCCCACTTCGCCGCAGAGGGTTGGATGAGAGCATATTGGATTTCAAATCTCATGCCGAAGATTACCTGATAGTAGTCTCAATCATTTTGACGACGGCTTCTATTTTCTATGAAGACCTCGAGTTTCTTGCAGTGCCTGTTGACTGGTGTGTTATATGCTTGTTTTTCTGCACTAAGATCCCTCTTAGACTTGACAGCTACTTTCGAACAACCGTCTTCAGAAAAGATCTATCAATAAGACTTGGGCTAGTCTTTTTTCCAGCAGTGATGCTTTTCTTACTTGCCTTAACCGATCCTTTTGGATTTTTTCTTCTGCCAAAGGAGTTGGCAAATCGTGGCATATTGGATTTCTCATTTTCTGTCCTTGGAGTAATAGCTGTTGTCTTTGTGGCGATTTTCTATTTCTCTTGGCGAGTCTGGAAATATTCTGATCCAGCATTAGCGGAAAGACTATGGAGGAAAACCTGTGAGTCAACAGAAGATTATGATCGTGACTGGATCCTCTACAAAACGTCAAGAATCGACAGGTTTCTGACAAAGGTTATGGCACCAGGTGTTGCTCCAACTGTTGTATCGGTTGTGCTTCTCTTCTCGTGGTTAATCCTTGCGATATCTGATGTTTTGCTGGCGATGCTTTTGATATTTTGGTTAGCCTACAATGTGCTCTACGAGGTCAGTCAGAGGCAGACAAGTCTAAAAAACCGGAGTAAATCCGCTTATAGGTTTGTGAAAAAACTTGATAGAGTTTTGGCTTGGGAAGGCTTACTGACGGCGGCGTTGTCTGGAGGAGTGGGAGGTATTATGGAAGTCATAATCCTAACCGGATGCTTCTGCTTGTTGATTTTATTATCGATTGGCAGTCTAGCCTCTTTTATTGGTATGTTTGGCTTTTTGTGTCAATGGTATGTGCTTATAGTTCTCATTCAGATTGCCCGTAGAATTGGGTTTAGAAAGATGACTACAAGAACCTCGCAGCCTCCTACTCTTCCGAAGTTTTCCAACGTAGCTCTACCCTTTTGCCTCATTATGCTCGCAGGATTCTCAATAGCAGGATACATGGATTTTCAGCAATCACCTGATGCCCTAAGAATCTTCGCTATAATGTTTCTCTGCTTGAACATTGCGACCATTATATCAACTGTGCTCTGGATCAAGAAGACACGAGATGAAAAAAACGCGCGTGTAATAAAGAAAAAACAGAATCCCAGCCTCAAATATGACTCATACAGACTTTACGCCGCCTTCTATGCTCTAGGCCTACCAATTGCGCTGCTAGGGAAGAGTCTAGACGGATTTGTATTCTGGACGGCATTGAGTGGAGCCCTAATCTTTCTCAGCAACGATGATATTGTTCGAGATAGGTTTAGGGAATCCAGTCCAAAAACCTATGCAACTTTGACAACATTGCACATAGCTATTGGAGGATATGTCATTCTGGGATTTGCGATTTGGTTTATTCCTGAGTTGCTTTTCCTGTTGATTTCTGCAGCTACCGTAATTGGGGCACTCTTGATTATCATGTGGGTGCAGACCGTCAGAATTCGTTCTTTGAATTAGGTATATGCACGCATAAATGCGCCTAGGTTTTGAGACAAAGCATGCATGTCGCAAAAAAGGGGAAAATGCGAGGGGGATATTCCACTTGACTGCAGAATCCGCGAAATCTAGCATGCAAATTTTGGGTGCCCTTTTGTCGTCAGCAAAAATGAAATAGCCACCTTAGTCCCATAAAACAACTTCTGGTGTTTGTTTGACTGGAATATGGAAAAAGATTAAGAAGGTAACACGCGGACCTCGCGCAGCTCGGATGTTGTGTGAACATCTTCAGCGTTGGGGTATTGATGCGAGAATGATTGAGGATGAGGGAGACCGCGTGGCCTTAAGGGGGCAAGAGATTGATGTAGTCAGAGTCCGTCGTTTTAGTGGTGGCGAATACGGACCCGCAAGTTACAGTTTCTATTATGGGGTGCTGTGTGATGTCGAAGGAATTGAGAAACAGTTCCAAACGCGAATGAAAATTCAGACAAAGGGGCTTATTAGGAGGAAGACCATCGATTTCGAGTGGGTTGGAGAAGAGCTTGCTGACGAGCTAAATAGGGACAGTGCACTAAAAGAGCGGTTGCTCCAACAGCTCAAGACTGACGTGCGGGATAGTGTTGAGATCTCGCCCGACAAAAAGGCTGGCATCGTCTGGATCACAACGACTAAAGTGATGCCACCGTTTCCGAAGTCTGCGACACCGTTTTCGATACCCGATGATATAATGCCCTCAGAAACGAGCTTCAAATCCTACAACGCAATAGCGAAACACATACGCAACAGAGTCTTTCCCCAGAGAGGCTGATGTGAACGCACACACATTCTCAAAGAAAAAAAGGGGAATTTGCGAGGGACATCTCCATTTGTCTGGGGTTCAAATCCCCGAGACCCCACCAGAAATCCCCTAGGACTATGTGTCCGACACGCAGCGATAAGAGCATGACGTGTTCGTTTGTGACTTTAGAACTTTATAAGAAAGATTGGGGTTTTTTATGAATGTGATATCCTTTGGATGAGTTGACTGCCATATCGTCTTTGGTGTCAATTGCACTATCAACCATTGCGCTAATAATATCAGTATTGGTATTTAGACGATACTCCCAGGTTGTTGTGAAAGTTAGAGCACCTTTAGTCTTGGGCCTGGCGAATAGGGAGGAAATGAGTTCATTTATGAGTCTGGCTTCCTTCCCATTCTCAAGTCTAGAAGATGGAATAGAACACTTAGAGTGGATACCTATAGAGATTCATAACGAAAGCCAGTCAAGGTCAGTTTCGATAAACCTAGTGTGGATAGATATCTTTGATAAACCCCTCGATGAGTCCCTCAGACGAATATCCGAAGGCAGAGAGAGTCTGCTTGGAACAAAACCACTGGAGGTTCTAATCAAAGAGCATTTGCCAATATCCTTGAAAGCAGGCAGTCACAAAATTGTGCACATATCAATAAGAACTGCTGCAGAAATCTGGGAAAAACATATTCACAAGATGGGTGCTTTGAAGGTCAAACACTCCTTTGGAACTGCAGAAACTGACCCTATTCCTTTGGACTTGTTGTGGGAGTATTATAGCTACGTTGCTAGCTTTGTATCACGAGAGGTCATGAGGCAAGAAGTAGATTCCCTGAAGCACTCGAAAATTAACCCAAACAAACTGGTTGAATACATCACTTCTATCTACAATCAACTCGGATTTGTCCCCGAGCTTGGTTTGATTCTGCTCTCTTGGATTCTGAAAGAGAAGGCTGAAAAGGATTCATTCTTCAAGTTGTATTCTAAGAAGACGGATGCCAGATTAAGAAGGTTTGCCGATTTGCAGAAGAGCTTCTGGCGTGCCGCCATTCAAGAAGGAAAAGTCTCTCCCCCAAAAAAGGGGGAAAGCATTCCCATAGGCATAGTAAACAAAGCAGTCCCAAAGAATATCGAGTCAGCTTTGGATTTGGCTAGAAGATTCAGGGACAAGACAGCGATGGCTTAACCCACTTCAGAAATAAATTTTCCACTCCACACGGGTGTATGAATACAACCAAATTTCGCGCAAATTTGAGCTTAGGTTTTTTCTGCTACGTTGTTTTCTTCTGTAGAATATGACTACCATCCAAGAGAGGAAATAGAATGGGAAGCTTAGCCAAGCTTTGAAAGAGATTTCAGGCAACAAGATTATCGCAGAGGCGAAAACAGTTTCCTTAGGAGAATGCGGCTGCAGAAAACAGCTGAAACGATGTGACGCCCCTCTCGACGTCTGCATAGGCCTAGACAAAAAAGCAGAAGACATGATAAAGAAGGGATTAGCAAGAAGAGCGAATCTGAAACAGGCGCTTGAAGCACTAGAACGCTCCCACGCAGCAGGACTCGTCCACATCACCTACACCTTCAAAGAAGATGAAAAGTCCGTATGGGTTTGCAGCTGTTGCTCATGCTGCTGTCACTCCATGAGTGGACTCGTGAGATTTGGCATACCCAATGCAGTTGTGACGTCCAATCATATTGCAGTAAACAACCCAGAAACATGCATAAACTGCGGCACATGCGTCGAAAGATGCCAGTTCAAAGCTCGCTATCTGAAAGACGGTAAGTTAGTACACAATGAAGCCAGATGCTTCGGATGCGGCCTCTGCGTAAGCACTTGCCCAACTGAATCCATTTCTCTTGCGAAGCGAAACTAAAATCCCAGAACATACATGCATGAATACGCGTTATGTTTTAGACGCTCTTATTTCGTCTAAAACTTCTTTTGCTGGCTTAGATTCATCGAAGAACTTCGACAGTTTCTCACATGCATAGTCTTCGCAGTAGGCACAATTCTCAACATTTCTTTCCCTTCCGCACTTTCTTATTTCACAAATGTTACAATAACTGAAAACTCGCTGTCCTCTGGTCAAACAACCATCACAGTTGATATCTTCCATTTTGAACTCTTTGCCATATTGTTTAGTCCATAGCTTAGCCACTCTTCCTCTTTCAGCATCATCATCCATCTTAGTTGCTTTAAAAGTTGGACAATCAGAACATATTATTCCACAATAAGCAACAATTCTATCCATCTTCGACTCCCTATTCCGCAGAATTTCTCACATGACTCATTTCAAGCTTTCGGTCACCTTGCACATTGCCATCATCAGTCTATCGCATACCGACAAAGTTGAAATACGACTGAAAATAACATGAAAAGCAAAAACTACATGAGGCGTATTCAATGGAAGCAGAGTCTTTTGAAAATATCAAGAACCAGATAGGTTTTTGCGGAATTTGGTGTGGCAGTTGTGTAGCAGGTAATGGCGTCTTAAGAGAACTTACAAAGAGGTATCATGAAATTATCGAAAGGTATGGTCTTGAAGAGTGGGCTCCTAAAGATTTTGACTTCAAGGAATTTACAAAAGGACTCTCATCAATACAAGCTATGCCTTTATGTCATGGATGTCTAAAAGGTGACGGCAGGCCAAACTGTGAAATGAGAATCTGTGCATCTAACAAAAACATAGCTGACTGCAACGAATGCGAACAACCCAGAGCGTGTAAAAACCTAGAAACGCTACAGAAAATGCGCACAGGTGCTCAACGTGCAGGGCTATTAGTTAAGACTGAGAATGTGGATCGACGAGAGCTCATAGAGAAGTGGACCGCTGAGCTGAAAAGCAAATGGCCCTGCTGCACCATACTATGCCCTTCAACTAAAGATGAACATGAAACGTAGCCTGTATTTTCACGATCTGTTATTTCCGGCAAACTAGAAACACAACCAATCCAACAACATTTTCGTAGCGGACTTAGCCTATCCACATAAAACACGATAATTTCTATATAAAACCAATATAAAAACCAATATTTTTGCATGCATTGGATTAGTTTTAGAGGTTAGTAGTACTAACGTAACATGAAATTCTCTGTCATAACTTCTAAAATGCAGGTTCGCACATATCTGTTAGAAATAGTGAGACAGAAAAAAGAAGGAAGATTAGGCCGGAGCATACATGCATTTCCCGCCCTTAATGCCTCATTCATCTCAAGGATATACTACTATACCGGATATTTCTCCTTCGATATGTTCTGGATCTAATATGACCCCCTCAATCGAACCCATTTTCCTCACGCCTTCGAACGCACCCGTACCGTGTGTGCCTATGAATGTGCCTGAAATTTGAAAGCCCCCTGTAATCTTGGCTCTTGCGCTGCCTGCAATGGTCCCCTCTGGAAATGTGAGTAACCATTTCACAGTCAAGGTTCCCTCCCCAGTTGCCAGGTTGAGGCTGAAAGATTCATACCATTCTTCAAATTTTCCTGTGCCTAAGGTGCCCACTTCCGTTCCCAACCAATAAGAGTCCTTAATGTGCAAGATACCTTCTTCACTAACCCATTGTTTGCCAGGATCAATCAACTCAGCTTCTAGGTGACTCTCATAAAGTCCCACAGTTTTCGCCTTTATTGGTGAGATTGTCAACATGGATAGTGCTAATAGGGCCATAGTTAACATCAAAACTTTCTTGTTCATCTTCCTTTTCACCTCCTATTCTTTTCTTGCTACTTCTATAACGGGAAAAATATGTGACTATTTTTTACTGGAATCTGATGGCAATTGGAGGAATAGAGACGAAAATAACAGATTTTTGAAAAACGTTTTTAAGATTGATACTGGAAATCAAAGAAAAAGGGGAGAGACGCCGCCACCTATTAGATTAGAGTGATTATTGCCAAAAATGGGGTTTTTGATTTTTATCAATCTCGCGTACGCGCAGCAACTTTGTGGTCAACGTATCGCTTTATAGTCTCCCTCTCGTAAGATATCCGTGCCCTGATGATTCTTCCTCCACGTCCTCGCTCTCTAGGAAAGATTCTTGTTTCTACCAGTCCGCGTCTTATCAGTTCAGAAATTGCTGATCCGTGCCGCCCTCCACTACCATAAACACTCCTCGCAGACACCCCTGCGTTTTTGATAATCTGTACAAAACTCCGCCAACCAGCCTCCTGAATGAAGAGCCTCCGCTTCATATAGTCCTCTATGAAAGCTCGAACCAAATAATTAAACACCATTCCAGCTGCCTTGGTCCCAAACTCAAACAGAAGTGCAGCGGGCGTCGGAGCTGACGCGAGAGAGGCACTTGTCTCCAGCTTTTCTTTTCTCAGAGGCATTTCGCTCTCTAAATATCGCTGATGATACATCTTTTTGATCTTCAGGAACCTTCCCGAGCCTTTCCTGGTTTTTTTCTCATAAATGTTGATCTCTCCTTCGAATAGGCCTAAAATTGCATGGATTTCTTGTGGAGAGTGCATATCACGATCCATCACCGCTAGAGTCGTGAATCCCTTTGATTTCAACTCGGGGATGAGTGCATTCAACCATTTCCGCGTCTGAACAGCATGATGCTGCAACAAAATGTCTGAAACAACTTCAATGCAAGCCCTTTTTGGTGCCTTTGGCAACGCGTCTAATCTACGAAACGCTGAGGTCAAAGCAATGTTAATGTTGGTTAGGTTTTCAACACCCTTCAGCTTGAATACGTTTGGCATATCTTTGATGATTTTGTCTGCTTGAGGATTACAGACGAAAAGGTAAAAGTTTGATGGAAACTCCTCTGCAAGAGTCTTCACTTTACTAGGGTCAGTAGTGACGCAAAATGTGACCTCGTCATCTTTCGCCCCAGTTTCGAGGAATTTCTCAATCAGCAAGTCCCTCTCGTCACATGAAGGCGCGGTCAATACTACTGCATAATTCTTAGGTATCCCACCAAACAACAAGTTATCAAGGTTCTTATATCCAGTAGAAATACGACCTGGAAGAACCTCAGAAACCTCAAGTGTTACAGGTTCAACACCCTTGCGCTCTTCCTTCCCACCTGTTTTAGAGCGGAACGTGATCCCCCAACAGCTGAAGTTGTGATGATAAGGCTCCTGGAGAAGATGAGAGGACCATAACTCACCGTATGCCAGAAAGCCAAATAACTGGGTCGATGACAGTGCATCTTTTAGAATTTCAGCTTCAGTCTTCGATTTGCACCCAGCCATCAACTCTGCCAATCTCCGAGTGATACAGGAAATGATGAGAGTGACGTCTCTCTCACTGAAATCCCGATTTTCTCTAAGCATCTTGTACACTTTCCGTGCTCCCTTTTGGACCTTTGCATAGTCAATTTCAGCGACATAGCCCTTCATTGTGGCCTCGTAGCTTCTGATGGGATGAGCCAAATCCATAATTCTTTCTTCACGACCAGCACGCCTCTTCTTGGTCACTCTTATGGGACAAACCGGAGTGTAATTCCCAAAGGGAAACACGAAAGCGTATTTGCCTATAGCTGGATGTACAGGTATTCCCTCAAATTCACTGATGAGACTGAATAGTTCCTTTTTGGCAATCCATGGCTTTCCTTCTTCGTTCAACCTGCTTGCTTCGTTTTCGAATATCACGTCGGCAAATAGCTCAGCAGGGTCCTTGTTGTCAATGCTTTTGATGTCAATGAACTTTGGCATCGCTTCGTGATCGAAGTTGAATGTATGGGATTCCCCAATTCTCCTAGTTGGGGTCACATCGCTACCGATAGAGGGCTCAAATAGATTGGGAATTAGGACACATACAGCCTCATTATTGAGGACTTTAGATTCGGATTGCCTTCCAAGCTTCCCGTAGAATTGATGGAAGGTCTTTGCCACAAGTCCATCACCAGAACTCCCACCAATCATCCTAGTTATCTTTGCCTCACGTGAATGACCAACGAAACCTGCAATTCCTTCTGCCAGGAAATGTTCAAATCCTTTTTTTCCGGGAACATGTAAACTCCCCACAATAGGTCCTTGGGTCAACACAAAAAGCGTCTTGCTTTTCTGAGCGTGTTCCTTGCTTTCCACGCTCTCGGCAAAGTCAACCCATGCATCATGAACCATCTCTCTCCCTTGCTCAAGTGCTTCTTCCGGTGTTCCCAGACCAAAAGTTCGACCCACACCTACAGGAAGATTGGTAACTAAAGCCAAAAGAGATAGTCCATTATACCCAATTCCTGAAACTTTCGCCAACTTGAGGTCTTCATTTTCTATCTCACCAGCGGTAGTATGACCAATCAAGCGAAGCTGGTTTGACGTATTTCTAAATCTGTTCTCTATAACTCTCAGGACGCTTTCACATATGAGTCCATCCTTCTCTTCGTTGTCACCCCTATAACTCGAATAGAGAATTAGGAGCCTTACGTCTTTCAGAGCGTATCCTGCAGTTGAGATATCTTTTTCGATTTTATCAAGGATCGCTTCTACGAGTTTCTGGGCTTCATCCGGGGTATTTCTCCGCCTCAACTCCGTCTCTTTACTCGGGTCTGTCTCAATTTCGCTTTTGGTGTGTGCATGAGCTGCAAAACCCGAGAAGAAATCGCTAACCATACTTCTCGCCTATTTACCACAATCGATAGGTTACATTACCTACTTCACTGTACAATCTTAAAAGAATATCTCAATCAAACCTACAATGGTATCAACACAAGAAGAGAAGCTTAAAGGTTGATTTGGAGGTTTTTTAATGTTAAAACCTCTAAAAGCAACATTGTTTCAGTTACATGCATGCAAGAGAAATGGATGGTGCGCGTATGAATTTGAAGTAATTTTCAGCCTGATGGACAGCAACTTCTAGTGAATTTCATCCAATCTTCTGACCATTCGATACATTGGACTAGAGCTTCGTTGCCACTTTCCGTTGGGCTATAAATGGTCTTGCCTTCCTCAATTCTTTTCCCCTCTATGTAGCCTTTTTCCACCAATTTAGCCAATGTCTTGTAGATGCCTCCAGGATTCAACTTCCATTTCTCGCCAAACTCATCATTAATCAATTTGAACAATTCATACCCATGCGCAGGTTTCCTGTTCAAAAGAAGAAGCACTAGAAACTGGACAGGTGAAAGGTTACTCGGTCCGCAACAACACCACATCGCTCAGTACCTCACTACGATTTAGATGCAAAACACTTTTATAGGTTCCGATGTAATATATTCCAATGGAACCTATTACGCTGGAATACATAGGGGGAGGTGAGACGTGTGACTGAAAAGAAAGTGAAAGAAAAAGAAGAAAAGACTGAAAAGCGCAAAGGTTGTTGCAGTTGTTGCTAGAAGACACGCATAACCAAATCGGTGTGTGAGAGATTAAATTTTAACCCCAAACCCAAAAATGGTGAATACGATTATATTCACCTAAATGATTGGGGAAATGCACTCGCGAAGTGTCTCAAAATGTCTGGAAAAGTAACTCTTGAACAAGCTAAGATGCAAGATGCTGCACAACTTGCTGAAATTTCCAAAAGGGCTTTTCATAGCGATATTCATGTTGGGGCGCCAACGAAAGGGGAGGGCGGCTCTGCTGGAGTAGGTGGAGGTCCTCCTGGCTATGACTCTCCTGAATTCCAAACCCGAATGATGAAGGTCTGCCGCTATTATAAAATTATTTTCAACGACCAGATTGTTGGTGGGTTAATAACGAGCCGAAAGAAGCTAGGCCACTACCAGTTAGAACGAATCTTCGTTGAGCCGGAATACCATAACAGAGGAATAGGCACCGAAGCTATGAAAATGGTCTTTGCCCTGTTTCCTGACTCAAAGATATGGACCTTAGGCACGCCAGAATGGAATGTCAGAACTAAACACTTCTATGAGAAGCTGGGCTTTGTACAGATAGGCTGGACCAAAGATGAACCAGACTGGAAAGGTCGCTACTACGAGAAACTAATGAATCCAGATCAACAACATATAACCATGAAAATCAGCGAACTGACACCAGGCATGAGAGGAGTAGAAATCGAAGCTAAGATTCTGGAGATCTCCCAACCCAGACAGGTTCGATCAAGAACTACGGGTAAACCGCTAAGAGTTGCAGAAGCTATAATAGCTGACGAAACAGGACCAATAACACTTACGCTATGGAATGATCAGATCAGACAGGTAAAAGTCAATAACAAAATAAGAATCAACAACGGTTATATTACATCTTTCAGAGGACAGAAACAACTCAACGTAGGCAGATATGATCCACTGATCTTTTCACTATAAAAACCGAACAAGTGTGTGTGGGGATTAAATTTTAACCCAACCAACTGAGTTAAGAATGCATACATTAGTATTAAATGCAACTTGATATTATGGTGTTGTAAGAAGGAAAAAGGAGGAGATATTCATGCCAGAAGATAAACCTTTCAAGGACCGTGAAGATGTAAAGGCTGACATTCGTCTATGTGCGTTGGTTGGCAACATTTTTTCGTTTGCTTGCTTTGGATTCGCTGCGTTAGGAGTCATCGGTGATGCATTGGACATTACTCTTGGTTTGGAATCAATGTCGTGGTTCCTGCTAGCAATTGTTGCTGCTCTGAGTGCCTTAGTTCCTAATATGCGTTCATTGGTGGCTAAGCATTTGTACGGCATAGAAAGTGAAAAGAAGGAGTAAATTCCCCCTTTTTTCTCTTTTTTGAGACCAAAAAATATGCATACAAACACATTGTAGAATTTCAAGAATATATAGAATCTTGCGAATATATAGAGGGGAGGACCCGTGAGCTGCTGTCAATGCCAAGGTATTGAGACTTACTTCAATCGCAAGAGCGTGGCCAAAGATCTTAAACAGTATCGGAAGAAAGGCCCGGACAAGACGACCCGCATATTGATTGATGCGCTCAAAGCTGAGGGGATCGAAGGGACGACGCTACTGGATATTGGCGGGGGAATCGGGGCCATTCAGCATGAATTATTGAAAGCCGGCGCTAGTGAGGCTATCAACGTAGAAGCCTCAATGGCTTATATCGAAGCGGCCACGGAAGAGGCGGAAAAGCAAGGTCACGGTGATCGAGTGCGTCATTGCCATGGCGACTTCGTGAACTTGGCCAGAGACACCCCACAGGCCGATATAGTAACGCTCGACCGAGTGATTTGCTGTTATCATGATATGCAGGCGCTTGTCGGGCTGTCGTCTGCCCTAGCTGGCAGATTATATGGCGTGGTGTATCCGCGGGACACTTTGTGGGTGAAGATCGAAAACGCTGTTTCTAATTTCAGTTATTGGATTCGTCGCAATCCTTTCCGCCTTTTCGTCCACCCAACTGTTGCGGTTGATAAGGTGATTCGTGATAACGGTCTGGAGAGGCGTTTCTATCGTGAGGTGGGTTCATGGCAAGTGGTGGTTTACGCTCGCCCACGCACAGCACAAAAGGCATGAATGCATAAGTGACCTACTCTGCATTCAATCTTTTCTGGATTTTTTCTAGAATGTGATTCCAAACGGGTGTTCTATGCATGTTCTCGAATTCTTTGCAGCTCTTCAAGAAATCTATGTGCAGCCATCCGTTGTCTACTGCCTTTTCAAGGTACCTGAGGGCACCGTCGTGTTCCCCAATCGCGGCTTTTGCGTAGGCTACGCGGAAGTAGTGTACGCCCAATTCTTGGGGCAATATGTTGCGAAGCCATTTTGGTAGTTCTTTCTGCGGTGTCGCAAAGAATTTCTCGTAGCTTTCGATAGCTTCCTTGTATCGCTTTGTCCTAAAATGAGTTTGAGCTGTTTCTTCAAGATGATGGGCCTCATTAGCACATGCGTAGTATTGGATATACTTTCTCTCCAGCTTGAATCCTACTTTCTCGGCAACCCTGATCGAGCCTAGGTTGTATTCATCACAGTGCCAACCGACTTGTCTGAAGCCGCTTGACAGAGAGTAGTCGACGGCCGCTGCAGCTGTGAGAGTGGCCAACCCCTGTCTCCTGTAGTTTTCACGCGTGTGTATGCCGATTTCGCAGGCGTTGCCACTTACACAGTCAGCAATGCTCCAGCTGACAATCCGCTTATCATGTAACATGCAGAAGCCGAAACCTTTCTTCATGAATCCGAAGATGGAGCCCCAGTTTGTCTTCATCCAACCCGTCACATGTTCCGGAATCTCCAAGTGGGGCGCTCGCAGGAGTTTCTCATCTATGCGTTGGACCTGAAACCCCTTTGGAACATGATCCCTCCAGTGGTCTACTTTCAACTCGGTGCAGACGTAGTGCCTGCGCGCCGTTGTCAGCGGAACCCTCCCTCGAAATATGATGGGCATCTTATCCTTCCATGAATCTGGATGAAAGCCTATAGCGACGTCAGTTTCACCCTTTCGTATAGTGTCTCCTGCAAAAATCTTTTCAAATATGAGTTTGTTCAGAGAAGTGTTAAATTCACTGTTGTTCTCATATCCTGCCAAATAATACCCTTCAGCAGTGCACATGAATGCTGTTCTTGGATCGGTGACATAATCTACGTAAATCCTTCCAGGACTAGTTCTTTCAATGACTGCACTTGTTATGAGATTATATTCTAACTCGTTGAATAGTGACCTCACCTTCGTGTAATCATTTTCGTTGAGCCTGGATATCATCTGACTTCTCCTCGGCGAAACGTATACGCGTGCAGTCTTTTCTCGCATTTCAAGCTCTTGAAACACCTTAAAACCATTTTTTCGGCTGGAAAATAAGAAATACATCATATTTAAAGATTTGCGCCGAAAAGACGGAAGAAAACGCCTTATTTACAATAACCAAACGAGAAAAAACGCCTATCCCCTAGCATTGCGGAAACCTTGAACAGACAAAGTCACACCTTTCATTCTCAACAAAACCTGCACAAACTCTCCTCCTTACAAATCGACATTCTCCTCCTCACAAATCTACATAAAAATGTTTTGATGCTGCCGTGCGCGCAATTTCTAAACCTTGCAACATCCAAGCTGTTAATGGCTATGCATGCACACGTTAGCTTCTCTTTCTTTCTTCTGCTCTAATGCTTCTACATAAACACATTCGTAGGGGAAACTACAGTTAAGGATTACGTGCGCATTTGCAACACAGGAAAACCCGTATTCTCCAATAGGCTGCAGTCGATTGCCATCTTTTCCCATCTAATCCTATCGCAGGATAAACCATTTCCAAGCTTTATTTCAAAGAACCAACAAGAAACAAGCTTTCCAACCACTACCCCCCCTAGGTAGGGGGGTCTTGAAAGAGAGAGAATGAGAAACCTTTTAAAAAAAATTATAGGGGGGTCTAAAGAGAGAGACACACGCAAACAATGTAACAAATAGAACGTTCTTTTTTGCTATTTAGAAAACACCAGCAAATCAAGCCATGCGTTTGATAAGGTCGTTAATAGCTTCGCCTCTATATCCCGTAACTCCACCAGCAGCATAACTCTTTTTCACCTTACCTTTGAAACCTTTCTTTGGCGGATGAAGACGAAACACAGGCTTAACACCAGAAAGACCACCATACTCAACCTTCAACTCATAAACAGCCTCAGCCAAATCATCAATCGACCCATAACCAATCCCTTGAACATACTCCTCAGTCAACTTCTTATCACCAACAAGCTTCCCCCTCTTCCTCAAAAGAAGCACAACAACCTCCCTAGAAACCTCACCCCAAACCACGTAATCCCTCGCTTTACGCAACATACCCAAGTAGGAAGGACGATCATCAATCAATGTAGCATGACAATTCCGAGTTAAATGAAGCATCTGAAGCGTCTCACCAATTTCTCGAAAAACATCACTCAACCCACGAACCCGAACAACCACCAAACACTTCCGCTTCTCCTTCATCTACCCCACCCAATCACTCGGCATCACAAGAGTATACGTCTTCCGAAGAGCCTCAAACACAGTGTAAGCAAAAGAAGGAACCGTCTTAGTAGAACCATAGCTTCGCGTCCAACAATCCTTAACCCCAGCAAGCCCCAAAATAACCTTCGCCGCCTCATTCGCAACAACACCTAAACCACGAGGCCCCGGAATCAACACAACCTCCACTCCACCACACTTAGCCCGAACCCGAAACGGCAAAGAATGCGGTTTCCCACACCCACACTCCCAGCTCCCACAACCTCGACGAACAAGAGTAATATTAAGACGCGCATTCACCGCGCCTTTCTCAATAGCAGTACGCACTTGTTTAGCCTTTCCTGAACCCAAACCCACATAACCATCACGATTTCCAACAGCCACAATCGCCTTAAAACGAGACTTCTCTCCAGCATCAGTCTGCTTCTGCACCAAATTTATGTTAATAACTTCCTCTTGCAGATCTGGAAGAAGAACATCCACTATTTCCGATTCACGAATTTTCAACCCTTCCATAAACACCTCTTCAATAGAAGAAATATGACCCTCAAGAATCATTTTCCCCAACCTTGTACGAGGCTTCCACCCCTCCACCTTTTCCTCCGTAGACCTCATGCTTTTCCCTCCTTAAATGAAGCAACAATTTTCTCCTTCGTCAAAGAAAAATGCTCAGAAAGCTGCTCAGGACGCAACCCCTTTGACAACTGTTTAGAAAACAATTTCTGATAAGCATCCGAGTTTGAAGACAACTGATTCGCATAATCGACAACATGCCCCCCACACAATCTTTTTCCATCCGGCAACATCTTTTCATCATGCGGCACCATCATACCCGCGTCAAGAACCCCCTTTAACACAGCAAAAACCCGCGAACCTCGGGAAGGACACTGCAAACCTATATCCAAAACAGCCTTTTTCACACCATGAGCAAATGCTCTACAACCACACAAAAGCCCAGTCAAATAAGCCGCAGGAACGCTTTTACAACTGCCTTGCCACCCATAAGTCTTTATCAACTCACAGGAGTGCGCAGACGCAATAACCACATCACCACTTGTCTTGGCTTCAACGACTTGGGCGACAGTATGCTTCAACGTCCCTCGAGCTATTAACCGAGGCAGCCTAGACAAAACAAGAGCCCTTCTTGAATGATAATCAGTCTTTCCTTCTCTCCGCCTGCGAAAGGGGACACGATAGCTGGGTCCTTTAGCCATCACCGCTTCCTCCCTAAACCACGCGTTTCAATGTAACGCTCCAAGTCTGCTGTTGACTCAAACACCCCACTTCCAGCCATATTATAAAGTCTACGATAAACGCTTTCCGTGATCACACGGCTTGTTTTCAGTTCACGCAACTTTTTTCGCAACACCCGAATTTTCTTCATCCACACCTGTTTCTTAGAAATCCTCGCACGAGCCGACCCGCTTTTTCGACCTGACCCCCTCCTTAATCCTTTCTTCTTCTTTTCCTGCAAAACCCGTGCACGAGCACGACTAATACCCTTTTTAGGTAGAGGTTGAATGATCTCTTCATGGATTAGCCTTCTGATTTCCTCCCTAGTAATTGCTGCCTCAACATCCTCTATTCGATCAGGGTCTATCCAAACTCGCCCCTCACCAACATTGAGAAGCTCAGCAGCCAATCGGCGTTGACTTCTAAGACTCAATTCTTTTCGCTCCGCTCACGTTATTCAACCTTCTCCTCTTTCTTCTCCTTCCCTTCTTCCTCGACTTCCTCTTCAAGTTCTTTCATTTCTCTAGGATTCAAAATATGAATCCCCCTTTCCTCAGCTCTGGCAGAGATTTCAACTCGCTTTCTCGCTCCCACAGCGCCAGCAATTCTGATGACTTGCGTTTTAGGACTAACTTTTTCAACGTCATCTACGTTATATACCAAAGCCTCTGCATATCCAGAGGGGTGAAGACCTCTAGTTTTCTTTGGACCACGATAACCAACTTCCACAGACAGGGGCCACCCTTTCACTTTCATCCGCATTTTACTGTCTATGCCCCGTGGCCTCCTCCAACTCTCTTTCACCCTCTTGTATCGCCAACTTTCCTGTCGCCTAAAATCGGGTTTCTTATCTTTAACACGTTCTCTCTTTCTTAAAGCTCGCTCTTTGGTGAACGTCTCAGGTTTTTTCTCGCTTTTCATTCTTCCATCCCCTTGTATCGCTCGTAAGCATAGATGCCGTCAAGGAACACCCGAGGGTCTTTTCTCTTAATTTTGGTTGCTCTTTCGATGTTTGCAGCGGTTTGGTTAACATCCTCGATGTTGATTCCTTGTACAGTTACGTCATCGCCCTTTGGTAAAACCTTGGTATCACCCATTATTTTGGCTATGCGTGGGCTTCGTTCCCCTGTAAAGTTTTCTATAGTCACTGTTTTTTCTCTAACTTTGACAGATATTGGGAAGTGTGAGAACACGATTTTGAGTTTGCAAGTGAATCCTTTTGTCACACCTATTATCATGTTTTGAATATGAGAGCAGATCGTCCCCACGAGGGCTGCCTCTCTCTTGCGAGGCCAGTTTGCCCGAATCTCTATCACATTGTCCTCTAATTGAACCGATACAGGGGCGTGAGAAAAGTCTCGCGTTAGTGTTCCCTTTTCACCCTTAACCGTTACAGCTCTTCCCTCTACGTTAACCTCCACCTCTTCAGGAATTTCGATCGATCTAACCGCCTCAACGACGCGCATTCACAGTTCTCCTAATAGATAAAAGCAAGGAGTCGCCCTCCGATTTTTTCCTTCTTAACCTCTCGATGAGCCAACACTCCCTTGGAAGTGGAAACCACGAGAACACCGATGTCCATGGATGGGAGAAAACGTTTCTCCCAAGTTTCAAATTCATTTGTTCTCACAGGAAATCGGGGTTTCACGGCGCCACATTTGTTTATACGACCAAGAAGCTGTACCTTGAACTTTCCGGAACGCCCGTCCTCCACAAACTCAAATTCACCAACATAACCATTCAGTTGCATAACCCTCAAAACACGTCCCAAGAGTTTAGAGGCTGGACTAATTACGCATTCACGCTTATTTCGCATCTCATTATTCATAATGGTCGTCAACCCATTAGCAAGAGTATCCACAGGTGTCAATTTTCCAGCGCCTCCTACTCATACTTCTTGAACCCAAGTTTTTCAGCGACATCTCTAAAACATTGACGACATAAATACAGTCCATGCCGACGAATGATTGCTCCATAGGAACCACATCGTCTGCATGGGCGGCTACCCTTACCGTATTTTCGTTCTTTTTTTGGCTTCTGTTTTCCCATCCGAGTTCCCTCAGCCTATACGATTTCAACTCCATATTCATCTTTAATAAACAGCATTGCATCCTCACGTGTCAATAGGTGATCTAGTCCAACTCTAGATTTAGCACGATGCCTCCGTTTAACGCGATATCCGGGTCTACCAAGAGTAACTGAAACATCCATGCCATATATGCCAAGTTTTGGCACGTATTTAGTGCCAGGTATCTCTATATGTTCCTTAATGCCGAAAGAAAAGTTTCCGTGACGATCAAAACAATCCTTTGAAAGTTTATTATCAACCGTGTGAAAAGCTTTCTGAAGAAAATTCCTTGCTTTTTCCTTCCTAAGAGTCACAATACAAGCGATCGGTTCTCCTTTTCTGATACCAAAATCCCGTATTGTTTTCTTGGCCTTTCGCTTACAAGGCATTTGTTCAGTCAGTTGTTCAAGAACCTTTGATGCCTTTTCAAGAGGCTCTCCAGACTTTCCGACAGAAATATTGACGGTTACTTTTTCAATTTTGGATTTAAGCATCGGATCTTGACGCCGTCTCTTGCGATTTTCTTCTTCTGACAAATCAATCATCCTCCGGCAAAGATATCCACGGCTTGGTGTCACCAGTAACGAAAATGAAATTGAGAGTTGTTTGGAAGCGATTTCCGTTTTCGTCTTCGATGGTAACCCGTGAGTCTCTGCGTTTTTGGCTTGGGCGCTTTTCTACGGTAACAATCTTGCCGTACTTACCCGCGTTTTTTCCTCCAACAATAATTGCGTGTACGTCTTCACTTAGCTTCAGGTGTGCAGTAATTTCTTGACCAGGGATACTTGTCTTTAAAACATTTAATGTTTGATAGACATTTTCTTCAGGTTTTTGAGGGGTTTCCACTTGAACCTGTATGTTTCTTCCATCATGAAGATTAAGCTGCGTATGTCCACCTTTGATGACCTTTTTGTTTTCGATTCGACAGAGTTTGAATAGCGCCTCCTCGGGTTCAATGGAATGAAGAATCAATCCTTTTTCAGAGGGTAAAATTCGGTACGTTTTTTTCATTTCAGGTATGGAAATGACATCCATTAGGCCTGTTGGAAAAAGTTCATCCATTTGCAATTTTCCGTTGACTTTTATCTTTCCTTGGGAAATTATTGTCTTTGCTTCTTTTCGTGTTTTTGCGAGTTTGAGAATATCACGGACAATAAGCGCAAGTGGTATGCAACGTGAAGTTGGGTGAGGTCCCGGCTTAGGTCTGACTGTCCAAACGAATTCTTTTCGATGGATGGGCCAAAATTTTGGAGCTGGTTTTCGTTTTAAGTGTTTTTTTCCCAATTTATGTGCCTCTGGTTTTTGTCGTAGTTTTGCGAGTTCCCTTTTTCCTTTTTTTCTGCTGGTTTTTTGCGGGCTTTGGCCCTGCTTCTTCCACGGCCGTCTCTTTTGGGAACTCTATTTTCTCGCTGACGCCCTTTCGTTTTAGTGTTTCTTTGCGCCACTTGTCATCAAGATTGAGACGAGTGATTCTCACCTTAGACGGATGAATAGGGATGGGCATTGAAGTTCCGTCTACTTTCTCCCGTGTTACTCCTTCAACAAAGATTCTATACTTCGTTCGGTTAACTCCGGTGACTTTCCCTTCAAATCCCTTACGGTCCCCTCTCATGATATGAACAGTGTCGCCAATTCTCACAGGAATCGAGTTGGTGTTATAAGATGCTTTTAGCTTCGATGAAAGAGCAGTAGAGAATTGTTTGTATCGTTTATGTAGAGGAGCTTGATACAATCTTTTGTGCTGTTTTCTAGGTTTTGTTGTCTTCACTTCTTCCAGCTTCCTATACGATGATGCTTGCGGCGCTTGCTATTCTTGGCCATCGCTCAGCCGCTTCCTTCGCCACTGGGCCTCGGATTTCCGAGCCACGCATTTCTCCCTCGGGGGTCATTACAACAGCTGCATTGTCTTCAAATTGAACCCAGACTCCGTCGGCACGTCTGTATGGTTTTTTCTGTCGAACTAAAACTGCATGAAATATTTTCTTTCTCATATCAGGCGTTCCTTTTCTCACTGAGACAACAATCCTGTCTCCAACGGCTGCCGCGGGAACACGTCTTAATCGACCTTTGTAACCCATTACTTGAATTACTCTGAGTTTTCTGGCTCCTGTGTTATCGGTACATTTGACAACAGAACCGGCTAGCAAGCCTGTGGAAATTTTTGGTCTCTGACCGATCATTCCTTTGGCTATAAAAGCACGCGCTTTGGCTCTTGCCGCCATTTCATTTTCCCCCTATTTTTTCGACCACCACAAATGAAACGGTTTTGCTTATGGGGTGGCATTCAGCTATCTTCACCAGATTTCCTTCTTTCACATTTATGCATGGAGGGTTATGGGCTGAAATGTGACTGTGCCTCCGTTCATAGCGTCTGAATTTTGGCACGTAATTTAAGTAGTCACGTCGCACGACGATGGTTTTGTCCATCTTGGCGCTGATGACAACACCTTCCAATGTGTGTCCTCTGATCGAGAGGGCTCCATGAAAGGGACAGTTTGGGTCGTTGCAGGTTTTTTTTGGTTTTTTTGCGGAACGGGTTGTCATTTACCAACGCCTCCTGATTCGCTTCTTGATTCGATCTTCAGGTCGTCCGACGATGATCTTCCCATCTATTTTTACAACTGTTCCGTCGGGCATGGTGAAATGAAAGACAGCCACGTTCTTGATGATCTTTGTTTTTTTGTTGTTATGTAGTATTACCAATGTGTTTCGAGTTTCGTTGAGTACTTTGCCTTTTATGCCCACGTAGCTAGAATGTAGGCTTCTCACAACCTCAGCGTTAAGCCCGATAAACTCGTGTTGAAGTGTGGTGGGTGTAATTTTCATTTTTTCTTCTTCTCCACATGTATTTCTTCGTTTTCAACTGTGAGAATGCGAGCGATTGTTTTGCGGAGTTCTCGTATTCGAGAAGGGTTGTCAAGAGAACCTCCTGCTTTGACCATTGTTTTCAATCTGACGAGCTCGGTTCGCAGTTCAGTGATCTTTTTCTTGCGGTCAGTGGAAGACATTGTTCGGATGTCTTTCATCCTTATGATTGGCATGTTATTCTTCAGCCTCCGCGGTTTCTTGTTCAGTCTTCTTTATCGCCTCTTCTGTGGATTCTTCGATAATCTGCACTTGATCTGGGAATTTTGCGTCTGGAGGCATGATTTGCACTCTGACTCCAAGAATGCCTGGTTTTAATTGAACGGGTAATACTGCTTTTCGCATTTGTTTTGTTGCAGCGTCTCCGCTTTTAGGCAGGTATCCTGTTCGGAATTTTTCGTATCGAGAGCGGTCTGTTCGTAGTTTTCCGCTTATGATAATCTCTGCGCCTAGTGCTCCTGCTTCTATGATTTGGTTTAATGCCCAGAAGCCTGCTCTTCGAAAGTGTACGCCTCGTTTTAGGGCTGAGGTGATGCGGGATGCCATGATGTGTGCGTTGAGTTCTGGAATCTCGATTTCGGCTACGGAGATTTGTGGGTTGGGCATTTTGAATTTTTCTTCTAGTGTTTTTGCGAGGTTCTTTATTGTTTCTCCGCCTCTTCCGATGACTAGTCCGGGGCGCATTGTGTATACTACTACGTGTGTGCCTAGTGGGGTGTTTGTGATGTCTACGCCGCCGTATCCTGCTCTTTCGAATTCTTGTTGTAGGAATTCGTCGATTTCTGTTTTTTTTATGGATTCGGTTATGAAGTGTTTGATTGTTGACGTTTTATGTTTCCTCCTTTGTTTGTTCTAGGATTAGTTCGATGTGGCAGAGTGTTTCGAAGTGTGGTGTCATTCGTCCGAAGGCTCTTGGTTTGTATCTTTTGTTTTTCATTCCTGGGTAGGCTGATGCGTGTATTATTCGTAGGTTTTCTGTGTCTAGTCCTTTGAATTCGGCGTTTGTTTCTGCTTCTTGTAGTTTTTTTAGGATTTTTTGTGCGGCTTTTTGGGGGTATTTGCCTGTGGCTATTTTTTGCAGTCCGCGTCTGTGTGGTTGTTTCTTTTTGTGTTTTCGGAATGGTACCGGTTTCTCGATTTTGATGACTTGTTCTAGGTAAGTTTTTGCTTGGGGTAGTTTCATTCCTTTTATCGTCGTGCATATTTCTGTTGCGTGTTTTGGGGATATTCTGATTTCGCGTGCGCTGGCTTTCGCTGTTTTTTCTGTGTCTATATCTGTTTTTGAGTATCCCCAATGTGGCATTTTTTGTCTGTCTTTCCTTCTTTTTGTTAATGTGCTGAATCAACTGGGGTTGCGTTGTTTATATGCTTTATTATTTCTGTTAGTGTTTCTGAAGAGTGGTTTTTGTTACGTCATTTTGAGTGTGTCTCTCTCTTATTAG
>CAZKWF010000009.1:0-47733 GCA_964556565.1 uncultured Candidatus Bathyarchaeia archaeon
ACACTTTTCTTCGTCTTACGTTTCAAAAAACCCTGTTGTAACCTCAACCTCTTAACAAACGATTTCACACTCTCACCATCCCCATAAACAAGCACAAACCCATTCTCCTGCATCTTATGCAAAAGCCCAATCTCCTCAGCCAAATTTTCAATATCCTCCTGAGAAGTATCCTCCGAAACCTGAACCCGCACCCAACATTTACCTCGAGGAAGCCCAGAAACAAACCTTGAAACAACTTTCACCTCATCCTCCCCAGAAATCCTTTTTCCAACCATCCCAAGCTTTCCCATCCAATGCTCCACAAACTCAGACCCAAACTTCTCCTGCGCCATGGAAATAAGATAGAATTCAACGTTTTCCAAGTAAGTCTCAATCCTCGGAATATTCTCAGCGTGTGATGAATCGGCTTTAAAAATCTGCATCATCGTCTTAGCAGAACGCAAATCATTCATGACACTAGCCGGAATTACCTCACCCCTTTTCCGAAGCTCGGTAATCAGATCCGCCAACACTTTCCATGTTTCCTCGTAACGCATACCCTTCAAGCCCCAAACACTTCTCAATATTACCTTCGAATCCCTCGGATCATTTAAGTACTTTGCAGAAAAACGGCAAAACGAACTCAGAAAAGCCTATTCAAATCACATCTCAGACCAGCTAGAACAACGAGCACACGTGACCTTTTGAAACATCTTCCACCTCCTCATTAACAAAAGAGTCAACAGCATCCATTCTAACAAAAAGCCTTTTTAGCTTCATCTCTACAACAGAACAAGCAAAACAAGTTTAGAAGCATGAGGTGATAAAGTTTGTCTATGTTTGCAGCACCAGGAGCTTATGATCGCGCCATCACCGTATTTTCCCCAGATGGACGCCTCTTTCAGGTTGAATACGCCGTTGAAACAGTGAATCGTGGGGCAACCATATTAGGGATTACCTGCTCCGAAGGAGTAGTGTTAGGAGCAGAAGAGACCATCGAAACAAAATTAGAGGATCCGGACTTCTCGTGGAAGCTTTATAAAGTAGATGACCATGTTGGAGCAGCAATCGTTGGTTTAAGTTCCGACGCTCGCATTCTCATCGACCAATCAAGGGTCTACGCACAAAGCAATCGACTAATGTACGATGACCCCATCGACATTGAAATCATTACGAAACGAGTAGGAGACCTAAAACAACTGTATACTCAACATGCAGGAGTAAGACCCTTCGGAGTGTCAATTCTTTTTGGTGGCGTAGATAGAATGGGAAATAGATTATTCGCGACCCATCCAAGCGGCTCCTACAGGGGCTATAAGGCCGTTGCAGTAGGTGTTGGCCGCGAAACGGTGATAAACGTCTTAAAGAAAGAGTATCATGAAAACATGAAACTTGATGAAGCGATCAAACTCGCCATAAAATGCCTTGTTAAAGCCCTTGAGGCAAGGGAACAGCCAACAAGAGTCAAAATATCTGTGATCCCATCCGCAACGAAAAAGCTCAAAGCGCTTACCGACAAAGAAATAGAGGCTTATCGGAAGGGTCTCGAGGGCAGTGGAACTCCATGAGCGAACGCCATACAGTTGCACGCATAACACGAGAGGGAGAACACTTCGAGATTCTTGTCAAGCCTCAACATGCTCTCTCCTACAGACTTGGAAAAATCACTTCGATCTCTGAAGCATTGATTGCTGACACCATCTTCATTGATGCTAATAAAGGATTACGAGCCTCAGAAGATAAATTACAGAAAACGTTCGGAACCTTAGATCCAATCAAGATTGCCAACGTGATTTTGAAGAAGGGCACATTGCAACTAACTACAGATCAACGAAGACAGATGATCGAGGACAAACGAAAACAAATCATTTCTTTCATATCCCGTCAATGCGTTGACCCGAAAACTAATCTTCCACATCCTCCTCTCCGCATAGAACAAGCATTGGAGCACATTCATCATCCGATAGACCCTTTCAAAGAAGCTGAGGAACAGGCAAAAGAGATCATAAAGCTCTTACGCCCAATTCTGCCCCTCAAAATGGAAAAAGTTTCCGTGACCGTTCACATTCCACCTGAATACGCGAGTAAAGCTTACGGAGCAATTAAGGGATTCGGCGTAATAAGACGTGAGGAGTGGCGGGCCGACGGATCTTGGTCCTCAATTGTAGAATTGCCTGCAGGGCTATACGGCCCATTTCTGGAAAAGCTAGGAGAAATAACTCGAGGTAATCTCCAAGCAAAATTGGTTGAATAGATTATTTACATTGAGGTGACAAAATTGCCCACCTTTTATGAGAATAAACAACTTGTAACGCCAGGAGATTTGCTTGCCGAAGGTAATTACGTGGCTGGCGAAAACGCGTACGAGGAAGATGGCAAAGTTTATTCTACTCAACTTGGGCTTGTTGACTATGAAGAGCGAAGAGTTCACGTCGTTGCCCTAAGAGCGTTTTACATCCCTTACATTGGAGACACAGTTATTGGAAAAGTAGTTGACATAGGATTCAGCGGCTGGATGTTGGATATCAACGCCTCCTACCTTGCAATGCTCCGAGCGTCAGACGTACTTGACCGCCCATTTAAACCACAGAAAAACGATCTGTCCTCCATCTTCAACATAGGTGATCTTATCCTTGCCAAAGTAGTTGCATACAACCGAACACGCGACCCCCTACTTACTGTCGGTGAACCAAGTCTCGGGAAGATCACACGCGGACAAATTGTGGAAGTTACCCCTACAAAAATCCCGCGACTTATTGGAAGGCAAGGTTCAATGATAAGTATGCTGAAAAGAGAAACAGGTTGTCACATCACTCTCGGTCAAAATGGATTGGTTCTAGTTAGCGGCAAAACTCTTGAAGATGAACGACTCGCGATTATGGCCATTCGCAAGATCGATCAAGAAGCCCACACAAGCGGGTTGACGGATCGCGTAACGAAAATGATTCAGAAGAAAAAGGGAGGTGTTAAACATGCCCAGAAAGACAACTAAAAAATTAATTGCCAAAAATGGCATTCGAGCAGATGGAAGAAAACTAGATGAGTTAAGGCCAACAAAAATTGAGGCTGGTGTAATTAGAAACGCCGACGGTTCCGCCTATATCGAGCAAGGTAAGAACAAAATTCTCGCTGGAGTTTACGGCCCCAGGGAGGTTCATCCCAAACATTTAACCCTGCTGGACCGTGCCTTGCTCCGTTGTCGCTATCATATGGCACCATTTTCCGTTGAGGAGAGGAAATCACCAGCTCCCTCAAGAAGGGAACAGGAACTCTCCAAGGTGATTACATGGGCCATTGAGCCATCCATTTTTCTTGAACATTTTCCACGAACATCCATAGACGTTTTCATTGAAGTTTTGCAGGCAAACGGCGGAACTAGATGCGCGGGCATTACTGCTGCCTCTGTAGCGTTGGCGGACGCTGGAATTCCTATGAGAGATTTGGTTGCGGCTTGTGCAGCTGGAAAAGTAGAAGGACACTTAGTGCTTGATTTGATAGATGTTGAGGACAAAATGGGTGAAGCGGATTTACCTTTGGCGCTGATGCCAAATTCGAACGCCATCACATTACTTCAGATGGATGGAGGACTAACGACTGACGAATTTGAGCAAGTGGTGAACCTTGCTCTCACTGGATGCAAGCAAATACACGCACTTCAAAAGGAAGCTTTAAAGGCAAGGTACGTTGCTGTTAAAAAGGCGGTGGAAAAACAATGACCCAAATCATAATTCCCCATATAACACAGAAGCAAATCGTTCAATCCATCTCCAACGGAAAGCGACTGGATGGACGGGGATTAACCGATTATCGCAAAGTCCAACTGGAGGCAGGCATTATTGAGAGCGCCGAAGGTTCAGCCCGCGTGCACCTAGGCAAAACCGAAGTACTTGTTGGAATAAAAATCGAAGTTGGTACACCGTTTTCCGACATACCCAACGAAGGAGTACTAACGGTTAACGCTGAGCTTGTGCCACTAGCGTCACCCACATTTGAAACAGGACCACCGGGTCAAGAAGCGATAGAGCTTGCAAGAGTCGTTGACCGCGGCATACGAGAGTCTAAGGCAATTGCACTGGAGAAGTTATGTGCTATCCCTGGAAAGAAGGTTTTCATCATTTTCATCGACATTTACGTTCTGAACCACGACGGAAATCTTATAGACGCCTCAGCCCTAGCAGCGCTTGCCGCTTTGCTTAACACAAAGATGTTTAAATATCAAGTGAAAGACGGCGAAATCGAGAGAAAGCCTGGATACACTCAACTTCCAATAAGAAACCATCCAATAGCTGTTACGCTTGCTAAAATTAACGAGAAGCTTGTTGTGGACCCTGAACTCGGAGAGGAACAAGTTATGGATACCCGCCTCACTATGACCATAGAAAAAGACGGAAAAATCTGTGCAATGCAGAAAGGTGGTAGCGGCTATTTTACGACGCAACAAATCTTGGAAGCCACAAAAATAGTCCAAGAAAAAAGTGTAGAATTACGAAAGCTTATGGTGTAAGGCTGATGGGACGCCGAGGACGAACCAAAAAGGTTGGTTCAACAAGAGGATTTGGGGCTCGCTACGGTTCGACTGTTAGAAAAAGATACGTCAAAGTGCTTTCAGAAATGAAAAAAGCCCACAGATGCCCCAAATGTGGCGCTGGTTCGGTTCGAAGAAAAAGCGTGGGCGTCTGGAACTGTAGAAAATGCGGTCTAACATTCACGGGCGGCGCTTACATCCCAGTGACAAAGCTTGGCACCATAGCGAAGCGTTCAGCTAAGGGGCTACCCTCTCCAGAAACCCCGGAGGTTCTTGTTGCAGAGGAAAGGAAGTGATCTTAATAATCACCCTCTTGAAGGCCGACGAAGAGGATATAACGCTTTTGTCATGATGTTGAACGTTTGATATTTGGCGTTGTCTGTAAAGTTCCAAGAGGTAAACTAGGCGAGATTATTCCTACAAGCGAATCTGCACTTGGTGAGTCCATGAACCTACGTTCCCTAGACAAAGAGATTTTTTGGTCTCTCTTACAGTGGACAAGGTCGCAACCAAAAAGCAGTAAGAATTAGGATGTGTACGCACAAAGGATTGAAATAGGTCCTTGTGTTACCCTATCGCAGGCGATGTGGGAAACTCAAAAATGAGAGCTCACGCGGTTGTCCACTTAGATTTTCCATCTCAAAAGCAGTCAAAAATCGTGCTCGAGGCATTACGACCTGAGACCAGAACGATATCTGCCCATCGCTCTAGAGTCTATATTAAGGGCAGAGGAAAAACGTTGATAATACGCTTTGAGGCGGAAGATACATCCGCTTTAAGAGCTGCCATAAACTCTTTCCTTCGTTGGGTTTTTTTAACGAAAATAGTATTGAAATCTGTTGATAAATTTCAATTTGACGATAGATAAGGTGGTGCGTTTCAAAATATGGGTCCTGTTCTAAAATGTAGGACAAGACATTACGCAGAGAACACTATTAATTAGTGAGGACTGAATGGTAGAATCGGCTACGGAAGATACCTTACGTGAAAACCTTAATTAACGCGACGTTATAATGCAGACAGAGTTGAGAAACGACGGTTTGAGGAATTGTGATGACCGAGGATATTTCTAAGCTTCCACCTCAAGTTCAACAGCGGTTGTTGAGGCTTCAGCAGTTACAGCAGACATTGCAGGCGGTTCTAACGCAGAAGCAACAGCTTGAGTTGGAGCTTACTGAGGTGGAGCAGGCGTTAGGCGAGTTGGAAAAACTGACCGACTCCGCGACAATTTACAAGTCCATTGGTTCGCTTCTAGTGAAGGCGAAGAAAGGTAAGGTGACAATTGAACTGAATGAACGGAAAGACCTTCTTAACATGAGGACTAACGTTCTTGGTAAACAGGAGGAACGGCTAAGGACACAAGTGAAGGATTTGCAGACGAAACTGCAGCGTGACCTGCGTCCGCTTTCGCCACCGCCTCCATAGGATGAAAGTTTTTTGGAAGAAATAGGTATACCTGAACTCACTTCTGAGCAGGTGGAAGAGCTTTGCGAAATTGCAGAAAAGGCGGCGAGAAAACATATCCTGTCAAAGATTTCTTCAAATAGAATTTCTACCCTTGATATAACCATTGATACCGAGGGGACAAAGCCCGTCACCGTGAACGTCGACGTAGGAGTCACCTTATCGCCCCTTATGAAAAATTATGATGTTAAAAGGCTGGTCAACGAAGCTACAGAAGAAGCCTTCGCTTCTATTGAAAGATATCTGAGGGCGCTTACATGCAAATCCACAAAATAATATCTCTCGTAGACAAATACAATGCTAAGTTGATCGTTTTATTGTGCCATCATAACGCTGACCCAGACGCAGTGTGTGCAGCATTTGCCTTCTCCAGACTACTGAAGCACCTACGACCTAAATTAAACGTTGAGATTGCAGCGGCCCAAGGACCTAGCAAACTAACCAAATTTATGTTAAGATCATTGCCCATAAAACTGACAATGCATCCACGTATTGAGGAAGCAAACGTTATTGTGTTATTGGACACCAACACCATTCAGCAGCTGGATGAATGGGCTGAACGAGTTAGGACATCTGACTCTCCGCTCATCGTGATTGACCATCATGCGCGTCATCCGGAAACGGAACGTCTTGCAACGATATGCGTGAGTGACGAAAAAGCCGCGTCCACGTGCGAGATTGTGTATCAGTTCTTCAAGGAAGTGGAGGTTAAGCTAGGAGAACCTGAGGCTAAGGCTTTGTTCCTCGGAATAGCGTTTGACACCCGACACTTTATTTTGGCCAACTCTGCCACGCTTAAGACTGTAGCTGACCTCATCGACGCCGGGGTGAACGCCCAAGAAGTCTTGCCTCTGCTTTCTTTGCCGATGAACGATTCAGAACGCATAGCACGGCTTAAGGCGAGTCGACGCGCAAAGCTGTTGAAAATGGGGAAGTGGCTGATCGCGTTTTCCCATGTTGGCGCCTACCAAGCTTCAGCTGCAAGGGCCTTGATTGGATTAGGAGCTCATGTGGCTGTTGTTGTAGGTCAGAGAGAGGGTGAGATTCAAATCAGCTTGCGTTCAAGCCGTGATTTCCACGAAAAAACAGGTGTACATCTGGGCAGGGACATAGCTAAACCTATCGGTGAATACCTCCACGGCATGGGTGGAGGGCACGCGGTGTCAGCAGGAGCTAATGGGATGGGTAATGTAGAGGCAAGCCTTAAGCGTTGTATGAGGCTCTTGAAAGAGAAGCTGAAGTAACCCTTTTTTAAGTAGCTACTCTTAAGTGAAACGGTATTTGGCAAATAGACAGGCGCGCGAAGACATGGCGATCATTGAAACAACAGACCTAACGTACACGTATCCAGCCGGGACAAAATTTTCTCTTCAAGATGTGTCTATAACAGTTGAACAAGGAGAATTTGTGGTTCTCACGGGCCCCAGTGGTTGTGGGAAGACAACTTTATGCCGATGTTTTAACGGACTTGTTCCTCATTTTTATGGTGGAAAAATTGGAGGAAACGTGACAGTTGCAGGTCTCAAAGTGGGTGATCATTCAATCTATGAGCTTGCTCGACGTATTGGTCTCGTTTTTCAGAACCCAGAAAACCAGCTCTTTGCATTATCTGTTGAAAAAGATGTGGCTTTTGGACTGGAAAACCTCGGGATACCTAGAAGTGATATTAGAAAACAAGTTGACTGGGCTCTTGAAATAACCGGCATAACCGACCTTCGCGAGAGACCGCCACACGAGCTTTCTGGAGGACAGCAACAGCGTGTGGCCATCGCATGTGTACTCGCGATGCAGCCAAATGTAATGATTCTTGATGAACCAACATCTTTTATCGATCCAGTGGGTGCCCAAAAGATTTTCAACGTGATCAATGAGCTGAACAAAAAATTGGGTATCACAGTCATCCTCGTTGAACACCGATTGGATTTGGCTTCAAAATATGCAAATCATGTTATAGTGATGGATGAAGGAAAGGTGGTGTTAAACGGTGAGCCTCGAGAGGTGTTTAACTCTAATAGCGCCCGTTTGATAGGCGTTGGGATTCCCAAAGCAACCAGACTTTACCAAATTCTCAAAGAAAGGGGAATATCCCTCAAGAAGGTACCGGTGAATTCGAAGGAAGCATCTCAACTCTTACGGGAGGTCTTGGCGCATGATCGAGGTTAAGGATGTTCATTTCACCTATCCAAACGGCGTTGAAGCTTTAAGCGGTGTTTCTCTCTCAATTCGAGACGGTGAATTCATTGCGATTATGGGCCAGAATGGTGCAGGAAAAACAACCCTAGTGAAGCATATTAACGGATTGTTAAAGCCAACGAAAGGAGAGGTTGCAGTTGATGGAGTTAGCACTCAGAAGGTGAGCGTGGCCAAACTTTCACGAAAGATAGGATTCGTGTTTCAAAATCCAGACCATCAGCTTTTCTGCGAGACTGTTGAAGATGAGGTTGCCTTCGCTCTTCAAAACTTCGGCTTCAAGGAACAGCTCATAAAAAAACGGGTAACGTGGGCTTTAAGTCTTCTAAATTTGACACAGTATCGTCAAACTTCTCCTTTCATGCTTAGTGGGGGTGAGAGAAAAAGGGTTGCCTTGGCTTCGGTTCTTGCATGGAATCCTGACGTTGTGATGCTTGATGAACCAACGATTGGTCAAGATTATCAGCAAAAAGAGAAACTGCGACAGTTTATTGTTCAATTGAACACGCAGGGAAAGACTGTGATCATTGTCACGCATGATGTTGAATTTGTGGCCGAATGTAATCCTCATGTAATTTTGATGGTTCAAGGAAAGATAATGGCTGAGGGCGGCGCTAAGGAAACTCTAACCAACCGTGACTTGGTTACGCAGGCGTTTATTGTGCCTCCGCAGGTTTCGCAGATATTTTTTGAGCTTTCGGATTTGAAGTTGCCTACCAACGTGATTGACGTCTATGATGCGAGAAAAGTTCTGCTTGATCGTTTAGAGGTCTCCTCATGAGCGTTTTTGATGGCTTCAAGTTTAGAAGGGTCTATTCTCCGATTCACCAGTTGGATCCGCGAGTGAAATTTTTCTATGTTTTGGTGATGTTCATGATTGCGATCATGTTTAATCAGTTGCTACCTCTCATTCTGTTGTTTTTCATTCAATTGCCATTTGTGTTTGTGGCTGGGGTTCAGCGGGAGTGGATTCGATCTCTAAGAGGGGCTTTATTCTTTGCGATCATGATTTTTCTGTTTAACTTTGTTTTTCAGTATTTCTGGACTGAATATCCTCTACCTCCATCTCCATCTCTGTTGGAATATTCCATCGCTATGACCCTTCGTTTCATCGTATTAGTTGAATCCTTTTCTATGTTCTTTCTCACAACCTCCCCAGACCATTTAGGATTAGCATTAGAACAAAGTCATGTACCATACGAGTTTTGCTTCGCCTTCACCACCGCCGTTCGCTTCGTTCCAGTTTTAGCTGAGGAGGCTCAAACAATTATGGATGCTCAGAAGGCTAGAGGACTGGAACTTGAACGCGGAAATTTCATTAAAAAAGTGAAAAACTACATTCCCATTCTCATTCCACTAATCGTTAGCGCCATCCGTAGAAGCTTGGAGCTTGCTGAAGCGATGGAATCCCGAGCTTGGGGCGCAACTGAAAAGCGCACGAACCTCTATGTGCTTGAGATGGAAAGAGGAGACTATATTCTAATCTTAATATCTGTCTTGATACTAATCTTTGCTGTCTATGTTTGGATTTTCCACCGTGAACAGATTCCACTGCTAACCAACTTCTTGGCTCCCTTAGAATTGACTGCGCCCAAAATATCCTGAAGCCCTAAGATCACAACTCCAAGGAACGCTGAAAATAAACCAACTTTCTTGCAGGGGGTTCATTGTTCTATTTTTTTCTCCGCTTTCTTTGCTTAGCTACCCTACGCTGTTTTTTCTTTTTGGTTTTTCCAGTCATGCCGTGGTGCCTTTTACTTCCCATCACTAACAAACCCTTTACTCTGTGAGTATCCTAATTCAATCGACACTGTTCCTTAGATAATCTGATATATTTAGCTATCTCAAGTACTGTACGCGTTCCCATAATCAGGTCATATAATACGTAACATGCATGCAGCTATGTTATTGAGTAGAACATATTTCCACAAACTTCTTATCACCCCTTTAGACACTATAAGCTGAAGCTAAAATCAAAAGAGGAAGGAATGAAAAAACATGAAACGGAAGGTATTTACACCAATCGCAATCGCACTACTACTGATAAGTATCTTTACTGCACTGCCCTTAGTTACAGCACACGCACCAGTGATAGTATCAGTCGGAGACATTCGCGCCGCCCCTGTCAGCGTACGAGCAGAGAGTCAGTTTGGAATAAATGGAGCTTACCCGCCAGGCAAATGGTATACCGACTATGCAGGTGGGATAGTTGCATTTGACATGGACATGATAGACGTGGAACAGCTCACCCACGAACAGAACAAATGGTATGGCAAAGGCATCCGCGTAGCAGTGTTGGACACAGGAATGCTGCCAAACTGGAACTACTTTTTCCCCAAGTCAAGGATAGACGCCGATTTGGGCATCGGATTTGTACAAGACCTCGACACTTTGGAAATCACAACTGTTCCATGGGACGATGCTGTAAGCGGACATGGAACCCATGTGGCTAGCACGATAATTGGCTATAACTACCATGGATTTCCGATCACAGGCGTTGCTCCATTGGCAAAAATCATTCCAGTCAAGGTGTTATCATTCTATGACTATGATGAATGGTCTGCTTGGGGCACATCCGGAATGGTTGCAGCAGGCATCGACTACATCACATCGCTGGTTGAGGATGGAACTCTTGAGCCTGGAAAGATCATCATCAATATGAGTTTAGGCTCATCTGTGCCAAGCTCTGACATTGAAGAAGCCATTGACAGAGCAATTGCTGCTGGAGTTATCATAGTCGCGTCTGCAGGCAACGGTGGCATGGGTGGTATGGGCTATCCCGGTGCCTATCCCCAAGTCATCTCCGCCGCTGCAGCTGGCTGGACAGGACAATGGCATCCAGACGGTCACCGTGGTTTCTGGCTTGAAGATGTACCCGAAGACCTCATGACGCCTGCACCATTATCAATATACTTCGGCGCTTATGCTGGCACACAAACATACATCACCTACTACAGCGCTTGGGAACTCGAGGGACAAGACCTTGACGTTGTAGCACCAGGGAGCTGGTGTGTGGGACCTTACTGGGACCCCTACTATGGACCTTTACCAGAAGACCCAGAAGACTGCTACTGGTACGTTGGTGGAACCAGTATGGCAGCTCCACACGTAGCCGGAACCGCAGCACTCATGGCTGAGAAGAAAGGACGAAAACTGGTTCAAAGCGAAGTAGAAGCCATACTTGAGAATACTGCAGAGATAGATCCTCTGACATTTGAGAACGGCCCATGGATAGGCCCACTTCCATACATGGCAATTTACGAACTCTACGATGCCAACTACTATTGGACAGAATGGGATGACCCCGCTGTTGGCGCAGGTCTCCTACAAACAGATGCGGCTGTCGCAGCAGTTGAAGCACTCTGACCACACTAATAGCTGAATCCTACAAACGGAACAAGCAACCACACCCCCTTTTTTGTTTACCCGAATTGAACAGTCAACCAGGGGAATGGATTGGACACGAAAGCGACAAGTTCTCTTTCCACAAAAAAAATCCTGCATATCCTACTCATAGTGTTGATGATTCATTTGGTCACAGCAGGCGTGCGACTGGTTTCCAGTCAAACCTTAGGAACCATAAACGGCAGAGTAATCGACCTGAATACTGGACTGGGAATAGCTGGAGCAACGGTGTCCGCAAGCGGTCCATCCCAACAGGTCAACACGACGGACTCCAATGGATATTACACAATTTCTGATATAGCTCCGGGACCATATGTGATTGTGGCCTCTGCTTCTGGCTATCTCAGTCAGACATACAAGCTGTTTTTGCGTGAAACTGCAAATCCCCCTCTTCCTGATTTCAGGCTCCGCCTGCTATCGATAATAGGCAGAGTTTACGATTTGTCAACACCCAGTGTTGGAATAGCCGAAGCCAACGTCACAATAGGCGGTCATTTTGTCTTCACCAACTCCACCGGATACTATGAGATGCTCGATTTATCAGACGGATCATATACAGTTGCTGCCACAGCGCCAGGTTACACTAACGAAACTCAGCAAGTCACCGTGTCTGCAGGAATATCCGCTGTGGCGAACTTCGGGCTAAGCCAAGTTGCATCTGGTTCAATTTCTGGAACAGTCACGGACTCCTCAACTGGGCAAGCTCTCTACCAAGCCACCTTAAGAGTTGGCAGAGGATCATTTGAAAAGTTAGGCGTAACTGATCAAAATGGGGAATATATGATCGAGAATGTGCCGGCGTGGCCCTTCTGGACAATCGATGCCTACAAGACAGAATACGTGGCTCAGTCCACAATAACTGAGGTGCAACCTGGAGGAGCGCCTACACTTGATTTTGCATTAACTCCGTTCGGAATAATCAACGGGACGGTGAAAGATCAAGCTACAGATCAGCCCATTGCCGGGGCACTTGTCAAAGCGGATTCAGTGTTCCTCAGCACGACAGGCTCTAACGGACACTACACCATGTTTGTGCTTGCGGGAAGATACACAGTCACGGCTTCAGCCCCAGGATACGCCAGCGAGTCACAGTCGAATGTTAGGGTTTCTGAAGGAGAAACCACCACTCAGAATTTTGCACTGGAAACAATTCCCCCCGGAAGCATCATCGGTAACGTGACAGATACCAAAACCGGCAGCGGAATAGCCGGAGCCACTGTGACAGTAAACGATCACACCGACATCACCGACGCAAATGGTGACTATGTCATCTCCATTTTGCCATCTTGGACCTACAATGTCACCGCTTCAGCTGCAGGATACGCAAGCGACACCACCGTAAGAACTGTGCCTTCGGGCGGATCGATAACTGCTGACTTCATGTTAGCTCCGTACACCAGAGTTCACTTGAAGCCTTACTCAAATACTGGAAACCTCGGGCAGTCTTTCAACTTGAACATAAACATCTCAGAAGCTAGGCTTGTGTATAGGTGGGAGGTTTACCTATGGTGGGCCCCAGCACTCCTTGATGTTGTAGAAGTGGTTGAAGGAGACTTTCTCAAGGGCCCTTTTGGAAACCGAACCACTGAACTCAGTTTTGAAAAATACCCTAATGAAGGGGTAATCCATGTGGAAGGATGGTCAACGCTAGCCACGCCTGACGATGGTGTGAACGGCAACGGAACGCTGGCAACCATAACTTTCCAGATCAAGGCAAAAGGTGATTGCAGCATAGACCTTACCAACGCTATGCTATGGGACCCATACGGATTTCCAGTGTTCCCAAGCGCAATAGAAGGCGCCCTTTTCGAAACGCGAGTGCACGGGGGTTGCCCCTTTGTTTACGTGTGGAATGGGACCCAATATGTGATCGATAACAATCTTTTATCTGCCTCTGAGGCTAGTGAGGGGGTTGACGTAGAAGACCACTATAGGTTGGAACAGACGCTTGTTCCACAAAAGGGAAAGTATTCGTTGGTGATCAAGGAGTTTGAACAGGAACACTCATACTTCGATCAAATTAAGCTAATCGCAGTCGATCATAAATTTGATGTGCGTGTAGCTGTCAGCCCCACAGGAGAAATCTTAACCTATAAAAGCCCCCATGCACCCTTCTTGGCTGTCGACGAAGACGGAAACAGTTGTCTAGATGTCCTAACCGAGATAGACGGTGAATACTATGAAGGACACGACGGTGATCATGTCGTTCTAGACTTTGCAAACTTGGATGTTTCAAAAGGGGCAAAACTCGTCTTGGTAACGGATCTTCCGCCAGTGATGCTGAAGTGGTCAATACACATTCAGACTCACGACTCAGAGGGGGAGTGGACGACAATCGCTGAGGTTCATCCAAGGGTTAATTGGGCAACCCAAATCATTGACCTATCCGATTATCTGTCAGATGCCAAGGAAGAATTGAAAGTCAGACTCTACTTCACGGCAAATCACAAGATTGATTATGTGGGCTTGGACCTAAGCAAGCAAGCTGACACAAAAATGCAATACGCCACACTGGTCTCATCAACCCACTCAAAAGAGGGAAACATGAAGTTGCAGCTGTTGAGAAGCGATGGCGTTTATGCTGAACTACTACCAGGCGAACAAATACGACTCGCATTTACGCTTCCCAAGAATCCAAAAGACGCAAGAACCCTCATCATCTACGCGAAGGGACACTACCACCTAGGCCAGAACTAGACTCATTTCGTGTCATCAGTTTTCCCAGTGCTGCGCGCGCATGCGTATTCTTTTTAATAGCGGAAATGTTTCTATTACGGGCAAATAGAGGCTCGCTTGAATGCTGATTCGCGAAGTCATCCTCGAAAATTTCATGTCTTACGAATATGCTAGGATACCCTTTAAACCAGGAGTCAACATTGCTTGCGGGCCTAACGGCTCAGGCAAATCGTCCATACTACTTGGGATTTCTGTTGCGCTAGGTCAATCCTACACCGAACGATCTAAGAAGTTGAGTGACCTCATTCGATGGGGCAAAGACCAAGCGCGCGTAACGTTAGTTTTGGACAACTCTCGAAAAAGCGGGCGTCGACCAGTTCCGAAAATCAATAAAGACTACATTTTTTTGACAAGAATGTTGAGGCGTGACGGAAAATACTGGTTTGAACTAGAAAACAGAGCTGCAAACAAGAGAGATGTCGAAAGGCTTCTCTCAAAGCTCGGAGTTGACCCGGACAACATGCTAATTATTATGCACCAAAACATGGTGGAACAGTTCACGGTGCTCCAGCCTCAAGAAAAGCTCAAGATGGTGGAAGCAGCGGTGGGGTTCGAATCCTACCGCCAAAACGTTTCTAAGGCTCAACGAAAGCTTAGGCGTATTCTAAGTCAAGAAGAGTCGGTGGGCAAGCTCCTTGAATCTGCTGAACAAACATTGGGCTATTGGAGAGAACAGCACGACAGGTACCAACGGAAAAAACAGCTAAGAATGAAGCGGAAATTCCTTGAACGAGAATCGGCATGGGTCGAAGTTTCAAGGCGTGAGAAAACGGTTAATGAACTGAGAAACCAGGTTCGCGAGAAACAAAGTGAAATCTCACGTATCAAAAATGAAACAGAAATCATTGATGATCAACTAAACAAGCTTCAGATAAGGCTGAAACAAGCGAAAACAGAATGGCAAAACCTTGTTCAAAAACGATTGAATTTGGAATACGAAAAGGCAAAGCACGAAGTAGGCGTTTCACTGACCAATCAGGCCATAGAAAAAACACAATCTTTGTCAGAAATTCGACAGAAAGGAATGAAGGGCTACCTAGACAAAATAACGCAGCTAGAGACGACATTTCATAGGATTGTAAACCCCATAGATATAAAAACTCGATTTGCAGAACTCAAGGAAACCTACGAAAATTTTGAAAACACATGGACCCAGCAGTTAAACCTTAGAAGTGAAGGTTTGAAAGCCTCTATTGAAAACTCCTACGAGCAACTCGAGAAGGTGCGTATCCAAATTTCAGACATTGAAGCAAAAAGTGGTCACCTAGATTTCGAGCTCGAAAGTACCAATGGGCAGCTTTTGGATCGTAAGATTAACCTGGCTTTACTGCAGTATCGAAAAGAAATCACCATAAAGACTCTGGAAAAACTGAAAAAACAGCTTCAAGTTTCGCTTGCTGATCTTGACGAAGCGGTAGAAAAGGCTAAGGAGACAGGTCCACGGATCGTGCCCACGAAAAATGTTGCAGAGGTCTTAGACGAAATTCGAGTGACAGATGGGCACCTCGCCGCCCTTGCCGACATTTCCGAAGACATCGAACATATGTACGAATCCTACTCTAAGCTTTACCTAGAACTGAAGGAAAAGGCTCAGTTGGTTGCGGAAAACCGTGAAAAAGCCTTGGAAGAAGTAATGACGAGGATGACAGCGTGGAGAATGGTTATTCAAGACCTCCTGAAGCTTGTCAACCTCCGATACGAGGGAATCCTTTCACAAGCTCAAGCGATTGGAGAGGTTAAATTGGTAAACGAACATGATATCGAAGATACAGGTCTCGAAATACTCGTGGGTTTCAAGGGAGGAAAACCTGTTCCTCTTAACTCCTACACGCAGAGCGGTGGGGAAAGAAGCATTGCAACCATTAGTTTTCTACTTGCGTTGCAGCAGCACGTTCGATCTCCGTTCAGAGCTGTTGACGAGTATGATATTCACATGGACCCCAAGAACAGAGAGATTATCGCTAATCTACTCGTTTCTTCGATTAAGGGACGGGGTGCCCAATACTTGGCGATCACGCCTAGTCAGATGACATTCACGGGAAAAGATGTTCACATTATTACAGTTCAAAATGTTGAAGGAACTTCGCTGATTAAAGAGGTAGTCTAATTGTCCTCAAAAAGGCATAGGAAAAAACTCGGTAGCGAACGTCTTCAACGCGTCATAAACCTATGCAAATCAATTGAGGAAAAAGGTCTTGATCCTTTCATCGTGGATGTTGACGACATTCTAACGGTTGTTCAAGAATATTTCCCAGAGTGGGAATTGCCGGAAGAACTCTGCTTAGACGCCGAAGCTATTCACAAACTAGCCTCAATCATTAAGCTCCAAAGCGACTGGGTGAAGCATCAGTCAACATCTCTCTACACTGATCCGTTTCTGCTAGAGGAGAAAATACGAAGGCTGAAAAAAGAAGAGCTTGCTGACCTTTTTCTTGAGATTTGGCATCCTATTGTTGAGTTAGAACAAATATCCCCTCATAGCTTGGCCGAAGCCACCAAATACTGGCAAAGCCTCCTTCCAATTAGCGAGAGATGGCCAACAACCTCCTCTCCAGAAACGGAAACTGGAGCTACAACACGGGAAGAGTTAATCAAGCAGAGAATACTAGCTGAAAAAGCTTTCTCAGAAGAGTTAGAAATGTTTTGGGAAGAATTGAAACAGAAGGTCGGGGATGCGAGCAAGATTCGATACTGGGATTTTGTTGGCGCCGACACGTATTCTGAAACGATAAAACGAGCGTATATGACGAGTTTTCTTGTAACATATGGATACGCAACCTTGGAAGTGCACCGACTAGAAGAAGAGATTTTCGTTGAACCCTTCGAAAAACCAGCGTCCATAATCGGAAAAAAGCAGCTGATCTCTATTCCTGTGTCCATAAGCGTCGAAGAATGGATGAAGTGGAAAAGAGGCGAACAGGATTGAGGAGAAAAGCGTATTACATGAGAAAAATTAAGAGCGCCACACATCTCCTATTTTACAGGCATCACAGAAAGCCGGGAGTGAAGGGCTGGGAACTAAGAAGAAGGTTAGGTTCGGACTATCCTAAGGTGCTGGGGATACTGGACGGTTACTTGGAAAAATTGGATTTACAAGTGAAGACAGTTTTTGAAGGGAAAAAACCCGTTGAGAAACCGACTGTTCAGCAGCTGGATAAGGCCCGATTCTATATAACGCTTCGAGGGGGACTCACACCGAAGGAGACTAAAATGATGGGTTGGCGTATCGACGACATCGCAGGTCTGGCTACAGCTATCTCTTGCATAATATCGAAGAAGGGAAAGGCGCCGAGAGAAGAGGTGGAAGACCTTCTGCGGAACAAGCTTCCAGGCTGGAGGGTGGACATAAACATGAATCGTTACATTCGGTCCGGTTACCTAGCTGAAGATGAGAACAAACAATTATACCTCGACTGGAGAACTCGTGCTGAGATTGACCAAAAAGCTTTGGTTGATCTACTTTTAGGGGCTGAAAGTTGAAGTTTCTACTTTCTAACTTTTCGATAAAGGAAAACAGCCAAATTCGCAACTATCAGTGTGCCAAGGACTAAAAATGGGCTGTTCAGCAAGGAGTCTTCAAAGGATAGTGGAAGTTCGAAAATTATCGTATCCTCTACAGCGTGGATGTTGCTTGCTGTTGTTGGCAGTATGAAGTAACACAACCGATCAGAGGAACTCAACTCGGTGTAGTTACAGAAGTAGGCTCGGTGTATTTTTCCTTCAGGGTCGGTATAATTGAGCATTTGCCATGGGAGAGACGGAGGAGACGGAGGAGAGTGAGATATGGGACGATCAAAATATTTGGCAAAGTCTAATGAAAATCCATTCGTTATATTAGCATAGAATTTTCTCCAGTCTGTCGTCAAGTAGCAGATTCTATTCATTGACTTTGTGTTAACTGTGGAGTTCAGAATATCCGAACCATATAAATAAAATGTCACACGTATTGACTGTGCTGTGTCGTTGAAAACCAGCGGTTCGGTATAACAATATACTTGCGTTGAGTTCTGTTGTTTGAGATTATCTAAGATGATGTTTGGAATAGTTGATTCCATAATCGAATTTTTAACCCTCTCGTAGATGGTGGCATTGATTATCCCAAAATCAAAAGTCACATGGAGGTCTTGATTTACTGTAGCTTGGATAGTTACGGATGCGTAGCCTGGTGTGATCAAGGTAACGAGTAAGACTGCTAAAAAAGAGGTTGCGGCTAGTTCTCTCATTTTCGCCCTTTCTCCAGTTTGTAGGTTATATTTGAATCTTTATAAATCGTATTCAAATCATATAAAGCCTTGTAACCCCGCTTCATTTATAGAAAGGACAAAAATCACATTTACGAATAGTACAGTAGCGAAGAGGGGTGGAGCCACAGTAAATAAGGTCAAAAGGAGAAATCTAATCCTTAATTTGTATAGAGCATTGGTAGGTTCCATTCTCTTCATCAGATAAAAAGGGTCCAGCGAGCAAGATTCATGATTATGGTCGAAGCAGCATGAGTGAGCCGAAGATGATTCACGCGTGAGTTAAGAACCCACCGAAGACGAAGACTTAATTCCATAATGCAAACGCTGAACTAGTATTCACAAGACACAGGCTTCGTATGCGGTTAATATAACGGCTTTCCTAGAGGTGAGTGATCTCACAATCCCCAGCACTAGACTAGCCAAACCCTAAATCCCTATTATAGACGGGAACAATTGGGCTATCCCTAAGATTATTTCAATCACAAGTAAGAATATTAGACCCATTAATTCGGCACTGAGCGCCCCAAACCAGCCTGAGTCATGATCTTTGATCAAGGAATACCTAATTGTAACCAGCAAAACAAAGAGAAAGATACAAAGGGCAATGAAAGGTTGAAGGAAAGCGAAGCATAAATCAGAGACAATAACAGCCAGAAATGAGATTATAAAAACATTCAAGAGTCTCTTAAGTTCACCCCCAACCACAATGGAGCTAGCTACGTACAAAGCAATTGTCATCACAACGACATTCACCACAAAAACAAGATTGTAAGTAATGAAACCACAAATAGCTAGTGCCAAAGCACCAAAAACGTAAGGAATCAATCTTAGATTAATCCTGTTTACTCCCTTTTTCTTGATTTTCATCTCATGTAGAACGGTGCTAAAAAGGTTTAATAATCTTTATCTCCTTTAATGAATAGTAAGAGAGAAAGCGTGATCTCATGCGTCAGTGGCTTAAAGATCTGTTGACTATCTACACGTGGAAGGAGTTCTGGATGATCGTAAGTGTACCAACTATGGTGATGGGCATCTGGTTTCTGTTCTGTTTCCTACTCACCATCCCCATCATCATTATCAGAGCCATATCTATCTGGTCACTAATATCCATCTTAACGTTGGGAAGTGCCACAGTCGATGCGTTAAGGAAACAACAAGGCACGAGATAATCGTGGTTATCCTTACCATTTTCTCTCTATCGTCACAGTTTACGTGCTTGAAAAGTTATAACAGAACCAAAAGAACCCAGCACGGCATCCAAAATATAGTTCACTATATGTCTGTAAGAAAGCCTTTGCGATTATAAAGATCGCTCCCAAAATAAAACACTCAAATCCATACGCACACTAATTTTTCATGTGGTTCATGTTGAAAACTCATGTGGTCAAAGCGTAAACAGAGCCTCCAGCAAGCTTAGAATCAAAAACAACTCAACACCCGCCCCCTAGGTAGGGGGGTCTAGAAAGAGAGAGAATAAGAAACTATCAAAAATTATAGGGGGCTATATATAAGGGGGGTCTAAAGAGAGGGACACCCCAGACAACTTATCAACTCCTCAAAAAACACAAAAACAAACAATCCTACTCTTACTTCTTCTTAGGAACATCAGTCCTAATATACAAAACATTATTACCACGAACCAAAACACGACCATAATTGGCAACCAACTCATCCTTAAACCGCTCAACAGCACCCTCCAACAAAACATTCATATAACCATCACAACGAACAACAGTCCCACGATACTCAGCACCACTCTTTAAAACAATAGCCACATAACAATTCAACAGCTTCGCCAAGACATTCAAAGGCTTCCTACTCGGCTCCAACACAAACACCAACAATACACACAAACCCAACCATATAAAAGCTTTATGAAACAAACCACCGCCAAAGCAAAACCCAACAAAACCCTAATAGAACCATATATTAGGCTGCGGTAGAAACTTTCACGCACAACATAAGCCCTCACTCAATAATCTTTCGAATCTCTTCCTCTAACTTGCCCGCCACATCAAACTTCCTACGCATCTCCCGCTTTATCAGATCAATGGTCTTCACAGGCACAGGATCTACACCACACAGAATCGCCAAAAAAACGCTTACAAAATCCCCAAGAAGTAGCACAGAAAAAATCTTCGCTAATCTTCCTTTCCCCTTCGCATAGATTTCCAAGACTTTTTGAGCTTTATGCAAAGCCAGCATTTTGGTCATCTCAATTCTATGTTTGATTTCAGGCGGCTCGTCATGATCTCGAATAAGTATAACCGAAAATTTCTTTGCGAGGTCTTCAGAGACTTCCCATCCAACAGCTTCATTGTGATTGAGCTCTGGAAAGACGTTATACACGCTGAGAAGTTTGCTGTTTTCGTTAAACTGTGTCTTCATTCGATGGGCTACAGCTCTAGATTGCCCAAATCCATAGACCACAGGTATAGTTTTTTCCAACTCCAAAGCTAACGTTTTTGACAAGTTTTTCTTTGTGGGAATGTGAGGGGAGTTTTCTTCACTCACCTTTTTGAGAACCCGTATGGTTTCTTCAATGTCTTTCTCTATGTTCGAAAGAATATCCATCTTCTCTAAGAGGATTGGGAGTGGAAAGAATGTGTAGGGAATTGCGGCGCGTGGGGGTCGTCCGTTAGGTATTGTTACATGTGGTATCTGCAGTTTCTTGGAGAAGGAGAGGAGATGTCCTCCTGAGCTTATGGTTATGGTCATGCATTTTCTGCGGATAGCATCGACAAATGCGCTAAGCGTTTCTTCAGTTTCTCCTGAGCAGCTGATTGCAAAAATGAGCGTGTTTCTGTTTGCGTAAGCGGGCAGAGTGTAGTTTCTGCAGATTTGAATGGGGATAGGAAGTTTGTCTTGTAGCCAGTCTTGGAGTATTTCTCCTCCTATGGCGGAGCCTCCCATGCCTGTGATTATGATGTTTTGAGGTTTCTTATATTTGATTGTGATTTTTTTGGAAACTTTTACCTCGTTTGGGATTTTGATCTTTTTAGCTCTTTGTATAGCGTCTTGGCAGTGTTCAGGGGTTTTCACGCATAGATTGAGCATGTTGCTTTTGTCGATTTTTTCTAGTTCTTCCGGCTTGTTTAGAATAGTAGCCTCGTGCATTTTTTCACCTTGTTATTTCTAATAAGCTTATGATGCTTGATTGTGAAGTTATGGATAAAAGGTTATCCAAGGGAACTGGTGATGTCCCCCGCAATTCCCCCTTTTTTTGTTTTTGCATGCATCTTCAGAAGGCCCAAATAGACTATGGATAATGACAAAATTAAACGCGTAAAAGGTTTTAGAGTGTTGTTGGTATATGTGAAAGAGTAGTGTTTGTGATGTGTGCCTCTATGAAGCGTCATTGTGAACTTTCTGTTGCGGTGCCTGCTTCGTTGGTTTCGGACGTTCCTCATCTTCGAGAGAGGACCTTCAAGATTGGGTTGGTAGGTAGAGCTACTGCGATTTTTTGTGTAGATGAGGTTATAGTTTTTCCTGATTTGCCGGGGACTGATCAAAGTCGAGATACAGGGTTGATTGCTGCTGTTTTGTCTTATATGGAGACGCCTCAGTATTTGCGTAAGCGTTTGTTTAGGCTTGTGCCTGAGTTGCGGTATGCTGGTATTCTTCCGCCTTTGCGTACGCCTCATCATCCTGTATTAAATAGGGTTAGAGATTTGGGGTTTGGAGAGCATCGTGAGGGTGTGGTTGTTTCTTCAACTAATGCTGGGTCGTTTGTTGATGTTGGTGTAGAGCGTTCCGTGCTGGTTTCTGGTGTGCAGCTTCCGGTTAATAGTCGAGTTACCGTGAAGATTGTTGAGTTGGGGAGGCATTTGAAGGGTGTTTTGGCTAGTCGTGGTGAGGTTGAGGCGTATTGGGGTTATCGTGTGAGGGTTTCGGATGTAGGGTTTGGGCATTTAGTGAAAGAAGGGCGTTTTGATTTGGTGGTTGCTACTTCTCGGCGTGGGATTCGGTTTATGGAGGCTGCTGATGAGTTGATTGGGTGTTGGAAGAAGGCGTGCAAGGTTTTGGTTGCTTTTGGTTCTCCGTCTGCGGGGCTGTTTGAGATTTTGGAGCGTGAGGGTTTGAGGTTGGGTGATGTTGTGGATTTTATTGTTAATATGGTTCCGAATCAGGGGACTGCTACTGTGAGGACTGTTGAGGCTGTTTATGCGTGTTTGGGGGTTTTGAATTTGTTTGTTAGTGGTTTGTAAGTTGTTTGCGTTTGTTACTTTTTTGTCCATGTCTCTCTTTAGACCCCCCTATAATTTTTTTAGTTCTTCACAAAGCTTGTTTCGTGTTGGTTTTTTGAAGCTAAGCTTGAAAACGGTCTATCCCACGATAGGATTAGATGGGAATAGATGGGGAAAGATACAGAAAGATGGGAAAAGATACGAAAAGATATGGAAAGATGGCGGCGGTGTCAGAGAACGCAGGTTTTCATGCGATGTTGCAACCGTGCGCGTGCTCCTTAACCCAGGTTCCCTTACCTAGGGGGTCGTGGTTTGTGTCAGATTTGTTTTTGGGTTTTAGTTTTGTTTCTGAGCATCGTGGAAGCTCTATCTACGCTTTGACTATGTGAGTTTTCATCATGAACCACATGAAGAATTGTGAGTGGTAAATTCAGCAGGACGGGTGGGTTCATTCTGTGGAGAGCCCCGTGATCATGGCTTTGAGCTTCTTTGCTTCTTTGATGCCTTTTCCACTCAATGGAGTATCAAAGGTAAGAGGGTCATAAGTTTTCAGACTACGTGAACGAGTTGATGTACGCTAGCATTTTGAAGGGGAAAGACTCTGATGTATGGCGATATAAGAAAGCTTATATGCTGGGGCACTCAATAATATATTGGATATGTCTCATTCTAGACATATTGTCTATACGTATAACGCGAGAACTGTAGAACAAAAATACATAAAAATGGAAAAGGAAGAAACTTGCCGAGGAAAATAGCCATAATGGTGATAAACCTCGTTAAAGAGAGTGTGGAAAAGCTAAACAAGGAAATCGAAGAGGAGATTCTCAAGGAAATTGAAGAGCTGAGAATTCCTTGGATGGAGAAGGCGGAGAAGGTCACGGTTTTAGAATCAGATGAGGATTAGAAGTACTTTCATCTCGTCAGGACATGCGATATCGTGTCACATTTACTTTCAGTGTTTTCTCCGACTCTCGTGTTTTTTTGCCATAGATAATATCAAAGAGTCTACACAAGACGGGGTTAAGTGATGTATCTGACTTGCTGAAATTCTCTGGAGACTGGAGTTTTCACTTCTCCCTTGATGGGCATCTCCTCTTCGCCCTCACAATCTTCCTCGTCCACATACATGTCCTCAACAATTTTCTGGATGATACTCGTCATCTCATTAATCTTAGTTCTTAACACATTCAACTTTTGCTCTAATGTCAAATTTTCCCATTCTTCTTCGTCAACCTTATTCGCCATTCTTCAACACCTCAAGGAAATAGATAACGTGAATTAATAATTGCAGTAGAAAAGGATTTCGATGAAATGACCGCTTTGCCGCTATAATCCTCTAAAGAGATTGGGTTCTTAGATCCATGGAGCAGACTTATCTAAAAGCTACCGATTCTAACGTTTAGCAATTACCCTCTAAAGTTCTTTAACGCTTCGTATAGCTTCTGCATAGTCGTTTCCAAGACCGCTTTCAAAAGACGCAAAAGATCTTTGATGTTCACCGGTCGGAAACCGGCTCCAAATCCACACATCACATAATTGGTAGATTCACTCATTGTCCATCACCAATGTATTCTGAAGTAGACAAGATATCTCATATATTACGAGACACGATTATTTAAACTATTTTGCAGCAAACCTGTAAAACTTCGAAAACAGAACATATGAAGCCGAAACTTTCTACTGAATTCACACGCATCCAAATGCGTTTATTACAATCATGGAAATTGGTGATATCCCCATCAGCGTCAAACTGAAGTTTTTTCGGTTCTGAGAAGTTTAAATAAAATGTAGATGCGCATTATACAGCGGTGATCCAGATGTTTGAGCTTGGAGATATACGATTCAGATCTGTAGAAAAGGATGATTTGAAGCTTTTGCACAAATGGGAGAACGATTTTGAGCTTATGATGTATTCCAGAAGTAAACCTTTGAATTTTGTGAGTATGGAGCAGATTGAAAAGCAGTACGATGAGTGGATGAAACAGGAGAAGGACATTCGTTTCATCGTTGAACTCGTCGGTACGAATGAGACTATAGGACTAGCGGTTATACGCGGGCAGAAGTGGGGCAACGTGAAGGGTGCAGACTTGGGCACTTACATTGGAAAGAAGGATTTGTGGGGTAAAGGGTATGGAAAACAGATCACGGTTGCCTTGCTTGAAATGTGCTTCATCTCTTTAAACATGGAACGCTGCCAAGCTTGGAGCATAGAATATAACACTCGCGCCCACAAAACGCTTGAAGCATGTGGGTTCAAAAAAGGAGGAATAGTGAGAAACACTTCTCTTGTCAACGGCAAAAAATGGAACTCCCTTCACTTTGACATACCTCGTGAAGAATACCTGAACATTCGAGGAAATCTGCTTAGGAAAACACTAGGGGAAAAATTAGATAAATACCTCAAAAAGCACTGTGGCTTGGCTAGGAACTCCGAACAAGTTATTTGAGAAAGTAACGTTTATAACTCAACGCTCTTATTGAAACAAAGACGAAACAAAAAATAATGATAACAAAAAGAAGGATACCAACGTATGGGTCACAGAAAGAAACACGCCCCTAGACGTGGCTCATTAGCCTACTTACCTAGAGGACGCGCTGCAAGCGAAACCGGCAGAATCCGCTACTGGCCCAAGGTAGAGGAGGTTCCCACCCTACTTGGATTCATGGGCTACAAGGCTGGAATGACCCACGTATTCCTAGTCGAAGACAACGAACGCTCACCAAACTTCGGCAAAGAAACAGCCCACCCAGCCACAGTAGTAGAGACACCTCCAATCACGCTATTCGCCATCCGGGCATACACACAGGACCCATATGGTTTGCACACACTCACCGAAGCTTGGATGAAAGACCCACCCAAACACTTCGACCGTGTTGTAACGTTGCCAGAACATTTTGAACCTGAACAAACCCTAAAGAAAATGGAAGAAAACTTAGACAAAATCTCCGAGTTCCGTCTCCTAGCGGCCACACAACCCAAAGAAGCTAGCATCTCAAAGAAAAAACCCGACATCACAGAAATCAAAATCGACGGTGGCACCATCAAAGAACAATTCGAACACGCAAAAAAACTGCTAGGAAAAACGGTCTCCATAACAGAAGTATTCAAAGAAGGACAACACGTAGACGTAGTCGCGGTAACCAAAGGAAAAGGCTTCCAAGGCCCTGTGAAACGCTGGGGTATCAAAATCCTGCCTCGAAAATCACGTAAAACCAAACGAGGCGTCGCTGTCATCGGACCGTGGCATCCCACCAGAGTCCTATACACCGTTCCCAGAGCAGGTCAAATGGGCTATCACCAAAGAACCGAATACAACAAACGCATACTGAAAATCGGCACAGACGGAAGTGAAGTAACTCCAAAAGGTGGATTCCTACACTACGGCTTGGTTCGAGGAACCTACATCGTAGTAGACGGAAGCTTACCAGGTCCCGCCAAACGTCTCATACGACTACGACACCCTGCCCGCCCCCCAAAAATAACCACAGAAGCCCCGCCGAAAATCACCTATATATCCCTCGAGTCCCCGCAAGGATAAAGCGAGAGTGAGATGGATGGGGAAACTTTCAGCCAAAATTTTCGATCTCAAAGGAAAAGCAGCAGGTAAAATCCGCCTCCCTCCCATTTTTAAGACTCCTGCCAGACCAGACGTCATAAAACGAGCAGTCATCACGATTCAGTCCCATCGCTTCCAGCCACAAGGTCGAGACCCTTTCGCCGGAAAACGAACTACCGCAGAGTCTCGGGGAACGGGCTTAGGAATAGCGCGCGTTTCAAGGATAAAAGGAAGCCAACGAGCAGCTTTCATACCATTCGCAGTTGGCGGCAGAGCTACTCATCCCCCAATGGTTGAAAAGAAAATCAAGAAAAAAATTCCACGAAAAGAAATGCGGTTGGCTCTACGCTCAGCAGTTGCAGCTACAGCATCTAAAGAAACCGTGGCTTTCCGAGGGCACGTTATAGATGACGTTCGTGATTTTCCATTAGTCGTCGTAGATGATATTGAACGCTTGAAAAAAACTAAGGAAGTTGAAGAAGTGTTCATCCAACTAGGGGTGTGGCCAGACATTTATCGAGTCAGGGAAAGCCGAAAGGTAAGAGCTGGCAAAGGCAAGAGACGTGGTAGAAAAATGAGACAGGCAGTTGGGCCTCTATTAGTTGTGACCGAAAATGAAGGAGTCGTTGAAGCAGCCCGCAACATTCCTGGAGTAGATGTGGTTACAATCAACTGTCTGAACATTGAACTTTTGGCACCTGGAACCCATCCCGGAAGACTTGTCATCTGGACGAACTCAGCTTTTGAAAAAGTAGATGAACTGTTTGGAGGAAGATAGGCTTGGACCCATACGACGTTATATTACATCCGGTCATGACCGAAGTTACGAGTCGCCTGCTCGAAACCGAGAATAAGCTTGTTTTTATCGTCAGCATCGCAGCCAAAAAGGCAGACATAAAACGAGCCGTGGAGGAACTTTACGAAGTAGAAGTTAAAAGCGTCAACGTTGCAATCACGCCTAAAAGCGAGAAAAAAGCCTTTGTGAAGCTTCACCCCGACTACAAAGCGGTGGATGTAGCGATTAAACTTGGCATCTTATAGGGAGATGTGACACGTGGGTAAGAAAATTCGAGTTCAAAGACGCGGCAGAGGGGCACCCACTTTTCGTGCATCCACTCACAAAAGAATAGCGCCAGTTCGATATCCATCATTTTCCAAGAAGGAACAAGAAGGTGTCATTCAGGGTCATATCATGAAGATTCTTCATGAATCTGGAAGAGGCTCGCCACTAGCCTCCGTGAAACTTGAAACTGGCGAAACCTACTACACAGTTGTTCCTGAAGGCGTCTATGAAGGTCAACCAATCCAAATTGGAAGCAGAGCTTCCGTGGATGTTGGCAACGTGCTTCCATTAAGCAGTATTCCCGCAGGCACCATGATATGTAACATCGAGCTTTCACCGAACGATGGAGGAAAAATCTCACGTTCATCTGGATCCTACGCAACGGTGGTGGCGCACACTCCTGAAGGAACTATGATAAAACTTCCGTCAGGAAAAACTCGCTATGCAAATGATCTTTGTCTTGCAACCGTTGGAGTTATTTCTGGGGCAGGTCGTCCTGAAAAACCCTTCCTGAAGGCAGGTGCAAAGTTTCATTGGATGCGAGCAAAGGGACACACATACCCTCGAACACGTGGTGTAGCAATGATAGCCGCGGTACATCCTTACGGAAGCGGTAGGAGGGGAGCACGCAAAGTTACAACGGTATCACGGCATGCTCCACCCGGCAAAAAGGTGGGATTGATTGCAGCGAGAAGCACGGGTAAACGAAAAAGAAGAAAACGGTAATTTTCACCATTGGCAAAACGCTAGAAATGTTTAATAAATCCCGAGGATCAAAAGAAATGAGGAGATGACCAGTTGCCTAGAGAATTCGCCTACCAAGGTTACACACTTGAGGGACTAGCAGGCATGTCGATGGACGAGTTTATTCGCTTACTGCCATCACGGCAACGGCGGAGCCTACAACGAGGTCTCACACGAGAACAAAGGGTCCTCCTCGAAAACATTCGAAGCGCCAAAGAAACACCAAAGGAAGGACAGAAAAAAGTCGTTAAAACACACGCCCGTAACATGATCATTCTTCCAGAAATGGTAGGCGTCACCGTTCTAATTCATAACGGAAAGGAATTTGTCGCTGTGGAAATAAAGCCTGAAATGATTGGCCATTATTTAGGCGAATTCGCGATTACAAACAAGATGGTCAGACACGGATCACCCGGCATCGGCGCGTCCAGATCGTCTATGTATGTTCCCTTAAAGTAGGAAACAATAGCAGTCAAGATGTTTATTCTACGCGTTTAAGCTCGATAGTCTGGTTCAGGTAACTTCTTTTTCTTAGTTGGTGGAATTTTAGGAAGCGGAATAGGCGGGGGAATATTCAAGGTTCGGCTGATAATCACCGATTCTAGAAATACAACGTTAGAGATGGATTGAACAATAATAGCTGGTGGAGGCTGTTTTTTCGTATATGCGTTATGAATCTTCTCAAGTTCATCTTTTTTACCTTTAACTCGGGCCTTTCCCTTTACGCTGATTTGAGCAACGGCGGGTTGGTAATTTATTGTGAAAACAAAGGGGGCTTCTAACCAATCTTCGTTTTTCTTGTTTATCCCCACAATATTGAGATTAGTAGCTATTCGAACAGGCGGCAAAGGCTTGTCAACATCCCAAAAACGCTCTGCAGAAAGATTGTGAATAAAAACGTTCACTCGAACCATTTTACTTTCACTCTTCAACCTTGTGGCAGTAGTAGGATTTAAGCATGTGTCACTTGCTTTCCTCGCTGCGTTTATATCGTGTGAAGCCGCAGTGGCCGCAGGTGTAACGGTCGTCGTGGTCTGCCATGAAGTATCCTGACCCGCATCTTTCGCAGAAGGGGAGAAGTCTTTCAAGTCCATTTTCCCCGATTTTATAGTAGGAAAAGACGCCCTTTCTTTTCTTCTTAACCTTTTCAACTTTCTTTTCTTTGGTTTTTTCTTCAGGTTTTACTTCGGGTTCCTCGGGTTCTTCTGCTTCTTCTTTTTCTTTCTCAGCCATTCAGTTATTCCTCTTTTCTATCTTCTTTCTTTTCCGTTGTTTCTTCTTTTTCTTTCTTTTCTGGCGTTTCCGTCTCTTCCAGTTTTTCTGCAGCCTCTTTCTTTTCTTCAGGTTTTTTCGGTGGTGCGTTCCTAACAAGGATGTGTTTGGACTCTACTAGTTTGGCTTGTTCAGCTGAATCGTATGCGTTAGCTGTGCCAACGGCGATTCTTGTCCCGGTTTTTGTAGTCATTTTCTTAACATACACTAGGTCAATATCCATTTTCAGTGTTGCTGCAAGTTCTTTCCTCGCTTCCAAACGGGTAGGGGTTCCCCCAGTTTTTTCATGGTTAACCTTGAAGGTTATCTCCTTTCTTTTGAGCAGTGGGTTATATTCTTTGGATGTAATGCTGATTTTCATGGGCAATCTTCCGTTGGATTGTTGATTTTTGGAGTGCCTCCCTTACTTTAACTTTTCGTATCGTTGTTCCATCTCTTCCACGAGTCGCTGTGCAACCTTCTTCTTTTGTTCCGTAACCTTGACTGCAACGATTCCTACTTGTGGCTGTCCGTAAACCACTAAGGACTTTTCGGGTGCACACAACACTGCCACCAAGGTGAGTAGGTCTTCTTCCCCGTCAACCAACACCCTTGTTGTTTGCCTCCGTTTTAAAGAATCTTCTATAGCAGTCCATGCTTCATCAGCTAATGTTCCCGGAGGATTTTTTATGTGTAAGGTTTGGCTCACGTCTACTAGAATTGGCTTAACTTTTTTTCTCATGATTCGATTGTCCACGATGAAAACGTTTGGGGAAATGCCGTTTTTTATCATGCTGTTGGAAACAGCGTCACCCACAGAAAGGATTCTAGTGGGTTTTTCTTCTTCGATGAACTTTTTCAGTTGTTTAATTGTTTCATCGACGGAACCTTGGATTAGCAGTCCTAACGGAGACTTTAGTTTTTTGCGTAAGGCGGGCGTAAGAAAACGTATTTTAATCACCTTACGCGTAGTGCGTAGCGTCCCTTCTCCTTCACTTTCATTGTATGGGCTATGGCTGAGCCTTTCGGGTCGAAGATTATGACCAAGCCAGTGAAGTCGTCACTCATAGTGCCAGTCTTGCACTTTGGGCAAGCGGACCCATGGGATATTCGATGGCATTCTCTACACGCTTTGTCAGTCATGGTTTGGGCTCCTTGCTTTTTTCAGGTTCTTTTGGTTTTTCAGCTTTGGGACTCTTCATTTTTTCTAGGTCTTTCTTAATCCACCCGATCTTTCCCAAGAAAGGTTGCCTCGCGGTTACACCGATTTTTCCAGAGCTTCTACCATGCCCAAGCGAGACCGCTGTTACGCGAACTCGCACGTGATCTCCTGTCACAAGTTTTCTCCTCGTTTCTTTGCCCATGAGTACCCCTTGTTTTTCATCGTACGAGATATAATCATCCATAAGTTGAGATACATGAAGCAGTGCGTCGATCGGCCCAACTCGGATAAATGCTCCGAAATCGGCTATTTCAACTACCTCTCCTTCAATTACTTCTTGAATTTTTGGATAGAACGTGAGAAGGGAAAATTCAGCCTTGTGGTAGGTGGCGCCGTCTCCAGGAATGATTTTTCCAACGGGCGCGACTTCAATGTTAATCACAGCTACGACGTAACCCAGCTCCTCATCAACCATGCCCTCATATCTCATTTTCAACTGTTCATAGCCCACCGTTTCAATGGGCTTTCCAAATTCTTCTGGAGGTATACGAATAGTATCGTCTAAAGTTACAAGTTTGAACACAATTACTCCTCGCTTCTGGCTTTTTTGACGGTTAGATGTTCTGCAAGATTTATTTTTAAGATATGTCACCCTCTACTTCTAGATGAGACTTTTGCCTCAGATAAATGACGGGCACACTTATAATCCTTAACCTTTTTCTAAGCTCTCTGTCGTTTGTAGCAACTGGGCATCTCCAATCTTTTGCCACTCGAACAATCACATCATCATGCGTCTCTTTGAAACCTTGTTCAGCACTGACTATACGGCATTTTTCAGCGAGCTTGAGCGCCAAAGATGCTTGTTGACGCATTTTGGGAGAACCTTTCTCCGTTATCTTTAGAAGCTCCGTGCGTGTTGGAGAAAGAAGAACGGGGTCAAACCTTCGGTCAAGGAGGTTTGCTAGCTCTTTGAATATGTCTACTTGGAATTGCGAAGGGATGAAAAGGAAGTTTGAGTCTAGAATCACTTTAATTTTCAAGCCTTACCCAGCAACACCTTAAGTGAAAGCCTCTGCTTGCTTAACCTTTTATTATTCCGTAGCCAATGAGGCGCCATCTTCCCGCAATTTTTCTGCTGATGGCTGCTCGGAAATCCTCTTCAACGCACATGGGGCGTCCTAGCCGAAGAGTAGCGTTTTCTTCTTTTATAGAGATAACTTCTCCTGTGGTTATGGCGGTTCCAACATCGAGGAGGAGGCGTTCACCCATACTTACTTTTTCGATTTGCATCAGTTCCTTTGTTCCTATGGCGCGTTCAAAAAGGTGAGTTTCTAAAGTTAACTCTGAGCGGGTTGGTGGAAGCATACTAGTCTTTCCAGCAAGGTTTCCGATGAGGCCGTCAGCCTTAGTTAAAGAAGGATCTAGAAGGGTCCCGATACCTATCAACCCTCCACACATAGCTTCTTTAACTGTTTTTCCACCCGCATGGAGACTGACGATCTTGGTGAAAAGAGGTTGATAACTCATTTTTCCTTGTTTTTCAACTCGGATTCCGGGGCGCATCTCTATTTCGTCTCCTGATTTGAATTTTCCTTGAAGGATGCTGCCGCCGATCACTCCTCCTGCTAGTTTCTCAACCGAGGTTCCAGGTTTATTTATGTCAAAGGAGCGTACGACATACATTCTTGGAGGTTTTGCGAGGTCTCGGCTAGGAGTAGGGATGTGTTGTTCCAATGCTTGAATGAGGATATCAATGTTCACGGAGTGTTGAGCAGAAACTGGGATTATCGGTGCACCATCAGCCACCGTTCCTTTGACAAAATCAACTATCTCCTGATAACTCTCTAAAGCCCGTTTTTCATCCATTATATCAATCTTGTTCTGAGCAATGACAAGATTTTTTATTCCAGTGATTTCGATAGCTGCTAGGTGTTCCCGAGTCTGGGGCTGTGGACAACGTTCATCGGCTGCTATGACCAGTATGGCCCCGTCCATAACAGCTGCTCCGGAAAGCATTGTAGCCATAAGAGCTTCATGACCCGGCGCATCTACGAAACTGACCGCTCGAATGAACTCGCCGGGTGACCCACAGTGGGGGCATGCTGGTTTAGTAGAGTAAGACTGTGGAGGTTTGCATTGAGGACATTTATAGATGGGGGCGTCGGCGTAACCAAGCTTGATAGTTATGCCTCGCCTCAGCTCCTCGCTATGTCTAGCTGCCCAAACACCTGTTATTGCCTCTACCAATGTGGTCTTTCCGTGATCCACATGGCCGATGGTTCCGATGTTGACTTCAGGTTGTTTGGGTAGTTTTTTCAGTCGATGGGCCTCCCTCTTTTTCTGTCTTCTCTGGCTTTTTCGCTTTGACTTTAGCCTTCTTCACTCCTTTAGCTTTTTTCGGTTTCTCAACAATTTTCATGTTTATCTGAACGATATCTTCAGTTATGACGTTTCCTCGGAGAGTTTTTCTTCTCCTCTCTCCTTTTCTGTGAGAGTGAAAACCTATTCCTTCGCTTAAAATCACGTTAACTCGGACCCCTCCGTGAACGTTGGGTCTTATGGGGAAGCCGTCCTTGTCTGACCCTCCGGTTATCTGTAGCTTGTAGCCAGGCGTTCCAACCACAGATCCCTCTACCATCTCTCCCGTTTTTTTCCCAATCAAAGGAACAGCGCGGGTGCCCTCCACCTCCGTGAATCGAGCTTCACCTGTCTCTGGATCGGATATTATTATCTTGAATTTCGCCATACGCGATGTTTCTCCTCGAATGAATTCTTTGGTGACGTTAACTGAAACGGTGTATTCATTTATTAAGGATTCTATTGACGTAGACAGCACTAATTTTTAGTAGCTATCGATGAAAGTCTTCTGGTGCGTCAACTGTTTCTTTGGGGCTCATCTTTTCCGCCCTAGAAAGGTATGTGTAAACCACTATGGTGGCACATGTGGTCACGACTATTATTATAAGAATGTGTTGAAACCATTTTTCTACAATGATTTCCCAGAGGCTTTGCCGAGATGTCTGGATCATCTCATCTTCTGCGTAGATATAGAAACCGTTTTCAGTAATGAACTCCCGGTACGCCCAGGTTGAGGTCACGTAATCCCTTTTACTGATGTTCATATACTGGATTGTTCTAGTGTCTGAAACTACTGCTGTTTCTATTGCGTTGAGGGGATTACCGAACCCGCCTTTGGGGTAGGTGAGGTCGACGGGTAGCCATCCCCACGGCGGAATATACACTATTGCCCATCCATGCCACCCAATCTGACTTGCTGCATTTGTCACATGGCCTTCCCAACTTGTCTCATTTGAGTATTGACTAGGCAGGTATATACAACCGATTTGAAGATAGGATGGAATCCTAAGGATGCGGCAGAATGTGATTAACAGAATTGCTTGATCGTCACAATCTCCCTTACCGGATAGAAGCGTCTGATTTGGATACATCGGGACTTCATGCGGCTCGTATGTAATGTTTCGCCAAATCCACCCAATGAATTCCTTAACAATTTTGAGAACATTCGTCTCATTGCCTGCTATCGCGTGTGCTTGTTCTCTGATCTTTTGGTTTCCATTTTGCCATGTATAGCTTTCATTACAATATTTTTGACGCAAATCTTGTGTGATGTTTGCAAGAGCCTCTGACTTCTCTTCTGTTACTAGAGGAAGCGAGCGAGGTTCTGAAAGAACATGATATGTGACAGAGTAACTTACATTTTTTCCAGGATCGAGTTGTGGTTGAAATTGCAAAACTGCCATTGGATTTCCGTCTTTATCTACAGTAACATTTTGTAAGGGATATGAATGGTTTGCTAAGTAGACTGTTTGCCACGTATTGTTCATGAACAAACTGATTGTTCGGTCTTCTTCGGTGAGATTCCAGATGTTTGTTCCTTGGTTAGAGTATGTAACTGTTGACCGGATGATATAGCTCGCGTTCCAAATTTCGCTTTCTAACAGCATGAAACTGTAGGATGTGAAGGCAGCCAGAAACACAAATAGAATGAAGCTGACAGCTATCATCTTTTCCAAAGCTCAACCGCTCCTCTAGATAAGTTCTATTCTATTGGCAAGAGTTAAGGATGATTCGTTGGCAACATTCATATGATATCATTAGCACAACATTGCATTCTTGAATTTTTAGGTTTAGCTATGCATGCATGGAGACGTGAAAAAAGAGAGAAAAAGATTAGAGTCTATTCTACATGTACTCTGAAAAGGTCTATGTCTCGTTTCATCTCTCTGGTGGATTCTAGGAATTCCCTAACAGAGTGTTCGACATCTCTCGACTGCGTTATGTACCTCCCAACAATGATGATGTCTGCTCCTTCTGCAAAGGCCTCCGGTGCAGTTTCAGGGGATATCCCACCTGCAACCGCCACTAGAAACTTCTTGTCTTTGAAGACCCGTCGAAATTCTTTGATGAGATACCAACGCGGCTTTCCAGTTTTCTCTTCATCGATGGCGCGATGCAAAATTACAATGTCGGGGGGGTCTTTTAGTGACTGAAACTTCTTAATAGGGTCTTCGACGTTCATCATGTCCACCACCGCGTAAATCCCAAGTTTCTTTGCCTCGTAGATGAATTTGTTAAGAGTCCCTGTGGCTGCTAATCCAGAAGCCACAACTGCGTCTGCTGTCTCCTCAAATGCTAGGTCAACTTCCACTTTTCCAACATCTAGAGTTTTCAGATCGGCGACGATGAATATGTCTCGGGCGGTTTCTCTTAGATCACGAATTACTTTTACTCCGTATTTCTTCAGTAGTGGTGTACCGACTTCTAGAATGATTCTGTCGCTCTTAGGTACTTGGCTTATGATCTTTTTTGTTCTTTCTAGACTGGGGATGTCGAGTGCTATTTGCAGATAGGGCGGTCTCCACAATCGAGGTACCTTGAATCCCATGATGGGATGTTTCGCCCTATCTTTGTCATACATGATTTTCTTCAACGGCGGATACTGGGCTAAAGCCCTTTTCAAAGCTAATCTAGCCGCGCCATAGTTGTATTGGTAAATCCTCCGGTAGTCCTCGGCCTTCGGATGTACAAACACACTGCTTACAATCACCCAGTCATCAACTTTATCCTCTGGTATGATGCCTTCTTCCACGGAGTCAGCCACTGCTTTGGCTATCGCGGCTTGGGCCGGTCCAAAGATCTTTTCGGTCTGTTCAAAGTCTTTCACGGTAACTTTTGGAACCAAAAGCGTGTGTGGCTTAGGAGGAAGATTAGGTCTAATAACAGCAAGAAGCGGCGTGTGCCCCGCAGACAAGTTTGATAAACCGTTAGCAAAGGCTTCGCCCACAGGACCATCCTTGTCTCCAATCATCAGGTCAACATGGGCAACCTCAGAGCCTTCACCCATCAGCGCTTCACCTATTAGATAAGTAGGTTTTCCACGTCTTTCTACAGCTTCCATAAATGTCGGTTTTCTTTCTCCAACATCTTCGAAGTTGACGCCAAACTCCTTCATCCACTCGTAAAGCGTATCACGATGTATCTTCATTATCTTCGCAGTCCCTGAAATTGTCGGTTTTGTCGACTTTCTCTTTCTAGCTTTTCTTTCTTCCACCTCTTTCTTCTTTGCTACCGCAAGTAATCTGACGAAATCTTCTCTGGTCTCGGGTCTTTTGCGATCAAAATCCGACATCAGACACACTCCCATTAATAAAGCGTCATCGGACAAGTATTTAAATTTGTCGGAATAGCATTCTAGTGAAGTCTCTAGCAAGAGTCCCGACGATTTCTTATAGAATGCCTTTCATTAATGCCTTATTCTTGTCCGACAATTGTTGAACAATGTGATGTCCATTTTCTGAAATCCGACGACAATCATCAATTTGACGATGTAGTTTCTGGAAGTTGGCGTTACAATGGAAATATGTTGTTGGAGACGTATCTCAAAGGGTTAACCTGGAGGATTAGTATTCATGAGAGAAGGACACAGATATTTCTCATGGTTCGAGCATCTCCTTGTGTCAATTGGCCTTCAAGAATCTTGTGCTCCGTTCCCCATAGAAAATTCCAGCTAAAAAAAGGTCTCTTTGTGCAAAAGAAGTCGAAATTCGGCTTAAACACTATTTGTGCATTTTCGTTGTTGCATAAGACTTATAAATGATATTCAATGATACCTCTGGCTTTGTAGGAGCCGAAAGAAATGTCAACATCTATGAGTCTTGAAAAGATGGCTGAATGGGCTTTCATAATCTTTGTGATAGTAGCGATCATAGCAGGGCTGGCAGTGGGGTACATGGCTTGGCCAGACAGCGGAACAGACCCAGCGACGGTGTTGGACACTAATGGATGGATCCTTTTGATCATGCTAATCCTCGGTGTCATAGTAGGAGTAGTAAGCATATCTACAAAGGAAGTCATGCCTTTCCTAATAGCTGCAATTGCACTGATAGCAATTAGAGGAGAGATATTTGCTCCCCTTGAAAGAATACATGCCCTCCTAATGTACTGGTCAATGTACATGGTGAATTACATCGTGGCGTTCGTGGCTCCAGCAGCGGTCATAATAGCAATAAAGCAGGTCTACGCCTTAGCGAAAACGAAGTAGTAAAGCCCTTTGTCCCCTTTTTTTGCGCGGCGCAGTTTTTCAAGAAGTTTTTTATGTGCCGATCTAAATTTAATCCAAGGGTCATATATCATCCCAGAAGCATTAGGAGAATGAAGAAGAATGGCCAAGGAAACTGACAAATGTGTGCTCTATGAAGACCTTTACGCAAGGAAAAAGATCGAGGTCAAGTTGCCTTTGACCTCCACAGTTGATGTCGAAGAGTTCGCTAAACATCTGGGCATCCCCACTTACGTGGATAAGAGTTACTTCCCAATGAGGAGGGCAATTGTCGCATTATGGGCTTGTCAGAACGCTCACGAGCTTCACAGGATGTTTCCTGATCACATCAACAAAAGGGTTTCCAAAAAACCCATAGGAGCCTTGCTCTTTGGCGGGGGCGCCATCAAGATGTACTGTCCATGCGCCAACAAAAACAACGGGCCACTCCGTAGACACCTCAAGGATGTGGATTTCATCGTTTCTAAGAAGCAGGGGACGGACTTTTACAAGCTACTTCTCAAGCTGGGGGATCTCTTCGGTACGGAACACCTTCACTTTGAGACTGAAGGCGATAGGATGTTCATGTTTCAAAGACATGGAACGAGATATCGGATTAGAACCATAGATGCGGTGGACGAGAAGGGGATTCCGAACGTTGGTGTCATGGATATTTTTTGTGATGAGATCGATTTGAGACACAAGGTGAAGTTGAAGGAGGAGTTCAAGAACCCAAAGAAAACTCTGTACACGATAGGACTGGAAAACATGATTCTTTCAAAGTGTCAGTTCATAATGGATTTTCCTGCTAGTGACCTTCCAAGGCTTGAAGATGCCGGCAAAACCTTCAGAATACTGAAGTACGATTATTTTCCTGATCGCCTAATCATCGGCATGGAGAAGAAGGACATAAGCGATCTCTGTGCGATATTGGTGGATCACTCTATTGGATCGGGCCGAGAAGAGGTTGATCCGACAAAGATGGCGAGAGCGCTTAGAAAAGACAAGAAGTTTGCCGTGACCTGTAGGCTGAATCTTCAGAACGTTGTTGATCGCCCGGCAGTTTTGAAGGGCTTCGGCTTGACGAAAGGGCAGGTGTCCACGATAATAAATAGAATCGAGGTTTTGCTGAAGGCTATCTCAGTGATTGATGCTAAATGGAGCAAGCCTTGGTGGAATACCCAAGTGGAGACTCCTAAGATTTTCGATTAGCCAACTAGTAACAATTATGCGTGTCCTGAGAAATTGGCAGAGTTAAGTTGCGGAGAGAGATGCGTCTCAGTTAATGTGCTGAGATTTATGATGCTTATTCTCTGTACACCTTGAAGACGAATAGCAGAAACAGTATACTTAAGCCGAGGGAAATCGGTTCGGTAAACAGCCAAACCTGGGGAAGTTCGGGAACGCCTGTCAGAATGTCGATGATGTTCCAGACGGAGAATAACATTATGCCTAGTGTGACTAGGCCCACGCTGCCTATGAGTCCCCATTTGCTACGTTTCAACATGAGTATGACGAAGATGATGGTGAGTGCTGCGATCTCTGCGGTAAGTGTAAGAGACTCCGTGTCAATTGCACTGGTGCTGCGGAGAAAGTTTATGGGTATTCCTAACAGTAGCAAGATGCCAATGGCGATTTTCAAGTTTGTTGTGAGGACCGCCATTTCTTAACCCTCTTTAGACTCGTTGTATGCACCTACTGTTTTTTCTTCAGCATTTGTTTTATTATGCTGTAAGCTTCTTTTCTGGAAAGCCCTACTCTTGAGATTGGTATGTCAAACGTTTCTTCCTTGGAATGTAGTCGGATGTGGACGTCATGTTGTGGAGTGATGTGAATTGAGATATCTGTGTAATCAGACCACCTACCCTCTGCGAGGTCTCTGCCCTTCCAAAATCTAAATCCTTTGCTATCCACCAGAAAAACAGTGTGAAACCATCTTTTGTAGATTGGGTATGCTGCTATAATCGAGAAGGCGAGTATGATCAACAGAGACAAAAACACGTTTGTATATACACCGAGTACACCGAGAAACAATAGTGCAACCAAAAAAAGGACGCCCAACGAGAATACGATGGTGGCGCTTTTCAGGTAGTCCGGTACGTTTAATGGCTCGAATCTTGCTTCGGTTAGTTTCAGTTGTTTCTTGAGAGCTCTTCCAAGCACGTTGTCTGATGAGACTTCATCTTTTGAAGCGAGGCTGTAAATCGCTAAGCCTACATTGTCATCTGCAAGGTTTAAAGCAGCACTTTTTACAGCTTTTTCTATGGGTTTAGCCTGAACTAGTGCGATGAAAATCCAGTCATTGGCAGCGAACTTACGTTTGCATGATAGAATGAGTTTTCTCATAGATTTGATGTTGAGTTCGGTTGAGGTGTAGAGTAGAAAGTGAATCTTGTATTTTGGTGTTACGAAAGCTGAGAATATTCTAGATAGGAGGAAGCCTTTCTCTGTTAGGCCTCCGACAGCATATATGGGAATTATGAAAGCGTCTAAGGCGTAGTCTCTATAGATTTCTCTGAAATTCGCTAACCATCTTAGGTTTCCTTTGGCAAGTTGCTCCTCCATCATATCGGTGATGAAACTCAATTCTTGAGACATTTAGGACACCAAATGATTAGACACTGAAAAATAAAAAGAAGGGGGTGAAGTTGTTTGAAGCTACTCTGGTGGGATGCTTAGGTACAGGGTTCTCATGTCGATGCCTTTGGTTGTGTTTCTGTACATGTAGGCGATGTATAGTAGTGCTCCGACACCGATGCAGCCCCAGAAGCCGAGACAGCTTGCTAGGTCTCCGATACTTGCAGGTGCAAAGATGAAACCAACCGATTCCTTCACGAATGTAAACAGGCAGTATCCTGCTAACAACGTTGCTATGGCACCTAGTCCAACCACTGTTCCTACAGAATGCTTGACTGCAGCCCGGTCATAGATTTCTTTTCTCTCCAGTGCGAGCAACATGCACGATACACAGAATAGGGTTAGGAAGACCGCATCATATATGTCGGTTCCAACTACTCCAGCGAAAGCAACATATTCGCCTAAAGCAATGTCTCCTATAACAGGGTTTGCTTCAGCTATGCATCCAATGATCCCGAATAATCCAGTGATAATAATCGCCCAGGTTGGTGAGTGCCATCTTTCGCTGACTTCTGCGAGCTTTTCAGGCATCATTCTGTCAAAGGACATGGCGAACATGGTTCTAGATGCGACTAATAGGAAAGGTGGTATGTCGTTTGCCAACCAAAGCACTCCAGCTACTGCGATTGCCAATGAAAGCCATCCTAATCCCATGCCCTGAGCAATGATGGATGCTATCCCTGTGCTCCATGCAGATTGGAAGTTTGGAATCGCTGCGTCGCGTGCTGCAACTTGTGCATCGGTCAGGGGGCCGTAGCTCAGCCAAGAGTATGCTTGGAAGAAACTCCATTTTCCGTCTGTTGTTGGCGTTACGCTCATAGTTGATATTGCTGAGAAAGACGAAGCCCCTAAATACACTAGCATTATTATGAGACCTGACACGACTACTACCCTAGGAAGCTTCTTGTTCGCTTCTTTGACCTCTCCGGCGATGAATGTTACTGAGTACCATCCCATGTAAGCCCAGAAGGCTCCTGCGAGTGCAAATGAAAAGGCATCGCTGAAAGTTGCTATGTTGACAGGATCTGTCATTCCCGTGTTTATTGCGTGGGTCATGAATACTGATGGTGGTGCTCCAAGAGCCGTTTCTACGCCCGTTGCGACGATACTTGGATCCATTGCGCCAGCGATCCACATGGCAAAGAAGCCAATTGTGATTACGAGTGTAGGCCAGAACATCGCGTGCATGATCCAACCGTATAGTCTGACCCCGAACAAGGCAAGTGCTGTAAAGATTGCGATGATTACAACGCCTCCTAAGAAAAGAGTCATTGCGTCAAAGGCAATCGCGATGCCGGCGATGTTGAAGAATATCATGATTGCTTCGAAGACAGCCACCCCGATTAGCCCGTAGGAGAATGCTTCTGCGAGGAACATCAGCCAGCCTGCGTTGTATCCTACGAACGGATGGAGAACCCTTGAAATAGTTACGTATCCACCTCCAGATCTCGGCATAGCAGCCGTAACGTATCCGGCGGCATAACCCGTGATCATCACAATCACGCCACAGATTAGGAAAGCCCAGAATATAGCTGGAAGACCAAGCGGAAGCATATCCGTTGGAACAGGTTTCGGACCAGTGAATTGGAACGCTCGTTTCTGCCATCCTAAGCCGACAACGTGAGACAAGATAATGATTACACCCAACATAAAGCCTACTTCTCTGACCAGCCCAGTAGCCTCTCTAGCAAATATTGCAGGTTTACTTGAACCCATACGGTTCACCAGTCCCTTCGGTTTGACTTTCAAAGAATTTAAGTTTTTCCATACATCTGTAGGCTTTTTCGGCTGAAAGAGTCTCGTTTAGCGTTGAAACAGCGAAAAAAGGGCTCTACGACGTCTTACACACCAAACTGTGACTGAGAGTTTTTCGATCATCACTTTCTCCGGTTCCTTATCTTGGGCAAACTTAAATATCCTTCAGTCACATTGAAAAATATGGGATCTTTCAGGCAGGAATGGTTTCGTTGACACCACTATTCAGGAAGAAGGGTTCAACAACAAAAATTCTCTTCGCAACCGACATGCATGGGTCTGAAGGGGTTTGGAGAAAATTCCTAAATGCCTCATCTATGATGAAAGTGGACGTAGCCATCTCCGGTGGAGACCTAACAGGAAAGATGATTGTTCCTATAGTCGAGAGGAAAGACGGAAAATATAGCTACTATTTGTTGGGTGAGAATCATCTGGTCGGCTCAAGCGGATTGGAAAAAGCACTCAAAGATGTTCGGGGGATAGGATACTATCCATATTTGACCGATGAGAAACATGTTGAGGAGATGAGAAAAGACAGCGGGAAAGTAGATGAAGTGTTTATGGAAGTGATGCAATCGACGCTGAAGAGCTGGCTTGACCTAATCCGCGAGAAGCTTCCAAGCGAAACTCGGGTGATAGTCTGTCCAGGAAATGACGATAGATTTCCGGTAGACGATATAATTCGAGATCACAAAGACGTAATCAATGGGGAAGGCAAAGTAATAGACATCGGCGGGCACGAGATGATGAGCACGGGTTGGACTGATCCTAGTCCTTGGAAAACCACCAGAGAAGAGTCAGAAGAAAAACTTGAGGCGAGACTAGAAAGATACATTTCTCAACTGAAAGACCCTAAATCAGCTATATTCAACTTTCACTCTCCACCTTACCAATCCAAGCTGGATGAGGCGCCATTACTTGATGAAGACCTAAACCCTATACTCCAAGCGGGGCATGTTGTGATAGTTCCTGTGGGCTCAAAAGCTGTCAGGAAGATGATCGAAAAATATCAACCTCTACTAGGACTGCATGGGCACATACATGAAGCCTCAGGCTCAATCAAAATCGGCAGAACACACTGCGTCAACCCGGGTAGCGAGTACGCTGAAGGAATTCTAAGAGCTTTTCTAATTGAGTTTGATGCTCACAAGATTTTTCGACTTCAAAGAATAGAAGGTTAAAGGGGGATACGGTAAAATGTCTTGGATGCTCGACAAAGAGATTAGAAGAGAACTACCTAAGGGTTGGAAAGGAATAGTTCCGACAAAAGTGTTTTTTGACGAAGCTGAGAGAATAGTGAAAGAGGCTGACAAGAAAGGGATAGTCCTTCGAATAATGGGTGGGCTAAGTATAGCAATACACAGTCAAGAGTTTAAGGACTTTGCAGGGAAACTTGGCAGAACAGGGGCAGGCGTTGTGAAAGGTCAAGAATACACCGACATAGATTTCATGTCTTATCGCAAACATAGGGATAGAATTAAGAATCTTTTCGGCGAGATGGGATACGCTAAGAGAAGGGCAACTCTTTCTTCAGCTGCATCTGAAAGACAAATATATTATCATCCAAAGGGTTGGTTCTATGTTGACATTTTCTACGACAAACTAATAGTAGCAAACCATCCAGTGGATTTCAGGGGAAGGCTAGAAATGGATTATCCAACGATCTCTGTCACGGACATGCTGCTTGAGAAGATACAAATGTGGGAAGCATTCAGCATAAAAGACTTGAAGGACTGCCTAATTCTATTGAAAGCCCACAAGATTGGAGAAAAAGGAGAAAAAGAAACCATAGACGCTTCATACATAGCTAAACTACTGGCGAAAGACTGGGGATTCTGGTACACCGCAACCACTAACCTCAAAAAAATTAAGAGATTTATTTCCGAGCTAGACAAATTAGGCGCAGAAGCTGAAATTGATTCCAGCAGCCTCAAAGAAGAAGACAGAGAGAAGATAACAGGGAAAATAGGAAATCTGCTAGAGAGAATTGATAAAGAGCCAAAATCCTTTGGTTGGAAGCTCAGGTCTAAAGCCGGCACGAAGAAAAGATGGTACAATCCTGTTGAGACGCCTGAAACAGTAGCTGGATTCGGAATATGGGAAGCTATACTTGAAAAAGAATAGTTTAGACCTGAATTCCAAGCCTTTGTAATTTCATTCCAAGTCAATAAGCTGTCAAGGTTCTCATGATAGGTAGCAGCGATGGTATTATCTTATCCGAATTGCAGCAAGGAAAACGTTTCTAAGCTTCATGGCACAAAAAAGAAATGGATAAAACAAAGAAGAGAGGTGTAAGAACTTTATTTCCTATGTTTAGGAGGACCAAACTTTGCTGAACGTGCAAGAAGTGAGAAAAGACTTCCCCATCTTAGAAACAGGCGTAATCTACTTAGACAGCACCGCCAGCAGCCTAACCCCCGAACCCGTGCTTCACAAAATGCTGGAGTTCTACCATCAGTATCGAGCCAACGTGGAGCGAGGCGTCCATCACTTGTCTCAAAAGGCAAGCGAGGAATACGAGCACGCCCACACCAAGGTTGCCCACTTTATCAACGCCAAATCCGATTCTGAAATCATTATGACTCGAAATACCACCGAGGGAATAAACATGATCTCAAATGGCTTAAACTGGAAGAAAGGGGATAGAATTGTCACATCACTTATTGAACATCACTCTAATTTTATCGTTTGGCTTCGCGTGAAGAATCGGCATCATGTAGATTTGGAAATTGTTAAGCCCAGCGAACCAGCTGGACAAGGGCTCTTAGACCCAGCGGACTTTGAGAAAACAGTTGATGATAAGACAAAGCTTGTGGCAATAACTCATGTTTCAAACGTTTTAGGTACAATCGCACCTGTTAGAGAGATAACTGAAATAGCGCATGAGCACGGAGCCTATGTCCTCATCGACGGAGCTCAGTCAGTCCCGCATATGAAGGTTGATGTCCAGAAAATCGGGTGCGACTTTCTCGCGTTTAGCGGGCACAAGATGTGTGCACCGACTGGAGCTAGCGCCTTATACATCCGAGAGGATTTGATGAAGGAAGTTGAACCTTTATGCATTGGTGGAGGAACCATAGCGGATGTGGGCGTCGATTATTACAAGCTTGAAGAAAACTCCACGCGGTTTGAGGCAGGAACCCCCGCCATTGCAGAATCAATTGGTTTAGGAGCAGCGGTTGACTACTTACAGAGTTTAGGAATGGAAAACATTGAGAGCTACGAAAAGGAGCTTACAGTACAGATGTATGAAGAGTTCATAAAACTTCCTGAAGTTGAACTGTATGGCCCTGAACCCAAAAATAAGATAGGAATTACAGCGTTTAACGTGAGAGGCTTGAATCCGCACGACGTGGCTTTAGCGCTGGACGTTTCAGCCAACATCATGGTTCGCTCAGGACACCAATGTGCTCTCCCTCTTATGAAAAACATCATTTGTAAGTCTGGAAGCGTTCGAGCATCCGCCTACTTCTACAATACAAGGGATGAAATAGATAAACTTGTATCAGTAGTCAGAGAGATAGCGGAAGCAATGGCTGAATGAGGAACCCCATGTTAGGTTCATTTCGGAATTGTTTCTGTGAGGGTTGAATTACGGTGCCTAAGGAAGATTTGATGAGAGCAGTTGTGGCCGAAGTTATCGGCTGCCGTGGGTGTGAGTTGTGGAAGCATCGCCGTAACCCTGTTCCTGGAGAAGGAAATGTTGATGCGGCCGTGATGTTTGTAGGCGAGGCGCCTGGCTACTGGGAAGACGTGAAGACTCGACCATTCATTGGAGCCACGGGCAAGCTTCTTGATGAGTTACTGTCAGAAATCGGGCTTTCTCGAGGCGACATATACATTGCGAATATTCTTAAGTGTAGGCCTCCGGATAACCGTGATCCCTCATCAGACGAGGTTGCGACTTGTACCCCTTTTCTAAATCGGCAAATCCAAATTATTGGGCCAAGGCTTATTGTGACGCTTGGAAGACATGCAACTTCTTATATTCTTTCTGAGGCTGGTTTGCCAGTCGAAGGTATCACTGAGCTTCATGGGAGAACGTTTACTACAAGGCTTCTTGGTCTGCAATTGGTTGTGATTCCTACGTTTCATCCTGCTGCTGCATTATATAATGTGAAGTATAAGCGTGGGCTTGAAGACGATTTTCAAATCATAAAACTTGAGCTTGAAAAACTGGGTGGACTTTAACTGAGTCTGGCTTTTATGTCAGTTTTGGGAAGTCTGTAAAAGAGCCTCCGACGACCTTCAGTCTAGGCTCAATCTTTCCGTTCTCGATTCTGATGACATTGTACGAGTTTTCGAAGAACCCTCGTAATCTCATAGTTGAAACGGCGCCTGAGAACAGAAAGTTGATGTCGTTCAGTTTCCACAGCCACGGTCTGTGTCGATGACCACTCAATACGAGGTCTGGGCTTAACTTTGAAAGTAGTTTCAGAACGTCGCCTGCGTCTTCCACTATTGCGGCTTCAAGCCCCGTGTCTGGAACTGGGATCAGGTGGTGATGCATGACTAGAATATTGAATTTTCCTTTGGTGAAGTTTTCTTTGATGAATTGGATTTGGTCTCGTCCAACTCTTCCCTCGTCTTTGTCTGGTCTTGCAGTGTTGACGTAGATGACTCTGTACTTTTGGCTTTCAAATGTTCCTGATGGGGGACCGAAGAGACTTTCATAGTGCAGGTAGCCCGTGTAAAGTGAGTCGTGGTTGCCCATGGTTACGATTTTTCGGGGGCACTTGATTTGATCGATGAATCTTTTTGCTTCTTCAAACTCAGTTTTGAATCCCATGTCAGTCAAGTCTCCAGCGATGACTACGAGGTCTGGGTTTAGCTGGTTGATTTCGTTCATCGCCGTTGTCAGATTGTCTCGTAGAAATGACGGCGTACTTGTGCAATGTAGATCAGACATTTGAACGATGATCATGTTTGTTCATCTCTTTTCCGATTTTTCCGTCAACCAGAAACGCTTGAGGTAATTAAATGTTACCTTTTGAATGTACTATGAACTGTAAGCAGATTGTCGGTAGGAGTGTTTCTTTGATTTTATGCACTCCAAACGATTTTTCACCATTGACAACCAAGAAACTTTAGTGTTTCAAAACCCAATTTTTTGCTAAAACTCTAGGCTCTTCACACACAAGCACAAAACACATAGCATCTAAAATATTATATCTCTCTATCAGTTATCTAACAGGGTGCTATTTTGTCTTTCATACGAAAAATGGATCGTTCCGCAAAAAAGGCAGGTTCAAACATAGTTTTAGCCTTAGACCTTCCCTTTGATCAGCCCCAGCGTCTTCTGCATCGAAGTGTCAAAACATTGGAGGCCGTGCATCCGTACATTTGTGCGGTGAAGATAAATCGTCAGTTGGTTCTCCCGCTCGGCTTGTTTGATGGCGTGCAGAAAATTGCGAACTTAGCTCACGGTTATGGTTTGCCAGTAATCATGGATTGTAAAATCAACGATGTAGGATACACCAATCGTTCAATTGCAGAATGTTATTACAAAGCCGGATTTGACGCTGTCATCGCTAACCCTTTTATCGGATGGGACGAGGGGCTTCAGCCAGTTTTTGAGGTTGCCAAGGAGATGGGACGAGGGGTTATTCTTCTTGTGTACATGAGTCATAAAGGTGCCCGTGAAGGATATGGTCAAACGGTGCGTGATTTTAAGAGCGAGAAGGTGATGCCTCAATACTTGGTTTTTGCTGAGAAAGCGTTGTCTTGGAACGCAGATGGCGCAGTGGTAGGAGCCACTTTTCCAGAGAAGATAAGAGAGATACATGCGATTTTGGGGGCTCAGGTTCCCATATATTCGCCTGGTGTTGGTGTTCAAGGAGGAGGTGTCGATTCAGCTATTGCTGCGGGTACGCGTTTTCTGATTGTTGGGCGGTCTATAACGCTTGCCGAAGACCTGTGTGAGGCTGCAAGATGCATTAGAGATGCTGCGATGCGTTGTTTGGAAAAATAGTTTGGTCAGCCATAGTTGTTAATTTGTTGGTCGTTCTAGCGTTCCTTCGTGTTAGGCTTCTTTATGCACAAGCAGTTCTTGTTATTCTCGTCTGCCCCATAGTTCTTTTTTAAGCATGTCTCTAACTGCTGCTCGAATCGCTGCGCTTCGACTTGGGTACATAGCTGCTCTTACGAGTTCGTCAAGTCCTTCTAGATAGGCTTCAGGAAGGAGAACTGTTACAAGCTTCATTAATTTCCACCTCAACGCTTAGCATATATATGTAGCTATTATTATAACTATGTTGAGCATATATGGTTTT
>CAZKWF010000010.1:0-44144 GCA_964556565.1 uncultured Candidatus Bathyarchaeia archaeon
CAGAATCAGGCATGTTCCAGATGTAAGAAAAATTACCGTACTTTGCCCAGTCGCCGGCATTGGCGCCTAAGTCATCTGCGTCTATGGATGTCACCGTCAGAAAAACAAGAGAAAATGTCAGAAGAATAATTCTTTTCTGGGTTTGATTCATGGCTTTTGCCTTTTGTTCCTTCACTCAGTCTATATATCTCTTGCACTTGGAACAATACCATCTATTGTATTCTTGAATATACGCCAAGGGCTGGTTGCAGGTTGGACATGTTGGGACAGTTCTGGGTGGCGGTGGAGGGGGAGCGATTTTGGGATATAGGGGTGAAGGCTCGGGTAACGGCTCAAAGAAGCGTTGGAAGTTGAAGTGACCTCCTAGAAAATCTCTCAAGATGAAGGCGAAGACCGGAAAGACTATGACGATGTCTAAGACAGTACTCAAATGGGGTGTAGCCCAGATGCCTCCCGCAGCCGGGAGCAACGTTGCAAAACCGTTCCAGATAGCGTGATTAATCATTCCCATAAACAAGAACAACAGGGGCAACCCAAAAACTGCCTCAAAAAAGCTCCTACTGACTGGTCTCTTAGAAACGAAAACAAAAACCCCTACTCCTACAAATGCAGACCAAAGCGGATGCATAATTGGCGTCACCAAAAGCCTGATGAAAGCATCTACCCCTTGGAACCCTGAAACATAGAAAATGCTTTCAAAGACCCCGAACCCAAACCCGGCTGCCGCACCCAAAGCGGCTCCATATCTTCGAGTTGGGAACATCTGCGGGATAGCGTATACAACTGCTAGCATACATATGGCTTTGCAGGTTTCTTCTACAACAGGCATAAGAATAACAAAGGCTATCCAAGGAGCCCCAGCTAAGGCTGGCAAGATCGCGCGATTCATGGCCATGGCAATCAGGATACCTAAAAAAGCTGCGGAGACAAGTGCTACGAGGAACCCCATTATCGGCTCCATTTCGCTTTTAAACTGAGGGGGTCGCTCTAAGGCTGCTAGTTGGGCTCTTGTTGTTGAGAAAAAATTAGTTCTTGGTAAGTGAAATTCGCTACGCTTGCTCTCTGGAGGGGACGGCGGAGGTGGTGGGGGTGGCGGGTAGGATGGCTGAGTCAATACTCTTCACTTCGCATACTATTAATGAGACGAATTTCTGGTGAGACAAGATAAATCTCTTATGAACCACAAATTTGAACCACACATACATACCACAAATACACCGTCATCACACATCAACTGCAAAATAAGACCAAAAGCAAGCTTCATCCCACCGTGCCATGAAATTCCCTGCATACGTACTTCCAAATTAGGGGGGGCTATAGGGGGTCTAATAAGAGAGAGATACGCAAAATAACGTGACAAAACGGTTAACTCCAAGACTTCCAATGCCAACAACGCAACACCTGATGAAGAAACTAAAAAGAGAGGTAAACGTATATTATGAATTATCTACGAAACCTTAATACAATTTGGAATATGGTTTAAGTAAAATGACCGTTGAGAGAAATCTTCTAATATCCATTTTGAAGTTAACGAAAAAAGGACCAATCGAAAAGACTCTAATCACCAGAGATGCTCAAATTCCTGTTCAAGTTGCCGATGATATACTGAGAGACTTTTCTAAAGCAGGCTTTGTTCAGTTAAAAGGCAAGGTAATCGAAGCTTCGCTGAACCAACGCGCAAAGATCGCTATCCACGCCATAAAGTTGGGCGCAGACTTTGAAAGCGTGTGCAACTTTCTTGAATGGAACGAGTTTGAAAAAATCGCAGCTACAACATTCGAATTCAACCATTTCAACGTCATAAAAGGCCTCCGTTTTAAAGGGGCTGGAAGAAGATGGGAAGTCGACATTCTTGGCTGTAGAGAACCCATCATCGTCAGTGCGGACTGCAAACACTGGCATCAAGGCTGGACAAAATCGGCCATAACGAAAACAATTGTAGCCCAGATGGAAAGAACCCAAGCCTTAGCAAACGCAGTTCCTACGCTACGTGAAAAAATAGGATTAGCTGACTGGAAAGAAGCAACACTAATTCCAATGGTCTTATCACTTTTTCCTGCTCCCCTCAAATTCTACAGAAACACACCAGTGGTTCCAATTTTGCAACTCCAAGACTTCCTAAACGGACTCCCAGCACACACAGATTGGATGACACACTTTTTCGCCTATCTTTAGAGAAAAATGAACTTTTTATATACTTAGAAAAATTCTTACATAAAACAAGGTTTTTTATTGACAAAAATGTCTTTAAAAATAGTTTGTCTAAACGCATTTTAGAATAATTTCTTTAAAAAATTTCCTAACAGCAAATGAACTGATCCCAAGAAAGTCAAAATATAAACACCGCTGTTTCTTTGAACAGAAAAATTATGATTTTGTTACATAAAAATGTAAAGATACTGAACGTATTTATAAAGGCACAATATTGAAATCTGCAAATGGTCATCCAATGACTTCAATAACGGTTCCGAGAGCTTGACCTGGTGCACCCTTCTTAAAACGTGCTCTCACCAGACCCTTTTTTCCATGTAAAGCCACGATTTTTCCTCGAAGCTTACGTTCTCCAACAGGCCACGCCACCTTTCGGCCTACGAATCTTGCTGCTTCACCAGACGACTTGACATTGGAAAACTGGAGGATACATTCCTTAGGGCGCTGAGTCCTTGGGCCCGTCCTGTAACCTACGATGACGCCTTGAACGACTTCAGACATACTTTTCACTTCACAAATCTATGTAGAACCTTCTTCAGCAATGTCCTATTTATTTGCTTCACTTTCACACAAGATAAAACATGAGCAACATCGAAAAAGGGGCTTCATCATTTCTATTGAGCACTATAGCTTTCTGTTTTCGTGATCTTTCCCCGGCAGTGGGAAAAGTTTTCTTTCTTAATCAAACCATCGATCAAAAGCGCCTTTCATTTCTTCAACATCCTACGTTAGCTCCCTGGCCAATCTTTCCCTTTGTTTACGTATATGCCTACGACTATAACCAATGTAAGGATCCACCGTTTTAGAAGCCTTCCAACCGAACCAAGCCATCATCTCAGGAATGGTTGTCTCAGGGTCTTCTAAGAATCTGGTTGCTCGGTTCAACCGGAAAAAGTGAGGGTAATGTTTAGGCATCAATCGTTTGACTATGCGCCACGCGGTAGGTCCTGAAATGTTCCACACTCTACGAGTAGGGTTAATTAACGTTCGCCTTGTCTTGTTCACCTTTTTTATAATCAGGTCAACATAAGGATAATCAACCGAGACCTCTAAGGGCTCCCTTTCTCCGCCTTTCTTAGGAGCGGCGTCAACAATTAATAAACCGTCTTTAATAGTGAAGTCTTCTTTTACTCGCTCTAAGGTTTCAGCCCTACGGACACCGAACCAATATAAGAAGGCCAGAAAGGATTTGTCTCTTGAAGGCTTGACAAACTTCCCGTTCTCCATTATAGAACTGAACGTTTGAAAGTCTATCGGTGTTGTTTGTTTGCCATATTTGTAATGATGTTTGTGAGGGTTGCCTTTTCTCTTAACCATGTTTGGAACCTTCTACCAGAAAAAATTCTTTGAAATAGAACATACATTTTATTTCATTTTAACATTAATATAAGTTTTCCCCAATATAATAGTAGAATTTCTATGTTGTAGAAAGACCGTTAGGCCTGGGATTTTTCACCTCGCACAGCCATCAACTCGTGAAACGCGCCATGGGAGATCGTCACTATCCTCATTTTTTTCCGACTAAACCAAGCGACAAGGTTCCTAGAAGACCCAACAACGACGACACAGGAGATGAAGGCCTGTCGGTTGGAAAGCAGCGAAGACGGTGGATCCGCACATTGGATACAGCAGAAGGCGCATTCATAAACAAAGGGAGAGACTTGAAATGGAATCAGGATAGTTCGGACGCAAAAGTGGGGAAACTCGTTGATGCTTTTGTATCCGGATACATGATTCTTCCTTCCAAACAAGATCTGGTTAACATCAGTGAACATTATGAACCGATGTATTATGCATTTCACCAATATCACCAAAGCTTACAAAGAATGCTTCACAAACAGAGCAAAACACCCTGTTTTGCCTACCGTAAACAACATAGAAACATTCTCACTAATCAAAAAACCTGAAAATAAGCTTCTTCTAGTACACCTGCTTCATCACACCTGAGCTAAAAATAAAGCAACATCACCAACAAAAGGATACAAAAGCATCAACAGGTTTAGTTACTTTTCTTTCCCAGTCATTCTGTGATAGACTTGGCTGTTATTTTTCTTTCACGCTAAGCATGTTTAGAGGTTTTCCTCAGTTGATGGACTCTGCTGTTTGCATGCATGCACGATCCGTTCTCCTCGGAATTCTAACAATCATTAATCATTACCCACAAGATTTTTTATTCCTGGAATTGCAAGTCTTTCAATAAGAGGAAACTAAAATGAGAATCGTTAACGAAAGCCTTACGTTCTCCACCAGGGGCGAAATCGACTTTGTTGATCTTACTGACAGAGTCCAAGAAGTCGTGAAAAGCGCAGGCATCAAGAACGGTCTAGCCCACGTGTTTGCCCCTCACGCCACAGGCATAATAGTCCTAACAGAACATGAACCAAGTCTACTCAATGACATCAGAAACGTCCTCGAAAAACTGATTCCTAAACGCGGCCCTTATCAGCATCCATCCAACGCTCACTCGCATCTACGATCGATGCTTTTCCCCCCAGACAGGACGTTGCCTATAGTTGACGGACGAGTTGTTTTAGGTACATGGCAGTCTCTGCTTTTCATTGAAACTGACGTTTATCCAAGAAGAAGAACAGTGGTTGTACAGGTAATCGGTGAATAGACAACTAGCTAAAAGTCTGCTGACAAAAGCGCAATATCACGCAAAAGATAAAATTATCGACAACTGCACTGTCACCCGTTTGTTTAGAGCCAGACGAGCAGCCAGTTGCATTGGTGGAGTCTATTTCCTGCAAGCAAATGGGTACGTTTGTTCTTCGGTTTAGTTGTCATGGTCTTTAAAGGTGTAGTGCGCTTTGTTAATTGCAAAAAAGCATTTTTTGATACCGTTGATTGATATCTTTGCGTCCTTTATCTAAAGAGTGAAGAATTCGGTTGAATTCGCCTTGTGTAAATACTCAAAAAGTAGATTAGTAGCCTGCTTTTTAGGAGTTCATTGCGAAGCGGCGATTGATAACATGCTATTGATAGTTAGAAAAATCTGGAAACTTTTGGTTCTTCTTCACCTTATATAAACTTCGATAATTTTCGGATGTGTGCAATGACACAAACGTAGCTTCAGAATCGCACCTACATAACCGCTTTAATTAAGAACTTCTGCTTTGATTATTATGACGTCTTCCAGAGGCCTATCATTTTCGTCTGTCTCTACTCCTGCAATATTGTCAACCACATCCATTCCTTGTATCACTTTCCCAAAAACTGGATGTGCTGAATCCAAGTGGCTATTGTCCACAAGATTAATGAAAAACTGACTGCTTCCAGTGTTTGGACCGGCATTCGCCATAGCTATTGTGCCCCTTTCGTTTCTATTATGATCTGTAAATTCATCCGGTATTGTGGGTATTGATGGATCTCCATATCCTGTTCCAGTAGGATCTCCTCCCTGAATCATAAAGCCACTGATTACTCTGTGAAAAATAGTGCCATCATAGACCCCTTGTTGGGTCAGGTTCTTGAAATTTGCTGTTGTAATCGGCATGTCATCATACAACTCAATAGTAATATCACCCATATTTGTCTCAAGCAAAACCCTATTTGCGCTTGGACCATCTTCGCTGACTATAGGTTGCATGGCTGCATTTTGGTATGCGATTGTGCTGTTGCCACGCCATTCGTTCATGTATCTTGTCATGTTTTGAGTGTTGGTCCAGTTGTTGGTTTTGCTGTATATTACTTCGATTCCGCTTCGGTCTACGTAATGTCCCGCATATGTGAAGTTGTTCCATGCTAATGTATAATCGTGGCTTGCCTTGTCTATTTCTTTGATTTCGTTCCACGCAGTCCTGATTAGGTCATGTCGTTCTGTAATCCATGTTTGATAATAATCACCAATGACTTCCTGCAAAGTTTGGTTATAGCCCTCGACGTGGGGAAAGTTCAGGTCAAATGGACCGTACTCTGATGGAAACTCGTTTGCATCTTGACGCATGGGCAAATGATATTTTCCGATTATGTTCTGTGCTCGTTCAGTTAAAACGTAGTCTACGAATGCTTTCGCTTCACTTAGATGTGTGCCCTTGGTGAATATGGCAATTGGGTCTGGTTGCAGGACTGTCTCGTTGAGGTAGGTGAAGTCCACATAGGGAGCGGAGGCTGCCATTACATCATACGCGTAGAAATCCGGAACTACTGCTAAGGGTAGGAAATTTGATGAGACCTCCCATGTGCTGTGTATTTCGTTGATATCATAATGTCTGATGAAAGCAGATAGTTTAACCAGATATTCCCATCCGTCAGTCCAGTTTTCGCTTTCAAGAATCAGCATGACAAAGGGTGACATAAGTTCAGACATAACGGGATCGGTCATGGTTATACTTCCTTCGTATTCGTCAAGCGCCAAATCTGCCCAACTCTGAGGTTTGGACAAGCCTTCGCTGATGAGGTGATCCTCGTTGTACATTACTCCTAAGCCGTACAGACTTGCTGCGTACCAACGGGGAGTGCTTTGGCTTAAATCAACTAAGGGACAGGAGTAACAGGTTTCGTTTATTTCACCGTTGAGAAAGGGAGTTGCGTTATAGGCAAGTAAAGCACTGCCTGCCTTTTCAAAGAGGGAGAGTGGCCCTCCCCACCAAATTTCTGCGTTAGGCTTCCATGGAGCGGTTGTTGCCTTTTCGTGTGTAGTTTGTGGGTCAGTTCGTATCAGCGTAACTTCTATGGGACGCCCGTACCATTCTTTGAAGTCGGCTATTACTTCATTTATCATCTGATCTGGTTGATTGTGAAGAATACGGAGGTGTGCGGGGTGAGGTATGACGTAGGTGTAGTAGCTTGCGCCGACTATGCTGACCGCAAAAATGCCAGCTATAACAATGATAGCAATAGCGGAAGTGGATAGTTTCAGTGTATGTGAGCCTCCTTGATAGTGCAACCATACAGAAGAATTACGTTAATAGTTTTCGGTTAAAGAATCCCAAAAAAACATTGGTATTTTGTTTCAGATGTTCGTTTTAGTCAGGCCTAAATATGAAAACCTGCTTTTACTACAAGGTACTAATATCAACGCTTGGAGCGAGTGGGATGGGCAAACGTATGGAAAGATGGATTGCCTGCCTGATGGTTGGGCTGGATGAGCATGTTGATGAGGAGACACGAGTCAGATTGTTGGAGCAATGCGGGCGACAATGTATATCTCAGAGCTTAATCAAGAAGGCGCAAGGCATTTACAAGAAATCAGAGAATATAGATGAGTTTCTAGACAAGTTTGGGAAAGTCTACAAGCACCTACGTAGAGAAGGAGACAGTGTCTACCTTGTCTATCCAAAATGTTACTGTTCGTTTGTGAACAAAATTCCTCCAAGCAATCTCTCGGCAACATACTGTAACTGCTCTCGAGGATGGGCGAAGGCGTTGTTTGAGGGAGCTTTGGGGAGACCAGTTGAAGTCATCATGGAAAAATCAATTGTAAAAGGAGATAAACAGTGTAAGTTCCGAATCGTTTTATAAACGCCTGTGGTCTTTAACACAATGGTTAGACCAAGATTTCTTCATTTGTTTTTACCCTGCCGTTTTCGATGGGTATTCCCTCTTCCTCTAAAAGAGCCTTTCTTGATTCGGCTCCTTTCTTCTCTCCTCCAAATCCACCATCAGATTTGACAACACGGTGGCATGGAACTATGGGTGCAAGCGGATTCTTATGCAGGGCGTTACCAACAGCCCGGTAAGCACGTGGTCTACCAATCTTTTTGGCAATCCCCTTGTACGTGCTAACCTTTCCCTTCGGAATCTTGAATGTGGCAACTAGGACTGCTTTTTCGAATTCCGTCTTATCCCTTAAGAAGTTGATTACATCCTCCTCGCTTTTGACCTCCTCTTTCTTCATAAACCATCCCTTCTACAAAATACCCTTAAGCCTCGTTTTTAAGTCTTAGCGCGCGCATCTTGGCTTTGTTATGTGAGACACTTGGTATCCGACATGCATGCATACATGTGAGCCGATGTTTCGCAAACGAGAGTAAAAAGTTTGAGTAAAATGTCAAAACTTCGAGTATTTTGCTTCTTTTGCATATAGTGGAGATATGCCCGCAACCTCCCCATTTTTGGACGATAAAGATTCTGAACATTCATATGAAAGATAATACTATAAGTGTACAATAATTGTGATTCACTTTGTCAGAGAAGGGTTCAAAAACAGTCGGCAGGTCGATTGAGGAGACAAGACAGTATCACACTCGCTACTTAAGAGCTATCAACAGTCCTTTAAGGAGAGAGATTCTTAGAGCTCTGAAGAAAGGTTGCGCAACCATTGAGGAACTCCAATCGAGCACGGGGTTAGACAACGAGACTCTGAAATGGCATCTGAGTGTGTTAGAGCATGGCTTCTGCATAGAGAAAGACACCAAACAGGGAAAGCTGGTCTACAAGCTCACTCAAGAAGGTAGAGTTGTTGATTACTTGGAATAAACTGCGCGTGTATGTGGATGAAGTGCGATGAGATTTCCAGAAAGAGTCTACACTGCTGAAGAGGTGAAGAAGGCTTTGGGACTCATAGGAAAAGGCCATAAGCACAATCTGGAAGTGAACGGAAGCGCAGATTTCAGGAATAAGACGGAAGAGGCTTTAGAGTTGATAAAGACAGCCGAATACTATGGCTTCTTACGAACCTACATCAGACAGATCCGGGAAATCGATGGTTTGAGTCAGCTCCGCGAAGCAGAAGTAGCTATATGGGCAAACAAATACGTGGTTGCTGACCCTATCGAAGCTGCCGGTTTCATTATACAGAAGGCACAACAGATGAAAGACTTCATTGAAGGAAGACTTTACTACGAAACAGCAGAGGTGCGGGCAGTTAAGAAGCGCATCGAATTCTTGGAAACGTTGAGAGACAGAAGTAAGGATCAAGCCGTAAAGAAGGGGTGTGAAGAGAACTTGAAAAGATGGACTGAAACCACTTTCCCATAACAGTTGTTGAACAGCTGAAAAAGCCAAAGGACTCATTGAAGTTGGCTTTGAATTCGTCAATGACATAGATGATAAACACATTTACAGGAAGCGAAAACAATGACTCAAAAACTTCGAGGATATTATAACTTCGAGGGTTTAGCTTTCTTCTCGAACTGTTTCTCGTAGATTTTCCTAACTCTTTCAATGGTGTCAGCTTCTTCTGGGCCCTTATCGTCTCGAATCCTGGTTATTCTGGCAAACCGCAACGCCATTCCACACTTGTATTTTGGGCTCTTCTGAATCTCATTGTACGCTACTTCAACCACGATTCGAGGAGTAACTACCACTTTCCCTCGATCTTCCCTAACCGCTAACTCTTTCAAATGCTCAGTCATCCAAATAATTTCTTTATCAGTAAGCCCCTTGAACGTCTTACCCACCATCAAAAATTCTCGACTATCAACATCTCGCGCCGCCAAGTAATAGTCTGAAAGCCAAGCGTGTCTTCTTCCATACCCATATTCCGCCGCAACAATAACCAAATCTAATGGCTCTAGCGATTCTTTGATTTTGAACCAGCGTTTGCCCCTAACTCCAGGTGTGTATGTGCCATCCAACCTCTTGGCCACCAACCCCTCGTGGCCCTCATTTATGGCTTCTCTCAGAAACTCTTCCGCCTCCAGACGTTTCCCAGTGATCAGTTGTTTTGCCAACAGTATGTCTCCCGCAATTTCTTCCAGCTGTTTCCTCCGCTCGATGTAGGAATCGTCAGCTAGGCTTTGGCCATTGAGGTATATGAGATCGAAGAGATATAGTTTAACAGGAATTTGTTTAACCATTTTCTTTACGTCGTGGACTCTTCGAAACCTTCTCATGAGGTGTTGAAATGGCAGGGGATTATCGTCTTCTTCTACTGCTATGACTTCGCCTTCTAAAATGGCTTTTTGGGCTTTCACTTTCTCTCGAACTAATTGCATTACTTCAGGTAAACTGTCTGTCACATCAGTTAACCTGCGACTGTAAATTCTAACATCGTTATTTGATTTGTGAATTTGGATGCGGGCACCATCCAATTTATATTCAAAAGCTGTCTTTCCGCCGTGTTCTTTGAGGGCTTCATTCACGTTTTCAGCTATTTGGGCTAGCATAGGCGTGATAGGCCTGAAAATTTGAAACTCCAGTTTTAATATGCCTTCTTTGCCTCTAGCCTTAGCTATAGCAGCAACTTCTGCAGTATCACCGGTCAACATGCTTGCCTTCCGAACAATATCGTGAGGAACACTAAAAGCTTTGGAAACAGCGAGTTCCATTAGCCCCTCATGAAAACCTGTTCTCATTTCGCCGATCGTAATCTTGATTATATATTTGGCTTCTAGAGGTGTGGTTTGTCCCAGCAAGGTTTCCAGTAGGCGTTCTTTCCGTTCTCTTGAACCGTAGCCTGTCGTTTCAGCTATGGCTTCTAGGTTTCGTCTCACCTCAAGGATTGTCAATGGTTTTTCAATAAGCATAGTTTGTCTCTGAATTTTGCTTGCTTCAAAAACGGTTTTTGTTGTTGCTCCTATGTCACCTGTTCTGCTGAAGGCATCTGCGAAGTCTCTCCAGTTCACGTTTGTTAAGCGTTTGATTATGTTGCTAAGCGTTGCCCAACTAACCTCAAGTGTCCTTGAATCCCACTTGGGGAATGCTCGACCAAGAATCATGGACGTTGCAGGTTCCACTTCATCTAGAGGCAAGTGCTTTAGAAAATCTGCTACTAAATTAACCATCAGCGTGCGTTTGGATGTAGCTTCCAGTTTCTCGCAAAGCTCGGCTAAAGCCTGAAAGGCTGTTTTCATAGCTTTTACTTACGCACTTTTACTACGTAAAGGTTGCCAAATAATAATAAAAAATTATTGATTAACGTTTTTGGCGATTCATATGGTTGAGAGTTTGTCCTTTACTTCCTTTATCTTCTTTTTTAGTTTCGCCGCTTTTTTCTTATCTTTTAATGCCTTATAGGAGTCTAAGGCATATTCTAGTGCACTTAGGCCGAAGCGGTCGTAGCCTATTTCGAGCGAGATGTCGGCTGCTTTGAGAAAACGTTCAACCGCCGTGTTAAAATCCTTTATTATGAAACTGCATTCAGCTGCTTTGAATAACGTGTAGGATGCGTCGAAAAGGTTGCGAGCCTTTTCGTACAGCTCGTAGGCTTCAAGGAACTTGTCTATCGCCTCTTTGTGTTTTCCAGTGTCGGCTAAGGCGGTTCCTTCCCTGTGAATCTTTATAGGATCTTTCTTTTCAATGGGTTCATCGCTACTACTCATGTTTTTCCCTCGCTATATTGAGCTATCAATGGTAGTGTTACGGTTTTTAGGTTTTCTGTCTCTGTAGGGGGCAACATAACTAAAAACACCATAACTCATGATTGATATCATCATAGTTTTTGAGGGAGTTGAATATGACCATGCATTAAATATGTGAAAAAAGTGGACTGAAGTGCGCCGAAATTGGACTAATGGAGCTGACTGAATGACTTGCATGCGTGCTTAATGTTACATTGAGATAGTTTCATGTCTCTCCGGAACGTACACTTCAGTTATTCCCGAAATTTTTTCGGAAAAAAGTTCCGCTTGCTCTAATTCTCCGTGAACAAGAAAGGTTCTCTTAGGCTTTAACGCTTCTACTAGTTGAATGAGTTCTCCTTGATCAGCATGGCCAGAAAGTTCAATTTGTTTAACTTCTGCTTGTACAGGAATTTTGTTCCCGTTTTTGATAAGTTCCCTTTTTTCTTTGGCAATTTTTAGTGGGCTTTCTGGGGGAAGGTAACCTGAATTTATAACAACAGAGTTGTCTTCATCTGCTGCCCATTCAGTTAACAAGCGAAGACTTGCACCTGCGTGACCGAAACCTGAGGTGCAGATGACTATAGCGGGCTCTTGGATCTGACCAGTTCGGTAAAGTTGCTTCACATGTCGGTAGTTGAAAGGTTGCTTTTGTTGTTGGATCTCTTGAGTAAAGAACTGCTTGTAATCGTTGAAGTATCCTGTGATTTTGTGTGCTAGCGGTGATATTGTGTATACATTGTAGTTCGGTAGGATCCCGTCCTCCATAGCCTGATCGATTCTTTTAGCCATCTCTTGACTTCGGTGAAAGGCGAATGCAGGGATCAAAACGTTTCCTTTTCTCTCAATTGTGCGAAGAATTTGCCTGAAAAGCTGATCGACTAATTCGCTTCTCTGCAGTCGAACTTTTCCGCCATAAGTTGACTCGACAATCAGTGCATCAGGTTTTTGTGGGAGATTCTCTGGTTTGCTTCCTTCCAAAATTTCAGTGTCGTGAAGACAAAAATCCCCCGTATACAAAATTTCTTTTCCCTCAACATGGATGCTGGCCATTTTCGCCCCCGCAACATGCCCTGCTGGATACAATTGGATTGACATACCAAGTAGTGCAACAGAATCCCGGATCCACCAAGATTTTTTGATATTGTCTGCATCCTGGTTGTTATAGGGAAAGTGGTTTCCATTCATGTTCTGAATTTTTATCATGTCGCGTAGGAGGTCGGTAGTGACATCACGGGTTATCCTAGATCCAACTATCACTGGATCTCCTCGAGAGAGGCTTAAGAGATTTCCAGAGTGATCTAAATGAGCATGACTGATGATTACTGCATCAAAATCCTTCGGAAACTGATCAGAAACTTCTTCCCCGACCTTGATACCGTAGTCTAATGCAACCTTCCCATAGTCAGTTTCGACTGCGATGCAGGAGCCACCTACTTCTCGGACTCCTCCAAGGAAATGAATTCTCATACGTGTACCTCCTTTGTTCTTTAAAACGTTAATTCTTCTTGAAAATCGGATGAAATGCTCCGACTTGAAGACGGTCACACTAAGAAACTGTGTTAGACCAAACGTTCTACCGCATCATCACAATAAAAGGCGGTATATTAAGTTATTGATTGGTTATGTATACGTGGACTCGGCTGTTTTCACGGTTTGCCGACTTGCATGTATGTATGAATCGTTACACTTTGCGCCTGGAAATTTCGGTCTAAACCAGTTACCATCAATTTCTGTTAAAGTGCTCAGGTAATATCCAAAAGCCTCAAATTCCTTTCCTAACCAGATAGAAGTTGGGTCAGAGACCATTTGCCTATCACTGTACGACGAGCAACAACCAAGGATTTGGAAACCCTTGATAAAATTGAAAAAGAATGCTTCACTTCAGAGGCATTCACAAAACAGCACATAGCTTTTCTTCTGGAAAACCCGCAAAACATCAGGTTAGCCGCGTGGAAGAACAACGAGATTGCAGGCTTCATCATCGGCTTAATTCAGAATTTCAATGAGACAAGGATTGGCCGTGTATACACGTTGGATGTTGCAGTTAAGCACAGAAGAAAGGGGATTGGGCTGAAACTTCTTAACGAGCTTGAACAAGTGTTCATCGAAAAAGGTGTCAAAAACTGTTATCTTGAGGCCCGCACAGACAATGTGGAAGCACGGGAACTTTACCACAAACAAGGATATACGGAGGTTAAACAGTTAAAAGATTATTATTCCAAAGGGATCCATGGAGTTTTGCTGGTAAAGAAGCTACTTTAGGGGGTTCAGCAATGAGCGTTGGACCGTATTTTTCATGCATTGATGATACCTTCGCTGAAATGTTTCCAGAGGGGCGCGCGCACGGGACCCGTGATTTTTCTTCCTCATCAAAATTCGGTTCTAAAAAGTTTTATTTACTGCTCTAGAAGCATTCTGAAACCAGTGATTGTGAGTATAAAGGGGACTAACATGTATTCATTTATGGAAAAGTTTAAGAAATCATCTTCTATTTCATTAATCTCAGTTTTCGCAGCCTTTAACGTGATTTGTGATTCATTGATGAGCTTGCCTTTACCATTTTCGGGTGTTTGGTACAGTTGGATTTTTATAGCTACGCCTATTAGTGGAATATTATTGGGCCCATACGCTGGCTTTCTCTCTAGTTTCATTGGAGTAATGGTCGGTCATTCTATAGTTTTCCGAGGGTCTGAGGAATTTCTTTTTACTTTTGGTGCGCCCATTGGGGCGATGATTTCAGCTCTTCTCTTCAGAGGTAGATGGAAAGAAGTTTTAGTTTACTATTTAATTTTGCTTGGAGCCTTTTTTGTTACACCAGTTGCATGGCAGCTTCCGCTGTGGGGTATGTGGGATATCTTTTTTGCCTTTGGCTGTCTTCTTACGGTTATTGTTGCGATGCAGAAATGGAAGAATATATGGAACACTAGAGCTAGTACCAATCTTCTCTACATCCTTGCGTTATGCGCCTTTATTGGACTCGAAGCTGACGTTTTGTTTCGCATATTCATTTTCGTACCTTGCCAAACTTACCAATCAATTTATGGTTACAACGTGTTGGATCTGCAATATATTTGGGGTATGGGCGCCATTGAAACGCCAATAAAAGCAGCATTGTCCACGCTAATAACTACTATCATGGGTCCACCAATAACAATGGCTGTCAGAAAAATGGGTTTGACGCTTGTTAAAGATTAGAAACAGGAGAAAGCGTCCTATAGATTACGTTAGCTAGCTTTTTAGCTTTTTGCAACGAATCATCTCGATTACTCCTTTCAGTCACGATGGAACATAGAGGCTCCCCCTTCTTAATCATGGTTTTTGGAAATGGAATGTCTCTAACTTCTTTAAAAATTGTTAAATCAGGCACTATCACTCGTTTAGGAGCAAACAAAATCAATCGAGTGCTAAAGATAAAATTTTTCTTTTGCACCGTTGGGAGGGACCCATGTATACATGCGTTGATATGTGCTTTCACCAAGTTTATTTTAAGTACTCGTTCAACACACTCCAGAGTTCCTTGGAATCGAGGGTTTACCTCGACTACATACGGTACATTTTCCTTAGAAATTACCAAATCAATACCGTTAGAGCCTATAAGACCGAAATGTAAAGCAACTTTCTTAGCAATATGTTCACACTTTTCTGAAATTATGTGGGCAGAATGAAAGGGGACAATATTTCCACAGTATCCGAATGGCTCACTTTGAAATGTATAAGGCACCCCTATCAACTGTTCGTTTATCGTCAAAATTCTAACAACGTTATGAGAAGCAAGAAAGGATATGCTGACGTGAGTTCCGACAACATGTTTTTGAATCAAAATGCTATCGTCGAAAACTGAAACTTCTTGAAATTCTCGTTTCAGTTCTTGCGGGCTTTTAGCAATTCTAATGCCAATTCCCCCGAAACCTCTTGAAGGTTTTATCACCACCGGGTATTCAATTTCTGCAGCTATCTTTTTTGCCTCTTTAACATCTGTAACAATGGCTGTCTCAGGATGCGGAATTCCTAAACGTTTAAGTTCGTCAAAAAACTTCGGTTTTTCACGGACATTTTTAACAGCTTTGGGTGAATTTCCCAAAATTGGGACTAAATCGTTTAATTCGCAGAGAATGTCAAAATAATCATCCAATCCTGAGGAAAGCAAAATGGCATCTATCTCGTTTTCTTGCAGTAAAGACTTTGTCAATCGGAGGAAAGCTTCAGGCTTGAAGTTTAATTCGAAATGTCCGCAACTTTTTGCGAGTTTTTGTTGTATTATAGATTCATATTTGATGCATATACGTTGTAAATCGAGGTCGCCAAAATAATCTGCTGCATAAACTTGGTAGCCTGCTCTTTTCGCCGAGCTAGCTAGGGAAACTAGGTCAATTCCCATTGCTAAAAGACTATGAACCTTAGAGTTGAACATAGTTACCTTCCTTATGGATTAACAGTTTCTTTAATAAATGGTTGATTATTTCAAAAAAATATCTATGTTGAGGCTGTAAAATGAAGGTTATGTGTCACCGAAAATATTGTAAAGTCTATGCTTCTGACCTAGCAAAAACTGCAGTGAAGCTTATCTTCGTGCTTTTTCTCATAAGGAATGGTTTGTTCTGAACCCTTTTTGGTTTTTTCGCTGTTCAGGTTGAATATCGCTTCAGCCATATGGTTTATGATAAAACGCTTATCGACAAGCTCTCCATTTGCGTCGTTTAGACCTCGGCAGCATGGAATAATCTTTATGATAATACAGTTGGGTGAAGGCGTCTTGACTTCAAAAGGGTATAATCTGCACAAAATCGGTCTCACGTCATATATTGCACATTCATAAGAGCGCTTTTCATGGTTGAACTTGAGAAAAATGCATGAGCCATCTTTCTTATCTCTCAGACAGCCGTACGGAGTAATCATGCTTTCACATTTCCTATTTTGCACAGGTCCAAGAAAACTTTCTGTCTTGTAGCCCGCTTGTTTAATTCGCTTGATATCTCCTTTGGTAAGGTTTGGTCCGCCTAACTTACAGCAAAAGGCGGCACATCGCTTACATTTGAATCGAAGATTTTTTTGGTAGACCATTATATTCGTAATCTGCCTAGTTTCTGGGTTTAGAATGATTCTGGCAACATTTTCGTCTAACTTCAAGCATGAACGCCCTACGGTTGCACTTTGGCTATTAATGCTCAAGTTAATTAAGCTTCATCATAACTGGTTTGATCTTTCTAATTTTCTTACCTTATCAAAACATGCAAAGTTTCTGAAAACTTTTTTCCATAACTCTTTTAAGAACGAAACATTGAGATATGAAACCGTTTTGACGTTTCAGGAGATTCAAACGCTGATTAAACTCAAAGTAAGACTGATCAGTATTCCAGTGGGTAAACGCTTAGTTCTGTTGCATGAAGAAGACGCGAAAAGAAGCGGCATGCTCTCTCACAACCGAGTGAAAATCAGTTACAGAAAACAAACTGCTACGGCGTTCACGGAAACTACAACGACATACCTTCAACTAGGCGAGATTGGCATCATTAAAGAACTGCAAGAGGAACTCAAGATCAAGGATGGTAGCCTCGTCTCTGTGTCATCCGCAACGATACCTGAATCCATCAAATACATTCACAAAAAGATGAGAGGCCAGACCCTTACAAAGGATGAAGTCTACAATATAATCAACGATGTCGCCAATCATAGGCTAAGTGAAATAGAAATCACAGAGTTTCTCATGGCAGAAGAGTTTCACGGCTTAAACATGGATGAAATCGAGTACCTAACAAGAGCTATGATGGACACCGGAACCATCATTGACTTCGGTCGCCCATGCTACGACAAACACAGCGTGGGCGGAGTACCTGGCAACAAAGTAACCCTTCTGATAGTTCCAATAGTGGCGGTTGCAGGCTTGCTGATCCCAAAGACCAGTAGCCGTGCGGTCACTAGTTCTTCGGGCACAGTTGATACTATGGAGGTACTTGCCGATGTAGAGTTTACTGAGAGTGAACTAAAAGAAATAGCATTGAAGGCAGGAGGTGCTATTGCTTGGGGCGGCAAATTGGGTATTGCTCCGGCAGACGACATCCTAATTCGAGTTGAGCACCCCCTCAGCATTGATCCCACAGGGCAGATGCTCGCCAGCATCATGGCTAAGAAACTTGCAGTTGGAGCTGACTGTGTGGCAATCGACATTCCAGTGGGACAAGGGACAAAGGTTGAAATGATAGAGGATGCTCGAAAACGTGCTCAAAGTTTTGTGGAACTGGGTAACCGCTTCAATATACAAGTTCAATGTGGAATAACGTATGGTGGACAACCAGTGGGACATACGGTGGGACCAGCATTGGAGGCTCGTGAGGCTCTCTCAGCATTACAAGGAAAAGGACCATCAAGCTTAATTGAAAAATCAACCGCGTTGGCGGGTATGCTCCTTGAAATGGGAGGTGTTGCGCCACTGAATGAAGGAAAAGGGACGGCTAAAGAAATTCTTTCTTCAGGGAAGGCGCTAGAGAAAATGAAGGAAATCATTGAAATGCAAGGGGGAGACCCTAAAATTGAACCTGAGAAAATTCCAATCGGAGAGCACAGCATCGCTTTGAGAGCTCCGTGTGATGGTTTCGTGACGAACGTGGATAACGCGGCAATAACTGCCATCACCCGTGCTTCGGGTGCTCCAATCGAGAAGGGAGCTGGTGTTGTCTTACGTTGGAAGAGAGGATATAAAGTGAAAAAAGGTGATGTGCTGCTTGAAATCTATGCTGAACAAGAATCTAAGCTCGCTGAAGCGTACAATGTGGCGTTAAGGACAAAACCGGTTACCGTCGAAGGAATGTTGCTATATAAAATTCCAGAACAGCTTGGAAAAGTCGTGTACAATCAGAATTAGAAGCACATATGTTAAGATGCTTCTTTAATGAGCTTATCCGCTTCTTTGATCCATCTACGAGCTACTTTTTGCGAGACCCCGGTCTTTGCTGATAACACTTTGGCTGATGCCTTAGCCAAATCTTCAACCGTATCGATCTTCAAGCTCTTCAATTGTTCTGCCCTTTTAGGTCCGATTCCTTTTACCATTGTAAGTTTGAGGGGTGATTCAACGATTGGCGTAGGGGTTAGTGCAGTTGCAGGTATAGGTTGGGATGTTAATGGAGTTGGCACGGCCTTACCCGGTCTCATCATATAACCTAGCCCAACGAAGGTTAGGCCCAAAATCACTAAGGCTGATGGTATGATTACCTCCATTTCTGGAGGGACCAGATCGCTTTGAATAAAGAAAAAACCTGATAAGGTGAGGCATACCAGTGCGATACAGTATAAAGCGTAATCTGACCTCATGTATTTTCCTCTTGCAGCCACTCTTCATTAAAAGGAGTTTAAATAACTTTTCTAAGTTTTTGATGACCGGCAACTCATCTTTTGATTCTATCAGCGCACGGTAAGGTAAATAAGATAAACAATTGAAACTCTGCTAAAGGTGGTTGAAGAAAAGTTGACTGCTCAAATGCTGTGTAAAGTTGAACGTAAGATGGTTGAACTAAAGGTAAGAGTTAACGCTCTTGATTCTGTTAGAAGAAAAGTAATAGGTTTAAGGGCTCATCATATCGGAACGTTTCGGCAGATTGACGTTTACTTTGAGGTTCCGAAGGGAAGATTGAAGCTTCGAGAAGTGAAAGGCAAAAACGCGGCAGAACTAGTTTATTATGAAAGAGAAAATGTTGCCAAGCCAAAAAGAAGCAACGTTTTCATTCTCGAAGTTCAGAAACCAGCAGTTTTTAAAAGCTTGCTTGAAAAAGTTTTGAAAACAAGGGTGACTGTAGAAAAATTGAGGGAAATCTATCGATACCAAGGAACGCAGATACATCTAGATACCGTTGAGAAACTTGGAGTTTTCGTTGAATTTGAAAGAGGGACGCCCGATGATCTGCAAGCAATCAGAAAAAATCAGCAGACTTTAGAAGAGTTGATGAAAAAGCTCGGAATAAAACCTGAAAACCTTGAAAGTCTGTCGTACAGCGATCTCATCCAGAAACGCAGCCAGAAGCAAGTTTAATCATGCAGATTACGGAATGGTGAAGGTGCGGATGTGAAAGAAAGAAATCGAATGAAAAGTTTTCTCGGAATTAGCGTAAACATCGTTTTGTTGGGTTTAGTAAGCTTCCTAACTGATATAAGTAGCGATATGATTTTGCCTATTCTTCCCTTCTTTATCACAGCACTAGGTGGCACAGAGCTAGTCGTCGGCTTGATAGGAGGTTTAGGCGACAGTGTAGCGAGTGTTTTGAAAGTTTTTTCTGGCTATTGGTCAGACAAATCCGGAAGAAGAAAGGTTTTCGTGTCTTCTGGTTATTTGATCTCCTCTATCTCAAAATTGTTTCTCGCCTTCTCAGCCGTGTGGCAACACGCGCTGATTTTGAGGCCGCTGGAGAGAATAGGAAAGGGTTTGAGAACCGCGCCCAGAGACGCCATCATAGCTGATTGTGCAGAGGAGAAAGCCAGGGGGAAGGCTTTCGGCTTGCACAGAGCTCTAGATACGAGTGGCGCGATCATAGGCTCGGCGTTGGCTCTCACTCTTTTTTGGTTCATGAATCTAGAATTTGAGACCATAATTCTTCTTGGTGGAGCTATTGCGTTCTTGGCTTTGATACCGTTATTTTTCGTAAAGGAGAGAAGAGCTAAAGCAGGAAAAATGACCTTGAAGATTGGATTGAAAGGGCTTCCGCATTCCCTCCGTATGTTCATCGTCATCGCAGCCTTGTTTGCCCTAGGAAATTTCACGTACATGCTTTTCCTCCTTAACGCTGAATATTTCTTCATTGAAAGAATGGCATTTGATGAAATGACAGCACTTGCCATGGCTCTCCTTCTATACATCTGGTTCAACATCATCTACGCGTCGTTTTCTATTCCTCTGGGGATATTGTCTGACAAGATTGGCAGGCGAAGTGTTCTGTCTTTTGGCTATTTACTGTTTGGGTTAACCTGCATGGGCTTCGCTTTCTCTTCTTCCCTTTTTTCATTAATCATACTTTTTGCGCTTTACGGCCTTTTTTATGCAACAGTTGAAGGAAACCAGAGGGCTTTCGTCTCAGATTTTTCACCAAAAGAACTGCGTGGAATGGCCTTAGGAACTTTCCACACAATCACCGGGTTAGCAACTCTGCCATCAGGCATAATCGCAGGCGCGCTATGGGGATACATCAACCCCACTGCAACTTTTCTTTACGGTTCGGTTCTAGGGTTTCTAGCGGCAGCATTACTGGCGTTAAAGAAGATAGCGTAAAATCGGCATTAAAGTGTAGAGCCTACTTCATTTTTCGCCTATAATTCTGGTATGGAAGCTATTTCTTCTTCCTTACTGATATCCACTGGCGGCTGCTCTACTTTTTGCGAAAGAAAGTTTATCGCTTCAAACATACTTTTTGCTAGCGCTAAGAGGTTGACTGATATCAGAATCGCCAGAAAAGCTGTAAGATTAGCTACGATATTAATCATCGCCCCTCCAATTGACACGTTTAAGGTTAGAATACCGCCGTTCAAGGCGTAAAAGAAATATATCAACAAAACTATGGCTTTTGCGATGCTGAACGCGTGCTTAAGAATCGTTCCGGATGAAAGTTGGGTTGCAACGGCGAAACAGATCATTATTCCTGCAAAAACGTAAACAAGATTCTCGTACTCGGAGAAGAATGAACCAAACTCGGAAGGAAGGCCTTCGGTGGGAATCATTGAGAACATAAGCGTTGGCAATAAATAGTAGAGAAAGAAACTGATGACGCCCATTATGGCTGCCTTAAAAACTCTTGGCATAATCCTCTCTGCAAACGTTTTCTCCTCCCCTTTTTCAGTCATCAGCATCACCCCACTTTATTTCCTTCTCAAAGCTAAAAATCGAAGTCTCAAAAAGGAAGTGAATTCGACCTCTTTCCCCCAGTGTCGAAGGATCTACAGGTAATTCTAACTCTTCTTCATGGCTTCCGCCCGATTTTACAGGGGGTAAGTCGGTCATTCTAGAGTCAACAAGGTCGTTCTCATAGTTGTAAATATCAAAATGTATGTTGCAGCTTACGTCAAATGGTGAATCGTTCTTGAAGCTCAAAGGGATAGTCACTTTCTGATCCTCATAATCAAAAGAAATTTCTCCAATGGAAAAGTTGTTGAGGGGTGCTCCCCATGGCATCGTTGTATTTATTGATATCTGGAAAGGAAAGATGTATGCAAATTTTAACCCTGCAAAGATTTCTACACTAAAATTGCCGTTGTTAAAGAATAGATAAGTGAGATTTTTAGATACAATTTCATCTAGGCTAATAGATATGTTGTGCGCCTCTTCAACGTTGCTTCCATGCGGTATCAATGATACAAAAGTTGTAGATGTGGATATCAATGTTCCATTGTAATCCCTGATGCATGTTGTTACGTTCAACTCCGATATGTCGTAGAAACCGGTGTTGTTGAAGGCGAAAGGCAGAGACACCGTTGCAGTTCCATTTGAAGACGAAACTCCAGGCTCTCCAAATCGTATACCACCCATCATCAAACCCATGGCTGAATACAAACATGTAATCATAAAGACAGCTATGACAGTCCAAAAAATCTTTGTCGCCCAGCCCAACGCCCTTATGGCTTGTCTCATCTACTTTTTCTTCCTTCACCGTCGCTCGAAATATGCCTGAAGAAGCTTGACTCCTCGTTTAGGACGAAGCCTTGTTTAGCCTCTAGCTTTCTTTCTGTTTGAGTTGCGTGCGAAACTGTATTCCTCTCACTGTCAGTATGGAACCGATCCAGCCCATTATGCCGAGGTACATGATTCGAATACATGTTTCAATCAATGGAGCTAAGACTTCACCGAAAGCTTCCTCAAGACCACCTGGCGATGGAATCTCTAGTGCCCCTACAAGAAACAGGTAGGCATTAAAGAACGTGAACACTAATAGACCGACGCCCACGAATAGAACTACATACGCCAAGATTTCACTTTTGCTTATCATTCAACAAGACCCCATTTTACAATTGTTTGCACCAAACTTGTATAAAAAGGAAATGGAGGAAAACTATGAATTTAGCATCAAAAATCAGAATAGTTTATCCTGTAGAATCCAATTCAAGCGTTTTTACGTTCCTCTTCCCTTTCATGGCTCGAATAAGGACGGAGGCTTCCTGAGCAGTTTTCGCAGATGCAACCTTTTTCGTTTTGTTTAGAATCAGTCGAGTTTCACAATAGGGACATTGCCTCGTCTTTTGATCGGTTTTGGCTAGTAGAAGTTGGCCGCATTTATGGCAAGTGATCACTACGTACATTCATTAGGTGCTCCTGTTAGGCGAAAAGCATGCGTGCGCAAAAGTCTTTCTGTAAGTTTTAAATTGTACATGATAGTTATATGATTACGTTTAATCATAAAACTGCTGTTAGCTGTTAGAGGGGGAAAACAAGTGGGTAAGACTCTTATTGCCAATCTTGCAATCAAGTATTTTAGACAAAATGGTTATAAACTAGAGAAAGACGCCATTTTAGAAGGATTTTCTGGACTTCCACGTAGGTTTGACTTCATTATTCGAAAAGGCAAAGAAAAACACGTAATTCTAATCAAAGAGTGGAATCGAACGGTTGGGGTCAACATGGTCATAAACATGGATAAAGCATCAGCAGACGTAGGTTTCTCTAATCCGATAATGATATCTGAGAAATTCAGCGGTCACGCGAAGGCGTACGCCAACCGTCGGGGCGTTACATTGCTTACAAGGCGTTCAATTATGCGGATGCTTGGATAAACTCAAAAAGGCTTGAAGAAATCGTGCAATCGACGCTCTCTATCCAGTTTTGCCAGCCAGTCTACTATTCCAACTCTGCATTTCTTTTTCCCTTTTAGAACCAAAATCGCCTCCTCCACAACTTCTTCGATTTCTCTACCCGTAACATCTATCTCGCACACCTTGCTATGACCGCAGGCAGACACAGCTTCCCATAGACAAATATCCAATATTTCGACGGCAAGATTTTCTCGGAGTTTCTTTTCTCTAAAACCACGTTCTTCCATCTCCTTCTTTAGCTGATCTGGACTCCGCCTGAGGACAAAAACAAGGTTAATATCATTCGCTGGTATAACATCAACCGCGTAGTGACCATCAACTATAATATCTCGTTTTGAAACCCCTATGATTCTTTGCACACGCTTCGAAATCTTATCTATATCTGCGATCAAAGTTTCTCTTTTTTCATCTAGACCGCTAATCAGTTTTTCTCGTTTAACAAGCTCAGTCAAATCAATGTGCGTTGCATCCAGCTTAGAAGCCAATAGAGACGCGATGGTGGTTTTTCCCACCGCTGGCGTGCCCGTGACGAGGATGATTCGCTTAATCTTCAGCACTTCCCTTTTTGGCTATCCTTTTTGAGGGATAATCCTAACACTTATGAACTAGAAGAACATTTTGGGTGTTCTTTGACTAGTACTCTGACAATATCTATGGGAGAGATTTTGTTTGGATGTTATTCTGCTACCGCTCATAGCGTTTTTTGTTGGAATAATCGCTGCAATGATTGGTGTTGGCGGTGGCGTTTTCATTGTACCCGTCTTATGCCTAATTTTCGATCTTGAACCATCTGTTGCCTTTGGAACGAGTCTTGCAACAATCATCTTCACCTCATTGTCATCCACAGTGAACTATTCCAGACAGAAGAGAATCGACTACAGAGTCGGCCTTGTTTTAGCTATTGCAACAATTCCTGGAGCATTCGTAGGAGCATATTTGACCACTGTTATAGAATCAAGACTGTTGGGATTAATCTTTGGGTTTTTCCTCGTTTTTGTTGCCTTACGCATGACGACCAAATTCGGTTTCTGCAAACTCGGATTTCCCAGAATAGGCGACAGTTGGCATCGCAAGATTGTGGATTCAGGTGGCAAGATTTTTGAATACGAAATAAGCATTGGCTTAGGCCTAGCATTGAGTTTCTTCGGAGGGCTTTCATCAGGCCTGTTAGGGATTGGTGGTGGATCAGTTATAGTTCCAATAATGTGCCTTGTCATGAACATGCCAATGCATGTTGCGGTTGCAACCTCAATGTTTATTATGATTTTCACTTCAATTTCTGGGGTTGCGACGCATATTTCATTTGGCAACGTCCTTTTTGAGTATGTTGTACTTCTTTCTATAGGGGTAATTTTTGGAGCGCAGCTGGGAGCCTACTTTTCAAAGAGAATCTCTGCAAAGAATCTTAGAAGAATTTTCGGTGTTGTTTTACTCTTTGTTAGTGTAAGAATGATTTTGAAATACATCTAACTATCCCTGTTTTTAAAAGGAATGCCTACAGTGAAGGTTTGGATAACATCACATATTTTCCTTTTGACGTGTGTATATGTGTCTCTTTTGGGAATATGTTATCAATCGTAATTATGGCTATATTTCTGCTTTCTTATGAATAAGTCAGAAGGGTTACGTTTGACGAGTTTGAGAGAGCGACTTGACAACGTATCTGCAGAATTGACGATAATAAAGGATGTGCTCGATAAGTGTAATAACGGGCCTCCATGCTGTTTGATTTTACAGAAGGACGGCAAAATCGGTTGTAGCATGGTAAAACCGATGGAAAAGAAACAGTTCTACAAGAAATGTGAAAAGTGCAGACAACAAATAAAAAAGTTTCTGGACAAAACCCACTCAGAAAACTGAACATGCAGAAAATTTTGAAGACCTGGCAATAATCAGTATTGCGAATTCATAAAGAATATTAGATCAGGCTGAGAGACGCCTCTGCACTGAATTTAGATTCGGAGGAAAAACAATGAAATATCTTGTTTGGCTGAAAATCAATCCGACAAACACCAGAGAAGTGCTACGTACCTTAGGTAAGCTTCCACAGCGGCCATGGAAAGGCATAGAAATGTACTACACAATGAACACTTTCGGAGACTGGGATTGTGGTATCTGGTTTGACGCTAAGAACCACGAGCACGCCGTTGATTTCGTGCACAACAAAATATGTCCAATCTCAGGAATACTCCAAACGTACGTGATGCCAACCTCACCGATCAAGGAATACGTCAACTGGAAGTAGCCACATCTTTCGGGAAATCCACTTTCCTCTCTTTTTGTTTTATTGCACAGTTTCCATCAACCTAAATATGTAAACAGCATAACAGAGTTTGACTCAATGCAAAGCTTCTAGTATCAACCTTTTTTCTTGAAGACCAGCCAATGCTTTTTGGTGTTTTTTGTGGTTGTTTTTTATTTTGAAGAACGCCAATTTGTTCTGAAGTATAAATCATTGATACATTGTGGTTTTGGTGTGTTTTCTTTATTCTGAATAGGAGCTAGGGATACATTGAATGGCACGCGCGCAAGAATCTATGCATGCATAGTTATGAACCATTAATTCTGGATGGACAAACTCGGCTCAGCAGATTGATGTTTTCAGAACCTTTTTCAGTGAGTTTTTCGAAGAGGGTTTTTAATCTTTTGACATCGTTCTTTTGAACCTTAAATAGGTAACCATAGGGACAGAGGGGATCGATCACCGCTTTTCTTAGGTTTTCATCATAGACTAGTGGGTATAGCCTGCATCCTTCAGGCCGATGAGGGTATATTCCGCAGCCCTCTTCTATAAGAAAAACACATCGTCCAGAGTTATTCTTCAAACGCCATTCTCCATCTGTTTTCACTGCAAAGCATTCAAGTTTATAGCCAAGCTTCAGAATCCTCTTTAAATCAAAATTAGAAAGAGGCATCCTCGTCTCTAAGCAACACTCTACACATTTATGTCTCACACAGAGAATGCCTCTGCCCAACAGTGTCTCACTTCTTCAAGTTTCGTTTCATCATATGCATGCATGCGTGTTATAGAAGTTTCTTTCCTGAATTTTTAGCAAGAGCTGAAATATTCTATTAGGTATGAGAAGAGAGGTGGTATTATGCTAAATAAAAAACACGTGGTTTTATGTTTCTTTAGCTCCTGTCTAGTTGTTACGCTCTTTATGAATGTAACAGCAAGCCAAAATAATGAACCATATGACTATATGTCCACGAATGCAATGGTTGACGCTCTGGATGCACGCGTACATATGCAACCGCAGAAGGGATATATTACAGCTCCACAGCAGCATTCTCGCCAGGTAGCCAGCTTTCGGAATATTACAACTCTGGAAACCAGCTTCGTCACGGGGCTGGTTCCAATCGTTATGTTGCTGCATGCACGCCGAGTGCACAGGAAGAATCCAGTCTACTTCGTAAACTTCCTTCGATTCCTTTTGAATCTCTTCTTGCATTTAACACTACAGAAATAGTATGTTTCTCCTTCATGCTTGATCTTAAATTTAGCAGTTTTTACGTTCAGAACCACACCGCAAACAGGATCTCTAGGCATTATCTCTCGCCTCACCCATGTGCCTGCGCGTTGCAATGCCATTTAGACTTGGGATATGTTCTAGTTCTCTTGCGCGGACTCCCTTATGATTCTCGATAACTCTTATTTTCCCTTGTTTCCCGATTCGCAGTTGAGTTTCACCTCTATAAGCAGTGACCCGTGCGTTTTCAATTTCAACTATGTCATTGATGGAAAGTGAGTTTATTCGGCTGTCCCATAGAGTTAGTTTTACAGTGCCAGTTTCATCTGTCAGAGTTGCATTAGCAAACAGAACATAATCGTTGTATCTTGTCAGAGCTTGTTGTGGTCTTGAAATCGTGAGAACACGGGCTTTCAAGTTGACCCGCTTCATTCCAGCCTTCAAATCCCTAATTTTACGACATGTCACTATCTTGGCATTTTTCTTCTTCACTAGAGCATCTTTCTCACGTTCAATTGCATATGCAAACCGCTTCAGCGGAGCTGTTTGCTCGAGAAGGTGTCCTGAGGTCGGAAATTGCGCAACTACTTCGTGATTTGTAGTTATAAGAAAAATGGCATGGTCTTCCATTTTTTCGCGGCACTGAATTGTTAATCGCTTGCACCTAGATCTTCCATTCTTCCAAGCACACACAATCTTATCAAAGAGCTTGTTTGGGTCAATTCTGCGTCTTAGAGAAATTGTTATGAGATACTCGAGAAGCCTCGTATCACGTGGTGAATGACTCAGGCCTCGAGGTCGTCCTCGTATTGGCCATCTTCTATTTGGCATCCAATTCATTCCTAGTTTTCATTCGGTTGTTACCTCGTTTGCGCGTGCGCATCCATTTCTACAAGGAATACCATTCCTTTCTTCGTCTTACTCTGGGCACGTGAACTGAAACTAGTGGGAGGGGGACTTATCTGGCTATGGTATCTGGCGCATTTTATTGCCATAGTTTTTTCGTCTTGTGAAATCCAAATGACGCGGGCTGTTCCACGGCATTGTGGACACCTAACATGGTCACCTGTCTTAATCATCTTTACCGTACCCAAAAATTGGGGCTCGCTAGAACTCTGTCGGAACTCAGCATTTTTTACTCTACCTCTGACTTCCCTCTCCTAAACAGTGGCGTAACTTAAATACGTTGGCCAGATGAAGCATCAGCATCATCCTCTATGTGCAATTTCTTTTTCAAATGCATTCATTTTATGTCATTTTATTGCATGCATCTACTTGGGTTGTTTTCATTTTTTGGTCTTTTTGGACTTGAATCCAAGAAATCCTCGAAGGAAACTTGAACAAAGCATAAATCTTTAACACTTGTCATTGTTTTTTGTGGTTCTTCTTTATTCTGAAGAGTAGCCAATCATCTTTGAGGGTTTTTCTGATTTTTCTTTATTTTGGAGAATTCTGGATTTTTCTTGAAGAACAGCCAATTTTTCTTTCCTTTGAACCTCACCAAGCAATAAACACCTTTTAGCTTGCGACCTTTTATTTCAAAAACCAACTTGTTCTCCTTTCTACTTTTCAAAACGTATTGTCCCTTGTCCCAAATTTCCACGGTACCCGCGCCATACTGCCTCTCTGGGATCGTCCCTTCGAAATCCGCATAGCCGACAGGGTGGTCCTCCACTTGAACTGCTAGTCTTTTTACGCCGCTTTTTGCAGGGGGTGTTTTGGGAACAGCCCAACTCTTCAAAACTCCCTCCATTTCTAACCTTAAATCATAATGCAGATGCGTGGCTTGGTGTTTATGAATCACATAAATGTTTCCACGATCAGCTTTTTCGTTACCCTTAGGCTCCCTTGTTTTTTCAAAATCTCTTTTTTCCCAGTACTCTTCAAGCCTCATGCTTTTCCTCCAAAATCATAATAAAGAGACTTTTGATTTATTTAGAATTCTGCTTAGTTCATGGTATTGTACGGATTTTCTAGTAATTCTTAAACATCGCAACGTGTCGAGGCACATGTCGGAACAATTATATCACGGCACATAGAATATCGTTTTGCCTATTGAACACGAATTCATCTGGATGTAGAATTCATGTGTGCAGAACTAAGTAGAAAATTTCCAATTCAGTCCCTTCTCTCCGCTCGTTTACTGCTTTCCCCTCGGCTGGTTGAAGACAGAGTGTATTTTCTGAGCGATATGAGTGGAGTAATAAGCCTGTACTCGATGGACAAGCAAGGCGCAATACCTCAACCTCTCTTGCTAGGAGGTCTCGCTTTGCAGAATCCCCATTTAATGCTTGGATACAACTATTTCGTTCTGCCAAAACTTCAAAAGGTCCTCGTGATGATAGACGAGAATGGAAACGAAAATTACCAACCCTGTTTTGTCCCTTTGGAAGGTGGCATACCTGAGCCAATATTTGGCGATGCGTACAAGAACGAAAAACTCGGTTGCATTGACTGTGACATCGAGAAAAACGTTGCCTACTTCTATAGAGACGATCGAAAACATCCCGAAACGGAGTGTCTCAAGGTTGACCTCCAAACTTTGCAGGCTACTTCTCTAGGTAAAAGCATATACGGGAACTATTTGAATGGTTTCAACCCAGATCATTCAATTGTGATTCTTGCAGATTCATACACGGTAGCGGACGTTGTATTATATTCATGGAGAGGTGGTTCGAAAAAACGAGAGTTACTTTATGGAACTCCTCTTCACAAGAGAAAAGGTCAACAAGTCAAGCCGTCAGGAATCGGTAGATGCAATTTCACTCCCAATGGGAAAGGTCTGCTATTCAGATCAAACATCTTCAGTGACGAAGGAAGTTTGAGCTATCTTCCCCTTGAAGAAGCCGAAAACATTGTAGAAGTGCCAGTATCTGGAATTCAGCACCAAGGGAAGGGATCTCTTGTGGGTATCAAAGACATCTATGGTGACCGCTTCCTATTAGGGTACAACATTGATGGATGTTCATGGCTGTATGAAGGCCGATTTCACCAAAGAGGTTCTTCAATGCGTTTCGATATCGCCCGCACCCTCTGTGGTGTTCCGCCCTTGTCCAAAGGGGTTCTTCAAAGTGTGGAGTTTGAGGTAGATACGAGTGCTGTTGAGCCGTGCGTCGAATACATATTGTCATTCACGAAGGCTAACAGTCCAGCTCAACTGTACCTCTACTCAGCAGAACCAGTCCAAGAAGGGCCAACAGCTCTTTCCAGAGAACGTGTCTTGGGAATTGATCAAAAGTTTCTCTCTGAAGGAGAAGACGTAAGTTATGCGAGTTTCGACGGACTTGGGATTTCAGCGCGACTCTATTTGCCGTCCGAGCATTTAGGGTTTGAAGGTCCTCGACCACTTGTTCTGTACGTCCATGGGGGGCCTCAAAGTCAAGAACGGCCAGATTTCACGTGGTTTTCGATGCCATTAATTCAGTTTCTGACACTCAACGGGTTTGCGGTGTTTGTTCCAAATGTTAGGGGCAGTACTGGTTATGGTCTGAGCTATATGAAGCTCGTTGACCATGATTGGGGAGGCAACGATGTGCGTGATCATCTTGAAGGATTGAAAATGCTTGAGAAAGATCCTCGTGTTGATTCGTCGAAGTGCGCAGTGGTCGGCCGCTCTTATGGGGGTTATATGACCTTAACACTTGTTTCTCGACACCCTCATTTGTGGAAGGCTGCTTGCGACATGTTCGGCCCGTATGACCTGTCGTCCTTCATAAACCGCTTGCCCGAATCTTGGAAAACCTACTTCTACCTAGCTGTGGGGCATCTGGAGAAAGACCGTGATTTCCTGGTTGAACGTTCGCCCAAGACTTACATGAAAAACATCAGTTGTCCAATGCTGATCATCCAAGGAAGGAATGATCCACGGGTTATCGAAGAAGAGTCTAGAGATGTGGTCAAAGACCTTCGAGCTAGAGGCGTTGACGTCGAGTTTCTAGTATTCAAGGATGAAGGACACGATGTAATCAAGTTCAAGAACAAAGTGTTGTGCTATACAAAGATTGTTGACTTCTTTAAGAAACACCTTAACCCCTAAGGATGCCTTTCTCGTTCCTCTTAGGCCTAAGCGTCATCGCTGATATCCATATAACTTCGAATATTTTTCGTTGAGATAATCAAGATAGTGTTTGACATTGATTTCTTCACCAGCGATCTTCTTAATTAGATCCGCAGCATTGTAAAGCTTCCCATATTGGTGGACGTTCTCGATTAACCACTGTTTGACATTGTGGAAGTTGCCCTTTGCGATTTGATTTTTCCAGTTGGGCATGTCTTTTTCTAACGCCGCGAGAATTTGTCCACTGTAGATGTTGCCTAGCGCGTAGCTCGGGAAATAGCCGAAGTATCCTTCAGCCCAATGTGTATCCTGCATCACACCTTCAGAATCGTTTTCGATGTTCATGCCGAGGTACTCCTTGTACTTTTGGTTCCAGATTCTAGGAAGGTCTGCCACTGTAATCCTCCCGGCAATCAACTCACGCTCGATCTCGAACCGAATGATAATGTGGAGGCCGTAGGTAACCTCGTCTGCCTCAATGCGAATCTTAGAAGGCTTAACTTGGTTGATGGCATGTACGAACGTGTCTAACTCAACGTCAGAAAAAATGTCACCTGCAAGTTTCTTCAGCTCCGGGAGATGATAGTTCCAGAAATCGCGGGACCGCCCTACCATGTTTTCTATGAACCGTGACTGAGATTCGTGGAATCCATAAGAGCAACCGTCCCCAATTAGTTGGTACATCCATTCTGGGTTTATATTCTGGTCGTAAGTGGCATGTCCTCCTTCATGCAATGTCGAAAACAGAGAGGATGTAAAGTTGTTTTCGTAGTAGTGCGTTGTGATTCTCACGTCGTCGTAATAGCCAGTAGTAAATGGATGTTCAGTTTCATCGATCCTGCCTCCAGCTTCCTTTGACTCCACATCGTACTCGATAAACCTGGCAAGCGAGTTGGCAATCTCACGTTGGATGTCTACGGGAACCTTACGTTTGAGGATAGATGTGTTTGGTTGCTTTGGCGCGGTTTCACACTTCTTTATTATAGAGACTAAACCTTTTTTCAGCTCGTCGAAAATCCTTGTAATCATCTCAGCGGTCATGTGAGGCTCAAAAACGTCAATAAGAGCATCATAGGGCGTTGCAGTGCCCTTCACTTTCATTAGTATCTCAGCAGCTTTCCTTTTCAGATCAACAAGCTTTTCAAGTTCTGGCTTGAATATAGAAAAATCCTTGGCAACCTTCGCCTTCTTCCACGCATCGACTGCAATAACTCGTTGCCTTGCGGTTTCAACTACAAGTTCCTCGGGTAGCTTGGTCATTTCGTCATATTTCTTCTTGATCAGATACACATTTCTCTTCTGCAACCCATTAAGAGCGTCATAGTCTGAATGCCCCTTGATCTTTTCCAGCAGGGTTCCGATCTTGGGGTCAGTAGTCGTTTTGTGTTCAATCTGTTTTAGAAACGCCAGCTGTTGACTTCGCAGATTGATTCCTTTCGGAGGCATCTTTGTCTCCATATCCCAAAGAATGATGTTTACAATCGATTCAAGAACCATTATTTTTTTGCCCTTTTCCATCAACTTATCGTAATTAGAACCCAAGATGTTTGTTGCTTCCACCATCACGATCACGAGAAGACCATAAATATTGCTCAACAGTATATATGACTTACGCGCACTTCGAGTAGTCGATGTCCAGCTTTTAGTTCATGTCGCTTCGGAAAATGATTTTGCGACGTGTATAAGCGACGCGTTTGAATCGAACTATGTTTTCGCTCACTGTGTATTCAAATGCCTAAGAACCGTGATATTAGAAAATAGAGAAGGTTAAGTTTGTTCTTTTGCCGGCTACTTTCTATCTTTCTCTTCTTTCAGACAATTTACGACTGCTCGAAAGATGGTATATGGCTCAACGTCTTCTACTTTTTTCTCTTTTTTTTCGCTGGCGTAATAAAGCGGAGGATTTGATTTCTTGACTGTTCGAATCCAGAGTGCGCCCCAAGCAACGATTAAGATTAATGTGGAAAGAAAGACAAAGAGAAGTAAATCAGCGGCTTTAACGGCGAGGTCCTCAAACAATATAGCTCACAATGGAAGAATCACTGAGATTTATTAAAAGTCATGTTTCGAAAAAGGAACATGACGAGAAATAAGATATTTTGAAGAAGGATAGAACAATCTTACAGTGATCTTTTTGACGTTGCCACGATATGGCACTTCAACATGAGAGTATCAATATACTGCATGCACTAATGCTGGAACAAGGGAAGGTTATAGACGATCTTGTATGCCCAAATATAACAGGTGATACCAACAGTCTTAACGTTCATGAACCACCAAGTCATACTTGTTGGCTGCTTCTTGCCTTCCGTCCTAGAACTTGCATTCGCAGCTTTCAACTATGAATCCTTTCGTAATGATGGTGCTCCGGCCGGGATTTGAACCCGGGTCGGCGGCTTTCTTCCATAATCAAACGTCGAGAGGCCGTCATACTTAACCGGACTATACTACCGGAGCGCCATGGCTAAAGAGAATAGGTTTGTCCTTAAATTTTTGGCGTTAAGTAGGCTAATTGAAACATCAAAAAAAGGGAATGCAGGTAGATTAGTATTCTTCGCCTTCGGGGGGTCCTCCAGGTGGGCCTCCCGGCATCGCTTCCTTAGGCTTTGTCGATGCGATCACATCGTCGATCCTCAAGATCATCGATGCTACTTCAGTTGCTGATTTTACTGCTTGCTCTTTCACTCGTAAGGGTTCGATCACGCCGGATTCGCGCATATCCATAATTTTACCCGTGAAAACGTTGACCCCCATCAGGTGTCCCCTTGGTTTTTGGTGAGCGGACCTCAATCCCACAAGTATGTCGATTGCCTCAAGACCAGCGTTTTCAGCTAATGTTTTTGGCACTATCTCGATGGCGTCGGCGAATGCTTCTATGGCAAGTTGCTCTCTTCCTCCAACCTTTGTTGCGTATGGACGAATCACTTTTGCTATCTCCGATTCAATTGCTCCTCCGCCAGCAACGACTTTGTTGTATTCAACCACATCTGCAACCACGGACAAGGCATCGTGCATAGCTCTCTCTGCCTCGTCAACCATTCTTTCAAGACCCGCGCGGATCAAAATGGCGACTGATCGTGGGTGCTTGCATTTTTCAATGAAGATCATCTTGTCGTCGCCAACTTTGCGTTCTTCTACTAGTCCGGCTTTCCCAAGGTCCTTAGGCTTCAAGTCATCCAGATTTGAGATTACTCTTCCTTCGGTGGCTCTAGCCAGTTTCTCCATATCGGACTGTTTCGCTCTTCTAGCGGTTAGAATTCCATTCTTCGCTAGGAAGTGTTGAGCTACGTCGTCGATGCCTTTCTGGCACAGCAGTACTCTAGCGCCTGAAGCTTTGATTTTTTCAACCATTTCCTTGAGCATGCGAGTTTCTTTATCTAGAAACGCTTTCATCTGCGTGGGGTCTTGTATCCTAATCTCGGCGTTGAACTCAGTCTTCTCAACTTCCAGTGGACAGTCGAGCAAAGCTATTTTTGCGTTTTCGATTCTTTTTGGCATCCCTGGATGTACGACCTCTTTATCAATTATTATGCCGCTAATGAGCTCTGTGTCGTGAAGGCTTTTTCCAGCCTTTTTTATGATCTGAATGTTGTCGATATCTGCTACTTTTCTATCGCCTCTTTGATCAGTAATTTGTGTTACAGCGTCAATAGCGATTTCTGCCAGATGATCTCGTGCAACACCTACTGCTTTGCTAGCCATAGCTGTCATTGCCACTTTCTTCAAGATATCGCGATCTTTGAGATTAGCGGTTATTCCTACTTTGCTGAGTGTCTCTATTGTTTTTTGAACAGCCTTTCTGTACCCGCTTGCGATGATTGTTGGGTGGATGTTTTGATTCAGTAGTTCTTCAGCTTTTCGTAGGAGCTCTCCAGCAAATATGACCGCGGTTGTTGTTCCGTCACCTACTTCATCATCCTGTGTCTTAGCAACTTCCACTATCATTTTTGCAGCTGGGTGTTCAACATCGATTTCATCTAGGATTGCTGCTCCGTCGTTTGTTATGGTAATATCACCGAGGCTGTCGATCAACATCTTGTCCATGCCGCGAGGGCCCAGTGTTGTCCTTAAAACTTCAGCGACAACTTGGGCAGCCATGAAATTGTTTCTTCGAGCTTCCCTACCACGTGAACGGGCGGTTCCTTCTTTCAAGATTATAACTGGTTGTCCTGCTTGTGTAGTTAAGTAGGCCATACAAACTCCTCCATTAACGAATATTTAATCTAACTACACCAATTTCCTCTCGGATATAAACCTTTTTCACTAATTAGTGGGTCGTGACTTGAGATTCTGAAATAAAGGGAAGGTGAAGATGCGATTTATTTGCCCATAATTTTCTTTACAGCTATCTCGATGTCTTTTGCCTGAACCGTTTTTCTTCTAGCATGCTCAGCGTAGTCTTTGGCTTCTGCAGCAATTTTGATGCCGATATCTTCAAGCGCCTTTGCTAACTCCTTTGCCGCTGACTCACTTACTCTTTCTGCCCCTGCTTTCTTGCATATTCTATGCATTGGGGCTACAGATAACTCGGAGTTTTTCATACAACCGCCTCTGTAGCTTCTTTTTTTGTTTAAGTCACCATTTAACCTTTTCGGAGACTGTAAGCGCCGACACGTGTCCAATGTTAAAAATCGACCTTATTTAGTCCATCTTATTCTCAGTTACACCTACATTTGTGAAAAGGGCATGAGCAAGATTCGCCTTTGAAATAACACTAAAGGTGATTGAATCGCATTTCATAAACGCTGTCAAGACGCAAGTAATAAAAGGCACAGGAAATGCAACAGTAATGGTAAGATAAAAACGGATATGGTTTAGGGACGGAGGCAAGTGAGTACTTGGGCAAAGTTCGAACAGAAAAGGTGAAGAAAATAGCCAGAGAACTAGTGAGGCAACACCCAAACAAGTTTACTGTAGATTTCAAGAACAACCAAGAACTGGTCAAATCTCTTACCATAGTTTCTTCAGCAAGGTTAAGAAATAGAATAGCAGGTTATATCACCCGATTATTGGCCAGTGTGCAAACTGACCAGATTCCTGAGACGGAAGAAACAGAATAACAGTTTTAGTTGGTGGATTGCTTAACCCGCGTTTACATCGGGAGATGAGTGAACGTTGATGGTAGATGAATATAGGAAAGGATGGGCCTTACGCTATCTAAGAGAAGCGAAGGCAGAGTTAATCGCCGCTCAAAAGACGCCGTACATGGCTCCAAGCTTGATTTTGGAAGCCGTGAGGAAGGCTCAGGTATCCATATACTATAGTCTGGGTGATCCAGCGTTTGTTGAGACAATCGTCCGTCAAACTATAGGTAAGAAAAAAGTTGTTGAAGACCCGGTTTTAAGGTGTCTTGTTGAAATTGAGCGGATGGTTCAGCGGGTTGTACAGTCTCCAGAGCCGAATCATGAGAAGGCTATTGAACGAGCAGATGGTCTTATCCAGATTGCATCGGACATCGTGGAGCTTTTGACAGGTGAGACGGCATAGTGAACGTGAAGGTGAAGCTTTTAGGGGTTTTTCGGGGGTTTTCTGGAACCAGCCAGCTTTCAATAGAGCTAGATGAAACAACGGTTATGAGAAAGCTTGTTGAAAAACTTGCTGAATCTCTTTCACCAAAATTTAAGCAAGCATTAGTTGACCCGGAACTTGATGACCCAAGGCCGAACACGCTTATTCTTGTGAATGGAAGGGAGATCAGTGTTCTTCATGGTCTTGAGACTGAAATTTGTGATGGCGACGAGGTGGTTCTGATCCCAGTTTCACACCGAGGATAAGTCGGATAGCATTTTGTTAGATTAAAAGTGGATGTTGCCTACTCAAATCAAGTGGGGATACCCTCTGCGATTTTACCTCTCTTTGACGAAGAATTTTGAATGGACTTTTGTGCAGTTGCTTAGCAAACGGGCATGTCAGACACGCATATATCATTTTTCGGAATATTTGTTGACTAGAAGTATTCCCTATAAGAAGATTTCATAGTTTAGTTCTATTCAGAGGACAGAGGTATGACGAAAAGCGTTTGCGCGTTTATAGGAAATCCGTCTGCCATTTTCCAAACAATTATGGATGTGACGCTTCCTCTATCTATGGGGCCTAATGAAATAACGTTCATGCTTTTGTTCGTTACAGCGATCTTCTTCGGAGTCGTTTATTCAAAACGCCTGCGCATATGTATCAGTTACTTGGTGGGTCAGGGAATTGGATAAGGAAGCTTTTGAGCTCTACAGACAATTAAGGGAGCATGGCTACTCCCACAAGGTAATTCATTATATTCTGAGAATCTACAAATAGCACAACATTTTTCACTAGATATAGCATTATGAAAGCAAGTGTATATTTCCTATTCTAACGTTTTCAAGATATTTTTCAGCAACATCATGGCATTTAACCGCAAGTTCTTGGCCTGTTGGAGGCAAATCCGTCATTATGTATTGTGGATAAAATGCTAAGAGAGTGTAGGGAATTCTCGGATCTACTTCTGCAATGAAGCTTGCCAGATTGCGAATTCCCTCAGTGTCCACGTAGCCTGGAACAAGAAGAGTGCTGGCGGTCAAGATGGGCAGATTTGAACGTTTCTTGAAGAAAATCTCGCCGATCATCTTGAAACTTTCAAGTGTAGGAACGTTTGAAACTCCGCTGAGGGCTTTGTTCAGATTTTCATTCCATGTCTTTAAGTCGAACTTGATTATCCCCCCGCTGACAAATGAAAGTTCAGCGGCTTTTAGCGCAAACTCTTTTTTCCAGTATCCGTTTGTTTCCCAGCAAACTCTGAATATGCGCTTTTCCTTCTCGGCTTTTTCTAGTGCCAATTTACTTGTTTTAAGAGCATGAGGCATCTGCACTGATGGGTCGCCACCGAAAAAGCATATACATGAAACATGGGCGTCTGCTTTGGCGGCTAGGCTTTCCGCTCTCATCACAGGCTCAAGCTTTGCAGCTAGGTTTCTGAAGTGCCAGTTTTGGCAGTAGAGGCAGTTCATGCTGCATGCTCCATAGAATACGGCGAGGTTTGAGTAGCCTTTTTCTGCGCCGCGTCTGTAGGCGTATTTGGGGTAACCTGCTCCCGTGCAACCTGGACAGAACCACCATGCGACGCAGTTTGTCGGTAACGGATCATAATACCATTGGAGAATACCTTTGTCTGGAGTTCCTCCTTTTCGAACAAGTCGACCGTCAACATTGAAGACTAGGCCGCAGAAGCCCTTCTCGCCGACGCCTATCTTGCAGTTGTTGGCACACATGCCACATGAGATCCCGTTCGGGTTTTTTGGCAGTTTTGGTGGAAAGCCAAAGGTTTCTCGACTTTCCGCGTGTGCTTTTGCGGTTATTTTGAGTGCTTCCTCTGGGTTCCCTCGGATGCACTTTAGACAAACTCCGAGACGACTAGAGATTAGTTTCGACTCTTTACCACAGATTTGGCATCGACCCAACAAAGTGCACCAAGAAAAGCTTAGAGATCACCCTCTTATTCTACGTTGTTATTTCGTAAGTTCACGTCGCGATAAGCCGATTTAATAAATCATTCAATTTCGGTTCTGTCAATTTTTCGGAATTTGAATACTAAAAGATTCTCTCTATGTTACACTACTAGGCTCAAACGGCAGCTTCCTAACCATCATACAAGCAGCTTCACCATCAGCATAATAACCGCGAATCGTCCGTTTAACCTCAAAACCCATCTTTCTGTAGAGCCCCACACCTGCTGTGTTACTCGTCCGAACCTCCAAAATACACTCTTTCGCGTCATACTCGACCATAGCTTTCATCGCCTCCTTCATCAACGCAAATCCAACACCATGACGTCGACAATTTGGTAAAACAGCGATAGAAATAACATGGCCTCTCTTGGCAATCCTAAACAAGCCGCCGCCGGGGAAAGGCGTTTCAATACGGCACATCACATAACCCACCACTTCTCCATCCTCTTCCGCAACGACGAAAGTCTTTGGAAAACGCTTATACAAATCCATAAAAAAGAGAGATGAATAATTCTCAGGGAGACATAGCGTGTTTATGCCTATCACACGCTCTAAATCGGCAGGTTTAAACGGCCTCAAAGTGAACATCGTCTGCATAATGAGCCCAACCGCCAATATTACTCTGCTTTTTTCACAGCAGGGAACGTAAGGTTGCCAAGGGGCATAGCCCAAACCTTAGCGTTCTTGCCCACAATGTCAAAGGCATCACGCAACGCATCGTTCACAACTCTTGCAGTTTTCAGCTTGAACAGGTTCACGGCATAATAGTCGGGCATGACTGAAACAAAGATAATCTTAACTTTCTGCAAAGCCTTCAACAAATAGTAAGCCTTATGTCCACCCATACGAAAACGCTTCTTGATCTCCTTCTCCATCCCCTTCAAGTCTTTTAACCTCGTCATCCACTCATGAAAAACGTCATGCCCATGACCTTCCGGACATTCCGCCACCAAAACGATGACTCCACCTCTTTTCACTGCTTCCAGAGCGTTGTCAACCCCTTTATAGGCTTGATAAAGATTAATGTCAAGCGGATGCCCACCAGGGCTTACAACAACGATGTCCGCCCTTCTGTCAATAGGCACCTTATACATTTCGTCCACAAGTTTCACACCCTCATAAAAAGCTAGCTCCAAGTCTCCTGCAAACGCCTGAACCAGTTCCAGCTTGCTGTTTGTGACAATGTTTAAGATGAAATCCACCTTGGCGAGTTTCGCTGCTTCAACCATATCCTCATGCACCGGATTGCCCTCTAACACGCCTGTTCTGGATTTTGGATGCAAAAGCATGGCATGATTATGCTGAATGGTTTCTGCACTTGACACAGCAGGCAGAACACTCTTCCTCCCACCACCATACCCTGCATAATAATGTAAATCAACGTCTCCCGCCAAAATTTTAACATCAGCGTCGGCAAAAATCTTGCTTACGTAAACTTTAGTTCCAAAAGATGTCTTACCCAAAAAAACCTGATCCTTAGCGTTGCAGTCATGATTTACCGCCCGCACTCTTTTCAGAGCCTCTTCGCCCACAAGTTTTTTCATCTCATCTGGCTTAACAGCGCGATGTGTGCCACAGCCGAAAATGACCGTAACATCTTCATCTTTCACTCCAGCCTTGTTAAGTTCGTCTAACAATGGAGGAACCAGCAAATAGCTCGGAGTTACTCGAGTTGCGTCGTCAACTACTATGGCTACCTTGTCACCAAGCTCTGCAATTTCGCTCAATTGTTTAGAGCCAATGGGTTCTCTCAGGGCTCTTTCAACCTCAATTCGGGAATCAGGCACCCCACTCTTTTCTTTCGGTTCTATGGTACCCAAGAAGTTTCTGGTAGGTATTCTTGCGCAGATCTCGGTTTTCCCGTAGGGAAGCCACACGTCAACCATGAAATCCCTCCAATTGATTACAAGACTTTTGTGAGCTACATTTAAACATAGCGGACAAATAGCGTAAGCTCTTTAAATCAAATTTGTGTAACCCTCAGCATAGAGTATGGAAGAGGTAAAGGTAAATGGAAAAGAAGGTTTTGATGATAATCGCCCCAAAAGATTTTAGAGACGAAGAATTTCGAGAACCTAAGGCAATTCTGGAAAAAGAAGGCGTCAAAGTCGTAGTAGCCAGTACTGCGACTGGAACTGCTAAGGGAATGTTCGGGATGCAAGTGCTTCCAGATACTACCGTAGATAAAGTTAACCCGGCGGAATTTGACGCTGTGGTGGTCGTTGGAGGATCTGGCTCTCAAACATATCTCTGGAATAATTTGCAGGTACACAAGATAGTTCAAGGTTTACATCAACAGGGAGGTCTAGTCGCAGCCATTTGCATATCTCCCGTCGTCTTGGCTAAAGTTGGAATTCTAGAGGGAAAGAAGGTGACGGTGTTCAGGACAGCAACTACCCTAAACGAGCTGAAGAATGCTGGGGCAATAGTCTCAGATGTCCCAGTTATGATTGATGGCAAAATAATAACAGGAAAAGGCCCAGAAGCAGCTAGAGAGTTTGGTGAGAAAATCGCGTTTTTGTTGACAAAGTCGCGGGTCGATCGCTGACTTGGATTTCCGGTATGAGTGAACATTGCCGACTTCATCAAATTATTTTTTCAAAGCCTACAGCGGCCAATGCGAGCATGCCCTTTATGGATGTTTGTTCTAACTTCGTACTCGCTGATTAGCATGCATGCAAAAACCTCTTCTGTTGTTATTCTAACCGCCTCAAACCCTTGTTAACAAAAACCACAAATCCTACTTTCTAAGTTGATATATGCTACAAACTGGAATAACGAAGTAATATACTAACAACAATCGGTTCTCATAGAGAACTGAGATGAACCTTATCCAAATCCTTCTATTAGAGAGTCTAAGAAACAGAAATCTGCACCTCGACCTACAAGGGACAGATAAGAGAGTTCTAAGCATAGCCAGCCAAGACTTCATGAACTACTTGAAGTTTCACTGGAGACTCACAAGCCAAAATATAACTCAGCCTGAACTTACAGAAGAAATACGCAGATACCTCGATGAAAAACCAGAAGAACTCAAAGAATTCCTGAACATCTGGTCTGGAATTTGGATGAAAAAATGGGATGAAAGGGTTAGGCTTGTCACAGAAACCGAAGAAACTCAACGCCTAAAGAAAAAGCACAAACGACTAAGTCAAGTTGAATCCATATGGAGACAACTCAGAAACCGTAGTGAAATCAAAGACATAATAGTGGAAGCACTTATTAGAAAAGGAGAAATTTGTGGAACATCCATCTTGGCAGAACACCTACTCAAAAACGAATTGGCATCAAAAATAGAGAGAAAAAACTCCACAAATAGACTTGAGGATCTTTTGGACATCACGAACAAAACACTGACAAAAGCAAGACATCTTTCTCGAAGCAAAGGTAAAACAATCTTCATCATAATCAGAAAATCGCAGAAAGCTTATTGAAATGACCCCTAAAAGTAATGAAATTCGTCATGTTCTCGTCCAAATCGCCAGTATCCCAGTCAGTAGGAGTTAACCCTCAACATAGATACAAAACTGATAGATGTTTCAGTTAACAAGATTCTTATTAAGAAAGTAGTCTATACAAGTACTTTTGAGGAGACATAAATTGCCACTAGGAAAAGAAAAGGAAGACATGAAAACTGAACTTTGTCGAGTTCTGAACAAGATTGGCGCTTTGAAGTTTGGAACCTTCAAGCTTACGAGCGGAAGAGTCAGCCCCTACTACATTGACCTCAGAATCGTTCCAAGCTTTCCAGACGCGTTTCAAAGAGTCTGTAACCTATACGTCGATCTAATAAAAGGGGACGTTGGAACCGACAACTTTGACCGAATTGCAGGAATCCCAACTGCAGGCATTCCATTCTCATCTCTTCTTGCCTATCATCTCAAGAAACCTTTCCTCTACATTCGACCGCACATGCGACCGCATGGACGAGGGCGCCGAGTAGAAGGCATCATGATGCCCGGTGACCGCGTCTTGCTGATAGACGATCTCATAACAACCGGACTGTCTATGAGAAAGGCTGTAGAAACGATCAGAGCGGAAGGAGGCTTGGTGACAGATGCGGCCGTCTTAATAGATCGCGAGGAGAGTGGAAAAGAAAGGCTGGCGGGAGACAACGTTAGGTTACACTATTTGCTGGAAGCAAGTGAGGCTGCTGACAAACTCTATGAGATAGGCGTCATCACAGAAGATCAGCTAAAAACAATCTTGAAACAAGTGAAAAAGAAATAACGCCTGGCCGCAGACCTCTAGACTTTTATTACTCTTCTCTTCATCGCTCAAAATCACATTATGAATAATTGTACCAAAAAATATGGAAAAAGGAGAATCTAATTATGTCTATTCGTAGTATATCAGTTCTTGATCTTCAAGTCTCTGATGAAGCTTGTCAACTGCTTGGTAAACGTCTTCTTCATGTTTGGCGCCTGTGCATACCAGTTTTCCGCTTGCGAATAGAAGAATTACGACTTTAGGCTCAGCCATTCGGTAGATGAGACCGGGGAATTGTTCAGGTTCATACATGGTTTTCCCCAGCGAATATGTTGCTTTTTCAAGGTCGATGTTTCCTCCTAGGCCTGCTGAGGCGACGATGTTCTGTATCTTCAGTTTCGGTTTGCTGATGATTATTATTCCGCTTTTCTTCAGTTCTTTGACGACTTTCATTACTGCCCTTCTCGCTTCTTTTTCCGACTTAGCTCCGGTGCACACCATCTTCCCCGAGTTGAAAATTAGAGTGGCTGTTTTCGGCTTTTTCAAACGAAAAACGAGTCCTGGGAACTGTTCTGGGCGGTATTCGACTCCGGGATGACCTTTCACCACAGCGTTCAGGTCGACTCTTTGGTCTAATGTTGCGGATGCAACCACGTTTTCGATGTTGATTGAAGCTTTAACCTTTGGCACTTGAGCACCTCTTTATAAGGATATCTGATTTCAGTAGGAGTTATTTATAAAGGCTTGGTTCTGAGCCTCAACTTTCTTCCTCAGCGAAGGACGACGCATGTAAAGCGAGCAAATGAGCAATAATATGAGTACTATCAGCATTCCAGTCGGGGTCCAGAGAAATTCTCGTAGAAACAGAGGGATGTAACCTACGTGCGATACATGGCCAACAACTTTTCCAACAACATACTCTTCTGCAAGATCACATTTGTAGTGATAATCCCAGATATCTGGACCGGTGATATAGTCTCCCTTTGTTTGGAAGTACCACATTCCACCCCTAAACTCTTTATCTATCGCTCTGTGCACAATAAGCTCGCTTGAGTCTGTAGGATTGTGAAAAATAATAATATCACCAAGTGGAACAGCATCATCTCGGTCAACTACAATATCGCAAGCATTCGATACTCCCTGAACCATAATAAGGTCGCCAAATTGTAAGGTGGGCACCATGTTTACAGAAGTAACTGCTAATAAGGGGTAATCTGTTTTCAAAAAAGCCCTAAAACCAAGCCAGAGAGAAAGAATGCTGACTACAATGACGCCCATTAGGACAATTACCTTAACATGGTTACCCCTCAGTTTCAGCAAGCTTCTCCCTCGGAACAGCAATGAAATACCGTATCTAACTCTTTAAGACAGTTTCCCTTTATTTCGAAGAAAATCAATATTTCTGGTCTGTGGTTCGGGGGTGTCTTGTTTGTCCTTCTTTCCAGGGAAGGGAATATAATCATAAAACAGGAAAAGAAGTAGTAACGTAACAATCAATATCATTCCGATCGGGGTCCACAAAAACTCTCGTAGAAACAGTGGAATATAACCTATGTGCGATACATGACTCACAACTTTACCGACGACATAAGATTCTGGAAACTTTACTTCCCAAGAGTGAGATCCACCAGTATTGTCCCCTCTTGTTGTAAAATACCACACACCATCTTGCCCAAGAAATTTTTCTATTGCTCTGTGCACAATAAGCTCG